>NZ_MVHU01000002.1 GCF_002086285.1 Mycolicibacter kumamotonensis | reverse complement strand
GGCTCGGGCGGAGCGAGGGCGGGCGGCGGACACAGCGGTGGGCAGAACGGGAAGGCGGGCTCCGGGGACGGTGTCGGTGCCTCGGGCGTCGGTGGCGCCTCGGTCGTGGTCGGGGTGGGGGTGACCGTCTCGGTGATGGTCACCGGGGGCTGCTGCAGCCTGGTGCGCGGCACCCAGGTATAGGCCGGGTCGGGGATGAACCCGGGCGGCACCACCTGCGGGGCGGCCGGTGGTGTCGGCTCCGTGCGGTAGGTGTCGTAGACCCACCACACCGCGACGAACGCGATGATCAGCACCACGGTCGAGGTGCGGATCCGGCCATTGAACAGGTGCACCGGCCAGCGCCGCTTCGCCGCGTCGCGGGTGGCCTCCGGCTTCTTCGGGCTCAGTGTCACGAGGCCTCCCCCGGCTTGACCTCACCCGCGGTGACGACGCCGGCCGATGCCAGTGCCCGCACCACCTGGATGCGCAGCCGGCGTCCCACCTCGAATTGCTTGCCGGGCAAGGTGCGGGCCACCATCCGCAGATTGACGACGCCGAGTTCGATGCTTTCCACCCCCATGATCGACGGCTGATCCAACAGCAGATCCCGCAGTGGGGCGTCGGCCTCGCGCGCGTTCTCACAGACCTGGTGCAGTACCTCGTTGACCCGGTTCAGGTCGGCGCTGGTGGGAATGGGGATGTCGACGACGGCGCGCGCCCAGTCCTTGGACAGGTTCAGCGAGCGGACGATGTTGCCGTTGGGGACGGTGAACACTTCGCCGTCGGCGGTGCGCAGCTTGGTCACCCGCAGCGTCACGTCCTCTACGGTGCCGAGCGCCTCCACCGACGCCCCGACCATGCTCAGCTGCACCAGATCACCGAAGCCGTACTGCTTTTCGGTGATGATGAAGAAGCCGCTGAGCAGGTCCTGCACCAGCTTCTGGGCGCCGAACCCCAGGGCGCCACCGATCACCGCGGCCGGTCCCACCAAGGATCCGACCGGGACGTCGAGGATTGCGGTGATCTCCACGGCGACCACCACGGCGAGCATGGCCACCGACACCCAGGAGATCACCGAGGCGACGGCCTGCCGGTGCTTGGACGCCTCCGAGCGCACCAGCGCGTCGCTGGCCTGAAAGCCGAGCTCGAGCCGGCGGGTGACGCGGCGTGCGGCCCAGGTGATGAACCGCGACGCCAACACCGCCCCGATCAACAACAGGACGATCCGCAGTCCCTTGGTGATGACCCACTCACCGATCTCACTGCGCCACAGGGCGTGCCAGCGCTGTCCCGGCGAGAAGGCCAAAACCATGAACTCAGTCGCCTTCGGGCCTGTTGCGCCACCGGATTCCGGCTTCCAGGAATCCGTCGATATCGCCGTCGAGCACCGCGGCCGGATTGCCGACCTCGTACTCGGTGCGCAGGTCCTTGACCATCTGGTAGGGGTGCAGCACATAGGAGCGCATCTGGTTGCCCCACGAGCTGCCGCCGTCGCCCTTGAGCGCGTCGAGCTCGGCGCGTTCCTCGGAACGCTTGCGCTCCAACAACTTCGCCTGCAGCACCCGCATCGCCGACACCTTGTTCTGCAACTGGGACTTCTCGTTCTGGCAGGTGACCACGATCCCGGTCGGAATGTGGGTGAGGCGCACCGCCGAGTCGGTGGTGTTCACCGACTGCCCGCCGGGGCCGCTGGAGCGGTAGACGTCGACCCGGACGTCACCTTCGGGGATGTCGATGTGGTCGGTGGTCTCCACCACCGGCAGCACCTCGACCTCGGCGAACGACGTCTGCCGGCGGCTCTGGTTGTCGAACGGGCTGATCCGCACCAGCCGGTGGGTGCCCTGCTCCACCGAGAGCGTGCCGTAGGCGAACGGGGCGTGCACCGCGAACGTCGCGCTCTTGATCCCGGCCTCCTCGGCGTAGGAGATGTCGAACACCTCGACGCCGTACTTGTGCTGCTCGGCCCAGCGGACGTACATCCGCATCAGCATCTCCGCCCAGTCCGCGGCGTCCACACCGCCCGCCCCGGAGCGGATCGTGACCAGCGCCTCGCGTTCGTCGTACTCACCGGAGAGCAGGGTGCGAACCTCCATCGCCTCGACGTCGGCCCGCAGCGAGACCAGCTCGGCGTCGGCTTCGGCCACCGCATCGGCGGCGGCCTGGCCCTCCTCCTCGGCCGCCAGTTCGTAGAGCACCGGCAGGTCATCCAGGCGCCGGCGCAGCTCCTCCACCCGGCGTAACTCCCCCTGGGCGTGCGACAACTCACTGGTCACCCGCTGGGCGCGGGTCTGCTCGTCCCACAGGTTCGGGTCGGATGCCTCGTGTTCGAGCTTGTCGATGCGGCTGCGCAGGCCGTCGACGTCTAGCACCCGCTCCACCGTGGTCAAGGTGGTGTCGAGGGCGGCGATCTCAGGCTGGCGGTCGGGTTCCACGTTTACCGAGGTTACCGGCGGCCGTCGGGGGTCGACCTCTAGCATCGGGGTTAAGCCGGTGCATGTACGACTTCCCCACAGGAAAGAAGGTTCGAGGATGCGGCCCTACCACGTCGCGATCGTCGGCTCCGGTCCGTCCGGGTATTTCGCCGCGGCCTCCCTGCTCAAGCTGGCCGCGGGCGGCGAGGTCGATGTGCGCGTCGACATGCTGGAGATGCTGCCCACGCCGTGGGGTCTGGTGCGCTCCGGCGTGGCACCCGATCACCCGAAGATCAAGTCGATCAGTGCGCAGTTCGAGAAGACCGCCGCCGATCCCCGATTCCGGTTCTTCGGCAACATCGCCGTCGGCGAACACGTCCAGCCCGCAGAACTTGCCGAACGCTACGACGCGGTGATCTACGCCGTGGGAGCACAGTCCGACCGCCACCTCGGTATCCCGGGCGAAGACCTGCCCGGCAGCCTCGCGGCCGTCGACTTCGTCGGCTGGTACAACTGCCACCCGCACTACACCGACATGACTCCGGACCTGAGCGGTAAGCGCGCGGTGGTGATCGGCAACGGCAACGTGGCCCTGGACGTGGCCCGCATTCTGGTCAGCGACCCCGACGAGCTGCGGAGCACCGACATCGCCGACCACGCGCTGGAACTGCTGCACCCGCGCGGTATCGAAGAGGTGGTGATCATCGGCCGGCGCGGGCTGCTGCAGGCCACCTTCACCAGCCCCGAACTACGAGAACTGGGCGAGATGAAAAGCCTCGAGGGCGTCGACGTGGTGATCGAACCCGAAGAGTTAGACGGCATCACCGAGTCCGACGTCGACGCCTCCGGCAAACACGCCAAGGCGAACTTCAAGGTGCTCAGCGGTTACGTCGGCCGCGAACAGCATCCGGGCAACCGCCGGATCGTGTTCCGGTTCCGCACCTCCCCGATCGAGATCCGCGGCGAGGGCCGGGTCCAGGAGATCGTCCTGGGCCGCAACGAGCTGGTCACCGACGAAGACGGCAGGGTCAGCGCCCGCGACACCGGGGAGCGCGAGGTGCTGCCGGTCGATCTGGTGGTGCGCGCGGTCGGCTACCGCGGGGTGCCGACGCCGGGTCTGCCGTTCGACGAGCGCAGCTGCACCATTCCGCACACCGACGGCCGTATCGAGGGCACCCGCAACCAGTACGTGGTCGGGTGGATCAAGCGCGGGCCCTCGGGGGTGATCGGTTCCAACAAGAGCGACTCGCAGGCCACCGTCGATACACTCGCCGCCGACCTGGCCGCTCGGGCAGCAGCAGCCGAGTTGCCCGATGTCGACGCGGACCGCGATGTGCAGCTGCTCAAGTGGCTGCTGTCACGCCAGCCCGACCTGGTGACCGGCGAGCACTGGCAGCTGATCGACGCCCACGAGCGATCCAGCGGGGAGCCGCACGGCCGGCCCCGGGTCAAGCTGGTCAGCGTCGCCGAGATGCTTCGGGTCGGGCGCGGCTGAGCGGGGAGCGTGCTGCGACGCGCGCAAGAGTTCCCGACGCGACGCCGCCGGCCGATTCACTCCCCGGGGGATGGTGGGGCTACCAGATTCCAGTTGTCGGGGTTGCGCGGCGAGTACACCACCGGCAGCAATTCGCCGATGCGCGGCCAGTTGGCCACGTCGACCGCCAGGCGCTGATAGACCTCGTGCTCATCCAACGTGGGTCCGTTCAGCACGCCGGTGATCGTGACGTACTGCACCCCGTCGACGTCGGGTCGCGGACTGACACCGGTGACCAGCAGGGTGCCCTCCTGCGCCCCGCCGCCCGGTCCGGGCCGGAAGAACCGCGGCGCCAGGAACACCGCCAGAATCGCCAACAGCAACAGCAGCGCCCACATCTCCCACATCAGGCCATGGTAGGACTGCAGCCATGGCGCAGAGCAACGACAATCTCGACCCCGATCTCCACGAGGACCTGACCCTGGCGTTGGCCCTGGCCGACCGGGCGGACTCGATCACCCTGGCCCGCTTCGGCGCACTGGACCTGCGGGTGGACACCAAACCGGACCTCACCCCCGTCACCGACGCCGACCAGGCGGTCGAGACCGCGCTGCGCGAGATGCTGGCCGCCGACCGGGCCAACGATGAGATCCTCGGCGAGGAGTTCGGCGGCACAACGTCTTTCAGCGGCCGCCAGTGGATCATCGATCCGATCGACGGCACCAAGAACTTCGTGCGGGGCGTCCCGGTCTGGGCCACCCTGATCGCGCTGCTCATCGACGGCGTGCCGCGCATCGGAGTCATCAGCGCCCCCGCGCTGAGCCGGCGATGGTGGGCCGCCGAAGGCCAGGGCGCGTTCGGCACGTTCGGTGACGGCCCGGCGCGACGACTGTCGGTGTCGGCGGTGGGCGACCTGGACTCGGCCAGCCTGTCGTTCGCCGGCCTGACGACCTGGGCCCTGCGCGGTCTGCGCGAGCAGTTCCTCGACTTGACCGACGCGGTGTGGCGGGTGCGGTCCTACGGCGACTTCTGGGCCTACTGCCTGCTGGCCGAGGGCGCCGTCGACGTCGTCATCGAACCGGCGGTGTCGGTGTGGGACCTGGCCGCCCTGGATGTACTGGTGCGCGAGGCAGGCGGGACGTTCACCGATCTGAGTGGCGCCCCGGGCCCGCACGGCGGCAGCGCGGTGGCCGCCAACGCCCTGTTGCACGAGCCGACTCTGGGCCGCCTGACCGCGGGTTAGGGGCACCGCGGTGGGCGCCCGCTGACGAATTCGTCACACCTTACTATCGAGTCATCTTACTTCGGAGTAAGGTGGTCTCACCGATACTTTTCACTTTCAGTGAGGCCCTGACATGACTGACACCGCATCCGTCACCCCCGGCTCCAAGAACAAGCGGTCGACCCGCTCGAGCGCGATCGGCCTGGAGAAGCCCAAGCGCACCCCGATCGCGACCGCCCTGGCTCTGGTCACCCCCCTGGTCAGCCGAGAGTTCCTGGACCGGCATAACCTGCGCAACCCCCTCAACCGGACCCTGAACTATGGGGTCAAGACCGTCTTCTCGGTGGCCGGGGCCACCGGCCGCGAGTTCAAGCGGGTCCAGACCCTGGGCAAGGCCCCCACCCGGCTCAAGGCGAGCGGCAAAGACTACTTCGACCTGACCCCCGACGACGAGCAGCAGATGATCGTCGAGACGGTCGATGAGTTCGCCGCGGAGATTCTGCGCCCGGCCGCCCACGACGCCGACGAGGCCGCCGACTACCCGCCCGAACTGATCGGCAAGGCCGCCGAACTGGGGATCACCGCGATCAACATCCCCGAGGACTTCGACGGGATCGCCGCACACCGCTCCGCGATCACCAACGTGCTGGTCGCCGAGGCCCTGGCCTACGGCGACATGGGCCTGGCGCTGCCGATCCTGGCGCCGGGCGGTGTGGCCGCCGCGCTGACGCACTGGGGAAGCGCCGACCAACAGGCCACCTACCTGCCGGAGTTCGCCGGTGAGAACGTCCCCCAGGCGTGCGTGGCCATCACCGAACCGCAGCCGCTGTTCGACCCCACCAACCTCAAGACCACCGCCGTGCGCACCCCCAGCGGCTACCGGCTGGACGGCGTCAAGTCCCTGGTGCCGGCGGCGGCGAACGCCGAGTTGTTCATCGTGGCCGCCCAACTCAACGGCAAGCCGGCGCTGTTCATCGTGGAGTCCTCGGCCCAGGGCCTGACCGTCAAGGCCGACCCGAGCATGGGGATCCGCGCCGCGGCACTGGGCCAGATCGAGCTGAACAAGGTGTCGGTGCCGCTGACCGCCCGCCTCGGCGAGGACGCTGCGACCGATTCCGACTACTCCGAGGCGATCGCGCTGTCGCGCCTGGGCTGGGCCGGGCTGGCGGTCGGTACCAGCCACGCGGTGCTCGACTACGTGATGCCCTACATCAAGGAGCGCCACGCCTTCGGCGAGCCGATCGCCCACCGGCAGTCGGTGGCGTTCATGTGCGCCAACATCGCCATCGAACTCGACGGCCTGCGGCTGATGGCCTGGCGCGGGGCGGCTCGTGCCGAGCAGGGTCTGCCGTTCATCCGAGAGGCCGCGCTGGCCAAGCGGATCGCCACCGACAAGGGCATGCAGATCGGCCTGGACGGCGTGCAGCTGCTCGGCGGTCACGGCTACGTCAAGGAACACCCGGTCGAGCGCTGGTACCGCGACCTGCGGGCCATCGGCGTCGCCGAGGGCGTCCTGGTCATCTGAGTCCACGTCATTCCCACCGATAACGATCTGAAAGACCTGACATGGCAATCAATCTGGAACTCCCCAAGAAGCTGCAGAATGTCATCGAGATGACGCACGCCGGCGCCGCCGAGATGCTGCGCCCGATCTCGCGCAAGTATGACCAGCGCGAGCACGCCTACCCGGTCGAACTCGACACGCTCGAGACGCTGTTCGAGGGGGTGTCGAAGGCCGGCGGTAACGCGTTGGCCGGGGCCGAGGCGTTCCGCGAATCCGAGGGCAAAGAGGGCAACCGCAACGGCGCCAACATGGCCGCGCTGTTGCAGGTTCTCGAGATGAGCTGGGGCGACGTCGCTTTGATGCTGTCGGTGCCCTACCAGGGGCTGGGCAACGCGGCGATCTCGGGCGTGGCCACCGACGAACAGCTCGAACGCCTCGGCAAGGTGTGGGCCGCGATGGCGATCACCGAGCCGAGCTTCGGTTCCGACTCGGCCGCGGTGAGCACGACGGCCACCCTGGACGGCGATGAGTATGTGATCAACGGCGAGAAGATCTTCGTCACCGCCGGCTCGCGGGCCACCCACATCGTGGTGTGGGCGACGCTGGACAAGTCGTTGGGGCGCGCGGCGATCAAGTCGTTCATCGTGCCGCGTGAGCACCCCGGCGTCACCGTGGAACGCCTCGAGCACAAGCTGGGCATCAAGGCCTCCGACACCGCGGTGATCCGGTTCGACAACGCCCGCATCCCCAAGGACAACCTGCTGGGCAGCCCGGAGATCAACACCGAGAAGAGCTTCTCCGGAGTCATGGAGACCTTCGACAACACCCGGCCGATCGTCGCGGCGATGGCGCTCGGGGTGGCGCGGGCGGCCCTGGAGGAGCTGCGCAAGATCCTCACCGACGCCGGTGTGGAGATCTCGTACGACAAGCCGGCCCACGCGCAGAGCGCCCCGGCCGCCGAGTTCCTTCGGATGGAGGCCGACTGGGAGTCGGCGTACCTGCTGACGCTGCGCTCGGCGTGGCAGGCCGACAACAACATCCCCAACTCCAAAGAGGCGTCGATGGGCAAGGCCAAGGCCGGCCGGATGGCCACCGACGTCACCCTCAAGACCGTCGAGCTGGCGGGCACCACCGGTTACTCGGAGCAGACGCTGCTGGAGAAGTGGGGCCGCGACTCGAAGATTCTCGACATCTTCGAGGGCACCCAACAGATTCAGCAGTTGGTGGTGGCCCGCCGGCTGTTGGGCCTGTCGTCGGCCGAGCTGAAGTAGGATCGCTCGTTCACCGACCAGCCTCGATGGCGGCCATGATCGCAGCCCCTTCATGGCCGCACTTCCACTCCAGGCCGATCGGGCCGCCGCCTGCGAGATCATCTACTCTGCGCCGGATTTCACCGGACACGACGTAGGCTTGCAAGTCCGCACCCGGGCAGGACGTGCCGGACGTCAAGTCCCGGTGACTGGCCAAGGTATCGGTGCGGATCTGGAAGGTCTGTGCCGCCCACGCCAATACCAGTGCGACACTTTCAAGTTGAGCCTCTGGGACAGCCTGCTCGTCGAAATTCCCTTCGCACAGTACGAGGAAGTGCCCGGCCGGATCGTAATCCGTTGCGGTATCGCCGATCAGGCCGGTATCGCGCAGCTCGAAAATGTTGCCGTCGAGGTCGATTCCGACATGGTAGGCGATGTCGATCCAGCCGTGCTCGTCCTGGTGGTATCGCTGATGTTGGCGGAGTCGCTCGGCGATGGTGCGATTGTCACTCAAGACGACGCCGGAATGGTGGATCGTCATCCGGGTGATCCGGTGCGGCCGCCCACCGGGCAGTGCCGGCCGGGCACCCCAGGCTTCGCGGCACAGCAACACGCCCGAGGGCGGCGTCGGCTCGGCGACCGGTGGAGGCACGCTCTGCGGCGCAGCGACGGTTTCGGGGGGACCGCCGGCGTCCGTCAACGGCACTGAGTTCACGGGGGTTTCGGGCTCGGCTCCCTGCCGGGCCCTCGTCCGCTGCGAGCATGCCCCCAGTGCAACGGCCAGTCCCAACCCGCCGCATAATTGCAGCAACTGCCGTCGGCCTGCGTCCATGCCCGCCACCATACGGACACCCGCCGAGGATCTGGTGACCTCACCGGCAATGTCGGCTGGAGTCCATGATCGGGTTCCATGTCCGGGGGTCTCGATACCATTCCGCCTATGCCACTGACCGATGGTGAAAGGTTCGCCGGATACAGCATCCTGCGGCCTCTCGGTACCGGCGGAATGGGCGAGGTCTACCTCGTACAGCACCCCCGACTGCCGCGCCAGGAAGCGCTGAAGGTGCTGCCCGCCGACATCAGTGCCGACCCGGCATACAGACGACGATTCGCACGTGAGGCCGACATCGCCGCCTCACTCTGGCATCCCCACATCGTGGAGATCCACGACCGCGGAGAATACAACGACCAGTTGTGGATCACCATGGACTATGTGGCCGGTACCGATGCCGCGCGCCTGCTGCGGGACCACCACCGTTACGGAATGCCGGTCGACGATGCGCTCAAGATAGTCACCGCGATCGCCGACGCGCTCGATTACGCCCACCAGCGAAAACTGCTGCACCGAGACGTCAAACCCGCGAATATTCTCATCTCCGAGCCGGGATCCGCCGACCGTCGCATTGTCTTGGCAGACTTCGGGATCGCCCGCGATACAGATGAAATCAGCGGATTGACCGCCACCAACGTCGCCATTGGAACCGTCGACTACGCCGCGCCCGAACAACTCATGGGCCGTCCCCTCGACGGCCGTGCCGATCAGTACGCCCTGGCCTGCACCGCCTTTCACCTCTTGAGTGGTAGACCGCCGTTTGCTGACACCAATCCGGCCGCGGTTCTCGCCGCCCATCTTTCAGCGCCGCCGCCGAGGGCGGGAAACTTGCGCGTCGGCCTTGCTCCGATGGATGACGTACTCGCCAAGGCGATGGCCAAAGAACCCTCCGAACGGTTCGGAAGTTGCCGCGAATTCGCGACGATGCTGGAGCGGTACGCGGCGGGCGGCGCTGCTCCGGGCGAAAACACACGCGGCGCCGCGAATGCCGCGTCCGCGGCGAAGCCTGGTGTCGCCGGGAAAGTCGCTGACGCACCAGCCGATTCCCTTACCATCCCCCGGAAGGTGGCGCTGACCGGCGGCAGCATCGCCGCACTGGCAGCGGTCGGCATGGTCGCCTTCGTCGGTGCCCGGCTGGCACAGCCGAGTTCGGTGCACGACGCCCCGACACCGCCGGCCGCGCCCTCAACACCGGCCGATTATCAAGAGCCTGTCGCGACCGTCACCCGCCCCGCGGCACCGCCGGTCACTGTCACCCAGGCCGCACCGCCACCGATAACGGTCACCAGGCAGGCGGCACCGCCGCTGATCCCCCCTTCCCCTCGTGACACGACCAGGGCGGGGACTCGTCCGGGTGACCTCGGGCTGGGCACGCCGATCAGTTTTCCAAGCTGCGACGGCCAGGGAGTTGTCATCCTCGGGTCGGTCACCACCCCGGGGCTGTATGCGGCGGGTGTGCAACGCCTGCTCGACGCGCACCCTGGAGCGTTCTACCTGCGCACCGACACCAGCTGCCCGTCCCTGAGGCAAGCTACCGACGCCGGCAATCCCATATACGCGGTATTCAAGCCGGCCGGCACGACCCGGGCGCAGGTGTGCAGCGCCGTCCGCGCTGCGGGCGGCAACGCTTATGGCAAGTGGCTGAACGCGACCACCGACCCCGGCTACGTCATCACCTGTTGATCCCCGAGTGCACCGGCGTCCTTTGCGATCACGAGCCGGCTCGGCGGGAGAATCCGGGCCGTCCGGCGGTTGCCCCCGCTCTAAACAAAAAGTAATATCGCTTTTACTTTTGGTCGATCAGTCGGGAGCCGCCGATGGAATCCTTCGTTCACCTGCGCAAAGGCACCACTCCCCAGCGCCTGCACGCCGATCTGGACGGCCTGAAGGACGACGAGCTGGGCCGCGGCGGGTTCACCGGCCGCACCGCCAACATGTACCGGCGGCACGACCCGACCGCCTACCGCGCCCAGGGTCCGCTGCGCCCCATCGACGTCCTGGCCTCGCAGCTGCAACCCGCCGACGCCACCGACCCCGCCGGACACCCCCTGCGACTGTTCGACAACAACGACTGCTGCATCTCGCTGTCCCGGCGCTCGGCGGAGATGCCGTTTCACGTCCGCTACGTAGACGGTGACCTGTTGTGCTTCGTGCACGCCGGCACCGGACGATTGGAAACCGAGTTCGGTCCCCTGGACTACCGGCAAGGCGACTGGGTGTATCTGCCCAAGGCCACCACCTGGCGTCAGTTGCCGGCCACCGAGACGACCCTGCTGCTGATCGAGGCCACCGACGAATTCCGGGTCCCACCACCGGGCCCACTGGGCCGGCACTTCCCGTTCGACCCGTCGCAGGCGGTGATCCCCGAGCCGACCCCGCTGGAGGACGACGGGCGAGATGCCTACGAAGTCAGGCTCATCCACCGGCCTATCAATGGCGTCGAGATGACATCGCTTGTCTACCAGCATAATCCGATCGACGTGGAAGGTTGGCGCGGCGACAACTTCGCGTTCACCTTCAACATCGCCGACTACAACGTCGTCACCTCCGATTCCGTGCACCTGCCCCCGACGGTGCACCTGTTCATGCAGGCCACCGGGGTGTACGTGATGAACTTCCTGCCCAAACCCGCCGAAGGGGTGCCGGGCACCGAGCGCACCCCCTGGTATCACCGCAACGTCGACTACGACGAGATCGCGTTCTTCCACGGCGGGTCGCTCTACGGGATTCCGATGCCGCCGGGCCTGATCAGCCATGCGCCGCAGGGCGTGCACCACGGCGCCCCGGAGAAGGCGCGCGAACGGGCCCGGCGCAAGTTCGACGACTACCAGCGCGTCGACTGGCAGGTCGTCGCCATCGACACCCGCCGCCGGCTGACCCCGTCACCGGAAGTTCTCGCCCACGACCTAGGACAGCACGCATGACCGCCAAGCACGACTACGACCGCATCCCCTATCTGATTGCCTACCAGAATAATTCGGGTGTCCGTGACGTCTACGGCGGCGTCGCCGAGCTGGTGGTGCTGGAGAGTTACCTGCTGCGGCCCAAGGACGCGCCGAGCGATACCGTCCTGGTGTTCATGCACCCGATCGGCGGGGGCGCCTACCTGCCGATGGTCAACGCGCTGGCCCGCGCCGGCCATCACGTCATCTACTGCAACAGCCGATTCCGCGGCACCGACTCCGCCCTTCTGATGGAAAAAGTGGTCGAAGACCTCGGCGAATGCATCAAGGATGCCAAGAACCGGCTCGGCTACTCCAAGGTGGTGCTGGCCGGCTGGAGCGGCGGCGGCTCGCTGTCGCTGTTCTACCAGCAGCAGGCGCAGCATCCGACGGTGACATCCAGCCCGTCCGGTGACGGCCCCGACCTGACCACGCTGGGGCTGGTCCCCGCCGACGGTGTCATGCTGCTGGCGGCACACATCAGCCGGCACGGCACCATGACCGAGTGGCTGGACGCCTCGATCCTCGACGAATCCGATCCGACCAAACGCGACCCGGAACTCGATCTCTACAACCCGGACAACCCCAACCAGCCGCCGTACACCCAAGAATTCCTGGACCGCTACCGGGCCGCCCAGATCGACCGGAACCGCCGGATCACCGCCTGGGTCAAGGCGAAGCTGGCCGAGCTCAAGGCCGCCGGGCGCCCCGAGGACGAATTCGCGTTCGTCGTGCACGGCACCATGGCCGACCCGCGCTGGCTGGACCCGACCGTGGACCCCAACGACCGCACTCCCGGCAGCTGCTATCTGGGCGATCCGCAGGTGGTGAACATGAGCCCGGTCGGCCTCGCGCGGTTCTGCACGCTGCGCAGCTGGCTGTCGCAGTGGAGCTACGACGACGCGAACGGCGACGGGGTGGACTGCGGCAACGACATCGCGGTTCCCGCCCTGGTGATCGGCAACATGGCCGATGACGCCTGCACCCCCAGCCACACCCGCCGGCTCTACGCGGCGATCGGGCACCCGGACAAGGAAATGCACGAAATCCCCGGCGCCAACCACTATTACGCCGGCCCGGATCAGCGCGGTGCGCTGCGCCAGGCGGTGGACATCGTCACCGATTGGCTGGGCCGGCATGACTTCGTAGGCTCGTCGGTATGACTGCAACTCCCGTCGGTGCGCTAGACGGCATCCGTGTCATCGAACTCGGCACGCTGATCTCCGGCCCCTTCGCCGGGCGGCTGCTCGGCGACATGGGCGCCGAGGTCATCAAGATCGAGCTGCCCGGCAAACCTGATCCGCTGCGCACCTGGGGCCAGGCCGAACAGGACGGGCACCACTTCTTCTGGACCGTGCATGCCCGCAACAAGAAGGCAGTCACCCTGGACCTGCGCACCGACCGCGGCAGCGAGCTGTTCCTGGAGCTGATCGAGCACGCCGATATCGTCGTGGAGAACTTCCGCCCCGGCACACTGGAACGCTGGGGCCTGGGATTCGATCGGCTGCGGCAACGCAACAAAGGCATCATCCTGGTGCGAGTCTCCGGTTACGGCCAGACCGGTCCGGACGCGCACAAGGCCGGGTACGCCTCGGTCGCCGAGGCGGCCAGCGGGCTGCGGCACATGAACGGCTTCCCCGGCGGACCACCGCCACGGCTGGCACTGTCTTTGGGCGACAGCCTGGCCGGCATGTTCGCCGCGCAAGGTGCGCTGGCCGCGCTCTACCGGCGCACCGTCACCGGCCAGGGCCAGGTGGTCGACGTCGCGCTGACCGAATCCTGCTTGGCCATCCAGGAATCCACGATTCCGGATTACGACGTCGGTGGCGTGGTACGCGGGCCGTCCGGAACCCGCCTGGAGGGCATCGCGCCGTCGAACATCTACCAATCCGCCGACGGCAGTTGGGTGGTGATCGCCGCCAACCAGGACAGTGTGTTCGCCCGGCTGTGCCAGGCCATGGGCTCCCCCGAGCTGGCGACCGACCCCCGGTTCGCCGACCACGTGGCGCGCGGCAGCAACCAGGACGAGCTGGACGCGATCATCGGCGAATGGGCGGCGCAACGTAAGCCCGACGACATCATCGCGACGCTGAGCGATGCCGGAGTGATCTCCGGTCCGATCAACACCGTCGCCGAGGTGGTCAACGATCCGCAGCTACGCGCTCGCGGCATGCTCGCCGAGCATTGGGACGAACGTGCCGAACGCACGGTGTTGGGCCCCGGGATCATCCCGGTGCTTTCGGAAACCCCGGGCGCTATCCGTAACGCCGGGTCGGCCCGGCCCGGACAACACAACGCCGAGGTCTTCGCCGGGCTGCTGGGCAAGACCGAAGCAGAACTGGATGACCTCCGCGCCGAGGGGGTGCTGTGATTCCCAGCCAGGTCTCGATCCGCGAGGTGGCCATGCGCGACGGGCTGCAGATCGAGCAGCCGATCCCGTTGCGCGCCAAACTCGAACTGCTGGACGCGATCGCCGCCACCGGGGTACGCGAGGTCGAGGTGACCTCGTTCGTCTCCCCCACCAAGGTCCCCGCCCTGGCCGATGCCGCCGAACTCGCCGCCGAGCTGTGGCGCTACCCCGACCTGGAGTTCTCCGCGCTGGTCGCCAGCCCCGGTGGCGCCGCCCGGGCGGTGGCCGCGGGCCTGACCTCGATCGAGTATGTGGTGTGCGCCTCGGATTCGTTCAGCTCGGCCAATGTCGGCCGGCCGACCGCAGAGGCCGTCGCCGCGATCCCCGACATCGCCGGCATCGCCCACGACGCCGGAGGGACCGCCGAAGTCATCATCGCCACCGCCTGGGACTGCCCGTTCGACGGACCGACACCGCCCGCGCGCGTCACCGAGATCGCCGCATCGGCGCGCGCGTTCGGAGTCGACCGCCTGTCCATCGCCGACACCATCGGCACCACCACGCCGGCGCGCGTCACCGATCTGATCGCGGCCGTGCGCCCGATCATCGGTGAGATGGCACTGGGGGCGCACTTCCACAACACCCGCGGCGCCGGGCTGGCCTGCGCCTATACCGCGGTCAGCTGCGGTGTGACGCGCCTGGACGCCTCCGCCGGGGGCTTGGGGGGCTGCCCGTTCGCGCCCGGCGCCACCGGCAACATCGCCACCGAGGATCTCGTCTACCTGCTGGGCGACTGCGGCATCGACACCGGCATCGATTTGCAGGCCGCCATCGCCGCGGCCGGCGTGGCCAGTTCGGTCGTCGGACACCCATTGCCCAGCGCGCTGCTGGCCGCCGGTGACCGGAAGCGAGACTGAACGCCACCATGTCCAGCCAGCGGGAGCTCAGCTCGAAAGGCCGCCAAACACGCCAGGCGATCGAGCAGGCCGCTCGGAAACTGTTCGCAGAACGCGGTTTTCACGGGACCACGCTGGCCGACATCACATCCGCGGCCGGCAAGTCCCCGGCGGTGCTCTACCGGTATTTCCACGACAAAGAAGATCTGCTCGCCACCCTGGCGGAGTCATTTCTGACCGACGTGGTGGAGCCTTCCGGGCTGAAAATGGGACTGCCGGACTCCGCGCAGGACACCGAGTTCTTCACCTCGGCGGTCAGCGCCTACTGGAGCATGTTCAAGCAGAACATCGGCGTCATGATCGCCGTCGCTCAACTCGCGGCCACCGAGCAGCGATTCGCCGCGCTGCAAAACGAATTCCGCCGATTCGGTATGGAGGTCGTCGCCGCCTCGGTTCGGCGCGCGCAGCAGCAGGGCCACGGCCTCGATCTCGACCCCGACCACATCGCGGCGGCGATCGCGCTGCTGTTCGAGAACTTCACCGTCGTCTTCGTCGGTCCGTCCGGACCGGGCTGGCGAATCAGCGACAGCGACGCCATCGCTACGCTGTCGACCATCTGGAGGAAGACCCTGTACGGCTGCTGACCACCGACAAAGGACATGCCATGGACTTCACACTGCCCGAACATCTTCCCGCATTGCTGGCCGAGATGGACGATTTCATCGAGCGCGAGATCGCCCCGCTGCAGGCCGAGAACATGCAGTACTTCGACCATCGCCGCGAGTTCGCCCGCACCGACGTGGAGAACGGCGGTATCCCGAACCGGGACTGGGAGGAGCTGCTCGCCGAGATGCGCCGCCGGGCCGACGCCGCCGGATGGCTGCGCTACGGGCTGCCGTCGTCGGTGGGCGGCCGCGACGGAACCAACGTCGACATGGCGGTGATCCGGGAGCATCTGGCGCACAAGGGACTCGGCCTGCACAACGACCTGCAGGACGAGTCGTCGATCGTCGGGAACTTTCCGCAGGTGATCATGATGGAGCGGTTCGGCACCGACGAGCAGCGCCGGGAGTGGTCGCAGGCCCTCATCACCGGTGAGCGGTCGATGGCATTCGGCCTGACCGAACCCGCGCACGGCTCGGATGCGACCTGGATGGAGACCCGCGCCGAGCGCGAAGGTGCCGGCTGGGTGATCAATGGCGCCAAGCGGTTCAACACCGGCGTGCATCGCGCCACCCATGACCTGGTCTTCGCACGCACGTCCGGGGACCCCGGCTCGGCGCGTGGCATCACCGCGTTCCTGGTGCCCACCGACACACCGGGTTTCCGCGTGCCGTTCTACTGGTGGACGTTCAACATGCCCACCGACCACGGCGAGGTGGAGCTCAACGACGTCCGGGTGCCCGACGACGCGATACTCGGCGAGGTGGATCGTGGCCTGGAGGTGGCCCAGACGTTCCTGCACGAGAACCGGATCCGCCAGGCGGCCTCCAGCCTAGGTGCCGCCCAGTACTGCATCGACCGGGCCGCCGAGTACGCCACGCAACGTGTGGTCTTCGGCAAGCCGTTGTCGGTGAATCAGGCCGTGCAGTGGCCGTTGGCCGAGCTGGCCACCGAGGCCCAGATGGTGCGCCTGCTGGTGTATTACGCGGCCTGGCATCTGGACCGTGACCACCACCTGGAGGTCTCCGACAAGGTGTCGATGGCCAACTATCGCGCCAACCGGCTGGTCTGCGACGCCGCGGACCGGGCCATCCAGACCTTCGGCGGGATCGGCTACACCCGCCACGAGCCCTTCGAGCACATCTACCGCCATCACCGCCGCTACCGCATCACCGAGGGCGCCGAGGAGATCCAGATCCGCCGGGTCGCGCAGCGCCTGTTCGGATTCGACCGTCGGCGATGACTGCCGATCGGCTGGCCGAGCGGCTGCCCGGGGTACTGGCGCCGGCGTTGGGTCCGGTCGTCGTCGAGGGCCTGCGAGCGCTGACCGGCGGCGCCAGCCGGGCCACGTGGGCATTCGATGCGGTGGTGCAGTCCGGGGAATCCCCGCAGCGGCGGGCGTTGATCCTGCGCACCGGACCACCCGATGAGATCCACGCCAGCATGGAGCTGGAAGCCCATGCGCAACGGGCCGCGCGCAAAGCCGGCGCCCCGGTGCCGACGGTACTGATCGCTGACAATTCGCCTGCGGCACTGGGAAATCCGTTTTTGATTTGCGACGCTATTCCCGGCGAGACGGTGGTTCGACGCATTGAACGTCAGCTCGACGACGCCGGACGCCAAGCCCTGTTGCACCAGTGTGCGCAGGCGCTGGCGGCCATTCACCGCGCCGACCCGGCGGGCATCGCCCTCAGCGCGGAAGACCAGCTCACCGCCTGCCGCAATCAGCTGGACGCGATGAACGACACCACGGCCCCCTTCGAGTGGGCGTTTCGGTGGCTGGACTCCCATCGCCCGCCGCCGGCCCCGCCTCAGCTGGTGCACGGTGACTTCCGGATGGGCAACCTGATCGTCGACGGCGCCGAGCTGGCGGCCGTGCTGGACTGGGAGCTGGTACATCTCGGCGACGGCTGTGAGGACTTGGCCTGGTTCTGCCTCCGGGCCTGGCGGTTCGGCGCGCCGATCGAGCGCGGCGCCGGCGGGCTGGGACCGATCGAGGCGTTCCTGACCGCCTACGAGCAGGCCGCCGGCACGGCGGTCGACCGCCGGCGATTCGACTGGTGGCTGCTGCTGGGCACGCTGCGGTGGGGAATCATCTGCCGCTACCAGGCCGAGCGGCACCTGAGCGGGCAGACGCGCTCGGTGGAGCTGGCGACCATCGGCCGGCGGGTCTCCGAAACCGAATGGGACCTGCTGCGACTGCTGGCTCGCGCCCCCGACGAGGACACTCGCAGCGCAGCGACGGGCGAAGGGGCCGGGCCATCGGGGCCGGCTGTGACCGGCCGGCGCCCCACCGCGGCCGAGCTCATCGCCGCGGTCGCCGAGTTCCTCGACACCGATATCCGGGCCGCCACCGAGGGCCAGGTCAACTTCCACGCCCGGGTGGCCGCCAACGCGCTGCGCATCGTCGAACGGGAGTTGTGCGACCCCGCGGGCAGCGCCGAGACCCAAGCGCTGACCGGACTGGGTTTCGCCGACGAAGCCGCACTGGCCACCGCCATCCGTGCCGGTGAGTTCGACGACCGGCCCGATGCGCTCACCGCCTGCCTGTACACGCTGGTGCGCCACCGGCTGGCGATCGACCACCCCGGCTACGACCGCTGACGTTAGAGTCACTGCGCGACAGTCACTTCGACGGCGGTCGGCCAAACCCGCTCTACCGACGCCACGCGGGCAGTAGCATCTGCACCGTGTCTGACTCCTCGTCCTCCTCAGAAGCGCTGCGGATCCTGGTCTACAGTGACGACGCCGCGACCCGCTCCCGGGTCATCACCGCCCTCGGCACGCGCCTGCACCCGGATCTGCCGGAGCTGAGTTATGTCGAGGTCGCGACGGAACCGGTGGTGATCCGGAAGATGGATGCCGGCGGAATCGACCTGGCCATCCTGGACGGGGAGGCCACCCCGGCCGGCGGCATGGGTGTGTGCAAACAGCTCAAGGACGAGATCACACCCTGCCCGCCGATCGTCGTTCTGACCGGCCGCGCCGACGACGTCTGGCTGGCGAAATGGTCACACGCCGACGCTGCGCTGGCACACCCGGTGGACCCCATGGCCCTGAGCCGCACGGTGCTGGGTCTGCTGCGCACACCGACCCCCAGCTAGCGCGGCGACCCCAACTTCACCTTCGCGCCGTCGAGCCCCGCCGACCCACTCGGCCCATACGACGGCCCCAGCATCGGCTCTCCTCCGTCGAGCCTCGCCGACCCACTCGGCCCATACGACGGCCCCAGCATCGGCTCTCCTCCGTCGAGCCTCGCCGACCCACTCGGCCCATACGACGGCCCCAGCATCGGCTCTCCTCCGTCGAGCCTCGCCGACCCACTCGGCCCATACGACGGCCCCAGCATCGGCTCTCCTCCGTCGAGCCTCGCCGACCCACTCGGCCCATACGACGGCCCCAGCATCGGCTCTCCTCCGTCGAGCCTCGCCGACCCACTCGGCCCATACGACGGCCCCAGCATCGGCTCTCCTCCGTCGAGCCTCGCTGACCCACTCGGCCCATACGACGGCCCCAGCATCGGCTCTCCTCCGTCGAGCCTCGCTGACCCGCCGGGTTAGGGCGCCCTCAGAAGCGAATTACGCTGTGGCCGTTGACCGCTGCGATAGGTGACTCCCGTCACAGTTAACGGCAATTTCGGATTCTTCCCGACCACCCGGTTGCCGCACGTTAGGCTGTGCGTGAACTCACATCGACGCCCGGAAGGGAACTACGTCACCGCGTATGAACCTGTACATGCCGATCTTGGGGCTCGCCGCGCTCGCCGCCGGTTTCGCCGTATTCTCCGTGGTCATGGCGTCGCTGGTCGGCCCCTCGCGCTATAACCGGTCGAAGCTGGAAGCCTACGAGTGCGGGATCGAACCCACCGACCAGCCGGTCAGCGGGCCGCACGCCCCGCCCGGGCAGCGTTTCCCGGTGAAGTACTACCTGACAGCGATGCTGTTCATCGTCTTCGACATCGAGATCGTTTTTCTCTACCCCTGGGCGGTCGCCTTCGACGGGCTCGGGGTGTTCGCCCTCATCGAAATGGTGCTGTTCGCCGCCGTCGTCTTCGTCGCGTACGCCTATGTCTGGCGACGCGGCGGACTGAATTGGGATTGATCCGGAGTAGGCGGGCATAAATGGGATTAGAAGAGCAGCTGCCGAGCGGTCTCCTGCTGTCCACCGTGGAAGACCTGGCCGGCTACTTCCGCAAAGGGTCGCTGTGGCCGGCGACCTTCGGTCTGGCCTGTTGCGCGATCGAGATGATGTCGACGATGGCCCCCGACTACGACCTGTCCCGCTTCGGCATGGAGGTGTTCCGGGCCTCGCCGCGGCAGGCCGACCTGATGATCGTGGCCGGCCGGGTCAGCCAGAAGATGGCGCCGGTCCTGCGGCAGATCTACGACCAGATGGTAGAGCCCAAGTGGGTGCTGGCGATGGGGGTGTGCGCGTCGTCGGGCGGGATGTTCAACAACTACGCCATCGTGCAGGGGGTAGACCATGTCGTCCCGGTCGACATTTATCTACCCGGTTGCCCGCCCCGGCCGGAGATGCTGATGTACGCAATTCTCAAGCTGCACGAGAAGATTCGCGACATGCCGTTGGGCGCCAACCGGGAGCAGGTGATCGCCGCGACCGAAGAGGCGGCCCTGTCGGCCCCGTCCACCTGGCAGATGAGGGGGTTGCTGCGGTGAGCCAGGGCACTGTCGACGGCGACGACCGGGGCGACACCGGCGACGTGATCAAGGTCCGCCGGGGACTGTTCGGCGCCGCCGGCCCCGGCGACACATCCGGGTACGGGCGGCTGGTCACCGAGGCCGCGCTGCCCGGTGAGACCCCGCGGCCCTACGGCGGATACTTCGACGAACTCGTGGACACACTGACCGAGGCGTTGCAGCGCGACGGTGTCGAATTCGCCGACGCCATAGAGAAAGTGGTGGTCTACCGCGGCGAGCTGACCCTGTATGTCCATCGGGCGCAGCTTCCGGTGGTCGCCCAACTGCTGCGCGACGAACCGGCCCTGCGCTTCGAGCTGAGCCTGGGGGTCTCCGGCGTGCACTATCCCGCCGACACCGACCGTGAGCTGCACGCGGTCTACCCGCTGCGGTCCATCACCCACAGTCGCCGGGTGCGGCTGGAAGTTGCTGCCCCCGATGCGGATCCGCACATTCCTTCGCTGTACGAGATCTATCCCACCACCGACTGGCACGAACGGGAGACCTACGACTTCTTCGGGATCGTCTTCGACGGCCATCCGTCACTGACCCGCATCGAGATGCCCGACGACTGGCACGGCCACCCCCAGCGCAAGGACTACCCGCTGGGCGGCATCCCGGTTGAGTACAAGGGCGCGCAGATACCGCCGCCGGACCAGCGGAGGGCCTACAAGTAATGAGCAGCGAGACGCCCCGCACCGTGCTGAACGTCGGCGGGCAGGAATGGGACCAGGTGATCGAAGCGGCCAAGGCCGCCGACCCGGGTGAACGCATCGTCGTCAACATGGGACCGCAGCACCCGTCGACACACGGAGTGCTGCGGCTCATCCTCGAACTCGACGGCGAGACGGTGACCGAAGCCCGTTGCGGCATCGGATATCTGCACACCGGCATCGAGAAGAATCTGGAAAGCCGTTACTGGACCCAGGGCGTCACGTTCGTGACCCGGATGGACTACCTGTCGCCGTTCTTCAACGAAGTCGCCTACTGCCTCGGAGTGGAGAAGCTGCTCGACGTCACCGACGAGATCCCGGAGCGCGTCAACGTGATCCGGGTGCTGATGATGGAACTGAACCGGATCTCCTCGCACCTGGTCGCGCTGGCCACCGGCGGCATGGAACTGGGCGCGCTGTCGGTGATGCTGTTCGGCTTCCGCGAACGCGAACTGGTACTCGACATCTTCGAGACGATCACCGGCCTGCGGATGAACCATCAATACATCCGGCCCGGCGGGGTGTCAGTGGACCTGCCCGACGAGGTGTTCCCCCAGATCCGCGACTTTCTCGAACTGATGCCCAAGCGGCTCAAGGACATCGAGGATCTGCTCACCGAGAACTACATCTGGAAAGCCCGCACCAAGGGCGTGGGCTACCTGGACCTGACCGGATGCATGGCGCTGGGCATTACCGGACCCGTCCTGCGGTCCACCGGCCTGCCTTATGACGTCCGTCGTGAAGAACCCTACTGCGGCTACCAGGACTACGAATTCGATGTGATCACCGATGACGGCTGTGATGCCTACGGCCGCTACCTGATCCGCATCGCGGAGATCAAGGAGTCACTGAAAATCGTCGAGCAATGTCTAGAGAAGTTGGCCAAGTTGCAGGGCGATCCGGTCATGATCGAAGACCGCAAGATCGCCTGGCCGGGTGACCTCACGGTCGGCCCGGACGGCCAGGGCAACTCCAAAGAGCACATCGGCTGGATCATGGGCCACTCGATGGAGGGATTGATCCACCACTTCAAGCGCGTCACCGAGGACCTGTGGGTGCCGCCCGGGCAGGTGTTCGTCTCGGTCGAGTCACCCCGCGGCGAGCTCGGCGTGCACATGGTCAGCGACGGCGGCACCCGGCCCTACCGGGTGCACTACCGGGACCCGTCGTTCACCAACCTGCAGGCCGTCGCCGCCATGAGCGAAGGCGGACTGATCGCCGACGTCATCGCCGCGGTCGCCAGCATCGACCCCGTCATGGGCGGGGTGGACCGGTGAGCCAGACGAACGGTCAGGCCAAAAAGACGGGCCGGGGCCGACTGATGCCGCCCACCGCCGGCACCGACGGCAAGCGGGTCTTCCTGCAGCTGGGCCGGCCGCCGGAGGAACCGAACCAGTTCAACCATCCCGACGCGCCGCGCACCTACCCCGAGGAGGTGCGGGCCCGGCTGGAAGCCGACGCCAAGCAGATCATCGCCCGCTACCCGCAGCCGCGCTCGGCCATCCTTCCGCTGCTGCACCTGGTGCAGGCGCAGGACTCCTACATCACCCCTGCCGGCCTGGCGTTCATCGCCGAAGTGCTCGGCATGACCGGCGCCGACGTCGCCGGGGTCGCGTCGTTCTACTCGATGTACCGGCGTGACCCGACCGGCAAGTACCTGGTCGGCGTCTGCACCAACACCCTGTGTGCGGTGATGGGCGGCGACGCCATCTACGAGGACCTCAAGGAACACCTCGGGGTGGACAACGACCAGACCACCGCCGACGGCGCGGTCACCCTGCAGCACATCGAGTGCAACGCCGCCTGCGACTACGCGCCGGTGGTGATGGTCAACTGGGAGTTCTTCGACAACCAGACCCCGGAATCGGCGCGCGACCTCGTCGACCGGCTGCGCGACGGCCACCAGGTGCGCCCCACCCGCGGGATGCCGTTGTGCAGCTTCACCGAGACCGAACGAATCCTCGCCGGCTTCCCCGACGAACGCTCCGACGACGGCCAGGGCGGCGCCGGCGCGGCGACCCTGGCGGGCCTGCAGATCGCCCGCGAGCACGGGATGACCGCACCGGATCCCGGGACCGACGGGGGCGGAAAATGACACTGCCGGGGGGCACACCGCTGACACCGGTGTTGAGCAGCTACTGGGACGACCCCGAGTCGTGGACGCTGCAGACCTACCGTCGCCACGGCGGCTACGTCGGCATGAGCAAGGCGCTGGCGATGGCGCCCGACGAGGTCATCGAGCTGGTCAAGGACTCCGGGCTGCGCGGCCGCGGCGGTGCGGGATTCTCCACCGGCACCAAGTGGTCGTTCGTCCCGCAAGGCGATCAAGGCGCCGCGGCCAAGCCCCATTATCTGCTGGTCAACGCCGATGAGTCCGAGCCGGGCACATGCAAGGACATGCCGCTGCTGCTGGCGACGCCGCACGTGCTCATCGAGGGCATGATCATCTGCTGCTACGCCATCCGGGCGCGCCAGGCCTTCATCTACGTGCGTGGCGAGGTGCTTCCGGTGGTGCGCCGGCTGCAGGCCGCGGTCGCCGAGGCCTACGACGCCGGGTTGCTGGGCACCGACATCGACGGCAGCGGATTCGACCTGGACGTCACCGTGCATGCCGGAGCGGGCGCCTACATCTGCGGCGAGGAGACCGCGCTGATCGATTCGCTGGAGGGCTACCGGGGCCAGCCGCGGCTGCGGCCGCCGTTTCCGGCGGTAGCCGGTCTCTACGCCTCGCCCACGGTGGTCAACAACGTCGAGTCCATCGCCAGCGTGCCGTCGATCCTGCGTAACGGGGCGGAGTGGTTCCGGTCGATGGGTACCGAGAAATCCCGTGGCTTCACCCTGTATTCGCTGTCCGGGCACGTGAATCGGCCCGGACAGTACGAGGCCCCGCTGGGCATCACGCTGCGCGAACTGCTTGGTTACGCCGGCGGGATACGCGACGGACACCGGTTGAAGTTCTGGACGCCGGGCGGTTCGTCGACTCCGCTGCTGACCGAAGAACATCTCGACATCCCCCTGGACTACGAGGGTATGGCTTCGGCGGGATCGATGTTGGGCACCAAGGCATTACAGATCTTCGACGAGACCACGTGCGTGGTTCGCGCCGCTCGGCGCTGGTCGGAGTTCTACAAGCATGAGTCCTGCGGGAAGTGCACACCCTGCCGCGAGGGCACCTATTGGCTGGTCCCGATCTACGAACGGCTGGAGACCGGTCGCGGCACCCGCGAAGACCTCGACACCTTGCTCGACATCGCCGACGTGCTGTTCGGAAAATCCTTCTGCGCCTTGGGCGACGGTGCGGCGATGCCGGTGAAGTCGTCGATCGAGTATTTCCGTGACGAATACATCGCCCACCTTGACGGGGGCTGCCCGTTCGACCCGAAAGCGAGCATGTTCGTGCCCAACGGATCCCACGGCGGTGTGGCGTGACTCAACCCCCGCAGGCCGACGGCCAGGAGTCGGTGACGTTCACCATCGACGACCGGCAGATCACGGTACCCAAGGGCACCTTGATCATTCGGGCCGCCGAGCAGCTGGGCATCGAGATCCCGCGGTTCTGCGACCACCCGCTGCTCGACCCGGTCGCGTGGTGCCGGCAATGCATGGTCGAGGTGGAGGGCCAGCGCAAGCCGCAGCCGTCCTGCGCGGTCGCCGCCGCCGACGGCATGGTGGTGCGTACCCAGCACACCTCCGCCGAGGCCGACCGGGCCCAGCACCTGGTGATGGAACTGCTGCTGATCAACCACCCGCTGGACTGCCCGACCTGCGACAAGGGCGGCGAATGCCCGCTGCAGAACCAGGCGATGGCCCACGGCCGCACCGAGACCCGCTTCGAAGAGACCAAGCGGACCTACCCCAAGCCGATCAACATCTCCTCGCAGGTGCTGCTGGACCGAGACCGCTGCATCCTGTGCGCACGCTGCACCCGGTTCTCCGACGAGATCGCCGGGGACAAGTTGATCGAGATGATGGACCGCGGCGCGCTGCAGCAGGTCGGCATCTACACCGAGACGCCCTTCGACTCCTACTTCTCCGGCAACACCGTGCAGATTTGCCCGGTGGGCGCGCTCACCGGCGCCTCCTACCGGTTCCGGGCCCGCCCGTTCGACCTGGTCTCCACGCCCAGCGTCTGTGAGCACTGCGCGGCCGGCTGCGCGCAGCGCACCGACCACCGTCGCGGCAAGGTGATGCGCCGGATGGCCGGCGACGACGCCGAGGTCAACGAAGAGTGGAACTGCGACAAGGGACGCTGGGCGTTCACCTACGCCACCCAGCCCGACCGGATCAGCACGCCGCTGGTGCGCGATGACAGCGGCAACCTGGTACCCACCTCGTGGCCGCACGCGCTGGCGGTCGCGGCACGCGGCCTCGCCGCGGCGCGCGGACGCACCGGCGTGCTGGTTGGCGGGCGGATGACCGCCGAAGACGCCTACGGCTACGCCAAGTTCACCCGGGTGGCGCTGGGCGGCGACGACATCGACTTCCGGGCGCGCACCCAGTCGGCCGAAGAAGCCGCGTTCCTGGCCGCGCGGGTGGCCGGGCGCGGTGTCGCGGGGCCGTCCGGGGTCACCTACGCCGACCTGGAATCCGCCCCGGCGGTGCTGCTGGTCGGCTTCGAACCCGAGGAGGAATCGCCGATCATCTTCCTGCGGCTGCGCAAAGCGGCCCGCAAGAAGGGCGCCAAGGTCTTCAGCGTCGCCCCGTTCGCCGACCGCGCACTGACCAAGATGTTCGGCACGTTGGTGCCGACCGTCCCCGGCGGCGAGGCGGCGGCGCTGGACGCCATCATCGACGGCTCCGGCCACGCCGAACTCAACGAGGCGCTGCGCCGGCCCGGTGCGGTGGTGCTGGCCGGCGAGCGGTTGGCGGGCTCACCCGGGGCATTGTCGGCGGCGGTTCGGCTGGCCGAGGCGACCGGCGCGCGCCTGGCCTGGGTGCCGCGCCGTGCCGGGGAGCGCGGCGCACTGGATGCCGGGGCCTTGGCGGGCCTGCTGCCCGGCGGGCGCCCGCTGGGCGACGCATCCGCGCGGGCCGAAGTCGCCCGGGCCTGGGGCCTCGACGGCCCCGACGACCTGCCCGCGCAGGCCGGGCGAGACACCGACGCCATCTTGGCGGCCGCCGCCGACGGAACGCTGAGCGCGCTGCTGGTCGGCGGGGTGGAGCCGGCTGACCTGGCCGACCCGGCTGCGGCGCTGGCTGCGCTGGATGCGGTCGGATTCCTGGTCAGCCTCGAGTTGCGGCACAGCGAAGTCACCGAACGCGCCGATGTGGTGTTGCCGGTGGCCGCGGCGGTCGAGAAGTCCGGCACCTATCTCAACTGGGAGGGCCGGCCCCGCCGCTTCGGTGTCGCGCTGGGTGAACGCGGCACCCTGGCCGACGTGCGGGTGCTCGACGCGATCGCCGAGGAGATGGACGTCGCGCTGGGGCTGCCGTCGGTGGAGGCGGCGCGCGACGAGCTGGCCCGGTTGGGCGTCTGGGACGGCGAACGGGTGACCGTTCCCGACGTGGCGCCGGGCCGTCCGGGTCAGCCGGACTCCGGCGAAGCCGTGCTGGCCGGCTGGCGCATGCTGCTGGACAACGGTCTGATGCAGGCCGGTGAACCGAACCTGGCCGGCACCGCCCGCAAGCCGGTGGCACGACTGTCGGCTGCGACCGCCGCCGAGATCGGTGCCGCGCCAGGCGATCCGGTCACGGCCAGCACCGAGCACGGACAGATCACCCTGCCGCTGGTCATCACCGAGATGCCGGACCGGGTGGTGTGGCTGCCGATGAATTCACCTGACTCAGCGGTGCACCGCGACCTCGGGGTCGGCCCGGGTGCGGTGGTACGGATTGGACGCAGACCATGAGCGATCCCTGGTGGCTGATGCTGGCCAAGGTGCTGGGAATCTTCGGGTTCCTGGTGTTAACCGTGCTGTTCGCGATCGTCATCGAACGAAAGGTGCTGGGGCGCATGCAGATGCGTCCCGGACCCAACCGGGTGGGACCGAAGGGCTGGCTGCAGAGTCTGGCCGACGGCATCAAGCTGGCCCTCAAGGAGGACATCACCCCCGTCGGCGTCGACCGAGCGATCTACGTACTGGCCCCGATCATCTCGACGGTGCCGGCGATCACCGCGTTCGCGGTGATCCCGTTGGGTCCGGAGGTCAGCGTCTTCGGCCATCGCACCGCATTGCAGCTGGCCGACCTGCCGATCGCGGTGCTGTTCATCCTGGCGATGTCGTCGATCGGGGTGTACGGGATCATCTTGGCCGGCTGGTCGTCCGGGTCGGCGTACCCCCTGCTGGGCGGCATCCGCTCCACCGCCCAGGTGATCTCCTACGAGGTCGCGATGGGATTGTCGTTCGCCTCGGTGTTCCTCTACGCCGGGACGATGTCCACCTCGGGCATCGTGGCCGCCCAGGACGGGGTGTGGTTCGCCTTCCTGCTGCTGCCGTCCTTCATGGTCTATCTGACCGCGATGGTCGGTGAGACCAACCGGGCCCCCTTCGATCTGCCCGAAGCCGAGGGCGAACTCGTCGGCGGCTTCCACACCGAGTACTCGTCGTTGAAGTTCGCGCTGTTCTTCCTGGCCGAATACATCAACGTCACCACGGTTTCGGCATTGGCCGTCACGTTGTTCTTCGGCGGCTGGCATGCACCGTTCCCGATCAACCTGTGGGCCGGCGCCAACCAGGGCTGGTGGCCGCTGTTGTGGTTCACCGCCAAGGTGTGGGGTTTCATCTTCATCTACATCTGGCTGCGCGCCAC
The DNA here is from genome assembly GCF_002086285.1 of Mycolicibacter kumamotonensis. Classification (GTDB taxonomy): domain Bacteria; phylum Actinomycetota; class Actinomycetes; order Mycobacteriales; family Mycobacteriaceae; genus Mycobacterium; species Mycobacterium kumamotonense. The sequence goes on along the minus strand of NZ_MVHU01000002.1, from coordinate 255,641 downwards.
CCTGCCCCGGCTGCGCTACGACCAGTTCATGGCTCTGGGCTGGAAGATCCTGATCCCGGTGGCGCTGACCTGGGTGCTGCTCGCCGCGGTGATGCGCAGCCTGCGCAACGACGGCTACCCGCACTGGGAAGTCGTGCTGATAACCCTCAGCACGCTCACCACGTTGGCGGTGCTGGCGGCACTGCATCGTCGCTTCAGCGCGGTGAACACCCAGCGCGCCGCACCCGCGCCGCCGCCCGTCGTCGAAACGCCGGGTTCATTCCCGACACCACCGCTTCCGCAGCGCACTTCGCCGCGGGTCAAGGAGGACGTCAATGGCTAAGCTCCGAGACGCTCTGGCCGGGTTCGGCGTCACCTGGAAAACGATGTTCAAACGGCCGATCAACGACGGCTACCCGGAGCGCAAGAAACCGACGGCGCGGCGCTACCACGGCCGCCATCAGCTCAACCGGCACCCGGACGGGCTGGAGAAGTGCATCGGCTGCGAACTGTGCGCGTGGGCCTGCCCGGCCGACGCCATCTATGTCGAGGCCGCCGACAACACCGACGAAGAGCGCTACTCCCCCGGCGAACGCTACGGCCGGGTCTACCAGATCAATTATCTGCGCTGTATCGGCTGCGGGCTGTGCATCGAGGCCTGCCCCACCCGCGCCCTGACCATGACCAACGACTACGAGATGGCCGCCGACAACCGCGCGGATCTGATTCTGGAACGCCACCAGCTGCTGGCGCCGCTGGAGCCCGGCATGACAGCACCGCCGCACCCGATGCCGCCCGGCGCCACGGACAAGGACTACTACCTGGGCCGGGTCAGCCCCGACGGGCTCGATGAGAACCCCGACCTGTTCGTCATGCTGGATCGCAAGAAGCAGGGTAAGGCTTGATGGGCGCCACACTGCTCGCTGCCGACATCGTCGTCCGCACCTCCACCGGGGAAGCGGTGACGTTCTGGGTTCTCGGCGCCCTTGCGCTGGTCGGTGCGGTCGGGGTCGTCACCGCGGCCAAGGCCGTGTATTCGGCGATGTTCCTGGCGATGACGATGCTCTCCCTGGCCGTGTTCTATTTCGTTCAGGACGCGATGTTCCTCGGTGTGGTGCAGATCGTGGTCTACACCGGCGCGGTGATGATGCTGTTCCTGTTCGTGATGATGCTCATCGGCGTCGACTCCGCCGAGTCACTGGTGGAGACCCTGCGCGGCCAGCGGGTCGGCGCCACGCTCGCCGGTATCGGCTTCGGGGTATTGCTGATCGCCGGGGTCGGCGGCGCCACCATGCACCTGCGCCGGATCGGCGCTCCCCCGGCGACCGGGACCTCAGCCGAGTCGGGCCAGAGCAACGTCGAGGGACTGGCGGCACTGATCTTCACCCGCTACCTGTGGGCATTCGAACTCACCAGTGCGTTGCTGATCACCGCGGTGGTCGCGGCCATGGTGCTGACACATCGGGAACGGCTGCAACCGCGGATGACGCAGCGGGAGCTGTCGATCCGGCGCTTCCGGTCCGGTCGCCGCCCGACGCCGCTGCCGACGCCGGGCGTCTACGCCCGGCACAACGCCGTCGACATCGCCGCCCGGCTGCCCGACGGGACCTATTCGGAGCTGTCGGTGTCGGACACCTTGCAACACCGCTGGGTCGGCGCCACCGGCAACGCGGCGCACGCCGGCGATGGGGAGGAGTCGGGCCAGTGAATCCGGAGAACTATCTCTACCTCTCGGCGATGCTGTTCACCCTGGGCGCCACCGGAGTGATGTTGCGGCGCAACGCTTTGGTGATGTTCATGTGCGTCGAGCTGATGCTCAATGCCGCCAACCTGGCGTTCGTCACCTTCGCCCGGCTGCACACCCAGCTCGACGGCCAGATGGTGGCGTTCTTCACGATGGTCGTCGCCGCCTGCGAGGTGGTGATCGGCCTGGCCATCATCATGACGATCTTCCGGGCCCGGCGATCCGTGTCGGTCGACGACGCGAACCTACTGCGCGGCTAGGAGTTGGGGAGCGCTATGACGAATCTGAGCCAGCTGAGCTGGCTGCTGGTGGCCCTGCCGGCGGCCGGCGCATTGATCCTGTTGCTCGGGGGGCGGCGAACCGACCGGTGGGGGCACCTGCTGGGCAGCGCCACCGTGCTCGCCTCCTTCGGGATCGGTCTGGCACTGCTGGCCGAGATGCTCGGCAGGCCCGATGACGACCGGGCGATTCACACCCACCTGTTCAGCTGGGTGCCGGTCGGAGCGCTGCACGTCGACTTCGGGGTGCTGATCGATCCGCTGTCGATCTGCTTCGTGCTGCTGATCAGCGGTGTGGGCGCGTTGATCCACATCTACTCGATCGGCTACATGGCCACCGACCCCGACCGCAGACGCTTCTTCGCCTACCTGAACCTGTTCGTCGCGGCGATGCTGCTGCTGGTCGTCGCCGACAATTACCTGGGCCTCTATGTCGGCTGGGAGGGGGTCGGCCTGGCGTCCTACCTGCTGATCGGGTTCTGGTACGCCCGGCCGGTCGCGGCGGCGGCCGGCAAGAAGGCCTTCGTGTCCAACCGGGTCGGCGATATCGGGCTGTCACTGGCCATGTTCGCCATGTTCGCCGGCTTCGGCACGCTGTCCTTCGACGGATTGTTCAGTGCGGTCGGAGACGCCGGCCCCAGTGGGCTCACCACCGCGATCGGCCTGCTGCTGTTGCTGGGGGCGTGCGCCAAGTCCGCGCAGGTGCCGCTGCAGGCCTGGTTGTTCGACGCGATGGAGGGCCCGACCCCGGTGTCGGCGTTGATCCACGCCGCCACCATGGTGACCGCCGGGGTGTACCTGATCGTGCGCTCCGGGCCGGTGTATGACCTGTCTGCCGACGCCCGCCTGGCGGTCGTGGTGGTCGGGGCGCTCACGCTGCTCTTCGGTGCGATCATCGGCTGCGCCAAGGACGACATCAAACGGGCGCTGGCCGCCTCCACCGTCAGCCAGATCGGCTACATGGTGCTGGCCGCCGGACTCGGCCCGGCCGGCTACGCCGTCGCGATCCTGCACCTGCTCACCCACGGCTTCTTCAAGGCCGGACTGTTCCTGGGCTCCGGTTCGGTGATGCACGGGATGAACGACGAGCAGGACATGCGCCGCTACGGCGCGCTGCGCGCCTTCATGCCGGTGACGTTCGTGACGTTCGGGCTGTGTTACCTGGCGATCATCGGGGTGCCGCCGTTCGCCGGCTACTGGTCCAAGGACGCCATCATCGAAGCCGCGCTGGCCAGCGGCGGAACGCGAGGCTGGATCCTGGGCGCGGTCACCATCCTGGGCGCGGGGATCACCGCCTTCTACATGACCCGGGTGATGCTGATGACGTTCGGCGGCGAGCGCCGCTGGGCCGCCGACGAGAGCGAGGTCAGTGCCGAGCGGGCACTGCAGCATCCGCACGAGTCCCCGCGGGTGATGACCTGGCCGATGATCGTGCTGGCGGTCGGCGCGGTGGTATCCGGCGCGGCGCTGACCATCGGCGGGCGGCTGGAGCACTGGCTGGAGCCGGTGGTGACCCCGGTGGCCCTGGAGCATCCGGGGGGCCATGAGACGGCGCACGCCATCCCGGCCTGGCTCACCGGCGCGGTCACCCTGGGCATCGTCCTGCTCGGTGTCGCACTGGCCTACCGCATGTATGGCCGGAGACCGATACCGGTCACGGCCCCCACCGATGTGTCGCCCCTGACGGTGGCGGCCCGCCAGTATCTCTACGGCGATGCCTTCAACGAGGAGGTGTTCATGCGTCCCGGTAACCGACTGGCGCAAGCCCTGGTCGACGTCGATGACCGGGCGGTGGACGGTTCGGTCAACGCCGGAGCCGGACTGGTCGCGATCGCGTCGATCCTGGTGCGCCGCCTGCAGACCGGCTTCGTGCGCTCCTACGCGCTGACCATGCTGGCCGGCACGGTGCTGGTCGTCGCGGTAGTCCTGGCGGTGCAACTGTGAACACGAACGTGCCCTGGCTGAGCCTGCTGTGGCTGGTGCCGTTGGCCGGCGCCGGCCTGGTCATCGTGCTGCCCGCCGGGACCGCCCGGCTGGCGAAGTGGACCGGGCTGCTGGTGAGCCTGGCGCCGTTGGCGGTGGCGATCGTGGTGACCGCCGGCTTCGACACCACCCCGGTCGCCGCGCCCTACCAGTTCGTCGAAAACCATTCCTGGATACCGGCGTTCGGGGCGAACTACACGCTCGGCGTGGACGGTATCGCGGTGGTACTGGCACTGTTGACCACCGGACTGGTGCCGCTGCTGATGCTGGCCGGCTGGAACGACGGTGGTGACCGCACCCGCGGCCCGCACGCCTTCGCCGCGCTGACGCTGACCGTCGAGGCGATGGTGCTGATCTCGCTGGTCTCGCTGGACGTGCTGCTGTTCTACGTGTTCTTCGAGGCGATGCTGATCCCGATGTACTTCATGATCGGCGGTTTCGGCACCGGCGCCAAACGCTCCCAAGCGGCGCTGAAGTTTTTGCTGTACAACCTGTTCGGCGGCCTGATCATGCTGGCCGCGGTGATCGGGGTCTACGTGGTGAGTGCCCGGGAGGGCTCCTCGGGCGGCACCTTCGACTTCCGCGAACTGGTCTCGCTGTTCTCCTCGGCAACCACCACCGTGGATCCCGGTGTGCTCAAGCTGCTGTTCGCCGGTTTCATGTTCGCGTTCGCCGTCAAGGCTCCGCTGTGGCCGCTGCACCGGTGGCTGCCCGACGCCGCCGTGGAATCCACCCCGGCCACCGCGGTGCTGATGATGGCGGTCATGGACAAGGTGGGGACCTTCGGCATGCTGCGCTACTGCCTGCAGCTGTTCCCGGACGCTTCGACGTATTTCCGCCCGGCCATCATCGTGCTGGCGGTCATCGGGGTGGTCTACGGCGCGATGGTGGCGATCGGCCAGCGCGACATGATGCGGTTGATCGCCTACACGTCGATCTCGCACTTCGGCTTCATCATCCTGGGGATCTTCGTGATGACCACCCAGGGCCAGAGCGGTTCGACGCTGTACATGCTCAACCACGGGCTGTCCACCGCGGCGCTGTTCCTGATCGCCGGGTTCCTGATCGCCCGGCGGGGCGGCACCCGGGCGATCGCCGACTACGGCGGCGTGCAGAAGGTGGCCCCGGTCATGGCCGGCACCTTCATGGTGGCGGCGATGGCCACCCTGTCGCTGCCCGGACTGGCGCCGTTCATCAGCGAGTTCCTGGTGTTGGTGGGCACGTTCAACCGGTACTGGCTGGCTGCGACGGTCGGCTCGACCGCACTGGTGCTGTCCTCGATCTACATGTTGTGGCTCTACCAGCGGGTGATGACCGGCCCGGTCACCGCGGGCAACGAACGCATCCGCGATCTGGTGCCGCGGGAACTCGTGGTCGTCGCACCGTTGATCGCGCTGCTGCTGTTCCTGGGTTTCTACCCGAAACCGGTGCTGGACATCATCAACCCGGGCGTCGAGCACACCTTGACCACGATCGGTGAGACCGACCCGGCACCGCTGACCGCTGAGGGGGCGCACTGACCATGTCGGGCATGCCAACACCCCACGTCGAATACGACCTCCTGCTGCCGCTGCTGATCGTCTTCGGCACCGCGGTCACCGGCGTGCTCTTCGAGGCGTTCGTGGCCCGGCGGGCGCGCTACCTGATGCAGGTTCTGCTCGCCATCGGCGGATTGGCCGCCGCGTTCGTCGCCGTCGTCGCCGTGGGCCGCGAGCTGCCGGCCGCCGGGCGCCTCGCGGTGCTGGGCGCGGTGGCGGTCGACCGGCCGGTGCTGGTGCTGCAGGGCACCGTGCTGCTGGTCGGGATCATGGCCGTCGTCTTCATCGCCGAACGCAACGTCGGCGCCGCCGAGGGCCCGGGCGCCGCCACCGCCCCGACCGCGCCGCCGGGCACCCGCGGCCGGGCGGGCCTGGATTCGTTCACTCCGCAGGCATCCGCGGTCCCGGGCAGCATCACCGAACTCGAGGCCGCCCGCGCCGGAGTGACCCAGACCGAGGTGTTCCCGCTGACCGTGCTGGCCATCGGCGGCATGATGGTGTTCCCCGCCGCCAACGACCTGGTCACCATGTTCGTGGCGCTGGAAGTGCTCTCCCTGCCGCTGTATCTGCTGTGCGGGCTGGCACGCTACCGTCGCCTGCTGTCGCAGGAAGCGGCGCTGAAATACTTTCTGCTGGGCGCGTTCTCCTCGGCGCTGTTCCTGTTCGGCGCCGCCCTGCTCTATGGCGCCACGGCCACTCTGGCACTGCCCGAGATCGGCGAGCAGTTGTTCGCCCACAGCAGTGACCCGCTGGCGCTGATCGGCGCCGGCCTGCTGTTGGTGGGGCTGTTCTTCAAAGTCGGCGCCGTGCCGTTCCACTCCTGGGTTCCCGACGTCTACGTCGGTGCGCCGACACCGATCACCGGTTTCATGGCGGCCGCGACCAAGGTCGCCGCCTTCGGGGCGATGCTGCGGATCGTCTATGTCGCGCTGCCGGCCCTGGAGGCGCAGTGGCGTCCGCTGCTGTGGCTGATCTCGGTGCTGACCATGGTGGTGGCCACCATCGCGGCGATCACCCAGACCGACATCAAGCGGATGCTGGCCTACTCCTCGATCGCCCATGTGGGTTTCGTGCTGACCGGCGTACTGTCCGCGATCCCGGCGGGCGTCTCCTCGACGCTGTTCTACCTTTTCGCCTACAGCTTCTCCACCGTGGGCGCCTTCGCGGTGGTGAACCTGATCCGCGGCTCGGGCGGCGAAGAAGAACTCGACATGTCCCGGTGGGCCGGGCTGGGACAGCGCTATCCCGTTGTGGGCCTGCTGTTTTCGATGTTCCTGCTGGCGTTCGCGGGTATCCCGTTGACCAGCGGCTTCGTCAGCAAGTTCGCGGTGTTCAAGGCGGCCGCCGAAGGCGGCGCCGTCCCGCTGGTGGTGATCGGCGTGATCGCCAGCGGCGTCGCCGCCTACTTCTACGTCCGGGTGATCGTGCTGATGTTCTTCACCGACTCCCCCGACGACCCGCCTCAACTCGTGCTACCCCGCGTGTGGAGCAAGGCCGCGATCGCGCTGTGCGCCGCGGTCACCATCGTGCTGGGGGTGTTCCCGCAGCCGCTGCTGGATCTGGTGGATGCCGCGACGGTATTCGCCCGGTAGCCGCCGGACGCCGGTCATCATGGACTGATGGACGACCAATCATTCGAGCGTCTGGCCGCGATGCTGGACTACAGCATGTTCGTGGTAACGACCGCGGCCGACGGGCATCGCTCGGGCTGCCTGGTCGGGTTCGCCACCCAAACCAGCCTGGCGCCGCTGAGGTTTCTGGTCGGGATATCCCGACGCAACCACACCTTCGGGGTGGCCGCCCGCTCGCAGCACCTGGCCGTTCATGTGCTGGAACGCCGCAGCCTTGAGCTCGCCCGGCTGTTCGGCGGCCAGACCGGCGACGACACCGACAAGTTCCAGCACTGCAGCTGGCACACCGGCCCCGCGGGTATGCCGATCCTCGACGACGCCGCGGCCTGGTTCGTCGGCAAGACGCTGAGCCGTATCGAACTCGGCGACCACCTGGGCTACCTGCTGGAGCCCGTCGCCGGGCATGCCTCCCGCCCGGCCGGGCGGCTGCTGGCGTTCTCCGACGTCGGCGACATCGAGCCCGGCCACGACGCCTGACTTAGGGCTCAGCTCGGCCGGCGAATCGGTAGGCCGGCGGCCTGGTAGATCGCGTCGATGACCGCCATGTTCTCGATCGCGTCCTGCGGCGTGGTCCGCACCGGCGCGCCGCGCAGCACGGCGTCGGCGAACGCGTCGAGCTGGTAGGCGTAGGAGGCGCGGTGGGTGAAGCGCTCGACGCGCCTGCCCCGCTGCGAATGGACCCGGAGCCGGTGGGGGTACTGGGGCATCAGCGGATTGAGCGCCCGCAGTTCGCCACGATCACCGGTCACCCGGGCACTGACTTGCAGCAGGTTCGACGACCACAACGAACAGCGGATCGACCCGGTGTGTCCGGCCGGGAACCGCAGCTGCGCGGTCATGGCCCGGTCGATCTGCGGATCACGCAGTTTCGCCTGCGCGGAAGCGACTTCCGGCGTCGCGCCGCCGAAAGTACGAGCCATGTGCACCGCATAACAGCCGGCGTCCATCAACGCGCCGCCGGCCAGCGTGAAGTCGTAGCGGATATCGGAGAACCGGGGCAACGGGAAGCTCAAGGCGGCGTCCACCCGCCGCAGCGTCCCCAACTCCCCCGAGGCGATGATCTCCTCGATGCGCAATGTCATCGGGTGATACCGGTAGTGGAACGCCTCCATCACCACCCGGTCGGTTTTCGCGGCCACCTCGGCGATCTGGCGGGCCTCATCGGCGTTGGCGGTGAACGGTTTTTCGCAGAGCACATGCTTGCCGGCGGCCAACGCCGCGCGTGTCCACCGTCCGTGCAGGTTGTTGGGCAGCGGGTTGTAGACGGCGTCGACATCGGGGTCGGCGATCAGCTCGTCGTAGCCGTCGTGCACCCGGCCGATGCCGTGCTTGGCGGCAAAGGCCCGGGCCCGACCGGCGTCGCGCGCCGCGACCGCGCTGACCACCACCTCGGGGTTGTCGGCAGCGGGCTTGAGCAGCGACACCGGGGTGATCCGGGCGGCACCGAGCACCCCGATTCGCAGTCTGGGCTGGGTCATCGGTCCGTGGTCCTTTCCAGGATGAAACCGGCCACCCGCCGGCCCGACAGTTCCGCGCAGGTCATGTCGATCACCGCTCGGGCCTGCTCGCGAACCGGGGTCTGCGGATCCAGCACCGATAGGTAGACCTCGTGCGCGGCCAGCGAATCCACCGCGGTGTCGAGGTAGCCGTCGACGGTCTCGACGTGGGTGGGCGCCGGTCCGTTCTGGAACAGCCAGCGCGGCGGGTCGGTCAGGCTGTCCCAGGCGCCGGTGACCGCGGCGGCGAACTCGATGTGGTCGCGTTGATTGGGGGCGCCCGAAGCGAACTCCGCGCCACCGTAAATCGCCACCACGACATCGGGGCGGAGTTCGGCGATCACCGCGGCGATCTTGTCCCGCAATGCCGGCGTGTTACGGATGTTGCTGTCCGGGAAGTCCCAGAAGTCGACGTGGGAAACCCCGACGATCGCCGCCGCCCGCCGCTGCTCGTCCTCCCGCAGCGGCCCGGCCTGCTGCGGGGCCATACCCTCAATGCCCGCTTCGCCGCGACAGGCCAGGGCGTAGCGGACGGTTTTGCCGGCGGCGGTCCATTTGGCGACCGCGGCGGCGGTGCCGTATTCGGGATCGTCGGGGTGCGGAACCAGCACCAGCAACGAATCCCAGTCGGCCGGAAAGGGCTGCGGTTCGGTCGGTGCGGTCATCGCGCTAGGCCATCACGCCGTGAGCGATGATGTCGGCGGTTCGTTGGACCCAGTCGCCGCCGAGGTCGTCGTCGGGGCGCAGCATCATTCCCAGCAGCGTTGCGCCGCCGATCAATTCGACCAGTCGGTCGGGGTCCACGTCTGCTCGCGCGACGCCGCGGCTCACCGAATCGGCCACCCAGTGGCGCATCACCTCGAACAGGCCCTCGAATCGTTCGAGGATGCGGGCGGTCAGCTCGGCGTTGCCGGCCATGTCGGCGATCAGCCCGGGCAGGGCGGCGCGCACCACCGGGCTGGTGAACGCATCGCGCGCACCGGCCGTCATGGCCCGCAGGTCGCCGGCCACATCGCCCGGCGGTGCGGTCACCGCGCTCGGCGGCACCGAGAACGCGGCCTCGTGGACCAGTTCGGCCTTGCTGGGCCACCGGCGGTACAGCGCGGTCTTGGTCGTGCCGGCCCGCTCCGCGACGGCCGCCAGGCTCAGATTCGAGTACCCGACCTCGACAACCAGTTCCGCAGCGGCCTTCAATATGGCAGCGTCGATACGGGGATCACGGGGCCGCCCGGCGCCGGATCCCTTGTCAACCGGTGAAGGTTCTGCTTTCATAACGCTACCTGTCGTATCGTAATTAGTGTGACGGAGGATGCAACCGTGGTCGACCAACCGACTGTGGAAAGGGATGTCGGCCGGATGCAACGTTCCAGCCGCGATGTCACCACGCTGCCCACGGTAATATCTCGCTGGCTTGCCACCCAGTTGCCCGGCGGGGCCACGCCGGAGATCACCGTGGAAAGCGGCGTCGACACCAACGGCATGTCGTCAGAGACGATCATGCTCACCGGCCGCTGGCTCGCCGACGGCGCCCCGGTCGAGCAGCGGTGGGTGATGCGGGTGGCCCCTTCCGACGAGGACGTCCCGGTCTTTCCGGCCTACCGGTTGGACCACCAGTTCGAGGTGATGCGGCGAGTCGGCGAACTCACCGACGTCCCGGTGCCGAAGGTCCGCTGGATCGAACCCACCGGCGAGGTCCTGGGCCGGCCGTTCTTCTTGATGGACCGCGTCGACGGCCAGGTGCCCCCCGACGTCATGCCGTACACATTCGGCGGCAACTGGTTCGCCGACGCCACCGCCGAGCAGCAGAAGACCCTGCAGGACTCCACCATCGAGGTACTGGCAAAGCTGCACGCGATCCCGGACGCGGCAACGACGTTCGACTTCCTCGACGAGGGCCGCAACGGCGAGTCCGCACTGCACCGGCACTTCGCCCATATCCGGGACTGGTATGAGTTCGCGGTGCCCGACATCGGCCGTTCGCCGCTGCTGGACCGCACCATCGCCTGGCTGGAGGCCAACTGGCCGGCCGACGCGGCCGCCGGGGAGACGGTGCTGTGCTGGGGCGACTCCCGGATCGGCAACGTGCTTTACCGCGACTTCCGTCCGGTCGCCGTGCTGGACTGGGAGATGGTGGCGCTGGGACCGCGCGAACTGGACGTGTCCTGGGTGATCTTCGCGCACCTGGTGTTCGAAGAACTCGCCGGGCTGGCCGGCTTGCCCGGGTTACCGCAGGTGCTGAGCGAAGACGACGTCCGAGCCCGCTACCAGGAGCTCGCCGGTGCCCAACTCGGGGACCTGCACTGGTTCTACGTCTATGCGGGCCTGATGTGGGCGATCGTGTTCATGCGCACCGGGGCCCGCCGGGTGCATTTCGGGGAGATGACGAAGCCGGATGACCCCGAGTCCCTCTTCTACCACGCAGGGTTGCTGAAAAAGCTGATCGGAGAACAGAACTGATGCTGGGACCACTCGACGAATACCCGGTTCACCAACTGCCGCAACCGATCGCCTGGCCGGGCTCCTCGGACCGCAATTTCTACGACCGGTGCTACCTGAACGCCCATGACCGTTCCGGGGACATCTTCTTGATCACCGGTTGCGGCTACTACCCCAACCTCGGCGTGAAAGACGCCTTCGTTCTGGTGCGGCGCGGCGACACCCAGACCGCGGTGCATCTGTCGGATGCCATCGACTCCGACCGGCTCAACCAGCACGTGGGGGGCTACCGCATCGAGGTCACCGACCCGCTACGTTCGCTGCGAGTGGTCCTGGAGGACACCGAAGGCATCGCGGTCGACCTGCGCTGGCAGGGCCTGTTCGACGTGGTGCAGGAACAGCCGCACATCCTGCGGTCGGGCAACCGGGTCACCCTGGACGCGCAGCGGTTCGCCCAACTCGGCTCGTGGAGCGGTCAGATCGTCATCGACGGCGAGGAGATCCCCGTCGACCCGTCGGTCTGGATCGGATCACGTGACCGCTCCTGGGGCATCCGCCCGGTCGGCGAACGTGAACCGGCCGGCCGGCCCGCCGACCCGCCGTTCGACGGCATGTGGTGGCTGTATGTGCCGATGGCGTTCGACGACTTCGCGGTGGTGATGATCATCCAGGAGGAACCCGACGGGTTCCGGTCGCTCAACGACTGCACCCGGATCTGGCGCGACGGGCGCGTCGAACAGCTGGGCTGGCCGCGGATCTCCACCCGCTACCGCTCCGGTACCCGGATCGCCACCGGCGCCACCATCGAGGCGACCCGGCCGGACGGCACCCCGGTGGTCTTCGAGGTGGAATCCAAACTGCCGGTGCCGATTCACGTCGGCGGCGGGTACGGCGGCGACACCGACTGGCTGCACGGGCAGTGGAAGGGCGAGAAGTTCACCGAGCGGCTGACCTACGACATGACCGATCCGGGCGTCATCGCACGCACCAGCTTCGGGATGATCGACCACGTGGGGCGTGCGGTGTGCCACGACGGCGATGCCGCCCCGATGGAGGGCTGGGGACTCTACGAGCACGGGGTGCTGGGTCGGCACACCCCGACGGGATTCCCCGACTGGGTCACCATGGCCCCCTGACCGATCGCCCGCAGCAGCGGGCGGGGCCGCGCCCGTCAGCGCAGTTCGGTGACGATCTCGCCGATCAACGCCGGCGCGATGGGCGCCGCCTGGTAGATGCAGACGGTGTCGGAGATTCCCTCGACCCGGTCACGGATGTGTGCGGCCACCTGCGCCGGTGTGCCGCAGGCGGCGATGGTGTGCAGCACCTCGTCGTCGATCCGCGCTCCCATCTCCGACCAGCGGCCCTGTTTGGACAACGCGTTGAGTTCGGGCTGCAACTCCTGCCAGCCGTGTTCGGCCAGGACCGGCGCATAGGCGGGCGTCGACGCATAGAAGCCGAGCAGCCTCCGGGTGGCGGCTTCGGCGGCCTCCCGCTCGGCGTCGGTGGCACCGGTGGCCACGATGACCTCCGGCACCACGGCGAACTCCGCTGCGCTCCGGTCGGCCCGTTGCAGCCCGGCACGCACCGCAGCCATCGTTCGCTGGTGCAGGAATCGCTTGGTGGAGAACGGCATCACCAGCAGTCCGTCGGCGTGCTCGGCGGCCGCCCGGGTCAACCGGGGCCCCAACGCCCCGACGTAGATCGGCGGGGCGCCGTGTGGGTTCGGCCCCGGGCTGAACGTCGGGGTCATCAGGGTGTGCCGGTAGTAGTCACCGCGAAAGTCCAAGCGCGCACCGGTGTTCCAGGAATCGAAGATCGCCCGCAGCGCTGCGATCAGTTCGACCATGCGGGCTACCGGCTGGTCGAACGCGGCGCCGAACCGCTTCTCGATCTGGGTGCGCACCTGAGTGCCCAACCCCAGCACGAACCGCCCACCGCTGAGCAACTGATGGTCGTTGGCCTGGTGCGCCAGATGGATCGGGTTGCGCGGGAACGCGATCGCGACGTTGGTCATCAGATCCAGCCCGCCCACGCCGGCCGCCAGCGTCAGCGGCGCGAACACGTCGTGCGGGCCCTCGAAAGTGAACACCCCGTGCACGCCGGCGTCGCGCAGCTCGCGCGCCTGGTCGGCGACGCCGGTCAGTCCGCTCAGCGCGGTGAGGACTTTCAATGCCGTTAGGAGATGATTCCGCTATCGGCCGCCAGAGTGCGTCCGGATCCGGTGGCCAGCTCGACCAGGTCACGCAGTTCGCGATTGACCGCTTCGGGGTGTTCGAGGATCGAGCAGTGGCCTCCGCTGAGTTCGACGAACCTAACGAGATTCGGTGCGGTCGAGGCGATCCGGTGCGACGCGACGATCGGCAGCAGCCGGTCACGGGTGCTGCCGATGACCAGGGTCGGTACCGTCAGACCCTCCAGGCTGATGTGCGACGGGCCGAGAGAATCGACCAGCACCCGCACCCAGTGCCCTCGGCTGGCCGCCGGGGTCTTGGCGAAAAGGTCGCAGATCAGCGATGCGACAGAGGCATCGGCCTCGCCGCCGACCGCGAGCATGTGCACGAACCGCCGCACCGCCAAGTTCGCCGGCCCGACGATCGGGGTATTGCCGAACGTCAGCAGCACGCGGCGCGCCGTCTGCACCCGCACCTGCTGCAGCGGCGGCGGAACCCGGAACAGGTCGACGTGCGCAAGCAGGTCACCGGTGGTGGTGTTGATCAACGCGACCCCGTCGGCGCGCTGAGCGACCCGGTGCCGGTAGCGATCCGACCAGGCGCTGATGGCGATACCGCCCATCGAATGCCCGGCGATCACCGCGCGCTCCCCCGGCTCCAGGGTGGCTTCCAGCACCGAATCGAGATCGGAGGCCAGGTGGGTCAGGCTGTAACCGCCGCGCTTGGGCACCTCGCTGCGCCCGTGACCACGGTGGTCGTAGGCGATCACCCGATAGTCGCGGGTCAGGTCGGCGATCTGGTGGCCCCAGACCCGGATGGCGCAGGTGATCCCGTGTGCCAGCACGATCGGGTAACCGTCGGGTGGACCGAAGACCTCGGCGTGCAGGCGGGTTCCGTCGGCTGCGCGGACCGCGACGGTGCGGCCGGACGGCAACGCCGCCGGGATCGTGCCGGCACGAAGCTGCCGGCGGGACCTAGGAGAACTCATGGCCACCTCATAGAAGATGCGGCCACACTGCCGCATCGTGAGTGTACGCCCGGTGGTCTAGGTTTCTCGTTAGCCACTGCTCTCCAGCTGACGAAGGGGTCGCCCATGCGCGCGGTACAGATATCCCAGCTCGACGGACCGGCAGCTGCCCGGGTGGTCGACCTCGAGGAACCCGCCGACGACGGCGCCGTCGTCATCGACGTCCACGCCGCCGGCGTGGCCTTCCCCGATGTGCTGCAGTCCCGCGGGCTCTACCAGTACAAGCCCGAACTGCCGTTCGTTCCCGGCGGGGAGGCCGCCGGCGTGGTGCGCAGCGCCCCACCCGGCGCCCATGTCCGCGCCGGCGACCGGGTGGCGGCACTGACCATGCTCAACGGCGCGATGGCACAGGTGATCGCGCTGCCCGCCGAGCAGGTGTTCAAGCTGCCGGACACGGTGTCGTTCGAGGCCGGGGCGGGGCTGCTGTTCAACGACCTCACCGTGCTGTTCGCGCTGACCACGCGGGGCAAGCTGTCGGCGGGCGCCACGGTGCTGGTGCACGGCGCCGCCGGCGGCATCGGCACCTCCACGCTGCGACTGGCCGGCCCGCTGGGCGCCTCCCGGGTGATCGCCGTGGTCTCCAGCCCCGCCAAAGCCGAGGTCGCCATGGCCGCCGGTGCCACCGACACGGTGCCGGCCGACGGGTTCCGCGAAGCGGTCGCCGAACTGACCGGCGGCAAAGGTGTGGATCTGGTGCTCGATCCGGTCGGCGGTGACCGGTTCACCGACTCCCTGCGCTCGCTGGCCCCCGGCGGGAAGCTGCTGGTGGTGGGGTTCACCGGCGGTGAGATCCCGATGGTGAAGGTAAACCGGCTGCTGCTCAACAACATCGACGTGGTCGGGGTCGGTTGGGGCGCGTGGGTGATGTCGCATCCGGGCGAGCTGGAGCGGCAGTGGTCGGCGTTGGAGCCGATGTTGGCCTCCGGGGCGGTGGCCGCGCCCCAACCGCAGGTGTTCGCTTTGGAGCAGGCCGCCGATGCGCTGGCGGCGCTGGAGGACCGCACCGCGGCCGGCAAGGTCGTGCTGCGGATGCGGGACTAGGGCAGCTTGGCGGCGGCCGCAGTGAGATTGCCACGTCCCCGGCCGATTTCGGCCTCAACCGGTCGTGTCGACGCCGATGAACTCAGCGCGGCATCGAGCTAGGTGTCGGCATCGTTGATGCGTGCCTTGAACTCTGGGCACTCGACCAGCGGGGTGTGAGTACACGTCACCGCGTGGGTGAGGCTGTCGCGCATCCGGACCAGGCGCGCGATTTCGGTATCGAGTTGGCGGGCCTTCTCGGCCATTCGCGCCCGCAATTCGGTGTCACTGGGCGTGGCCCGTAGAAACCGCTCGATCTGGGCGAGGGTGAACCCGGCCGCTTTGGCGCAGCCGATCAGCGCGAGCCGGTCAAGCACCTCGGGTTCGTAGGTGCGGCGAAGGCCGTTGCGCTCGCCCGAGCTGATCAGCCCGCGCCGCTCATAGAACCTCAGTGCCGATGACGCCAGGCCGGATCGTGCGGCCACCTCGGCGATGTCCAGCATCGGCCTCTCCTTGACTTGAAGTGCGGTTCAAGTCAGACACTAGCGCTGAACCACCCGCAAGGAAAGGAAACCGAGATCATGCCGCTACACCCCCAGGCCCGCGCACACCTGGAGCGACTGGCCGACAGCAACTTCGCCGACCTGCACGCCTTCGCCCCCGAACAGGTCCGGCAGGGCATGCGCCTGATGACGCATGCCCTGGGCGAGGGCCAAGCCGTCGCCAGCGTTCGTGATCGCGTCATCGCCACGCCGGCCGGCGACCTGCCGATCCGGATCTATCACCCGCAGCCGGACCAGACGCGCCCGGTGGTGGTGTTCTTCCACGGCGGCGGATTCGTGCTCGGCGACCTCGACACCCACGACGAGCTGGCCCGGGCGCTGGCCAACCGTTGCGGGCGGGTCGTCGTCTCCGTCGACTATCCGCTGGCCCCCGAGCACAAGTATCCGGCCGCGATCAACGCGGCCTTCGCCGCGACGACGTGGGTGTCCGACAACGCCGCCGAGCTCGGGGGCGACGGCGCCGACATCGCCGTCGCCGGGGACAGCGCCGGCGGAAACCTGGCCGCCGTGGTCGCCCTGATGGCACGCGACGCCGGCGGTCCGGCGATCACACACCAGGTACTGATCTACCCCGACTTGGATTTCCGGCGCTCCAACGTCTCGATCCGGGAGTTCGCGGGCAAGTACGGCAACATCAGCCGCGCAACCCAGCACTGGTTCATGGACCACTACCTCACCGGCGAGCACCAGAAGCTCGATCCGCACGTCTCGCCGCTGCTGGCCCCCGATCTGCAAGGCCTCCCACCGGCCTTCATCGTCACCGCCGAGTTCGACGCGCTGCGCGACGAGGGCGAGCAGTACGGTGCACGACTGCGCGAGGCCGGGGTCCCCACCACCGTCAATCGCTACGAGGGCATGATCCACGAGTTCATCCGCTGGCCGTTCGACGATGCCGGACGTGCGCTGGACGATATCGCCGACGCGCTGGCGCAGACACCGGTGACTCCGCGGGAGTGACCGGCGCCGCCCTGCACGCCGCCGTGTGCTGAGGCGATGACAGGATGAGCGCCTGCTCGACTGGCCGCCGCGCGGGCGGTTCGACGGAAGGAGCAACGCCATGACGACGCGCTCGGCGCACCAGGTCAAACGTCGGAGTGTCATCCAGTCGCTCACCGGGCTGAGCGTCCGCTACGTCGAACGTCTGATGCCCGATCCCTATCTGTTCGCGGTGATCCTCACGATCATCGTCGCCGGCATGGTCGCTGTGCTGGTGCGCGGAGCATCGGCTTCGGACATGGTGACCGCCTGGTACAGCGGGGTGTGGGGGCCCGAGAACATCTTCACGTTCGCCTTCCAGATGGTGCTGATCCTTGTCACGGGCTACACGCTGGCCGAGGCCCCGGTGCTCAAGCGGGTGATCGTCCGCGTCGCGGGAACACCACGAACCCAGGTGCAAGGGGCGCTGCTGTGTTTTTCTGTCAGCGTCGTTCTGTCCCTGGTGAACTGGGGCCTCGGGCTGGTGGCCGGTGCGCTGGTCGCCCGGCAGGTCGCACGCCGATTCCCCGACTCGCATTTCGGCTACCTGATCGCCGCGGCGTTCATGGGCTTCATCGTCTGGACACAGGGGCTCTCATCGTCGATCGCGCTGGCGAACACCGATGCCGCCAGCCCCATCAACGTGATCCACAAGATTGCCGGATTCACCGTGCCGTTGAGCCAGACCATTTTCCAGCCCTACAGCTGGCTGGCGGCGATCATCGTGCTGGCGGCGCTCGCGCTCGCGGTGTGGCGGATGGAGCCATCCATCGCCCTGGCGCCGGATCCCGCCGTGTTCGAAGACGAAGAACAGCCTGTCGAGCCGGCACGCGGCAGCACGTTCGCCGAATGGCTGGAAGACCAATGGATTCTCAACGTGCTCGTGTTCGCCGCGGGTATCGGGTATTTCGTGATGAGTGGTATGGGACTGAACATCTCCTCGATGATCATGCTGTTCACCATCACCAGTGCGCTGTTGCACCGCACACCGATCCGCTTCATCCGGGCATTCACCGGCGCCGCGAAGGTGTCCGGCCCACTGTTGCTGCAGTACCCGCTCTACGGCGGCCTGGTCGGCCTGCTGGCGTATCAGGGCGCCGAGGACTCCAAGCCGCTGCAGACACTGCTGGCCGAGACGCTGGTGAACGGCGCGACGCAGTACACGCTGCCCTTTTTGACGTTCATCGGCTCGGTGATCATCAGCCTGTTCGTGCCATCCGGAGGGGGTCATTGGGCGGTGCAGGGCCCGATCGCCGTCGACTCGGCACTGGCGATCGGCCAGCACTCACCCGCCTATCTCGGGTTGATCTCCATGGCCGTCGCCGTCGGTGAGGGCGTGGCGAACATGATCCAGCCGTTTTGGCTGCTGCCGCTACTGGCCATCGCCAAACTCAATGTGCGCCAAGTGATGGGCTTTACGGTCGTGGCTTTCGTGATCGGCGTGGCGGTGCTGGGGACTATGACCTTGATTGCGCCGTGGGTGCTGTGAACCGGAGCGATCACCCACCCGCCTAGGGGCTCTTTCTCGCCGCGCCGAACCGCCGCGCACCGTAGGCGGCGATTCCGACGGCGAACACCGCGATCCCGGCCAGGATCGAGGAAAGCGGCAGTGCGAACGCCACGATCACGCACCCGGCCAGCCCGACGATCGGGATCAGCCGCGGTGGACGGCCTTCTTGGGCCGACAACGTCCAGGCCGAAGCGTTCGCCACCGCGTAGTAGACCAGGACGGCGAACGACGAGAATCCGATAGCGGCACGGATATCGGTGGTGGCAGCCAGGATCGCGACCACGACACCCACGCCCAGCTCGGCGCGATGGGGCACCCCGAACCGCGGATGCACCGCGGCCAGCACCGGTGGCAGATACCGGTCGCGGGCCATTGCCAGCGTCGTGCGCGACACCCCCAAGATCAGCGCCAGCAACGACCCCAAGGCCGCGACCACCGCCCCGATCCGTACCACCGGGGTCAACCAATGCGCACCGGCCTCAGTGGCGATCTGCGCCAGCGGCGCAGCAGATTCGGCAAGACCCTGCGCGCCAAGCATATTCAATGCCGCGACCGCTACCAGCACATAGACCGCCAGCGTGATACCCAGAGCGATCGGGATCGCCTTGGGAATGGTGCGCGATGGGTCACGCACCTCTTCACCCAATGTGGCGATACGTGCGTAGCCGGCGAAGGCGAAGAACAGCAGCCCCGCCGCCTGGAGCACTCCGCCCGCCGACGGCGAGGACCCGCCGGCCTCCGCCGCTGGAACGCTGTGGGCGCCGAGGCCGGTAATGATCACCGCGGCCAGCACCGCCAGCACGATCGCCACGATCACCCGCGCCAGCCACGCCGACTTCTGCACGCCCACCAGGTTCACCGCGGTCAAGGCGGCCACGGCGGCCACCGCGACGGCGTGCGGATGCTCCGGCCAGGCGTAGAAGCCGACCGTCAACGCCATCGCCGCACACGACGCGGTCTTGCCGACCACGAACCCCCACCCGGCCAGGTATCCCCACAAGGGCCCGAGGCGCTCACGCCCGTACACGTACGTGCCACCCGAGGTCGGATACGCCGCCGCCAAGCGTGCCGAGGAGGTCGCATTGCAGTATGCGATGACCGCCGCGATCGCCAACCCCGCCAGCAGCGCCCCGCCGGCCGCTCGCGCCGCCGGAGCCAGGGCCACAAAGATCCCGGCGCCGACCATGGACCCCAGTCCGATCGTCACCGCATCGAAGACACCCAATTGGCGAGGCAATGCCGCGGACGCGCCCGTTTCGACACCGGGCACGGGCTTATCCGGTCGGGGCGGTTCGTCCGGCATCGAAGATCCTCACCCCGCAGACACGTCGACATTGCACCGAGTCTGTCCACGATATTCGCTGGTGATGGCGCAGGCATTTCAGCGGAGACGACAACGGCCCCCGGAGGAATCTCCGGGGGCCGTGGCCACTAGTAGCGGGGACAGGATTCGAACCTGCGACCTCTGGGTTATGAGCCCAGCGAGCTACCGAGCTGCTCCACCCCGCGTCGGTAGCTACGAGGTTACCGAACACATGACCAAGGCGCCAAATCGCCTCGTCCGGCCGCGCTCCTGCCCCGACAACCGCAGGCCCGGTCAGGGGTCCCACCGCCACCGCAGTACCTCGCCGGCCCCGGGCGACGGCTTCGCTAGGATCGCTGAAATGTCGACCTGTCACGAACAGGATCTGACCCGGGCACCGGATTTTTGGCCGGCCACCGGAGTCGAGCGGTCCGATGCCGAGCAGCGATCAGCCCGAGAATCCGACGCACGCTACCGGTTCCGTCGACGCAAGGCACCGATGTGATCATGTCGTCACCCGTGGTGCAGGACCTGGACCGCAACAGCATGCTGTGGCATGTGCTGGCCGACCGGCGTTTTCTGTTCGTGTTGCCCAGGGCGGTGTGTCTGCTGATGCTGCATCCGGGCATCGCCGCCGGCATCACCGAGCATGCGCTGATGCGCGATCGGATCTGGCTGCATAAGAAGCGGACCGTCACCCAGGCGGTCAACTATGTCTACACCGATGTCGACATGAGCCCTCAGATCCGGTTCTCCCACGAACACGTCAAGGGCGTGGATGGTTTCGGCCAGAAGTACCATGCGCTCAGCCCCGAAACCTTTCACTTTCAGCATGCCGCATACGTCGAGTCCCTGTTCTTCATGGTCAACACCTTCATCCGGCCACTGGACGGGAGCGAACACGAGCAGCTCTACCAGGAGTGCTGCGCTTGGTACCGCCGGTACGGCATATCAGCCCGGTCGATGCCGCCGACCTGGCCGGAGTTCCTCGATTATTTCGAGAACTACTGTCAGACACAGCTTTTCGCCGGGCCGCACTTCGAACCGTACCGCCGGCAGATTTTCGCTCCCACCGACTGGTGGATGCGCACGGTCCCGCACCGGGCAATCCGGGCCCTGCAGCACCCGCGCGCCCGGGAACTCACCGGGGTCAGCGTCACAGTCGCCGACCGTTTAGCGCTGCGGCAGTTCGTCCAGCTGGCTCGACTGTCCGCACTTACGCCCCGACACCACTGGAATGCCCGGGCACGCGCCGCACTTCGCACGGACATCACGCGGGATTCCGCCTGACAGCAGCGGGCGCCTGATCTGCCCGCTACTTGGTGTTGTTGAACTTCTCCATCGCGTCGTCGAGGCGCTGCAGCGCCGACCCGTAGCCCGCGAAGTCACCGCGGCGCTGGGTGTCGCGCACCGCGGTGATCGCCGCTTCGATCTCGCGCAGCGCCGCGGCCTTGGCCGGAGACAGCTCCGCGCTGCCCGCCGGCGGGGCCGGCACCGCGGCGGCGGGCGGGGCGGCCGCCGGCGGCGGCTGCTGGGCGGTGCCGCCGTCGGTGGGTGCGATATCGGTCGCCGCCGCGCTCGCCCCGGGCCCGAACAGTCCGGTGAGCGCATCGGAGACGGTCGGCCCGTAGCCGATCTTGTCGTTGTACATCATCGCCACCCGGATCAGCCGCGGGTACGACGACGCCGCGTCACTGGAGCCAGGAGAGGCGTAGACCGGTTCGACATAGAGCAGGCCACCCTGGGCGACCGGCAGCGTGAGCAGGTTGCCCCACCGGATGCGGTTCTGGTTGTCGCGTCCGATCACCCCGAGGTCCTGGCTGACCGCGGTGTCGGTGGTGATCGCGTTGTTGGCCAGCTTGGGGCCATTGACCTGACCGGGAATGGTCAACACGGTGATCTTGCCGTAGGTGTCCGGATCCGAGCTGGCGGAGATGTAGGCGGCCAGATAGTCGCGCTTGAACCGGTTCATCGCGCTGGTCAGCTGATAGGACGCCGAACCGTCTTCCTTGACAAGGTTTTTCGCGACGATGTAGTACGGCGGCTGGAAGCTGCTGGCGGTCGGGTTGGGGTCCAGCGGCACGTCCCAGAAGTCCGACGTGGAGAAGAACGTGATCGGGTCGTTGACGTGGTACTTGGCCAGCAGCATCCGCTGCACCTTGAACAGGTCCTCGGGGTACCGCAAGTGCTCGGCGAGCTCGGGCGAGATCTCCGACTTGGGCTTGACCGTCCCGGGGAACACCCGCATCCACGCCTTGAGCACCGGGTCGGCCTCGTCCTGGGCGTAGAGGCTCACGGTTCCGTCGTAGGCGTCGACGGTGGCCTTCACCGAGTTGCGGATGTAGGACACCCGCCGGTCGGGCAGCAGCCGGTTGAACTCCACCTCTTTGGAGTCCGCGGTCGCCGACGACAGCGACGTCAGCTGCGAGTAGGGGTAGTTGTCCAGCGTGGTGTAGCCGTCGATGATCCACACCAGCCGCTTGTTGACGATCGCGGGGTACACCGTCGAATCGGTGGTCAGCCACGGCGCCACCGCCTGCACCCGGCTGGCGGGGTCGCGGTTGAACAAGATCTTGCTGTCCGAGCCGATCACGTTGGAGAACAAGAAGTTGCGTTCGGCGAACTTCGCGGCGAACACGCTGCGCGCCAACCAGTTTCCGATGGGTACACCGCCGGCACCGGTGTAGGTGTAGTTCTTCGTCTCGACGTTGGTCTCGTAGTCGTATTCACGGTCCGGGCCGTTGCGTCCGACGATGGCGTAGTCGGCGATGGTGTCGGCGATCACCGGGCCGTAGTAGACGCGCGGCTGGTCGAGGCGGGCCGGCCCCTGGGAGACCACACTGCCGTTGGCGCCGACCACGTTCGCCAGGAACTCCGGGTAGCCGCCGTTCTGGTTGGGGTCGTTGGCGATTCCGCGCACGGTGTTGGCCGGCGAGGCGATGAACCCGTTGCCGTGGGTGTAGACGGTGTGCCGGTTGATCCAGTCGCGCTGGTTGTCGATCAGCCGATCGGGGTTGAGCTCACGGGCGGCAACCACGTAGTCGCGCAGCTGGCCGTCACTGTCGCGATAACGGTCGATGGTGAGCTGATCAGGGAAGAAATAGAAGTTCTTGCCCTGCTGGAACTGGGTGAACGCCGGGCTGACGATGGTCGGGTCCAGCAGCCGGATGTTGGAGGTGGTCGCGACATCGGCCCCCACCTGCGCGGCCGTGGCCCGCGCGTCACCGCTGTAGTCGCGGTAGGTGACCACGTCCTCGGTCAGCCCGTAGGCCTGCCTGGTCGCGGCGATCGAACGCGAGATGTACTCGCTCTCTTTCTGCGCCGCGTTGGGTTTGACGCTGAACTGCTCGACGATCAGCGGCCAGCCCGCACCGACGACCACCGACGACAACAGCAACAGCACCAGACCGACCGCCGGAATCTGCAAGTCGCGTAGCACGATCGCCGAGAACACCGCGACCGCGCAGATCAGTGCGATCGCCAGCAGGATCATCTTGGCCGGCAGCACCGCGTTGATGTCGGTGTAACCGGCCCCGGTGAACGGCTTGCCGGCGCGGGTGTGGCTGAGCAACTCGTAGCGGTCCAGCCAGTAGGCCGCGGCCTTGAGCAACACCAGGGTGCCGATCAGGCTGACCACCTGGATACGCGCCGGGCGGCTCAGGACGCCGGCACGGCCGGACAAGCGGATGCCGCCGAAGATGTAGTGGGTCGTCAGGTTCGCGACGGTGGCCAAGAACAACGTCACCAGCAGCAGCCCGACCACCAGCCGGTAGAACGGTAGATCGAAGGCGTAGAACCCGAGGTCCTTGCCGAACTGCGGATCGGCGATCCCGAAATCATCGCCGCGCAGGAACAACTGGATGCGCACCCAGTAGCTCTGGGCCACGATCCCGGCCAGCAGACCGATGCCCGCCGGTATCCCGAAGCCGACCAGCCGCAGCCGCGACAACACCGCCGTGCGATAGCGGGCCACCGGATCGTTGGCGCCGTTGCTCGGCACGAACACCGGCCGCACCCGGAAGGCCATTGCCAGCGCGGCGAAGACGATCCCGCCGACGACCAGCCCCACCACCACGAAGGCGACCAGCCGGGTCAGCAGGGTCGTGACGAAAACCGACCGGTAGCCCAACTCCCCGAACCACAACCAGTCGACATAGCCGTCGATCAGCCGCGGCCCCACCAACAGCAACAGGATCACGGCGAGAGCGCTCCCGATCATGATCCGGCTGCGCGGGGTCAACTTCGGCATTCTCGCGGTGGGCCGCATACCCACGTGCCACGCTCCCTAGCTCGGTTGTCCTGACGGCCCCACTGTAGCCAACTCCGGTCTCAGCAAGAGGGTGGCTGACCTCCGCCGGTGAGGGTCCGCAACGCATCCACCGCCTGGGCGAGGCTGTCGACCTTGATCAGTTGCAAGCCGTTGTTGTCAGATCGGGCCTCGTAGCAGTTGTCGGCGGGGACCAGAAACACCGTCGCACCGGCCTCCCGGGCCGCGATCATCTTGTGCGTGATGCCGCCGATCGCGTCGACCTCACCGTTGGCCTTGATGACCCCGGTGCCGGCGACGAAGTTCTGGCCGGCGAGCCCGCCGGTGCTGAGTTTGTCGACGACGGCCAGGGAGAACATCAGGCCGGCGGAGGGACCGCCGATGTTGGCGAGATTGAAGTCGATGGTGAACGGCGCCCACGGCGCGTCGAGCACCGAGACGCCGAGGAATCCGTTGGGGCGGTCCTTGTTCTCTCCCAGCGTAATCCGCGCCGTACCGGGCGCGGCGTTCTTGCGCCGGTAGTCGATGACCACCGTCTCGCCCGGCTTGGTGTCGGCCAGCCGGGAGGTGAACTGTTCGACGGTGTAAACGGGTTCGCCGTCGACCGCGTCCACGGCGTCACCGGCCTGCAGCGCGCCCGCCGACGGCCCCGGGTCGTGGACGTCGGCCACGGTCACCGCGCTCGGGTAGCGCAGGTAGCCCAGCGCGGCGTATTCGGCGCTCTGCTCGGATGCCCGGAAATCGGCGTTGTTGTCCTCGTCGACCTCCTCCCGGGACTTTCCGGGCGGATAGACCAGGTCACGGGGCATGAGCTGTTCACGTCCGGACAGCCACAGGGCCAGCGCCTCACCCAGTGTCAGCCCGTCACGCTGGGACACGGTGGTCATGTTCAGATGACCCGTGGTGGAGTGCGTCGTCGTGCCCTGGATGTCGACCACCTGCTTGCCGTCGACCATCCCCAGCGTGTCGAAGGTGGGGCCGGGCCCCAGCGACACGAAGGGCACGGTCACCGCTGCCAGCAGTACGCCAAACACGGCCACCGGCAGCAGTGCCGCCAACAGCGTCAGAATCCGCCTGTTCACCCCGGGTATGGTAAACGGCCGCGGCCCGGGCCCGTCCGCTCCGGGCCGGAGCGACCGCGCATCGCACATCGCCGGATGCCGGTGGGTACGGTTGTGTCTATGGCTGATCTGCCCTTCGGTTTCTCTTCCGGGGACGACCCCGACCGCGAGCGGCCCGGGGGGCGCGATCCTGGTTCGGGCTCCGGGCCGAGCGATCCGTTCGGCGTGGGTGCCGCTTTCAACATCGCCGATCTGGGCCAGATCTTCACTCAACTCGGCCAGATGTTCAGCGGTGCCGGCACCGTGGCCGCCGGCGGCCGGCCGGCCGGGCCGGTCAATTACGACCTGGCCCGCCAAGTCGCGGCGAAGTCGATCGGTTCGGTGCCACCGGTCACCGCCGCGACCAACACCGCCATCGGCGATGCGGTGCATCTGGCCGAGACGTGGCTCGACGGAGTGACCTCATTGCCGGCGGGCACCACCAGCGCGGTGGCCTGGACCCCGGTGGACTGGGTGGAACACACCATGGCCACCTGGCAGCGGCTGTGCGACCCGATGGCCGCGCAGGTGTCGTCGGTGTGGGCCTCGGCGCTGCCGGAGGAGGCCAAGAGCATGGCCGGTCCGCTGATGTCGGTGATGTCGCAGATGGGCGGGCTGGCGTTCGGATCGCAGCTGGGCCAGGCGCTGGGCCGATTGTCCGGGGAGGTACTGACCTCGACTGACATCGGGTTGCCTTTGGGCCCCAAGGGGATTGCCGCGCTGCTGCCCGGTGCGATCGAGGAATTGGCCGGCGGCCTAGAGCAGCCGCGCAGCGAGATCGTCACCTTCCTAGCCGCCCGTGAGGCCGCGCATCACCGGCTGTTCTCCCACGTGCCGTGGCTGGCCAACCAATTGTTGAGCACCGTCGAGGCCTACGCCCGGGGCATGAAGATCGACATCCGTGGCATCGAGGAGCTGGCGCAGGGTTTCGACCCGATGTCGATGGGCGACCCCTCGGCCATGGCCGACCTGCTCAATCAGGGGGTGTTCGAGCCCAAGTCGACTCCCGAACAACTGGCCGCCCTGGAGCGGTTGGAGACCATGCTGGCGCTGATCGAGGGCTGGGTGCGCACGGTGGTGACCGCGGCGCTGGGCGATCGGATCCCGGGCACCGCCGCACTGTCGGAGACCCTGCGTCGCCGCCGGGCCACCGGTGGCCCGGCCGAGCAGACCTTCGCCACCCTGGTCGGCCTGGAGCTGCGCCCCCGCAAGCTGGCCGAGGCAGCGGTGCTGTGGGAGCGGCTGACCACGGCGGTCGGGGTCGATGCCCGCGACAAGGTGTGGCAGCACCCCGACCTGCTGCCCGAGGCCGCCGACCTCGATGACCCGGCCGCCTTCATCGACCGGATGCTCGGCGGTGACACCAGCGGTATCGATTCCGCGATCGACCAGGCGATCGCCGAGTTTCAGCGCGAGACCGACGAGACCGGCGACACCGGCGAGGAGTAGCGGCGCCGGGTTGTCAGGCCTTCCCGGCCTTTCGACCCCTGTGGATGACGGGCGGCGCCGGCACCGTAGGACATGACAGGGTCGGCCCGTGAGCAGGGTTGATTCCGAGGGGCCCGCCTACACGCTGGACCCGGTACGCCCGGTGCTGCTGCGCCCGGACGGGGCGGTGCAGGTCGGGTGGGACCCTCGACGGGCCGTCCTGGTTCAGCCGCCACGCGGCCTGACCACTACCGGCCTGGCAGCCGTGCTGCGCGCGATGCAGTCCCCGACCACGGCCGCCGAGCTACGGATCGAGGCCGCCCGGCACGGCCCGGTCGACAGCGCAGAGCTGGACGACCTGCTGGCCGAGCTGCTCGACGCGCGCGTCGTCGTCCGCGCCGGCGGCCCACGCCGGCCGCGCCACGCGGTGTCGCTGCGGGTGCACGGCCGCGGGCCGCTGTCGGACCTGCTGGTCGAGTCGCTGCGCTGCTCGGGCGCCGTAGTCCGGCACAGCAGCCACCGGCACGCCGAAGTGAGCACCGCCGGCACGGATCTGGTGGTGCTGACGGACTATCTGGTAGCCGACCCGCGGCTGGTGCGCGAATTGCACGCCGAGCGGGTGCCGCACCTGCCGGTGCGAGTGCGCGACGGCACCGGCGTGGTCGGCCCGCTGGTGCTTCCCGGCAGGACCAGCTGCCTGGGCTGCGCCGACCTGCACCGCCGCGACCGGGACGCCTCCTGGCCGGCGGTGGCCGCCCAGTTGCGTGACACTGTCGCTCACACCGACCGCGCGACGGTGCTGGCGACGGTGGCGCTGGCCCTGAGCCAGGTCGAAAAGGTGATCGCGGCGGTGCGCGGGATAGCCGCCGACCGGGTCCTGGCTCCCCCGCCGACGCTCAACGCCACCCTGGAATTGGATCTGGCCACCGGCGCGGTCCTGACGCGGCGCTGGACGCGTCACCCGCTCTGCGATTGCTGACGTCGCACCCCACCGGCAATCCCGCACGCGGTGACCGGCGACACAACGCCGTCATGGATGATGGACAGGTGTCAGAAATCAAGCGCGGGAGCGCGGCGCGCAATGCGAAGCTGGCCAGCCTGCCCGTCGGCTTCGCCGGGCGGGCCGCCCTCGGTCTCGGGAAGCGGCTGACCGGCAAGTCCAAGGACGAGGTCACCGCCGAGCTGATGGAGAAGGCGGCCAACCAGCTGTTCACCGTCCTGGGTGAGCTCAAGGGCGGCGCCATGAAGGTCGGTCAGGCACTGTCGGTGATGGAGGCGGCCATCCCCGAGGAGTTCGGCGAGCCCTACCGGGAGGCGCTGACCAAACTGCAGAAGGACGCCCCGCCGCTGCCCGCGGACAAGGTGCATCGGGTCCTCGATGCCCAGCTGGGCACCAAGTGGCGGGAACGGTTCTCCTCGTTCGACGACACCCCGATCGCCTCGGCCAGCATCGGCCAGGTGCACAAGGCGGTGTGGGGCGACGGCCGTCCGGTGGCGGTCAAGATCCAGTACCCCGGCGCCGATGCGGCGCTGCGCGCCGACCTGAAGACCATTCGGCGGTTGACCGGCGTGTTCAAGCAGCTGGCGCCCGGGGTCGACGTCCAGGGTGTCGTCGATGAGCTGATCGAGCGCACCGAGATGGAGCTGGACTACCGGCTGGAGGCCGACAACCAGCGCATCTTCGCCAAGGCCTATGCGGGCCACCCGCACTTCCTGATCCCCAACGTGGTGGCCAGCGCACCCAAGACGGTGATCCAGGAGTGGATCGACGGTGTCGGCATGGCCGAGATCATCCGCAACGGCACCGTCGAGCAGCGGGACCTGATGGGTACCCGGCTGGCCGAATTCACCTGGGACGCGGCGCGCCGGCTGGAGCTGATCCACGGCGACGCCCACCCGGGTAACTTCATGCTGCTGCCGGACGGCCGGATGGGCGTCATCGACTTCGGTGCGGTGGCTCCGATGCCCGGCGGCTTCCCCCCGGAGCTGGGCGCCGCCGTGCGGTACGCCCGAGACAAGGACTACGACCAGGTCATCGCGACGATGCGCAAGGGCGGCTTCATCCAGAAGGGCCAGGACGTCTCGGTCCGCGAGATCGACGAGATGCTGCGCCAGTACGTCGAGCCGGTGGAGGTCGAGACGTTCCACTACAGCCGCAGATGGCTGATGAGGATGGCCGGCAAGCAGCTGGAGCGCCCCGTCGAGCAACTCAAGACCGCCCGTCAGCTGGACCTGCCGCCGAAGCTGGCGATGCCGATGCGGGTGCTCGCCTCGACCACGGCGATCATGTGTCAGCTCGACGCCCACGTGCCGGTCAAGCGGCTCTCCGAGGAATTGGTGCCGGGGTTCACAGATCCTGACGTCGAAGCGGTCGGGCCCTCGGCCTGACCGCGCCGGCCGCTCACGCGGCCACCGGCTCCTTGCGGGGCCGGCCGCGGGGCCGCTTGCGGCCGATGACGGCGCCGCGGTCGAGGATCTCCCCGCCCCACACCCCCCAGGGCTCGGCGCGCTGCAGCGCCAGCGCCAGACACTCCCGGCGGATCGGACAGTGGCCGCACAAGGCCTTGGCCCGCTCCAGGTCGGTCGGGTCGTCGGCGAACCACAGGTCGGGGTCGCGATTGCACGGCAACTCGGGGAGTCTTCGGGTGCGCACTTCGGTGGTGGACATCGGCTGATCACCTGCTTTCCGGTCTGGGGTGATCCGGGCCGGGCGGCGAATTGCCGGGGAAAAACAATGGCCACGGATCCTGGTCGGGTCCGTGGCCTTCGGGCGGCTGGGGCTGGCGGTTAGGGCGAACCCCGATGCACGGACGCGTCGACGGCGGCGGCATGACGTGCCGCCGCCTCGGCAGCGGCATGGCGCGCGCCGGCCGGACGTACTCGCAAGCCGCTGATCGTGGTCATGATGTCCGAGGTTAGCCGGTCGGCGCCGGGACTCACAACCGAATTAACTGTCACGAGGGTCACCCCCGGTTGCGGACCAGCTCGAGCACGTCGGGACCGAACTGTTCCAGCTTGCGCGCGCCGATGCCCGGGATGGCGACCAGGGCGGCCTCATCGGCGGGCAGCATCTCGGCGATCGCGGTGAGCGTGTTGTCCGAAAAGACGATGTAGGCGGGCACTTTCAGCTCGGTCGCGGTGCGCAGCCGCCAGTCTTTGAGCGCGACCAGCAGCTCGGTGTCGACGTCGACCGCACACGTCTCACACCGGCTCAGCATGATGGCGGCCGGTGTGCTCAGCGCCTTGTTGCACACCCGGCAGTGCTTCGGACCACCGCGGGAGCGGCGCCGGGCGGAGGTCTGCGACGCGGACTGCGTCACCGCGCCGTCGATACCGTTCAAGAACCGTGACGGCTTGCGGCCTGCCCGCCCGCCGGGGGCGCGGGCCAATGCCCAGCTCAACGCCAGGTGCACCCGGGCGCGGGTGACGCCGACGTAGAGCAGCCGGCGTTCTTCTTCGACGGCTTCGCTGTCGGCGCCGTGCGCCAGGGCGTGCGAGATGGGCAGGGTGCCGTCGGCCAGGCCCACCAAAAACACCGCATCCCACTCCAGCCCCTTGGCGGCATGCAGCGATGCCAGCGTGACACCCTGCACCGTGGGCGGGTGGCGGGAGTCCGCGCGCATCCGCAGTTCGGTCAGCAGGCCGGGAAGGTCCAGGTCGGGGCGCTGCGCGACTTCGTCGTCGACGAGTTCGGCCAGCGCACCGAGGGCCTCCCAGCGTTCCCGCGCCTTGGCCCCGCTCGGGGGTTCGGCCGTCAGCCCCAGCGGTTCGAGCACGCCGCGGACCAGCTCCGGCAGCGGCGACCCGCCGTCGTCGCCGCGCTGGGCGACTCGCTGCAACGCCACCAGTGACTGCCGGATCTCCTGGCGGGTGAAGAATCCCTCTCCCCCGCGGACCTGGTAGGCGATGCCGGCTTCGGTGAGCGCCTCTTCGTACACCTCCGACTGGGCGTTGATCCGGTAGAGCACGGCGATCTCGGCCGGCGCGGTGCCGCCCTCGATCAGCCGGGCGATCGCCTTGGCCACCGCGGTGGCCTCGGCGACCTCGTCGGGATACTCCCGAAAGCTCGGCGCCGGACCGGATTCGCGCTGACCGACCAGCTTGAGCTTGCTGCCGGCCACCCGGCCGCGGGCCGCGGCGATCACCCGGTTGGCCAGCGACACCACCTCGGGAGTGGACCGATAGTCGCGTTCGAGGCGCACCAGGGCGGCGTCGGGGAACCGGCGGGTGAAGTCGAGCAGGTAGCGCGGGGAGGCGCCGGTGAACGAGTAGATGGTCTGGTTGGCGTCACCGACGACGGTCAGATCGTCGCGCTGACCCAGCCAGGCCGACAGCACCCGCTGCTGCAGCGGGGTGACGTCTTGGTATTCATCGACGACGAAGCAGCGGTAGCGGTCCCGGAATTCGGCTGCCACCGCCGCGTCGTTCTCGATGGCGGCGGCGGTGTGCAGCAGCAGGTCGTCGAAGTCGAGCATCGCCACCTCGCCGCGGGCCTTCAGCGCCTCGTAGCCGGCATAGATCTCGGCGAGCTTGGCGGCGTCGACCGGGGTGTCCCGGCCGGCGGCCGCCACCGCCTCCGGATACTGCTCCGGCCCGATCAGCGACGCCTTGGCCCATTCGATCTCACCGGCGACGTCGCGGACATCGTCGTTGCTCAGGCGCAGCCCGGCATGGCCGGCGGCCCGGGCGACCACCCCGAACTTGCGGTCCAGCAATTCCCAGGCGGTGTCGCCGACCACCCGCGGCCAGAAGTAGCGCAGCTGCCGCCGCGCGGCGGCGTGAAACGTCAATGCCTGAACCGCGCCGACGCCGGCCGGGTTGCCGGCGGCCGAGCCCAGGGCGCGCAGCCGCGAGCGCATCTCACCGGCGGCACGCTGGGTGAACGTCACCGCCAGCACCTGCCCGGGCGCGACGTGACCGGCCGCAACCAGTTGGGCGATCCGGTGGGTGATGGTGCGAGTTTTGCCGGTCCCGGCACCGGCCAGCACGCACACCGGCCCCCTTGGCGCCAGCACCGCGGCGCGCTGCTCGTCGTCCAAGCCGGCGATGAGCGCATCCATGGCGTCCATCTTGACAGGGACCTCCGACGCCCGGCCGCGAGCGGCCCGGGATTCACAACGACTAGCGTTGAGCACTATGACTGTTAGCGATCCGCCGCTCATCATGTACACCACGCAATGGTGCGGTTACTGCCGCCAGCTCAAGAAGGCCCTGGAGAAGTTCGAGATCGGCTACGACGAGATCGACATCGAGCAGGATCCCACCGCCGCCAAGTTCGTCGAGGAGGCCAACGGCGGCAACCGCACGGTGCCGACGCTGCGCTTCGCCGACGGTTCGACGATGACGAACCCGACCGGGCGTGAGGTCAAGGCGAAGCTGGACCGGCTCAGCAGCTGATTCATTGCGCGAGCCTTAGTTGCGCGAGCAGACGCAGAATCGCATGGTTTTTGTCCGAATAGTGCGATTCTGCGTCTGCTCGGCCACTAAAGCGCGGCCCAGGACTCGATGATCGTCCGGGCGATCGAGATCGACCCGGGCAGCAGCAGTTTGGCGTCCGCGGAGCCGCCGTTCCAGGCCCCCGCAGCCAAGGCGGCCCGCACCTCATCCCGGGTGAACCAGTTGGCCTCGGTGATCTCACCGTCACTGAACACGAACTCCTGGCCCGGGTCGGCGACGGCATGGAAGCCGACCATCAGCGAGCGCGGGAACGGCCAGGGCTGACTGCCCAAGTAGCTGACATCGCGCACCGCCAGGCCGACCTCCTCGTGGACCTCTCGGACCACGCAGGCTTCGAACGACTCGCCGGCCTCGACGAACCCGGCCAGCAGCGAGAACATCCGCACCGGCCAGTTGTGCTGGCGGGCCAGCACCACCCGGTCGGCGCCGTCGTGCACCAGGCAGATCACCGCCGGATCGATCCGGGGGAACTCCTCGGCGCCGGTGATGGGATTGACCCGCGCCCACCCGCCGCGCACCGGTTTGGTCGGTGTGCCGTCGACGGCGGAAAACCGTGCGTTCTCATGCCAATTCAGCAGGGCGATGGCCGAGGACACCAGCTGTGCGCTGGTGTCGTCGAAGACGTCTCCGATGGCCCGCAGGTCCAGCACCGAGACATCGCCGTCGGGCGGCGCCTGCAGTGCACCACGGATCGCCCAGACGTGCCGGCCGTCCTCGAGGCGGCCCAGGAACACCGCGTCGGGCGGCGGCGCGTCACCTAGTTCACCGGCGTCGTGCAACACCACCCGGCCATCGGCGACCAGCACCTGGTTGCGGGGATCGACCCGCAGCAGCGCGGCGGCCCGCCAGCCGGCGACGGCCGCGTCGGTATCGGTGCGCAACTGATCGGCCCGGTCCGCCCCGATCCGCGACAGCAGGGGCACCTGGCGCAGCTGGAAGCTCACTGGTTGCCCACCGTTCGGACGTAGAGCAGCCGGTCGCCGGCCTCGATCGCATCCACTTCCGGTGCGTCCAACCGCAGCAGCTGCCCGTCGCGGACCACGCCGAGCACGATCTCGCTGAGATGCTTGGCCGATGCGCCGACCTCTTTCTGCTCCACCTCCCGCTCGGCGATGGAATACCCGGCGTCGGGGGTGAGCAGATCCTCGATGATCTCCACCACGTTGGGCGTGGTGGTGGCGACGCCGAGCAGCCGCCCGGCGGTCTCGGAGGACACCACCACCGAGTTGGCCCCGGACTGCTCCAGCAGGTGCTGGTTCTCGGCTTCCCGGATGGCCGCCACGATGGTGGCGTTGGGGGCGATC
Source organism: Mycolicibacter kumamotonensis (assembly GCF_002086285.1). Taxonomy (GTDB): domain Bacteria; phylum Actinomycetota; class Actinomycetes; order Mycobacteriales; family Mycobacteriaceae; genus Mycobacterium; species Mycobacterium kumamotonense. The sequence goes on along the minus strand of NZ_MVHU01000002.1, from coordinate 222,431 downwards.
TCGCGGGCGGTGAGGGTCACCAGCGCCGCCGTGGCATCGGAGCCGGTGGCCACCACGATCGCCGACGCACGCTGGGCGCTGGCCAGCCGCAGCACGTCCGACCGGGTTGCGTCGCCGTCCACCGTCACCAGCCCGGCGCTTTTCGCGCGCTCGAGCACGGCCCGGTCGTTGTCCACCACGACGATGTCGCTCGGGGTGGTCTCGTCGTCGCCGAGCATGGCCGCGATCGCGGTCTTTCCCTTGGTGCCGTATCCGATGACGATGGTGTGGTCTCGCACTCTTCTCCTCCAACGCTGAATACGGAATGCCTGCCGGGAAGTCTCGGTGAACGCCTCCACCGTCGTTCCGACCAAGAGGATCAGGAACGCGATCCGCAGCGGGGTGATGACCGCGACGTTGATCAGGCGGGAGAACTCGGTGACGGGCGTAATGTCGCCGTAGCCGGTGGTCGACAGTGTCACGGCCGAGTAGTAAAGGCAGTCCAGGAATGTCAGCCGGTCACCCTGCACGTCCTGGTAGCCGTCCCGGTCGACGTAGACGAAGATCGTGGACACCAGCAGGGCCGCCAGCGCGATGGCCGAGCGCCGGTAGACGGTGCGGCCGGGACTGGACTGCCCATGAGGGATGCGCAGGACCCCGACGAGCGCATAACTGGGCTGGGCGGTCAGCGTCTCGTCGAGACGACGCAACCGTCGCCAGCTAGCTCCTGCCACGACGGGCGGTCATCGGTCGCACCTGACGCACGGACCCACTGTAACCACACGTGTCGTCAACAGTTGAGCAGTGCGGCCAGCTCGGCGAAATCGGGTAGTTCATCGGGCACGACGGTGGTGCCGCTGCGCACGTAGTGGAAGGCGGCCCGAACCTTGGCCGGCGGGCAGCCCGTCAGCGCCGCCCACGCCAGCCGGTACACGCCGAGCTGAACGGCGGCGTGGCGCAGGGCCTCCGGCCCGGCCGGCGCCGACCCGGTCTTCCAGTCCACCACGGTGACGCCGCCGTCCGGTTCGGCGAACACCGCGTCGATGCGGCCGCGCAGCATGGTCTGCCCGAAGGCCATCTCGAAGGGCACCTCGACGGCGACGGGCGAGCGGGCCGCCCACGCCGAATCCAGGAATGCGGCCTGCAGCTCCGCCAGTTCCTGCGCATCGGCCCGGGCCGTGTCGGCGTCGGCCGCACCGGGCAGATCGTCGAGTTCGAAAAGCCGCTCGGCGCCGAAGAGCCGCTGTACCCAGTCGTGAAACGCGGTACCCAGCAAGGCGTGTGGGTCCGGGCGGGCCGGGAGCCGGCGGGTCAGCCGCTGCGCCGCACCGGCCGGGTCGCGACTCAACTCGACCAGGTTGCTCACCGAGACCTGGCTGGGCAGCGTCCGGGCCGGCTGCGCGGCGGCCAGGGCCCGCTCGGCCAGCAACGCATCGACGTCGGCGGCCCACGGGCTGTCGACCGGCGGCAGACCATCCTGTGCTTCCCCGGCCCGCAGCGCCGCGGTGACCAACGCTGCGCCGCGGTCGACGTCGCCACGCTGCCCGGCCAGTGGATCTGCCGGCCAAACCGCTTCCCTGGCGGTGTCGCACAGCGGGTTTCGCTCCCCGGCGGCCGGCGCCTGCGCCCACTGCTCGACCACCCCGCAAGCCCGCCCGGCGGACGCCGCGCTGTCGATGACCGCCTTGAGTTCGGTCAAAAACTCCGACGGGCCGCGCGGCTTGGTCTCCCCGACACCCCAGTGATGACCGGAGACCAGCAGGGTGTCCTCGGCGCGGGTGACCGCAACGTAGAGCAGCCGGCGCTCTTCGTCCACGCGGCGCTGATCCAGCCGGCTCTGATGCTCGGAGATGGTGTCTGACAACTGCTTTCGATCGGTGACCGCGCCGGTGTCGAGTACCGGGACACCGTGGGCGCCCAAATCGGCGCGGTCGCCGCGCAGCAGCGGCGGCAATTCGGAGGCATCCGAGAGCCAGCTGCGCCGCGACGCGGTCGACGGGAATACCCGCGCCACCAGGTGCGGCACCGCCACCACCTGCCATTCCAGTCCCTTGGCGGCGTGCACCGTGAGGATCTGGACCCGGTCGGCGGCGACCGCGGGTGCAGCAGGGGCCAACCCGTTCTCCACCACGGCCGCGGCATCCAGGTATGCCAGCAGGTCCGGCAGCGACGCCGGGCCCCCGATACCCTCCCCGTAGCCGGCGACCACACCGGCGAACGCGTCGAGCTGTTCGGTGCCGGACACCGCCACCGGCTGCGCCGCGAGCACCTCACAGTCCAGGCCCATCACCCGGCGCACCTCGGCGACCAGGTCGGGCAGCGGGTGCCAGAGGTGTCCACGCAGCACGGTCAGCTCCTCGGCCAGTGCGACGATGCGCCGGTACCCGGTGGCCGAATAACGCTCCGCCGGCCCCGGATCGGCCAGCGCGTCGGCCAGGCATGCGGTGTCGGCATCCGGGCCGGCCTGCGCGGCGACCTCGGCAGCCGAGACCGACCCGGCCGGGCGATCGGGGCGGGCCAGCTCAGTCGCCCGCCGCCACAGGGCGGCCAGGTCGGCGGCGCCGAGCCGCCACCGCGCTCCGGTCAGCACCTGGATCGCCGCGGCCCCGGCAGTCGGCTCGGCGACCAACCGCAACATCGCCACCAGATCGGCGACCTCGGGCACCGACAGCAACCCGGCCAACCCGACCACCTCCACCGGGATGCCGCAGGCCCGGATCGCCTCGGCGAACGGCGCGGCGTCGGAGTTCCGCCGTACCAGCACCGCGGCGGTGGGGGGAGCGACGCCGTCGGCCGCTGCTTGCCGGTAGCGCTGTTGCAGCGCCTCGGCCACCCACCGGTGTTCGGCGGCCACGTCGGCCAGCAGCGCCAGCCGCACCCCGCCCGGGGGCGCGTCCGGCCGCGGCCGCAACGTGTGCACGGTGACGGAACGCCGCCGGGCCTCCGCGGAGATCTCATTGGCGACGTGCAGCACCTCCGGCGGGTTGCGCCAGCTGGTCCGCAGTTCCAACGTCGGGGCGGGGGTGCCGTCGGAGAGCGGGAAGTCGGTGGCGAATCGGGGCAGGTTGGTCGCCGAGGCGCCGCGCCAGCCGTAGATCGACTGAATCGGGTCGCCCACCGCCGTCAGGGCCAGCCCGTCATCGACGCCGCCGCCGAACAGTGATGACAGCGCGATGCGCTGAGCGTGGCCGGTGTCCTGATACTCGTCGAGCAACACCACCCGGTAGGTGGCGCGCAGCCCGGCGCCGACGGATTCGTCGGCCTGGGCCAGCCGTGCGGCGGTGGCCATCTGCGCACCGAAGTCCATCACCCGCTCGGCGCGCATCCGCTGATGCAGGGCGTCGATCAGCGGCACCAGCTGGGCGCGTTCGGTCTGGGTGTCGAGCATCTTGAGCAATGACTGGTTGGGTTCGGCGCGTTGACGCGGCCCCGGTGGCAGGGTGTGCACCAGCCGCTCCAACTCCAGATGGGTGTCACGCAACGCATCGGTGTCCACCAGGTGTTCGGCCAGCTGCCCGGCCAGGCGTAGCACCATGGCGGTGACCGCGGCCGGATCCCGGTCGGTGCGCAACTCGCCGCGATAGCCGCTGACCACGTCGAACGCCAGCTGCCACAGCCCGGTCTCGGTGAGCAGCCGGGTGTCGGGCTCGATGCCCAGCAGCAGACCGTGCTCACGCAGCAGCGCGCCGGCGAACGCGTGGTAGGTGCTCACCACCGGGGCCGACACCACCGGGCCGAAGCCGGGGGCCCCGGGTTCGGCGACCATCAGACCGGCGCCGGCCAGCCGGGCCAGCCGGGAGCGGACCCGCCGCAGCAGTTGCCCGGCGGCCTTGCGGGTGAACGTCAGGCCGAGCACCTGGCCGGGGTCGGCGTAGCCGTTGGCGACCAGCCACACCACCCGGGCGGCCATCGTCTCGGTTTTGCCGGCCCCGGCCCCGGCGATGACCACCAGCGGGCCCGGCGGCGCGGCGATGACCGCGGCCTGCTCCTCGGTGGGCTGGTGCAGCCCGAGTGCGGCCGCCAACTCGGCCGGGCCGTAGCGGGCGGTCATGCGCCGCTCCCGCCGGTGTGGGCCGGGCAGATCGGCCGGATCGGGCAGTGCCGGCAGCCGTCGTTGACCCGGGCGGTGAACTGCGGGCCGGCGGTGGCGGCGGCCGCCTGCGCGATCCGCCGGCGCCATTGGTCGCCGGTCTCGGTGGTGAGCGGGTCCTGTTCGCGCTCGGCGGCGCCGACGGCTCCGGGCTTGGCCGGATACACCAGCCGGGCGCCGCCGGGCTGCTCGTCGGGCCCGAGGAGCCCGGCTTCCACCGCCAGCTGGTACACGGCCAGCTGCGCGTGCTGTTGGGCGTCGTCCTTGCTGACCGGGGTCTTCGCGGTCTTGACGTCGACGACCACCAGCCGCCCGGCGGCGTCTCGTTCGATCCGGTCGATCCGGCCGCGTAGCCGCACCCCGTCGCCGGTGTCGAGCGGCCCGTCGAAGGCGACCTCGGTGCCGACCTCAGTGAGCTGGCCGCGGGTATGCGCCCGCCACGCCAGGAACGTCTCGATCATGGCGCGGTGCCGGTCACGTTCGTTGGCCGAGTACCACGGCGACTCGAACGGCAGTTGCCGCCAGGCCCGGTCCAGTTCAGCCAGCAGTTGTTCTGCGGTGACCGCGGATTCGGCGACCAGGGCGTGCATCACCGACCCGATCGTTGAACGCAGATCGCGGCCGTCGGTTCCGCCGTGGCGTTCGGCCAGCCAGCGCAGCGGGCAGTCCAGCAGGCTCTGCAGCGCCGAGGGCGACAACGTCACGACCCGCCCGTCACCGGCACGCCACAACGGCTCCTCGGTGCTGACCGGAGCCGTGCCGTGCCAGCCGGCCGGGTCGGCCCCGGGCACCCCGGCACGTGCCAGGCGCGCCAGTTGCGTTGCGGCGTCAGCGCGTTCGGCCTCAGCGACAGTTCCGGCCGGGGCGCACACCACGGCCCGCAGCCGCCCGACAAGCCCGGCCGCCGACAGCACCGGCGGCGCCACCACCGGTGGCGCCGGTGCCCGATCAGTGTCGGAGGTTGCGCAGGCCGCGAGTTCGGTGACGAATTCCGACGGGAGCTGCTCCTCGGCCCCGTCGGTACTCCCCTCCCCGTCGACGGCGGTGAGCATCAATTGCCGGCGCGCCCGGCCCATCGCCGCCACCAGCAGCCGCCGCTCCTCGGCCAGCAGCGGCGCCCGGGCCGAGACGTCGTCACCGAGGCCGTGCAAGGTGTCCAGCAGCCGCTGGGTCCCCAGCACACCGCCGCGCGGAACGGTATTGGGCCACAGTCCTTCCTGCACACCGGCAATGACGACCAGATCCCACTCGCGGCCCAGGGCGGCATGCGCGCTGAGCACAGCGACCGCCTCGGCGCCGGCCGCGGGCTCGGCCCTGGGCATCACCAGTTGCATGGCGCTGACGTGCTCGACGAGCCCGGCCAGGGTCGCGCCGGCGGTACGCGCGGTGTACTGCTCGGCGAGATCGAACAGCGCGGTTACCGCATTCAAGTCTCGGCCGGCTTGGGCGCCGGCCGTCCCGCCGCGCTCGGTTGCCGACAACCAGCGCTGCTGCAGCCCGGACCGATTCCAGGCCTGCCACAGCGTGTAGTGCGGGTCCCGGCCGTCGGCGTGGCTGCGGGCCGCGGCCTGCAGCACCGCGCGCACCCGCCGCAGCGGGCGGGCGTGCGCGGCCGGCAGCTGGCCGGAGTCACCGGACAACACCGCCGCCAACCGGTCGCCGGAATCTGCTTCCAGCGCGCCACCGCGGCGCAGGATGCGCTGCAACTGCCGCAGCGAGATCGGATCCATCCGCCCGATCGGGCCGGTGAGCAGTTCCAGCGCCCGACGGCCGTCCACGCCGTCGGCGGCGCACTCCAGCACGCTCAGCAGGGCGGCCACCGCAGGCTGCTCGGCCAGCAGGCCACCGGGTGCGGGCAGGGTCACCGGAATGCCCGCGGCGGCCAGGCTGCGGGGCAAGCGGGCCGCCGCGCGCGGAACCGAGCGAACGATCACCGCCATCTGCGACCACGGCACACCAGAGATCAGGTGGGCGCGTCGCAGCGTGTCGGCGATCAACGCGGCCTCGGCGTGACCGGAGGCCGCGGTGCGCACGGTGACCGAGCCGTCCTCGGGCCCGGCGCCCGTCAGGCGGCGGGCGGTGCCGGGCCCGGGCAGCCGGGCGGCGATGGTGTTGATGGCGTTAGCCACCGCCGGGGCGCAGCGGTGCGAGACCGTTAATGTCACCGCCGGGGTGGCGGCGCCGTCGGTGTCGTCGGCCAGCAGGGCGGCGGGCTCGGCGCCGCGGAACCCGAACACCGCCTGATCCGGGTCGCCGGCGATGACGGTGCGCTCGACGCCGGCGGCAAGCACCCGCACCAGCCGGGCCGCCTGCGGGTCGAGTTGCTGGGCATCATCGACCAGCAGCAGCCGGATCCGGCGGCGTTCCTCGATCAGCAGGTCGGGGTCGGTGGCGAAGGCCTCCAACGCGGCCCCGACCAATTCCGCGGCGCCCAGGGCCGGGGTGGTCGCCTGGGGGGCGGCGGTGCCGACCGCGGCACGCAACAGCATCACCTGTTCGTACTGCCGGGCGAAGCGCCCGGCGGCGGCCCACTCCGGGCGACGGCACCGCCTGCCCAGCCGGATCAGCTCGGCCGGATCGACGCCGCGTTCGGCGCAGCGTGCCATCAAGTCCCGCAGTTCGGTGGCGAAGCCGTCGGTGGCCAGGGCCGCGTGCAATGACGCCGGCCAGGCCCCGGCGCCGTCACCGGCGAGCAGTTCGCGGATGACGCTGTCCTGCTCGGCCCCGGTGACCAGCCGGGGCGGTGCGGCCTCGGCGCGCCGGGCAGCCCGCTGGAGCACCGCGAAGGCGTAGCCGTGCACGGTGCGAACCAGCGGTTCTCTGACCGCGCGGGCCGAAGTGGGCCCGCCCGCCGCCAGCACCGTGGCGGTCAGCGCCCCACGGACCGCCGCCGGCAGCCGGCCCGACCCCGTCAGCAGCAGCAGCGAATTCGCGTCGGCGCCCGCGGCGACGTGAGCCGCGGCCACCTCGACCAGCAGGCTGGTCTTGCCGGTCCCCGGGCCGCCACGCACCCGCAGCACGCCGCGTGCACGCGGGTCCAGCGCCGCCTCAGTGTCGGCGGCCGGCGACTCCCGGTGCTGCGTCATACCGCCCATGACAGCACTGCCCTCTGACAACTCCGGCCGCGGCTGGCACCATCGACGGGTGAATTCCGATCATCTCCTGCACGTGCACCGCTACGGACCGCCCGCACCGGCCCAGATCCTGGCGATCCACGGTCTGACCGGACACGGCCAGCGCTGGCAACACTTGGCCGACGATCATCTGGAGGAATTCAGCGTCGCGGCACCGGATCTGATCGGTCACGGCCGCTCGTCGTGGGCGGCGCCGTGGACCATCGACGCCAACGTGACCGCGCTGGCCGCGCTGCTCAAGCGCTGCGCCGATCAGCCGGTCCTGGTGGTCGCGCATTCTTTCGGCTGCGCGGTGGCCCTACAGCTGGCCGCCAGCCATCCGGATTTGGTCGGCGCGCTGGTGCTGCTGGACCCGGCGGTCGGCTTGGACGGCGGCTGGGTGGCTCAGATCGCCGATGCGATGCTGGCCTCCCCGGACTATCCCGATGCCGCCGAAGCACGCGCGGAAAAAGAACACGGCTCCTGGGCCGACGTGGCCCCGGCCGTGCTCGACGCCGAAGTCGACGAACACCTCATCACCTTGCCGAGCGGGCGGGTCGGCTGGCGCATCAGCATCCCGGCGATGATGTCCTACTGGAGCGAGCTGGCCCGTGACATCGTTCTGCCCGCGCCGGGTACCGCCACCACGCTGGTGCGGGCCACCCGAACCTCACCCCCGTATGTGGGCGAAGACCTCATCACCGCGCTGACCGAACGGCTGGGACCGGATTTCCGGCTGGTGGACCTCGACTGCCAGCACATGGTGCCACACGCCAGGCCCGGCGAGGTTGCCGAGCTGATCCGCGCCCGGTTGCCCGTGTGCTGATGGCTCCGGTGACCGAAGCCCAAGTGGAGGCGGTGCGCGCGCTGGTCGCCGCGATCCCCGCCGGCCGGGTCGCCACCTACGGCGACATCGCCTCGGCCGCAGGGCTTTCCAGTCCCCGCATTGTCGGATGGATCATGCGCACCGATTCCGCCGATCTGCCGTGGCATCGGGTGATCCGGGCATCCGGTCAGCCGGCGCCGCACCTGAGCACGCGGCAGTTGGAACGGCTTCGCGCCGAAGGGATTCTGGCCGCCGACGGCAAGGTGGATCTGCGCACCGCGCGCCACCGGTTCTGACGCTACAGCGCCAGGCGTACCAGTGCCGCGGTGCGCGCCAGCCCGGGGAACGCCTCGGCCGTCGACCGCGGGTGCAGGGCGTGTACCGCTAGCCGGAACATCAACGCGCGCAACAACATCTGCGGCCATTCGGGCAGTGATTCCCAGCGTTCGATGAGGCCGTCGTCGGCGTCACCCCAGGACAGGGCGTCGACCACCACCACGCCGGCGGCCCAGGATGCCGGGCGCCAGTACGGGGTGATGTCGGTGATGCCGGGCGCCGCGGCACCGGAGAACAGCACCGTGCCGTACAGATCGCCGTGCACCAGCTGGCTGGAGCTCTTGGTGGGCTTGCGCAAGGTGGCGAGCTGATTGATCAAGTCGATCGAGCGCTGGCCGTCCACCGAACCCGGGGCCAGCTGGGCACCGGCCTGCAGTGAAGCGAACGGCCGTTCCTCCCACGCGGCCCGATCGGCGGCGATGAACACGTCGACGTCGGCCCACGGCGCCACCGGCGCCTGGGTGAGGAACCGGGGCCGCTCCAGCTTGGCGGTGGCCTCGTGCAGCCGAACCGCCGCGGAGACCACCTCGTCGTGACGGGGCTCCGGGCTGCCGGCCACGTAGGTGTCGGCCCGCCAGCCCGACACCACGTAGCGTCCGTCGGTGGAACGCACCGGCCGGGCCAGCCGGATGCCGTCGGCGAACAGCGTCTCGCGTACCTTCGCCGACCAGGCGGCCCTGGCGTGGTCGGCGACCATCGACACCACCACTTCCCCGCACTTCCAGCCGTCCTCCCATCCGGCGCCCAGCGGGGTGGGTGAAACGCCGCGAAGGCCGAACGTCGCCAGCACATGTTCAGGCGGCGGCTCGACAGTCACACGGTCAGCCTAAGCGGTGATCACAAGCGTGGCGCGGAGCCTCGCCGGGGGTCGGTGCGGTCGTCCCAGCTTCGGCTCTCCTGCGTCGAGCCTCGCTGAACCGCCGGGTTCTAGCGGCGGTCCCAGCTTCGGCTCTCCTGCGTCGAGCCTTGCTGAACCGCCGTCAATACATGACCATGTCGGGCTGCATCTGCTTGGCCCACGCCACAATTCCCCCTTGCAGGTGGACCGCGTTGGCAAAGCCGGCCTTCTTCAGGGTGGCCAGGGCCTGGGCCGAACGGACCCCGGTCTTGCAGTACAGCACCGACATTCGGTCTTGCGGGAGCTTCGCCAGGCCCTCGCCGGTGTTGATCATCGACTGCGGGACCAACTGGGCACCCTCGATGCGGTTGATCGCCCACTCTCCCGGCTCGCGCACGTCGATCAGTGCCAGCTGTTGCCCGGAGTCCAGCAGCTCACGCAGCTCGGCGGGCGTAATCGTGGACCCGGCGGCCGCGGCGGCGTCCTCCTCGGGAACCACGCCGCAGAACGCGTCGTAGTCGACCAACTCGGTAATCGCCGGCGTAGCGGGGTCCTTGCGGATCGCAATGGTGCGATAGCTCATCTCCAACGCGTCGTAGATCATCAGCCGCCCCAGCAGCGGTTCTCCGATACCGGTGATCAGCTTGATCGCCTCGGTGCCCATCACCGACCCGATCGAGGCACACAACACCCCAAGCACTCCGCCCTCGGCGCACGAGGGCACCATGCCCGGCGGCGGGGGCTCGGGGTACAGATCGCGGTAGTTGAGGCCGCGCCCGTCCGGCGCATCCTCCCAGAACACCGACACCTGGCCCTCGAAGCGGTAGATCGACCCCCAGATGTAGGGCTTGTGCGCCAGCACCGCCGCGTCGTTGACCAGGTAGCGAGTGGCGAAGTTGTCGGTGCCATCCAGGATCAGGTCGTACTGCGCGAACAGTTCGACGGCGTTGGTCCGGTCCAGCCGCACCTGGTGCAGCTGCACCCGTACGAGCGGGTTGACCTCGGCAATCGAGTCGCGGGCGCTTTCGGCTTTGGTGCGGCCGATGTCGGAGACCCCGTGGATGACCTGGCGCTGCAGGTTCGACTCTTCGACGACGTCGAAGTCGATAATCCCGAGGGTGCCGACGCCGGCGGCGGCCAGATACAGCAGAATCGGCGCGCCCAGTCCGCCGGCGCCGATCACCAACACCCTGGCGTTTTTAAGTCGCTTCTGCCCCTGCACGCCGACATCGGGAATGATCAAGTGGCGGCTGTAGCGCGCTACTTCATCCCTGGTCAGCTCGCCGGCCGGCTCCACCAGCGGCGGCAGTGATATCGGCACCGGGCAATCTCCTCAACGTCGCGTCTGCCAACCCATCACAGCAGCTGGTGGGGGCAACGACAAACCGCGGGTGAAGCTTCCCGAAGGGCAGTTGACCGGCTCAGGGAATCGGAGCCGGCCACGGGTTGAACCGGCAGGTCTTGCCGTCGGGCTTGACCCAGTCCGGGTCGAACTTCGCCGCGTCGTCATTGGAGGTGCCGAACGTCTGCTGCATCATCACCGGCGCCAACGCGTCCTGCTTCTCGCACGGTTCGTGGTGTTGATAGCCCAGGGCGTGACCGACCTCGTGGTTGATCAGGTACTGCCGGTAGGAGCCGATGTCGCCCTGGAAGGGCACCGCGCCGCGAACCCAGCGGGCCTCGTTGATGAACACCCTCGGTTCCGACCTCACCCCGTAGGACGGGTTGTAGCAGGACGCTTCCAGCGGGATCTCGTAGCCGCAACCCTCCCGGACCGTCATCGGCGAGGTCAGCGAGATGCGGAAATCCGGTTCGACGCCGCTGGTCGCGTCCACTCGGACGAACCCGATCTGCGGCGTGTGCGTCCACCCCTTGGGGTTGCGCAGGGTCTGGTCGACCATCCGGGCGAAGGCGTCGTCGCCGCCGAAAGCCGTGGTGTCGATGCCGTTCTCCACCTCGATGGTGTAGGCGAACACCTTCTCGGTGCCTCGCCCGAACACCGGTGTGGTGCCCGGAATGATGTGCCAGGCCATGTCACCGGCCTCGGTGAACGGCCCGCCGTCGGGCAGCACACCGGTCGGCAGGTTGACGTCGAATTCGGTGAGGCCGCGCGGTGGCGCGCCGATGATCGACGTGCCGGCCGATCCGATCGTCGGCGGGCCCTGGACCGGTTCGTTGGTGTCCGGGGCACGCACCCCGGTGCCGGTCACGGTCTGATACACCACGACGACGGTGAGCACCATCAACACCGGCAGCGCGTAGGCGCGCCAGCCGTAGGTGGACACGAACCTGCCCAGCCAGCTCTGCCGGCGCCACTGCCGATGGACGTCGCGATCGGAGCGCAGCCGTCCGGCGCCGGCGGCCAGCGGGTCACGTTGCGCGCGCAGCGGTTCGCGGAAACGATCCCGAAGCACCGGGGCTCGACCGCCGCCGTGTTGCCCCGGGTCGTAGGTCACCGTCCCAGGATGACACAACCGCTGCGAGCTGCGACTCTTCGCCGCGCCAGGGAGGGGTGGTCGGGGCCGTCGGGACACCAATCGACACCGTCTTGGTGGATGTCGCTGGCGGAAGTGGCGGGTGCAGCGCGTAGTCTCGCTCTCACGCACCGGCCGACGGGCACTCGTTCCGTCGGTCGGCCGAATCCGGATTGAGGAGTCGATGAGCAAACCGATCGACACGGCCGAGCGGGGTGGCGCCAAGCCGGCCGGCCGCGGCTCGGGCAATGCCAAAACGCCGGCGGTCAGCGGCCGCCGGGGTAGTCGGCTGCCGCGCGACGAGCGGCGCGGCCAACTGCTGATCGCGGCCAGCGAGGTCTTCGTCGACCGCGGCTACCACGCGGCCGGGATGGACGAGATCGCCGACCGCGCCGGTGTCAGCAAACCGATCCTCTACCAGCACTTCGCCTCGAAGCTGGAGCTGTACCTGGCCGTGCTGGCCCGGCACGTGGAGAACCTGGTCTCCGGGGTGCGGCAGGCGTTGCGGACCACCACCGACAACCGGCAGCGGCTGCGCTCGGCGGTGCAGGCGTTCTTCGACTTCATCGAGCACGACGGTCAGGGCTACCGGCTGATCTTCGAGAACGACAACGTCGCCGAGCCGCAGGTGGCGGTGCAGGTGCGGGTGGCGACGGAATCGTGCATCGACGCGATCTTCGATCTGGTCAGCCACGACTCGGGCCTGGACCCGCACCGCGCCCGGATGGTCGCGGTGGGGCTGGTCGCGATCAGCGTGGACTGCGCCCGGTACTGGCTCGACAGTGATCGCCCGATCTCCAAGGAAGACGCCGTCGAGGGCACGGTGGCGTTCGCCTGGGGCGGACTGTCACACGTGCCGCTTACCCGGTAGCGGCTTCCGAACCGATCCCGAACCCGACCCGCCGGCTGTCGGCAATGCCGATCTCCACATAGGCGATCTTGGCGGTCTGCACCAGGAATCGGCGGCCCTTCTCGTCGGTGAGCGACAGCAACCCCGGGTTGTCGGGCGCCTGGCTCAGCGCCGCGGCGACCAGTTTCTCGACCTCATCCGGCGTCTGCGCGCTGTTGATGACCAGTTCGCGCGAACTGTCAGTGACCCCGATCTTGACCTCCACGCCGGCCCCTTTCATTTCGCGTTGGGCGTTGCTAAGCAGGCTAGTGGACGGCCGCGGGATTGGGGCGCACCGGCCGTTCGCCGTCGGCGATAACGACGTTTCGCGCCGTGGTCGATGCGGACCCAGTCACCGGCGGGATCCCGAAACGCGCAGTCCCGCACCCACTATGGCGACATCTCCGGTCGCCAGTCGAACGTGTCGTGGGGCGACGGGTGGGTCGCGTGCCCGTCAGGCCAGTCCGAGTTCGCGCATGCGTTCGTCGTGGGTGCGCTGGATTCGTTCGAAGAACCCGGCCAGATGCGTCAGCCCGGCGGCCCCGGACATCACCAGGTCGACCAGTTCGTCGTGGTCGGCCAGCACGTACTGCGCCTGGGTGATCGCCTCGCCGAGCAGCCGCCGCGACCACAGCGCCAGCCGGCTGCGTTGCCTGGCGCTGGAGGTGACCGCACTGCGCACCTGTTCGACGACGAACTGGGAGTGCTTGGTCTCGGCGAGCACCGCCCGCACCACGTCGGCCGCCTCGCCGGGCAGACCGTCGGCGATCGCCAGGTAGAAGTCGGCGGCCATCGCGTCCCCGACGTAGGTCTTGACCAGTGCCTCCAGCCAAGTGCTGGGCATCGTCAGCCGGTGATAGTTGTCCAACGCGGTGGCGTATTTCGACATCGCAGCCACCACGTCGACCCCGCGGCTTTCCAAGGCTTCGCGCAGCAACTCGAAGTGGCCCATCTCGGCGGCGGCCATGGCCGCCATCGAGATCCGCCCGCGTAGATCGGGTGCCATGCGGGCCTCGTCGGTGAGCCGGTAGAAGGCCGCCACCTCGCCGTAGGCGAGCACGGCGAAAAGCTCGTTGACACCGGGATGATCGGCTGATATTCGCGGCTGGGATGCCTGCGTGACCGGATCGGCTGAGGGAACCGAATTCATCACCACACTGTAGGCGTTGCGCCGCAATCGACCGATCCCCGGCCCGACCAGGTACTGTGGGTGGCAGGCAGTGCCATTTCGGCGCTGCCGCGCAATGTGCGTACACGCGGTTGGCCCGCCTCCTCGGCGAGTGCAGGGCCCCCGAATCGGCAAGTCAGGTATCGACCGTCACAGCGTGTGCGCCCCGACCACACCGCGATCGACTCACATACCGCGCCGAATTCGAAAGGCCCCTGCCAACGCATGACCCCGCTTATCTCCACCACCCGTCCCACCTCCCCACCGAGCTTCGCCGAACTGGGCGTTCGCGACGAGATCGTCCGCGCACTCGCCGAGGACGGCATCGAGCACGCCTTCGCGATCCAGGAGCTGACGCTGCCGCTGGCCCTGGCCGGCGACGACCTGATCGGCCAGGCACGCACCGGCATGGGCAAGACCTACGGCTTCGGCATTCCGCTGCTGCAGCGCGTCACCACCAGCCCGGACCGGCCGCTGACCGGCGCACCCCGAGCGTTGGTCGTGGTGCCCACCCGTGAGCTGTGCATCCAGGTCTCCGGCGACCTGGCCGACGCGGCCAAGTACCTGACCGCCGGGGATCGTCCCCTGTCGGTGCAGGCCATCTACGGCGGCCGGCCCTACGAGCCGCAGATCGAGGCGCTGCAGGCCGGCGCCGACGTCGTGGTCGGCACCCCCGGCCGGTTGCTCGACCTGGCACAGCAGGGCCACCTGCAGCTGGGCGGCCTGTCGGTGCTGGTGCTCGACGAGGCCGACGAAATGCTGGACCTGGGCTTTCTGCCCGACATCGAGCGCATCCTGGCCCGCATCCCCGACGACCGGCAGTCCATGCTGTTCTCCGCGACCATGCCCGGCCCGATCATCACGCTGGCCCGCAGCTTCATGAACCAGCCGACCCACATCCGCGCCGAGGCGCCGCACTCCTCTGCGGTGCACGACGCCACCGAGCAGTTCGTCTACCGGGCCCACGCCCTGGACAAGGCGGAACTGGTGGCCCGGGTGCTGCAGGCCCGCGGCCGCGGCGCCACGATGATCTTCACCCGCACCAAACGCACCGCGCAGAAGGTCGCCGATGACCTCAATGAGCGCGGATTCAAAGTGGGCGCGGTGCACGGCGACCTCAACCAGGTGGCCCGCGAGAAGGCCCTCAAATCGTTCCGCACCGGCGACATCGACGTGCTGGTCGCCACCGACGTGGCCGCCCGCGGCATCGACATCGACGACGTCACGCACGTCATCAACTACCAGTGCCCCGACGACGAGAAGACCTACGTGCACCGCATCGGCCGCACCGGCCGCGCCGGCAAGACCGGCGTCGCGGTCACCCTCGTCGACTGGGACGAGCTGGCCCGCTGGACGCTGATCGACAAGGCCCTCAACCTGTGCTGCCCGGACCCGGCGGAGACCTACTCCAGCTCCCCCCACCTCTACACCGAGCTGAACATCCCCGCTGAAGCCGGCGGCACCGTCGGTAAGCCGACCCGGGCACCGGCCAAGCGGGCCGACGGTGAGACCCGCCAGACCGCCGATCGGCAGCGGGCGCCCCGTAACCCCAACCGGTCCCGGCGGCGTACCCGCGGCGGCCAGGCCGGCACGGCCGACGCCGCGCCGCAGGCCGCCCGGCCCGGCGATGCCGGCGAGGCCCGCACCGCCGGCACATCCGAGGACACCGGGCAGAGCGCGCCGCGCCGTCGTCGTCGCCGGCGGCCCAGCAAAGCGGCAGCCGCCACGGTGAACGGCAGCTGAGTCGGGCCGACGAGATGGTGCGACCGGAGCGCCGTACCCCCGGCGATCTGGTGGCCGCAGTGGTGATCGCGGCCGCGGTCGTCGTCGCCGGGGTGATCGTCTGGTGGACCAGTGACGCCCGCGCCACCGTCAGCCGGCCGGCATCGGACTCGACGACCAATCCCCCGTCGGCCACCGTGGTGCCGGCAGCGCTGAAGCAGCTGTGGACGGCGTCCAGCCCGGTCACCAGGGCTCCGGTTTTGGTCTCCGGCACGGTGATCACCGGAGACGGGCCGCAGATGACCGGGCGCGACCCGGTCACCGGCGAGGAACGCTGGAGCTATGCCCGCGGGGTCGACCTGTGCGCGGTGTCGTGGATCTACCGCTATGCCGTCGCGGTGTATCCCGACGCCCGCGGCTGCGGTCAGGTCAGCGCGGTGGTCGCCGCGACGGGCTGGCGGGGGCCGGCTCGAACCAGTTACGCCGACAAGAGCGTGACCGTCACCTCCGAGGGCAGCGCGGTGCTTTCGGCCGGAAGCACTCGTCTGGAACTGTGGCGCTCGGACTTGGTGCGGGTGTTGTCCTACGGCGAGATCGACGCCCGGGTCAAACCGTCGGCCCGCGGGCGCGGCCAGGGCTGCACCCTGGTGTCGGCTGCCGCGGCGTCGTCGGCGGTCTCGGTGCTCGAATCCTGCCCGGGGCAGGATGATCTGCAGCTGACCCTGCTGCGCCCCGGCAAGGAAGAAGACGAACCCGAGCGCCAGCATGTTCCCGAGCCCGGTGTCACCGCCGACTCCGGGGCCCGGGTGCTGGCGGTCACCGACTCCGACTCGGGCACCAACACCGCCGTGTATCTGCCCACCCCGCAGCCCCGGGTGGAAGTGGTCGACCAGACCGGCACCACGATCGCCAAGACTCTGCTGCCGGGCAAGGCCAGCCCCGACAGCGCCGCCCTTCAGGTGTCCCGGCCCACCGGGTTGGTCTGCTGGTGGACCGGCGACGCCGTGATGGTGTTCGACTCGGGCAGCCTGGCCTACCGCTACACCGTTGCGGCGGCCGGGGCCACCGTTCCGCTGGGGCCGGCGGCGCTGATGGCCGATCGGCTGCTGATCCCGGTGACCGGCGGGGTCGGCGTGTTCAACCAGCGCACCGGCGCACCCGAACGCGTCATCCCGGTCAGCCGGCCGCCCGGAGTGTCGGCGGTGTTCCCGGCGGTGTCGGGTCCCACGGTGCTGGAACAGCGCGACGACACCGTGGTCGCGCTGGGCTGAGCCGCGCACCGGTCGCCGCCGTCACCGCCGCGAACGTGCGCAGTTGTACGGCCCAACACGGCGTGTCGGTGTACAAACACGCACCCTCGCCGGATTAGAGCCCTCGCCGGGCGGCTAGACCTCGGGGGTGAAGGTGGGCAGTGCCGTGCCGCTCTCCCAGTGCTTGAGCAGCGCTTCGGCCAGCTCCCGATAGGCCTGGCCCCCCTTGTTCTTTCGTCCCGCGAGCACCGACGCGCCCGAGGCGCTGGCCTCGGCGAAACGCACGGTGCGCGGGATGGGCGGGCCCAGCACCGCCAGACCGTACCGGTCGGCGATGTCGAGCAGAACGTCGCGGGTGTGGGTGGTGCGCGAGTCATACAGCGTCGGCAGCGCCCCGAGCAGACGCAGCTTCGGGTTGGTGATCTGCTGGACGTCGGCGACGGTGCGCAGGAACTGGCCGACGCCGCGATGGGCCAGGGTCTCGCACTGCAGCGGCACGATCGCCTCTCCGGCCGCGGTAAGCCCGTTGAGGGTGAGCACCCCCAGCGACGGTGGGCAGTCGATGATGGCGACGTCGAACTCGTCGTCCAGCTTGGCCAGTGCCCGCTGCAGGGCGTACTCCCGGCCGGCTCGCATCAACAGCATCGCCTCGGCGCCGGCCAGATCGATATTGGCCGGCAGCAACGTCATGCCTTCCTCAGTCGTCACCAGTGCGGCGTTGGGTTCGACCTCGCCGAGCAGCACCTCGTGCACCGACACCGGCAGCTTGTCGGGGTCATGCCCCAGGGAGAAGGTCAGGCAGCCCTGCGGGTCGAGGTCGACCAGCAGCACCCGCTGGCCAAGTTCGGCCATCGCCGCCCCCAGTGACGCCACCGTCGTGGTCTTGGCCACGCCGCCCTTCTGGTTGGCAACCGCCAATATCCGCAGCCGGCTCATGTGGCGCCGCCCCTCTCCCGATCAAGCGGGTGGTACCCCCACATCGCTTCCTCCCTATGCAACACACGCCATACTGGCACGGCTTGGGGTCCGGCAGCACCAAACGCGGCTCGCTGTCCGCCGTCGGGCAGAATCGACGGGCGTGGGCATCGAGGAGCACCGACTGCTGTTGCTGCGCCACGGTGAAACCGAGTGGTCGAAAAGCGGGCGGCATACCGGGCGCAGCGATTTGGACCTGACCGACACCGGTCGGCGCCAGGCGGTCGCCGCCCGCGCAACAGTGGCCAAACTCCGGCTCGACAACCCGCTGGTGGTCTGCAGTCCGCGGCGGCGCGCCCAGGTCACCGCGGAGCTGGCCGGCCTGCACGTCGACGAGGTCTCCGACGATCTCGCCGAGTGGGATTACGGCCGCTATGAGGGTCTGACCACCGCCCAGATCAGGGAATCCGAATCGGACTGGTTGCTCTGGACGCACGGCAGCGCGGGCGGGGAGACCGTGGCGCAGGTCAGCGATCGCGCGGACCGGGCGGTCGCGTCGGCGCTGCGGCAGCTGGTCGCGCGGGACGTCGTCTTCGTCGGGCACGGTCACTTCTCCAGGGCGGTGATCACCCGTTGGCTCCAGTTGCCGTTGGCCGATGGTGCGCGGTTCGGGATGCCGGCTGCGTCGATCGCCGTCTGCGGGTTCGAGCACGGGGTGCGCCAGCTCGCCGCACTCGGGCTGACCGGGCCGGGGGCCTAGGGGTTTGACGACACCGCCGACCAGGACGCCGCCGACGGCACCGGCGTTCGTACTGTCCGGACCGGCCGGGACGCTGGCCGCCGACGGGATGGCGACCGGATTCTGCGATGTCGGTGCGGCGCAGGCCGCGCTGATCTCCGGGGAAGCACCGATTGTGGTGGGGGCGTTGCCTTTTCATCCACGCGGTGCCGCCGCACTATTCGTCCCGGACCGGGTGCGCGACGACTACCCGCGGGCGCCGCGCGCCGGTGCAGCCCTGCCCGCGGTGCATATCGTGGCGCAGCTGCCGGAGCCTGATGAGCACCGCGCCCGGATCCGCCGGGCACTCGGCGAACTGACCGCACCGCGAGGTGAGCTGCGCAAAGTGGTGCTGGCCCGTGGCCTGCGGCTGGCCGCCGATGCGGCGTTGGACGCCGGCACCGTCCTGCGCCGGTTGATCGCCGCCGATCCGAGCGGTTACGGCTATCTGGTCGACTTGAGCGCGGCCGGGAGCGCATATGCCGGGGTGGTCCTGGTGGGCGCCAGCCCCGAGTTGCTGGTCGCTCGCAACGGCGACCGGGTCACCTGCCGGCCGTTCGCGGGCTCGGCGCCGCGCTCCCCCGACCCGGCCGTCGACGCCGCCAACGGGGCCGCGCTGGCCGCATCGGGCAAGAATCGCCACGAGCATCTGCTGGTCGTCGATCAGTTGCGCAGCGCGCTCGGGCCGCTGTGCACCGAGCTCGACGTCGCGCCCGAGCCGCAGCTCAGCAGAACCGCCGCGGTGTGGCACCTGAACACCCCGATCACCGGAAGACTGCGCGACACCTCCACCACCGCACTGGATCTGGCCCTTGCCCTGCATCCGACGGCCGCGGTCGGCGGCGTGCCGACCGCCGCAGCGGTCGACCTTATCACCGAGCTGGAGGACGACCGGGGTTTCTACGCCGGCACGGTCGGTTGGTGCGACGCCCGCGGCGACGGCCGGTGGGTGGTGTCGATCCGCTGCGCGCAACTGTCCGCCGACCGGCGATCGGCGCTGGCCCACGCCGGCGGCGGGATCGTAGCCGAATCCGACCCGGATGAGGAACTGGCCGAAACCGTGACGAAGTTCAGCACGATCCTGTCGGCGCTGGGCGTTGCGCCGCCCAGCGCACCGCGGCGGGACTGAACAGCGCCGCCAGCACCGCGACCGCGGCCACGCCGACCACGACCCCGTAGCCCCAGCGGTGCGAGCCGACTCCCAGGTACCAGGCCACCGGCAGCAGGGTCAGGTTGAGGAACACCGCGATGCCGCGGCCGAGCCGACGGCCCCGCAGCAAACCCCAGCCCGAGGCCAGTACCGCCGCCCCGACCAGCGCGAACCACGCCGCGGTGCCGTAGCCGTTGACCACCCGCTGATCCGCCCCGGCCACCGCGCGTACCACCAGCACCAGCGCGACGACCAGGCCGAGCGCCCCCTGTGCCGCAACGATCAGGCCCGCACCGCGCACCGCGCGCGGTGGATCGACGACGGCGTTCACGCCGCCAGCCTAACCATCGGGTGCCATTCCCTGGATGCCCATAGACTGATGCGTTGTGCGTGCCGTGCTGATCGTCAATCCCAATGCCACCTCGACGACCCCGGCCGGTCGTGACCTGCTGGCCCATGCGCTTAAGAGCCGGCTCGACCTGAGCGTCGTGCACACCGACTACCGCGGTCACGCCATCGAGATCAGCCAGGCCGCGGCCGCAGACGGGATCGATCTGGTCATCGCCCATGGCGGCGACGGAACGGTGCACGGCGTGGTCAACGGCCTACTGGGAGCGCCCGGTTCGGCGCCGCCGAAACACCTGCCCGCGGTGGCGGTGGTGCCCGGCGGTTCGGCGAATGTCTTCGCCCGTTCACTGGGCATCTCCGCCGACCCGACGGTCGCCACCAATCAGCTGATCGAATTGATCAACGGCCGTGGGGGCCAACCGAATTGGCGCCGGATCGGGCTGATCGACTGCGGCGAGCGGTGGTCGGTGCTCAACGCCGGGATGGGTGTCGACGGCGAGGTGGTGGCCGCCGTCGAGGCCGAGCGCGAGAAGGGCCACGCCGTCACCGCGCTGCGCTACGTCCGGGCGGCGATTCCCGCCGTGCTGGCCACCACTCGCCGGCCGCCGACGTTGACGCTGCAGGTGGGCGACGAGGAGCCGGTTGCCGGCGTGCATTTCGTGTTCATCTCGAACTGCAGCCCGTGGACCTATGCCGACCAGCGCTGCGTGTGGACCAACCCCGACACCACGTTCGAGTCCGGGATGGGCGTGTTCGCGACCACCAGCATGAAAGTGCTGCCCACCTTGCGACTGGTCCGGCAGATGCTGTCGAAGCGGCCCAAGCTGAGCGCCAAGCAGCTCATCCGTGACGACGATGTGAGTGCGCTGCGGGTGGACGCGGGCGACACACCGATCGCCACTCAGATCGACGGCGAGTACGTGGGATTGCGTAGCGCGATGACGTTCCGTGCGGTTCCCGACGCCCTCGACGTCGTCGCTCCCCCACACAAAAAGGCTGACTGACCTGCGGAGATGCTGCTCAATTCGGTCGATGAGCACACAGTTGAAACCACTGTAGTACACGTCGGCGGCCAGACCGGGACCAACCCCTCGCAGGCGTGACGTTGGCCACGTGATAATGCACACTCTTGACATCTGTCCAGGCTGTGAAACGATCGAGCGATCGGATGCAAGCCGTAATCATTTCTTGCCGCCGCTTATTACAGCCGAAAACAAAGTTGCGCGCCCCGCTGCGCTCAGAGTGAGGAGTTGGAGACTTATGGATTGGCGCCACAAGGCGGTCTGTCGCGACGAGGACCCGGAGCTGTTCTTCCCGGTGGGAAACAGCGGGCCGGCACTCGCCCAGATCGCTTCCGCTAAGCAGGTCTGCGCCCGGTGTCCCGTGGTCACCGAGTGCCTTACCTGGGCGCTGGAAACCGGCCAGGATGCCGGCGTGTGGGGCGGCATGAGCGAGGACGAGCGGCGCGCGCTCAAGCGGCGCAACGCCCGGACCCGGGCGCGCAGCGGGGTCTGACCCAGCAGCCAACTTTCGACGCGGCCCCGACCTGGTCGGGGCCGCGTCGTTTTGCGCCGGCCCCGCCGGGCCTTACAGGATCGGACGGGTCCGCCGGCTTCCGACCGGAATCCTCAGCACCATCTCGGTGCCGCCCCCGGGAGCGTCGCGCGCGGTCAGCGACCCGCCCAGTTCCGCCGACACCAATGTGTTGACGATCTGCAGGCCGAGCCGGTCGGAGGTCTCCAGGCGGAAACCGGCGGGCAGGCCGTGGCCGTCATCGTGCACCACGACGTCGAGCCAGCGCGCCGACCGTTCGGAGCGGATCGTCACACTGCACCGTTGCGCATCCACATCGAAGGCGTGCTCGATGGCGTTCTGCACCAGTTCGGTGATCACCATGACCAATGCGGTCGCCCGGTCGGCGTCGAGTGTCCCGAAGGTTCCGGTCCGGGCCACCCGGATGGGGGTGTCCACACTGGCTACGTCGTTCATCATCGGCAGGATCCGGTCGATCACCTTGTCGAGGTTCACCACCTCGTCGACCGACATCGACAGCGCTTCGTGCACCTGGGCGATCGATGACACCCGCCGAACCGATTCCAGCAGCGCCTCGCGCCCTTCGGCGTTGGCGGTGCGGCGGGCCTGCAGGCGCAGCAGCGCCGCCACGGTCTGCAGGTTGTTCTTCACCCGGTGGTGGATCTCGCGGATCGTCGCATCCTTGGACAGCAGGGCGCGGTCACGGCGCTTCACCTCGGTGACATCACGGACCAGCACCGCGGCGCCGGCCGGCCGGCCGTGCACGATCAGCGGCAGCGTACGCAGCAGCACCACCGCGCCGGCCGCGTCGACCTCGAACCGCATGCTCGATCCGCCGGCCAGCGAATCACGGACGTGCTCGGCCAACTCGTGCGCCTCGAACGGATCGGAGATCAGCGGCCGGGTGACGGCGACCAGGTCGTGGCCGGCGAGTTCGGCGGCCAGGCCCATCCGGTGGTAGGCCGACACTGCGTTCGGGCTGGCGTAGCGGACCGTGCCGTCGACGCCGAGCCGGATGAAGCCGTCGCCGACCCGCGGGCTCGAACGCGACACCGCGATGTCACCGACGTCGGGGAAGGTGCCCTCGGAAAGCATGTGCACCAGGTCCGCCGCGCAGTCCAGGTAGGCCGCCTCCAGCCGACTGGATTCGCGCTCGCCGGTCAACGCGGTCTGGTGGGTCAGCACGGCCACCACCCGGTCGCCGTGCCGTACCGGGACGGCTTCGGTATTGCGTTGGCCCGCAACACCTTCCCGCCCGATCACACCCGATTCGAATGCCCGCGCCACCAGCGGCATCGACTCCGCGTCGGCGAGGCTTCCGACCGCGTCGGTGAGCAACACCGTGGGGGCGGTGTTGGGCCGGCACTGTGCCACACACACCAGGGCGCCGCTGGCGTCGGAGTCGCGGCGCACCCACATCAGGTAGTCGGCGAACGACAGGTCCGCCAGCAGTTGCCACTCCCCGACCACCGCGTGCAGGTGGTCCACCGCGTTGCCCGGCAAAACGGTGTGTTCGGCAAGCAGGTCACCGAGGGTGGACATCGGTCACGTCACGCCGTGGGAATGCGGCGGTCAGCTGATCACGGCAATGAGATCGCCGGCCTGGATGACGTCGCCGACCTTCACCGCCACCTTGCTCACGGTGCCCGCGGTCTCGGCCAGCACTGGAATCTCCATCTTCATCGACTCCAGCAACACCACGGTGTCGCCCTCGTTGATCTGTTCGCCCTCGTGGACCACGACTTCGAGCACGCTGGCCACGATCTCCGCGCGAACGTCCTCGGCCATCTTCACCTCGTTCATCACCCAGTCAACGATTCCTAGTCACCCAAAATTCTTCGTCTTATGGAACCACAACCCCGCTCCGCCGTTGAGTAGGGCGCACAGTTGGCGCCCCGGCGGGCTCCCCGGCCGCCGACTAAGCGAACTCCAAGACAACTAAGGAGACGTTGAGAGTTCGATCCGTGACCGTGTCGTGTTTCTGCTGTGACAATTGCATAGCACCGTTACTCGAGTGTTTCGAACGCGTGACGAATTCGCCGTGACGCGGGGGACGAATCGAAGTCGAGCTGAGGAGTGCGCGTTGTCTGAAAACCGTTTTGCAAACCCACGTGTCCGGTTGCCCCTGGTGTGCGCCGGCGCGATGACACTGGCCACGCTGGGATTCGGTGTCGCCTCGGCCAAGGCCGCCCCGACGCTGGTCGACGAGCCGATGCCGCTCCCGGCCCCGATCGGCGCCCCGGCGCTGCCCGGCGTGCCGGGACCGGCCGCCGCAGGCCCGGCCGCCGGCGTGAACGCCGCCAACTCCTTCCTGCAGGCGCTCAACGGCATGCTCAACCGTGTGGTGCCCGGAGTCGGGTCGATCATGCCCAGCGACGTCAGTTCGCTGACCCCGCCGACCGCGGCCGTGCCCGGCGCGCCCGCGCTCGGCACTCCGCCGGCGTTCGGCGCTCCCGCGGCCGCCGCCCCGGCCGCGCCCGTGCCGCAGACCCTGGCGGGGGCGCGCAGCTTCCACTGAGGCGCACGCGCTGAGACGCACAGACCGCGGTGGCGGGGCCGGTTGTCCACGGCCCCGCCACCCGCGTCATACCCGGGTGTGAGAGACTGGCCAGCCGGAAGATGCTAGGAGGATCGATCATGGCAAAGCGTGGACGCAAGAAGCGCGATCGCAAGCACAGCAAAGCCAACCACGGCAAGCGCCCCAACGCGTAGCGCGCTGTCTCAGGCCGTCCCAGCCTTCCCAGGCCGTCCCGGACCCGCCCGCCGCTAGCCTTCGCGGTGGATGATCGTGGTACGGCCGATCTCCAGCCGGACCCGCTCGTAGAGCTGCCGCGGCGCCTTGTCCCCGCTGCACTTGCGCGCGATCAACGCCTTGATCCGCTCCTCGACCCCGTAGTGGCGCAGGCAACCCGGGCATTCCTCGAGGTGCCGGCGCAGTTTGGCCTTGGTTTCGGCGGTGCATTCGCCGTCCAGCAGCGTCCACACCTCGGCGATGACTTCCGAACAGTCGGCGGCCGGGCCGTCGGGGTCCGGTGTAGCGCACTCACTGCGGTGCTCGGTCACGACGACACCTCCTCCGATGCCTGACCGTCACGGATGAACCCGCGGTCCCTGGCGACATCGGCCAACAGGCTGCGCAACTGGCGTCTGCCGCGGTGTAGGCGCGACATCACCGTGCCGATCGGCGTATCCATGATCTCGGCGATCTCCTTGTACGGGAATCCTTCGACGTCGGCGTAGTACACCGCCATCCGGAATTCTTCGGGAAGCTGCTGCAGGGCCTCTTTGATCTCGGCGTCCGGCAGCGACTCCAAGGCCTCGACCTCCGCCGAGCGCAGACCCGTCGACGAGTGCTCGGCGGTGGCGGCCAGCTGCCAGTCGGTGATCTCGTCGGTCGGGTACTCGGCGGGCTTGCGCTGCTTCTTGCGGTAGCCGTTGATGTAGGTGTTGGTCAGGATGCGGTACAACCACGCCTTGAGGTTGGTGCCGTCCCGGAACGACCGGAAGCCGGCGTAGGCCTTGACCATGGTCTCTTGCAGCAGGTCCTCGGCGTCAGCGGGATTGCGGGTCATCCGCAGCGCACCGCCGTAGAGCTGGTCGAGCATCGGGATCGCATCGCGTTCGAAGCGCGCCGTCAGCTGCTCGTCGGTCTCGTCGGAACGAACCGGGGCCGCCGTCTCGGTCCCGGTATCGGTCGCGCTATCGCCGTCAGCCATCGTGATCGCTGCAGTCCCTTCTGTCGCGGTGCCCACAACCAGCCCAGCCGATGGCTCGATTTCCAGCAGACCAATCGCCGTTGACACCCGGACTCCTTCCCGATCCTAGGACGGTGGACCACAGCCGCGCGTAGTGACCGCGCACTGCCTTGCTCAACAGCGTCGGCCATGACGCTATTTCCCGCCGTATTCTGGCCCGGTGAGTCGCGCGGCAACCCGGGCCATCGCGGCCCTGACCACCGCGCAGGTACCCCATGAGGTGCTGCGCTACCACCACGCACCGGATCAGCGCTCGTTCGGCTCCGAGGCCGTCGAACAGCTCGCCGCCGCGGGGCCGTCCGGGGTGCGGCCCGAGCAGATCTTCAAAACACTGATCGTGCGGCTTACCGGGGCGGCGCCGCCCGCCTTGGCGGTCGCGGTGCTGCCGGTACCGGCGACGCTGTCGTTGAAGGCCGCCGCTACCGCGCTCGGCGCGTCCAGGGCGGCGATGGCCGACCCGGCGGCGGCGCAACGGGTGACCGGCTACGTACTGGGCGGGATCTCTCCGTTCGGCCAGCGCAAGGCGTTGCCGACGGTCGTGGACGCCTCGGCGGTGACGTTCGAGCGGGTGCTGTGCAGTGCGGGCCGGCGCGGCTGGGACCTGGCGGTGGCGCCGGCGGATCTGATCCGGCTCACCGATGCGGTCGTAGCCGACCTCAAGGCCCGGTGAGCACCGTCAGGCGCTGGATCCCTGGACCGGCCCGGGGCCGGCACTCGGCGTATCTCCGAGCGCCTCGCCGAGGGTCGCGCAGAACGACAACTGCCCCTCAAGGCCGACCGCCTTCACGACCCGGGCCACGATGGGTTGGCTACTCACCAGGCAGAGCGCGACGCCCCGGCGCCGACACCCGCTCGCTTCCTCGGCCAATGCCGCGAAGCCACAGATCCCGATGAAGTCCAGTTTGCTGGTGTCAACGATCAGCGGACCCGGGGCCGCGGTGATCGCGGCGGCCTCGCCGACCAGTCGCCGCCACACCGACACGTTGGACGCGTCGACGCTGCCGGCCGCGGACACCAGCAGCGCTGAACCGCTGCGTTCCAGAATCACGCGCACTTCGTCGTCCGGCCGGGCCATCATCGCGGCGAGCGCCTCACGGCGGGCGCGACCGTTTTGGGCCGGGACCTTCGCGTCGGTCCCCACCTGATCCGGCGCCTGCCCGCCGTTGCGCCGTCCCCCGCGGCGACGGAGTTTACAACGTAAACCGAACAGCATGTCGATGAAGCTACGCCAGTCGGTTTACGTTGTAAACCCGGCCGCGGCCGCGAGGAGACCGATCGCCACCAGCGCCACGGCCCACGCACGCCGGCTCGACCGAGGACTGGCATCGGGCCACGTAGTTGGTGTGCGGCACGGCCTGACCGGCGATCAGCACGGTGGCCACGTTGTTGGCGTTGGCGTCCGGGCGTATTGCCATCAGCCGCTCCCGGGCGGGGCCGTGCCTTATCGGGATGTCAGTCGCGGAAGGCGTCTTTGATGTTCTCGCCAGCCTGCTTCAGGCTGGATTTGCCCTGGTCGGCCTTGCCCTCGTTCTTCAGGTCGTCGTTGCCGGTAGCCCTCCCGGTGGCCTCTTTGACCTTGCCTGCGGCGTCCTGCGCGATGTTTCTCACCTTGTCCATCAGTCCCATGCGAAGCTCCTCCCTCACTCGTGCCGAACTCGTGTGCGCTACGTACCCACGGTGTTTACGTCGTAAACCCGTGGTCGGGCGGGCGCCTCAGCGCCGGGTGAGCAGTTCGAGCCGGTCGAGGATGGCTTCCAGCGCCTCTTCGAATTCGGCGCCGCTGTGGTCCTGGGACAGCATCGGCTGCAAGCGCCGCAGGTGCGGATAGTCAGTCAGGTCGCGTACCGGCCGGTTACCGTCCTCCAGCAGCCCCTCCTCGGGGTGCAGGTCCGCCCCGCGGGCAGAGACCTCCAGCAGCAGATGTCCGATCAGAAACGTCGTATAGGAGCGATAGGCCGCCACCGCGGCAGTGTCGTCGAACCCATACGAAATCAGCGTGTCGAGGAAGCTTTCCATCCAGCGCAGGCTGCGCAGCGGCGGCCGAACCCACGGGGCCTCGGGGGCCTGCGTGGCAACTAGCGGGAAGACCTCCGGATGGTCGAGGGCGATCTTGCGAACACCGTGCGCCAGCCGCACCAGGTAGTCCTGCCAGCCGTCTTCTTGGCGGCGCGCGGCGAGCTGATCGGCGTAGAGCCGGTCGATGATGTGGTCGACGACACCGGTGAGCAGGTCACCGCGGCCGTGCACGTAGCGGTAGAGCGCCATCGCCTCGACTCCGCAGGCCGCTCCCAGCGCGCGCATGGTCAGCTTGGACAGGCCGTGGCGGTCGATGAAGGCGATGGCCATCTCCAGAATCCCGTCGCGGCTCAAGTGCGACGACGAGCGCAGACCATCGACGCCGCCGGACCCCTCGGCGGCCGGCGGCCGCCGGGCGTCGCGATCGTCGGCAACCATCCGAACCACCTCTCTTGGCGATTGATCCGTCAGTTTACGGCGTAAGCGGACCGGCGGACCGCGCTCGGCCGGTATCTGCCCCGCATGCTCACGGCTGCCCGCGCTGCAGCATAGGGTGAGTCCATGCCTACCCCAGGACCACTCTCCGGCAAGACCATGTTCATCTCGGGCGCCAGCCGCGGGATCGGCCTGGCGATCGCCAAGCGGGCAGCCGCCGACGGCGCCAACATCGCGCTGATCGCCAAGACCGCCGAACCGCATCCCAAGCTGCCCGGCACCATCTACACCGCGGCCGCCGAGATCGAGGACGCCGGCGGACAGGCGCTGCCGATCGTCGGCGACATCCGCGACGGGGAGTCGGTGGCCGCCGCGGTGGCCGCGACCGTGGAGCGGTTCGGCGGGATCGACATGTGCGTCAACAACGCCTCGGCGATCAACCTCGGCTCGATCCTCGAGGTGCCGCTGAAGCGCTTCGACCTGATGAACGAAATCGAGGTCCGCGGCACGTATGCGGTGTCGCAGGCCTGCATCCCGCACATGATCGGCCGGGACAACCCGCACATCCTCACCTTGTCCCCGCCAATCCGTCTGGAGCCGAAGTGGCTCAAGCCGACCGCCTACATGATGGCCAAGTTCGGGATGACGCTGTGCGCACTGGGTATGGCCGAGGAGCTGCGCGAGCATCAGATCGCCTCTAACACCTTGTGGCCGCGCACCCTGATCGCGACCGCCGCGGTGCAGAACCTGCTCGGCGGCGACGAGGCGATGGCCCGGTCCCGCAAACCCGAGGTCTACGCCGACGCCGCCTACGCGATGCTGACCCGGCCGGCCGGCTCCTACACCGGCAACTCGGCGCTCTGCGAGGACGTACTGCTGGAGTCCGGCGTCACCGACCTGTCGGTCTATGACTGCGTTCCCGGCGGCGACCTGGGCGTCGACCTGTGGGTGGACACCGTCAACCCGCCGGGCTACGTCGCGCCCTAGTCGACCTCCGCTCAGAACAGCGCCGCAACGGCCGCCGGGGCCGCATCCGGTGCGATGGCCAGTTGCGGCATGAAACTGGACCAGCGAGGTGGCCATGGCGGCCACGTCGTCGTCGAGCGATCAGCGGGAATCGCCCGGGGCGCCCGGCTCCTCCGCCCGCAGGGGAATGACCAGCCGGAAGCACGCGCCGCCGGAGTGCGGAACGCAGGTCAGCTGACCACCGTGCGCGTCGGCCAGCGCCCGCGCGATCGGCAGGCCCAGCCCGGCGCCGCCGTGGTCGCGGCCGCGGGCGCTGTCCAGGCGTACCAGCCGGTCGAAGATGCGCTCGGTGTCCTCGGGGCGGATACCGATCCCGGTGTCGGTGACGGTCACTTCGGCGGCGCCGCCGACCCGCTTCACGTCGACGGTGATGCGCCCGCCGGGCGGGGTGTAGCGGCGGGAGTTGTCCAGCAGGTTCGACAGGATCTGTGCCAGCCGGGTCGGGTCCGCCCGTACGGTCAGGGTGTCCAAGCCGGTGCGAGCCAGGTGCAGTTGCGGGGCCAGCAGAGCCGCCCGCTCGAGCTGGGTGTCGACCATTCCGATCAGGTCGATGTCTTTGAGCTCCAATGGCAGTCCGGCGTCGATGTAGCTCAGGTCGAGCATGTCGGTGACCAGCCGGGTGGCGCGACGGGCCTCGGCGAGCAACATCGTGGCGCGGCGGTGCTGGCGCAGCACCTCGGGCTCGACGGAGTCCTCGTCGGCGCACTGGCCGACATCCTGGCCGACATTGCCGGCGATCTGTTCGGCGGCGGCCTGAATGCCCGCGATCGGGGTGCGCAGCTCGTGCGCGGCGTCGGCCAGAAAACGCCGTACCGCCGCTTCCGCCCGCTGCGCTTGGTCAGCGGCCCGCCGGGCGCGCTCCTCGGAGTCCTCGAGCTCGTCGAGCATGTCGTCGAAAGCGCTTGCCGCGCGGCCGAGTTCGGTTTTCGGCCGGTCGGGCCGCAGGCGCCGGCCCCGGTCCCCGGTGGTGATGTCGCGGGCCAGATCGGTGAGCCGGTCCAGCGGCGCGAGCATGGCCCGGCTCACCCCGGCCAGCAGGATCGCCGCCACGGCCAGGGTTCCCAGCCCGGCTTCGATCATCAGGTGCTGCAATCGGTGCAGCGTCTCGACCGCCTCGGTGGTATCGGCGACCAGGATCACCCGGTCGCCGTTGGCGAGCGGATGCACCAGCACCGTCGCGGTGTCGTCGGGCTCCAGGGGCGGCGGTGGAAGCCTCGATCCGGTGGTCGCATCGGGTTCGATCGCGGGGTCGCCGTAGCTGGTCCCGTCCGCGGTGACCACCAGCGCACCGATGACCCCGCCGTTGAGCTGCTCAGCCAGCTGATCGGGAGAGATCCCTAGTGCGACAAGGGAATCAGCTCGCTGGGTGGCGGTGGACAGCCGTTCGTGAAGGCTACGGTTGGCCAGCGCGGTCAAGGTGGCGTTGATCACCAGGCCCATGGTGATCATCAACAGCGCGAGCAACCCCAACGCCATCACCGTCAAACGACGCCGCAGTGACGGTGTGGCTGTCATGAGGCCGACAATTGCAGCCGATAGCCGATCCCGCGCACGGTGTGCAGGATCCGCGGCCCGTGTGCCTCCAGCTTCTGTCGCAGCCCGCTGATGTGGACCTGGACCAGGTTGGCGTCGTAGGCCTCATACCCCCACACCGCGTTGAGGATCTGCGCGCTGCTGACGATGCGGCCACGCTGTTCGACGAGGTAGACCAGCACCCGCAGTTCGGTGGCGGTCAGGCCCAACGGGGTGCCCGAGCGCGACGCCACCCCGGCGTCGACGTCGACCATCAGGTCGCCGAACTGCACGGCCGCCGGCAGCCGGCCGCGGCGGCGCAGCACCGCACCGACCCGCGACACCAGCTCGGCGAGCTCGAACGGCTTGACCACGTAGTCGTCGGCGCCGCCGTCGAGACCCCGCAGCCGGTCGGGCAGGCCGTCGCGCGCGGTCAGCAGCACCACGCCGACCTCACCCCAGCGCAGGATCACATCCATCAGCGCGAAGCCGTCGCGGCCGGGCAGCATCACGTCGAGCACCACCAGATCCGGCCGGAACCCGTCCAGCACCTCCTCCAGGCCGCTGCCGTCGGCCTGGGCGTCGGTCAGATAGCCGGCGTCGGCCAGCGCTTCGCTGACCATTTCGCGGATGGTCTCGGAATCCTCCACCACCAGCACCCGTGGGGTTCCCACGCTGAAGCTCTCGGCGCCCCGCGCCGAGGGATTGCCGCCTCGCCGCTCGGCGGACCGGGAATCGGCCATGGTCCATTGATAACACCGTCGCGCCCGGTTGGGGAGCACCCGCCGGCCGGTTTTCGTCGGCCCCGGGTTCTTCAGGTTCACTTCAACTTCACCGTTTACCGTCGGCATCAACGACTGCGGACAGTGGTGCGCCCAGCTGTGCGTCGACCGGCGCGAACAGGGGGAATTCAGGAGAGACCATGATCCCTACCGCTAACAGAATGGTCTAACAATGGATTTCGCGATGTTGCCGCCGGAGGTCAACTCGGCCCGAATGTATTCCGGCGCCGGCGCCGGACCGTTGCTGGCCGCTGCCTCAGCCTGGAGCTCACTGGCCGCCGAACTGAACGCCGCCGGCGTGGCCTACGACTCGGTGATCGACGAATTGTCCAGCGGCTGGGCCGGACCCAGCTCCGCGGCGATGGCGGCCGCTGCCGCACCCTATGCCCAGTGGATGCATGCCACCGCAGCCCAGGCCGAGCACGCGGCGGCACAGGCCAGAACCGCCGCGGCAGCCTATGACACCGCGTTCGCGCTCACCGTGCCACCGCCGGTGGTCACCGCCAACCGCGCCCAGCTGATGACCCTGCTGGCCACCAACTACCTGGGCCAGAACACCGCGGCCATCGCCGCCACCGACGCCCATTACTACGAGATGTGGGCCCAGGACGCCACCGCGATGTACGGCTACGCCGGCAGCTCGGCCGCCGCCAGCAGGCTCGCCCCGTTCACCCCGCCGCCCAAGACCACCAACCCCGCCGGGGCGGCCAACCAGGCCGGCGCTGTCGGGCAGGCGGCCGCCACCGCGGCCGGAAGCCACACCGACACCGTGGCCGCAGCGATCACGCAGGCGCTGCAGGGCCTGACCACGCCCGGTTCGGCGGCCGGATCGAATGCGTCCCTGGTCAGTTCCATCGGGTCGGCGGCGGCGCTCGAGCCCGGCCTGGCGGCGTCGTACGCGGCGCTGGCGGCCAGCCTGTTCGGCACCTTCGTCATCGACTCGGCCGGCACCTTCGGTGTCGACGCAGCCGGCTCCTTCGGTATCGACCTGATCGGGGTCGGCGAGATCGAGAGCGAACTTCTGCCGGAGATGGCGCTGGCCAACGCCGTGACTCCGGTGACGGCCGAGATGGGCGAGGCAGCCACCCTCAGTGGCTTGTCGGTGCCGCAGACCTGGGCTACCGCGGCCCCGACCACAACGGTCATCCAGCAGGTCGGCGGGGCGTTGCCGACGGCCGCCGAGAGCGCCATCCCCACCGCGGCAGGGGCCACCACGCTGCCGCTGGCCGCGATGGCCGCCGCCGGTCTGGCCGGCCGCGCCACCGCCGGCGTCGGGCGCGGTCGCGGTGGCGGCGCCGCGGCCACGAAGGCGAAGGCGACAGCTCCCCCGCGCGTGCCGCGCCCGGTCGTCCAAAAACGTGACCCGAAGCCGGAGTCACCGCCGATGCGTCCGCTGAACGGTCCGATCACCCGGATCTCCGGCGAGCTTCGGGAGCTGGCCGACCTTCGCGACGCCGGGATCCTCACCGAAGAAGAGTTCAACGAGGAGAAGCGGCGCCTGCTCGGCCGGTAACACTATGGATTTTGCGTTCTTGCCGCCGGAGATCAACTCGGGCCGGATGTATTCCGGCGCGGGCGCGGGCCCACTGCTGGCGGCCGCGGCATCCTGGGATGCGCTGGGCACCGAACTGAACACCGCGGGCCTCGCCTACGAATCGGTGCTCACCGAGCTGTCGGCCGGCTGGGCCGGGCCCAGCGCCGCGGCCATGGCCGCGGCCGCCGCACCGTACGCCCAGTGGCTGCGCGCCGTCGCGGTCCAGGCCGAAGAGACCGCCATCCAGGCCCGGGCCGCCACCGCGGCGTATGAGACCGCATTCGCCATGACCGTGCCGCCGCCGGTCATCGCCGCCAACCGCAGCACGCTGATGGCGCTGGTCGCGACCAATTTCCTGGGGCAGAACACGGCCGCGATCGCGGCCACCGAAGCCCACTATGCGCAGATGTGGGCCCAGGACGCCACCGCCATGTACGGCTACGCCGCCGGTGCCGCCGCAGCCACCAAGCTCGTTCCGTTCGCTCCACCGCCGCGCACCACCAATTCGGCGGGGGCGGCCGCCCAGGCCTCCGCGGCCGGGCACGCGGTGGGACAGGCCGCCGCCACCGCCGCCCAGGGGCAGGGCGGGGGCATTGTGGCCGGGCTCGGCCAGGCGCTGCAGGGTCTCACCGCCCCGTCCGCCGCCGGTTCGTCGGCGGGTGTTTCCGCGCTGGCCGGTCTGATCGCTCCGCTCACGGCCGCGGCCTCGGCCAGCGCCCCCACCGTCGAGCTCGCCAACGCCGGCCTCGAACTGATCGTCGACTCGATGGGCACATTCGGCATCGACGCGCTCGGATCGTTTCTGTTCGATCCGCTCGGCGTCGCCGGTGTCGGCGAGGAACTGCTGCGCGCCGCGATGGCCGGTGCCTTACCGGTGACCGCCAGCATGTCCTCGGCGACGTCGATCAGCGGCTTGTCGGTGCCGCTGGCCTGGGCCTCTGCGGTGCCCTCGGCGATCGGTCAGGTCGGCGTGTCGTTGGCGTCGACCGCGACGTCCGCCGCCCCGGGTGTCGCCGCCGGCGAGACGATGGTGCCCGCGGTGGGGATGGCCGCGGCGGGCCTGGCGGGCCGGGCCAGCGCGGCCGCCGCCCCGGGCCGCCGGGTCCCGACCACCGGCAGCACCGCCACCCCGGGCCCGGCGGCTTCACGACGGCCGAGCGAGCTGCCGGAGCTATCGCCGGAGTCGGCGTTCGGCCTGCTGATGGGCGCCGACGTCGAACTGCGTGAGCTGGCCGAGTTGCGCAGCGCCGGAATCCTCACCGACGAGGAGTACGCCGCCGAGAAGCAAGCCCTCGTCGGCCGCTAGGGCGCGCTACAGCAGGTAGGGCTGCTCGGGCTGCGGCGCGGCCGGCGCGATCAGCTCTGGGCCGTTGTTGCCGACGCTGTTGACCAGCGTGGAAACCTCACGCAACACGATCCCCTGCTCTGATGGGCGGTGGGCCAGTAGCGCGGTGTCAACCGGCGAATCGGGATCCAGCCAAGTGTCCCAATGGTTTTCGGGAAGCAGCAGGGGCATCCGGTCGTGGATCTCGGCGAGTCGGCCGACCGCCCCGGTGGTGATGATCGTGACACTGAGCAGCGGGGCGGATCGCCGATCGCCTCGCCACACCGACCACAGGCCGGCCGCGAACAACATCGCGCCGTCACCGTGGATGTAGAACGGGGTTTTGCGGGCCTTTTTCCCGGCCGGTGCGCCGGATTGCTGCGGCGCGGGCCGCCATTCGTAGAAGCCGTCCATCGGAACCAGGCAGCGCCGGTGCTCGGCGGCCGAGCGGTAGGCCGGCGAGGTGGTGATCTTGTCGGCGCGGGCGTTGATCAGCAGCGGCCCCCCGGCGACCGGCGCACCGTCGGGGCCGGCTTTCGTCCATGGCGGCACCAGCCCCCACCGCATCAGCCGGACCCGACGGGTGGGCACATCGTCGGGGTCGGTGTGCCGGCTCACCACGGTGGCGACGGCGTCGGTCGGCGCCACGTTGTAGCTCGGACCCGGATACGCGTCCGCCGGAATCTCATTGACCGCGTCGATCTGCTCGGCCAGCAGCGCCGGGTCGACGGTTACCGCGAAACGCCCGCACATACCCTCATGGTGACAGCTAGTCGAGCCGGGTGGCGGTGACGGCCCAGAACGGCATGTGCACCAGGTTGTCTTCCAGCAGGGGCTGCAGGATCGCGAACCGCTCCGCCAGCGCGCGGACCCCGGCCACCAGGTCCTCCCGGCCGAGCGCCTCCATCACCGCGATCATCTCGGTGAACGCATTGGGGTCAAAGGTGCCTTGATAGGTGGTGGTCCCGATGTGGTCGATTCGCCACCCCGCCTCGGCGAGCAACGGCCCGAAACGCTCCGGCGACAGGCCGTCCAGTTGCCAGCCGTTGACGTTGTGGCGGCCGGCCTCGAACATGAACAGCCGTGCCTGCGGCTTGGTGGCCCGATGCAGGGCACGCGCGTAACGAAGCTGGCTGTCCTCGTCGTCTTGAAAGACGTGATAGAACGCGCTGTCGACGACGGTGTCGAAACGGCCGTCGAACCCGGCGAGCTCGACCGCATCGGCCACCTGGAAGTCGACCGTCACCCCGGCTGCCGCGGCGTTGCGCTGCGCCTGCGCGATCGCGACCGGAGACTGATCAACTCCCGTTGTCGAATAGCCTTGAGCCGCATAGTGAATGGCGTGATGCCCCGGACCGGTGCCGGGATCGAGGACCTCTCCGCGCAGCGCTCCGTAAGCCACCAGCTGCTGCACCGCCGGCTGCGGGCGGCCGATGTCCCAGGGCTCGGGCGGACCGGCGGGCGCTACGAACTCGGTATCGCTGCTCATCGCTGACCACTGTGCGCGACGCCGGTGAACGGCAACACAACGGCTGGTGTACGAACGGCGATGACCGGCCCGGTGATGGCAAGATCGCCGCTGTGCGCCTCTCAGTGCTCGACCTCGCGCCGGTACGCACCGACCAGTCCAGTGCGGACGCGCTGGCCGCCACCACGCGCCTGGCGAAGCTGGCGGACCGGCTCGGCTACCGCCGGTACTGGGTCGCCGAGCACCACAACATCCCGTCGGTGGCGGCGACCAGCCCCGCGGTGCTGATCGCGATGCTGGCGGCCGCCACCTCGCGGATGAGGGTCGGTTCGGGCGGGGTGATGCTGCCCAACCACGCACCGCTGGTGGTGGCCGAGCAGTTCGCGCTGCTCGAGGCCGCCCACCCCGGCCGCATCGACCTGGGCGTCGGACGGGCGCCGGGCGCCGACCCGGTGGCGTCGATGGTGTTGCGCGGCCCCGTCGGCCGCGGCGATCGGGACACCGACGACTTCCCCGACCATCTCGATGACCTGATCGCCCTGCTGGGCTCCGCCGGCGTATCGGTAGCGCTGCCCGACGGCAGCTATGTCCTCAAGGCGACACCGCACGCGCTGAGCTCACCGCGGGTCTTCCTGCTCGGGTCATCGATGCAGTCCGCCCGCGTCGCCGCCGCCAAAGGTCTTCCGTACGTGTTCGGCCATCACCTGTTCGGCGAGCACACCGCCGAGGCGCTGGCTCTCTACCGGTCGGAGTTCGTGCCGAGTGCGGTCGCCGCAGAGCCGGTCACCTTCTTGACCGTCAACACCGTTGTCGCCGAAACACACGCGGAGGCAACCGCTTTGATACTTCCCCACTTGCACCTGCAGGCACGCACTGCGACGGGGCAACCACCGAGTCGACTGGAACTGGTCGAAGAAGCCCAGCAAGCGACGCTGACCCCGCAGCAGCACCACGTCGCCCGCGGTGAGCTCGAGCGCGCCGTGGTGGGAACACCGGCCGAGGCGCTGGCGCGGTTGCGGGAGCTCGCCCGCCGGTTCGGGGTCGACGAGGTGATGCTCAATCCGGTCGCCTCGGCTCGGCGGGGCGCCGATCCGGGCACCGCGCCGGGACGCGAATCCACCCTGGCGCTGCTGGCCGACGCACTGGACTGAAGGTGAACCGCTGGTGACGGCTGCCCGACTTCGGGGTGCCGATCGGTGAATGAATCAGGTGCGGTTCCGAACGGTCGGTGAACAACTGCTGACAGTCTGCGAAAAGCCAGCTCCGCGGGTGGGTCGCGGCGTTCAGATCGCCTAGCGTCGGCGGTGTACCCAACCGGGTAGCGCGATCCGCATCTCGACGATCGCAGATGACGAAGGACTCGACGAGGAGCGTTATGTCGTTCGTAACAACGCAACCCGAGGCGCTGATGGCCGCGGTTGCAAACCTGCGGACAATCGGGTCGGCGATGACCGCCCACAGTGCCGCGGCCGCGGCACCGACCACCGGCGTGGTTCCGGCCGCCGCCGACGAGGTCTCCGCGCTGACCGCGGCGCAGTTCGCCGCGCACGCCCAGGCCTACCAGATCGTCAGCGCCCAGGCCGCGGCCGTCCACGAGATGTTCGTGAACGCCTTGAGCAGCGGGGCCGGCGCCTACGAGGCCACCGAGGCGGCCAACGCCGCCGCGGCCGGTTAGGCCACCGCGATGGATTACCTGTCGTCACCGCCGGAGGTGACCTCCACCAAGATCTATTCCGGACCGGGTTCGGAACCGATGACGGTTGCGGCGTCGGCGTGGAGCTCGCTGGCCGCCGAACTGAAATCGATTGCGGCCTCCTATCGGGCGGTGATCAACCAGCTCACCACCGAGGAATGGCTCGGGCCGGCGTCGGCGACCATGGCAACCGCGGCGGCGCCCTACATCAACTGGATGGAGCTCACCGCTGCGCAGGCCGAGCAGGCCGCCGGACAGAGCCGTTCCGCCGCGTCGGCCTACGAGACCGCGCGTGCGACGATCGTGCCGCCGATGGCGGTCATGGCCAACCGCCAGCAGTTGCAGCAGCTGGTCGCCACCAACATCCTCGGACAGAACACCCCGTCGATCGCGGCCACCGAGGCCGAGCACGGTGAGATGTGGGCGCAGGACACGCTGGCGATGTACGGCTACCACGCCCAGTCCAGCGCAGCGACCAAGCTCAGCGACTTCACGGCGCCGCCGAACCCGACCAACCCGGGCGGCGAGGCCGCCACCGGCAACGCGGTCGCCCAGGCGGTCGGCTCTGCCTCGGCGACCCAGGCCACCAAGGCGTCCAGCACATTGCAGAGCCTGGTGAACTCGCTGACTACGAAGGCCGCCGACGCCACTACCGGCAACCCCGCCCAGGACATCCTCAACGACCCGAACTACCTGCTCGGCAACCAGGCGATGACTCAACTGGTGACTAACGCGAACCTGCAATCCAACAACGTCTGTGCGGTCTGGCGTGGTGTGAGCGGTGTGCTCGGCCTGCAGAAGCTGGCGGCCGACTCGGCCAAGGCCGCGTCGTCGGGAGCCGCGAGCGCGGCCTCGGGGGCGGCCGGAGCCGCCTCGGGCGCGGCCAACGCCGCCACCGGTGCCGCCGGTTCGATCGGGGGCCTGTCGGTGCCGCCGACCTGGGTTCCGCCGGCCCCGCCGGTGAGCACGCTGGGCCCGGTGTCCGGCGGCTCCTGGGTGCCGGTCGGTCCCGCGGCTGCAGCACCGGTCCCCTCGGCGGGCGGAATTCTCGGCACGACTCCGATGGCCCCCCCGGCGGGAATGCCCGGTATGCCCGGCGTCCCCGCCGCGGCCGCGGGCGCGGCCGGAGCCGGATACCGCGGGTTCGGTGCGCCGCGCTACGGAACCGCGTTGACGGTCATGCCGCGACGTCCATTCGGCGGATAGCACCAAGGGGCCTAGTGATCGACTACGGGGCACTGCCACCGGAGATCAATTCCGCGCGGATGTACGCGGGAGCCGGCTCCGGTCCGATGCTGGCAGCTGCGGGCGCCTGGGATGTGCTGGCCGAAGAGTTAAGCCTGACGGCGGCCGCGGTGGACATGACCATCGCGGATCTGACCAGCGGCCCGTGGCGTGGGCCCTCGGCCACCGCGATGGCGGCGGCGGCGCTGCCGTTCACCACCTGGTTCAAGACCACCGCCGCGCAGGCCGAGCTGGCGGCGAGCCAGGCCAAAGCCGCCGCGGCCGCGTTCGAGGCCGCCTTCGCGATGACGGTTCCGCCCCAGGTGGTGGCGGCCAATCGGGCGCAGCTGTTGCTGTTGGTCGCCACGAACTTCTTCGGCCAGAACACCCCGGCCATCGCGGCGACCGAAGCCCACTACGCGGCGATGTGGGCGCAGGACGCCGCGGCGATGTACAGCTACGCGGGTGGGTCCGCCGCGGCCACGCAGCTGTCGGAGTTCACCTCGCCGCCACAGACCACCAATCCGGCCGCGCCCGCGGGGCAGGCCGCCGCCTCCGCCCAGGCCGCCGGCAACTCCGCAGCATCGCAGGCCGTGACCGCGACGCAGTCCTTGACCGCGGCCCAGTCGGTCGCCCAGGCAGGCACCGCCACCGGGACCGCGGGTTCCTCGGGCACCACCGTGCCGCCGGCCACCGCGGGCCTGCAGCAGCTGGTCAGCCAGCTCACCACGCTCACCGGCTACACCAACTCGGCGATGGGACTCTTCCGGATCAGCGATTCCGTCGGTCAGGGCCTCAACGGCTGGGAGGTGTCCGGGCAGGCAATCTCGGAGTCCCGGGCGTTCCTGACCGACATAGCCAAGGCCGCCGAAAGCTCCATCAAAGGTGTGGGAACCGCGTCGATCCGGACACCGGGTTTCGGCGCCATGAGCCCGTCTGTCGCACTCGGTAAAGGCATGCAGATCGGCGGCCTATCGGTGCCACAGAGTTGGCCGACGACGCCCAGTTCGGTCAACCCGGCGACCCTGGTGTCGAGCCGGATCGCCGCGTCGGCCGCCTCGGAGGCCGGCATTATGCCCCGGACCGGCATGGCGGGCATGGCCGGCCTTCCCGGCGCCAGTGCCGCCGCCGGCGGGCCAACCGGCTTCCGGTTCGTGCCGCGCTACGGCTACCGCCACCGCGTGATGAACCGGCCGCCCAGCGCCGGATAACGACCGGCTCCACGCCGGCATGCCCCGAGGCCGGGCGACGCCGGTGTCAGGCCGGTCTGGCGGGCTTCGTCTCGACGTCACCGATGATCTCGGCCGGCGCGTCACCGAAGCGGCTCGCGACCACCGGGACCCAGATCTGGGCGCCACGCTGACCGCACTCGTTGGTGTCGACGGTGGCGACCATCGCGCCGTGCAGCACACCCGGGATGGTGGGCTCCAGCGACAGCACCTGGGTGGTGGTCTGATTGTCCAGCCGCCCGTCGGCGCCCACGCACGGTACCTGCAGCTCTTGTGGCCGAGACCGCCAGGTGCCCCGGTCGTATTCGAGCACCATCTGGGTGCCCCCGTCGGGCATGGTGGCGGCCTTATGGTGGTCCTTCTGGTCGAGCATCGTCGCCGTGGCGGTGCACAGTTTGTCGTCGCACGAGGAGCCGACGGCCCACCAGGTGCTCACGTTGGGCGGCTGCGGGTTGGGGACGCCGTTGTACTTTTCCCCCGCCCGGTTGGCGTCGACACGGAAGGTGCCCTCGAACGCCGGCGCCGTCGGGGGCGCCACCACGCCGGCCGGTGCCTCCTCGGCGGCGGTCGCCGTCTCCGTCGGCTCGTCGGTAAGCAGCCGCGGAATCACGGTCGCCACCGACCCCACCAGCACCAGGGCCAGCGGCAGCACGATGGCCGGGCGAGCCAGCACCGCGAGCCGGCGTCGAGGTACCGCGGCGGGCCCCGCCGGCCGCGGGACGCCCCGGACGACGGTGCTGGCCGCGTCGGATGCCTCGTCGGCGTCCGGGTCTTCGAGCCGCTCGGCGAGTGCCGCAACGAAATCCGAACAGTTCCGGAACCGTTCGGCGGGGTCTTTGGCCAGCGCCGCGGCGAGCACGTCGTCGAACGGCTGCAGCTCGGGACGCTGCTCGCTGACCAGCGGCGGGGGCGTGTTCAGATGGTGGCTGATGACCGTCACCGGGTTGTCGTGCTGGAACGGCGGCGTCCCGGCGAGCATCTGGAACGTGGTGGCGGCCAGCGCGTACTGGTCGGCCTGTGCCAGGCCCTCCGAACCCATCAGTTGCTCCGGGGCGGCGTAGGCGATGGTGCCGATCGCCAGGTTGCTCGCGGTCAGCCCGCTGGGACCGCTCAGTTGCCGGGCGATGCCGAAGTCGGCGAGCACCGCGTTCAGGTCGCCGTCGTCTTGCTCGGTCACCAGGATGTTGCTGGGTTTGACGTCGCGGTGCACCACGCCTTTGCGGTGGGCGTAGTCGAGCGCGCCGGCGATGGACGCCACGATCGGAATGACGGCCGCAGCGGGCATGCCGGCCGGAAACCTGCGGCAGATCAGTTCGCCGAGTGTCTCGCCGTCGATGTACTCCATCGCGATCCACAGCCGCCCGCGATACTCACCGCGATCGTGCACCCGCACGATGTTCGGGTGATCGAGCACCGCGGCGGCTTCGGCTTCCCGCCGGAAGCGCTCCTCATACTCGTCGTCGGCGCTCAACGACCGGCGAAGCACCTTCAGCGCGTCGTGGCGCGGCAGCCGGGGATGCTGAGCGAGGTACACCTTGCCCATCCCGCCAGCGCCCAGCAGTTTGAGGATGGTGTACTCAGCAAAAATCGAGCCCGCTGCCAGAGCCATGCCGCCGATCGTAACGATCCAGGGTGAACGGCCGGGTGATGCGAAGCGGCCAACCGGCAAAGAACGCCCCACGTGCGCCGGATACCGGCGCCGGCGAAACGCTGGCAGGATGAAACGGTGACGACTTGGCCGGCACCGACCACCAGCACCCCTGTCAACGCAACGGTCACCGTGCCCGGTTCGAAGTCCCAGACCAACCGGGCCCTGATCCTGGCGGCGCTGGCGGCGGCGCGCGGCGGCGAAGTCTCCACCCTCTCCGGCGCCCTGCGCAGCCGCGACACCGACTTGATGCTCGACGCGCTGCGCGCCCTGGGTCTGCGGGTCGAGGCGGTGGCCCACCAGGTCACGGTCAGCGGCGAGCTCGATCCCGAGCCGGATACCCGGGTGAACTGCGGGCTGGCCGGCACCGTGTTGCGGTTCGTGCCGCCACTGGCGGCGCTGGGCACCGCCACGGTGATCTTCGACGGTGACGAACAGGCCCGGGCCCGGCCGATCGCGCCGCTGTTGGACGCGATGCGGGGCCTGGGCATCGCGATCGACGGTGACACCCTGCCGTTCGCGATCAAGGGCGCCGGGTCGGTCCCCGGCGGCACCGTTCAGATCGATGCGTCGGCGTCCTCGCAGTTCGTCTCCGGCCTGCTGCTGGCCGCTGCCGCGTTCGACGACGGCCTGACCGTGGAGCACACCGGCGCTTCCCTGCCCTCGGCGCCACACATCGCGATGACGGTGGCGATGCTG
Source organism: Mycolicibacter kumamotonensis (assembly GCF_002086285.1). GTDB lineage: Bacteria > Actinomycetota > Actinomycetes > Mycobacteriales > Mycobacteriaceae > Mycobacterium > Mycobacterium kumamotonense. The sequence goes on along the minus strand of NZ_MVHU01000002.1, from coordinate 180,677 downwards.
CGCCAAGCCGGAATCGACGTCGACGACTCGGTCGCGAACCGCTGGCGGGTGCGGCCGGCGGTTCCGGCGGCCCGCCACTGGGAGATCGAGCCGGACCTGTCCAACGCGACACCGTTCCTGGCAGCCGCCGTCGTGACCGGGGGCGAGGTGCGCATCGCCGACTGGCCGGCCGTCGGGGTTCAACCGGCCGATGCCATCACCGACATCATCGGCCGAACGGGCGCGGTGATGCGCCACGCCGAGTCGCAGCTGCAGGTGCGGGGGCCGGGCAGCTACGCCGGCTTCGACGTCGACCTGCGCGCGGTCGGTGAGCTCACCCCCACGGTGGCCGCACTGGCCGCCCTGGCCGAACCCGGATCGGTGTCGCACCTGCGCGGTATCGCGCATCTGCGCGGGCACGAGACCGACCGGCTGGCGGCGCTGACCACCGAGATCAACCGGCTCGGCGGCGACAGCATCGAGACCCCCGACGGCCTGGTGATCACCGCGACCCCGCTGCACGGCGGAACCTGGCATTCCTACGCCGATCACCGGATGGCCACCGCCGGCGCGATCATCGGATTGCGGGTCGCCGACGTCGAGGTGCAGGACATCGAGACGACCGCCAAGACGCTGCCCGCGTTCCCCCGCATGTGGGCGGAGATGCTGACCGAATCGGGTTCGGTCGCTTGAAGCCCGGCGACTACGACGAGTCCGACGTCAAGGTCCGCTCCGGCCGTGGCTCCAGGCCGCGCACCAAGATCCGCCCCGAGCACGCCGACGCGCAGTCGGCGATGGTGGTCAGCGTCGACCGCGGCCGCTGGGGTTGCGTGCTCGACGACGACCCGGACCGCCAGGTCACCGCGATGCGCGCCCGCGAGCTGGGCCGCACCCCGATCGTCGTCGGCGACCACGTCGACGTAGTCGGGGACCTCTCCGGCCGGCCCGACACGCTGGCCCGCATCGTGCGGCGGGGACCGCGACGAACAGTGTTGCGGCGCACCGCCGATGACACCGATCCCACCGAACGGGTGGTGGTCGCCAACGCCGACCAGCTGCTGATCGTGGTGGCACTGGCCGACCCGCCGCCACGCACCGGGCTGGTCGAGCGGGCTCTGATCGCGGCCTACGCCGGTGGCCTGACGCCGATTCTGTGCCTGACCAAGACGGACCTGGCCGATCCCGAGCCGTTCGCCCAGCAATTCGCCGATCTGGATCTCACGGTGGTCACCGCCGGCCGTGACGACCCGCTCGAGGCGGTGGCAGAATTACTGGCCGGCCGAATCACCGTGCTGCTGGGCCACTCCGGTGTCGGCAAATCAACCCTGGCGAACCGCCTTGTTCCCCAAGCTGACCGAGCTGTCGGCGAAGTCACCGACATCGGCCGCGGGCGGCATACCTCGACCCAGTCGGTGGCGCTGCGACTGATCGGATCCGGCTGGGTGATCGACACTCCGGGTATCCGATCCTTCGGCCTGGCCCACATCTCCCCCGATGACGTGCTGATGGCGTTCTCCGATTTGGCCGAGACGATCACCGAATGTCCGCGCGGCTGCGGGCATCTGGGACCTCCAGCCGACCCCGAGTGCGCCCTGGACACGCTCACCGGACCTGCGGCACGACGGGTCTGCGCCGCACGGCAGCTGTTGGCGACGCTCCGCGAGGGCTAGCGCCCCCGGTCAGCAGCGCTCAGGCCGCCAGCGGGACCCGCTTGGCCCGGCGCCAGCCCCGCACGGTCGCGATCGCAGTCTTGAGCCCGCGGCGCCGCCCGGTCGCCGGGTCGGTACCGGAGTAGCCGGGTTCCAGTGCGGCGAACATCTTCTCACTGCGGGTCTCCGGAGCATCGTCGGCGCTGTCGCGCAGGAACCGGTCCGGCAGCGACAGTTTGGCGATGGTGCGCCAGGTCTTGCCGTACTGCACCAGGAACGGTCCTGAGGTGTAGGGCAGGTCGTACTTCTCGCATACCTGACGCACCCGCTGCGCGATCTCGGGGTAGCGGTTACTGGGCAGGTCGGGGTACAGGTGATGCTCGATCTGATGCGACAGGCTGCCGCTGAAGAACCGCATCGCCGGCCCGGCGTCGATATTGGCGCTGCCCAGCAGCTGGCGCAGATACCAGTGGCCGCGCGACTCACCGACCATGTCGGTCTTGGTGAATTTATCGGCGCCGTCCGGGAAGTGACCGCAGAAGATGATCGCGTTGGACCAGATGTTGCGGATCACGTTGGCGATCACGTTGGCCTTCACCGTCGAGGCGAACGTCGCGCCGGGCGACAGCGCAGTCAGAGCCGGGAAGGCGACGTAGTCCTTGAACACCTGCCGGCCGGCCTTGCCGGCGAACTCCCGCAGCCGCACCAGGGTCGCCGCACGGTCGCTGCGCCCCATGAAGATCCTTCCGATCTCCAAGTGCTGCAACGCGACTCCCCACTCGAAGCCAACCGCCAACATGATGTTGTAAAACACGTTGAACAGGTTGAAGCGCTTCCAGGGCACGTCGCGGGTGACCCGCAGCAGGCCGTAGCCCACATCGTCGTCCATGCCGAGGATGTTGGTGTACTTGTGGTGGGCGAAGTTGTGGGTGAAACGCCAGTGCTTGGACGACCCGGCCATGTCCCACTCCCAGCCGCTGGAGTGGATCTCCGGATCATTCATCCAGTCCCACTGGCCGTGCATGACGTTGTGGCCGATCTCCATGTTCTCGATGATCTTGGCCACGCCCAGGGTGGCGGTGCCGGCCCAGCGGGCCGAGCGGCGCGTGCCGGCGGCCAGCAGCACCCGGCCGGTCACCTCGAGAATGCGCTGGGCGGCGATGGTCCGGCGGATGTAGCGGGCGTCGCGCTCACCGCGGGAGTCCTCGATGTCACGGCGGATGGCGTCGAGCTCAGCGGCAAGGTTCTCTACATCGGCGTCGCTGAGGTGCGCGAACACCTCGACGTCGGTTACCGCCATCAGACCGCCTTCCAGGGAGCTTTCACTACTTGACCTACGCCATCGTAACCTACGTCTGCGTAGGTTACCAGCGGGTAACTGTCAGACGTCCAGCTTGCAGTCGCCGGCGGCCGTCGAGACGCAAGTCTGGATGCGGGTGCCCGGTTCGTGGTCGGCGCCGCTGCGCAGGTCGCGGACCCGGCCGTCGACCAGCTCCACCACGCAAGACTGACAGATGCCCATCCGGCAGCCGAACGGCATCTGGACCCCGACGCTCTCCCCCGCTTCCAGCAGAGTCGTCGCCGCATCCGTGACGACGCTCTTGCCGCTGGCCGCGAAGGTCACGGTACCCCCACCCTCGGCCACCGCGGTACGCGCGACCGCGAACCGCTCGATGTGCAGTTGATCTGCGATCCCCGCGGCCGCCCAGAGGCGCTCGGCGTCGCCCAGCAGCGCCGCCGGCCCGCACGCCCAGGTCTGCCGGCCGCGCCAGTCGGGCACCTCCGCGTCCAGCGTGTCGGGCCCGGACAGGTCCAGTCGGCCCTGCGAGCGGGTGGCGCGAAACAGCAGCCGGTAACCGGGGTGTTGGCGCGCCAGGGCGGCCAATTCGTCGGCGAAGAGCATGTCGGCGGTGGTGGGAGCCGAGTGCACGTGCACCACATCGGTGATGCCGTCCCGGCGGGCCAGGGTGCGCAGCATCGACATGACCGGTGTGATCCCGGACCCGGCGGTCACGAACAGCACCGTGGCCGGCGGCGGGTCGGGCAGCACGAATTCGCCCTGCGGAGCGGCCAGCCGCACCACGGTTCCCGGCGCGACGCCGTCGACAAGGTGGCTGGACAGGAAGCCTTCGGGCATCGCCTTGACCGTGATGGCGATGGTGCGCGCGCCGCTGACCGGGGTCGAGGTCAGCGAGTAGGACCGCCAGCGCCAGCGGCCGTCGACCAGCAGGCCGATGCCGATGTACTGGCCGGCGGAGTAGTCGAAGTGAAAGCCCCAGCCGGGCTTGATGACCAGGGTCGCCGAGTCGGCGGTTTCTCGCCGCACCTCCAGCACCCGGCCGCGCAGTTCGCGGGCCGACCACAGCGGGTTCGCCAGCCGCAGATAATCGTCCGGCAGCAGCGGCGTGGTGATCCGGGTGGCGATGCGGCGCAGCGCATTCCAGCCCGGATGGCGGTCTGCACCGACGACGGTGGGCCGCCTGGTGTCTCCCACGTTGGCGGTGATCGTCGAATGCTTCTTGCTCACTGATTCAGCCCCTGCTCGCTAACCCGAAGGTCGATAAACCTACGGTAGCGTAGCTTGTCCTGGCCGGCATCAGAGCAGGTCAAGCAGGAACGGCAGCTCCTGGGTGGCGTACCAGGCCAGGTCGTGGTCCTGGGCATCGCCGACGGTCAGCTCGGCATCCTCGTTGCCGAGGTCTGCATCGTCGATCACGGCCACCGCCGCGCGCACGGCGGGCTCTGCGGCCGCGTTATCCACATACGCCGCGACCACGTCGCCGATCGTGACCGGCCCGTCCAGCCGCACCACGGCGGCATCCAGGTCGGGTCGGGCGGTGACCGGCTCGACCTCGGCGACCAGCACCGCTCTGCGAGTGGGCAGTGACTGGTCGGCCGGGGCCGGGTCGGCGGCACCGAGCAGCCGCAGCGATGCCAATGCCGCTTCGCCGAGGGCGACCTCGGCCAGTTCGTCCTCGTCGCCGTGCGCGTAGGACTCCCGCAGGGCCGGCGTCACCGCGAACGCCGTCCCGCTGACCGGCCGGAGTGAACCGTCGGCGACCAGCTGCGTCAGCATGGCCAGCGTCGCCGGGATGTACACGCGCATGAGTCCAGACCCTAACCCGCCCGGGCGCGGCAGCTCATGCCTCGCCCATCAGTGTGGCGGCGTAGTCGTCCACGTAGTGGTAGTTCCCCCGATCGGGGCGCTGATAGTCACCGCTACCGACGGGTTGCTCCGGCAGGTCCACCTGTGGGAGCGCCACCTCGCCATAGGGAATCGTCGACAGCAGGTGCGCCATCATGTTCAGTCGCGCGTGCTTCTTGATCTCCGACTCGACCACGTACCAGGGGCTTGCCGCAACGTCGGTGTGCGCCATCATCTCGTCGCGGGCCCGCGAGTAGTCCTCCCAGCGGTTCACCGCCTCGAGGTCCATGGCAGACAGCTTCCACTGCCGCAGCGGATCGTTGCGCCGCTTGCGGAACCGGCGCAGTTGCTCGCCCTGCGAAACCGAGAACCAATACTTGCGCAACAGGATCCCGTCGTCGATCAACAGCCGCTCGAAGACCGGGGCCTGCGCCAAAAACCGCGCATGCTCGTCCGGCGTGCAGAACCCCATCACCTTTTCCACGCCGGCGCGGTTGTACCAGGACCGGTCGAACAAGGTGATCTCGCCGCGAGCCGGCAAGGCCGCGACGTAGCGCTGGAAGTACCACTGCCCACGTTCGCGCTCGGTGGGCGCCGGAAGCGCTGCGACGTGCACCACGCGCGGGTTGAGGCCTTCGGTGATCCGTTTGATGGCGCCGCCTTTGCCTGCCGCGTCACGACCTTCGAAGATCACCACGACCCGGGCACCGGTGGCGCGCACCCATTCCTGAAGTTTGACGAATTCGATCTGCAGGCGTCGCAATTCGGCCTCGTAGACGTGGTCGGCTATCCGACGCCCGGCCGGCGCGCCGCTCACGTGGCCGCCTCCAGCAGCTCCGCGAGTGCCTCGTCCAACAACGCCGAGACCAGCCCGACGTCACTCATCGACTTGCGGTCGGCGTTGACCCCGTAGTACAGCGTGCCGTTGTAGGACGTGACGCCGATGGTGAACGCCTTGTTGGGCAACAGCGGTGGCACGCTGTAGGTCTCGAGCAGCTTGGCGCCGCAGATGTAGAGCTGGCGCTGGGCGCCGGGTGCATTGGTGATCAGCAGGTTGAACACCCGCCCGGAGAACCCGGCGAAGGCGGTCGCGACCCGGACTCCCATCGCGTGCAGGGTCGGCGGCGCGAATCCCGAGACGGTCAGGATGGTGCGGGCGTCGACCAAACCGGTCGACGTGGGATGGGATTCGGTGGCATAGGCGATCTGGGAGAGCCGGACCACCGGATTGGGTTCTCCGACCGGCAGATCCACCAGGAACGGGGTGACCGCACCGATGGGCTGGCCCGCGGTGTCGTATTCATGGTCCGGGTACACCGACAGCGGAGCCATGGCCCGCACCGTGCGGGTCGATCCCACCGGCTCGCCGCGGGACAGCAGCCAATTGCGCAATGCTCCGGTGATCACCGCGAGCACGACGTCGTTGATGGCACAGTCGTAACGGGCCCGTACCGTGCGGTAGTCCTCCAGCGCTCCCTGCGCCACCGTGAAGAGCCGGTTCTGCGACACCTGGGTGTTGAGCGGACTCTGCGGCGCCGTTCCGCGCGCGATCACCCGCGCCGTGTCGAAGGCCTTGCGGCCCAACCAGGTCAGCGGGCTGCCGACGGTCGATCCGACCGCTTGCAGCTGGGTTCGGGGCGCCGCCACCCAATCCGCGACCGCGCCGAGGACCAGCTCGGCGGCGCCGGGCTCGCGCCGCGGAACCCAGATGTCCTCGTCGAACGGCGGCGGGCGTTGCGTCCGGTCGACCAGGACGTGCCCGAGGGCCGGTGCCGCCATTCCGTTGACCAGGGTCTGATGCGACTTGATGTAGAGCGCGATCCGGTTGCCGGCCAGGCCCTCGATCAGATACATCTCCCACAGCGGCCGGAGCCGGTCCAGCGGCTGCTGGCTGAGGTAGGCGGTCAGCTCGTGCAGCTGCTGGTCGCTGCCGGGAGACGGCACCGCCAGATGTCGTACGTGGTAGGTGATGTCGAAGTCGTGATCGTCCACCCATACCGGGCGGGCCAGGCCCATCGTGACTTCGCGGATCTTCTGCCGGTAACGCGGGATCTGCGGCAGCCGTTGCTCCACCGTCTCCAGCAACTTCTCATAGGGAAGTCCGCCACGCGGGTTGCGCAGGATGTACAACGACTGGACGTACATCGGTGTGGTGGTGTTGTCCAGGCGATAGAAGGAGGCATCCGTCGCCGACAACCGGTTCACCATGCGGCCCGTCCTCCCTACTGTCTCGATCCGAATGGGCGCTGCGGGCACCCCGAACCGGAGAAAAACACTGCCGCCCACGGTAGCCCGCCCGAGCCGCGCAGCGCACGCGGATACGGCCCGGCCGCGCACGCGAATACGGCCATGCCGCGATTGTGCGATGATCTCCGGACACCTGCCACTCTCCAGCAGGACCGTCCGATCGGATCGACCGTGGAGAGCTGCCATGACCGCCGACCCCACCCCAGCCGTGCGCTCGACCGTCGCGCCGGTGATCGACTTCGAACCACCGGCCCGCGCGGTGGTACCGCGCCGGCCGGTGCAGCGGGCATCGGCACCGCTGTCGCGACCCCGCCGCGGTCATCCGCCGGGAATGCGGGCGGACCGGCCCGCGCGCGGCGGGCTGCCGGAGGCGCTGCAGTCGGCCGCCGTGTTCGCCGATGCCGCGCTGCGCCGGGTCCTGGAGGTCGTGGACCAGCGCCGCCCGGCGAAACACCTGCATCCACTGCTCGCCGCCGGGCTCGCCGAATCGGTGCGGTCGCTGCGCCCGGGCGCAGCGGCGGCCCGGGGCGGGCTGGCGACACTGCAGCGGGTGCGCGTCCAACCGGCCGGACCCTCCGAGCCCGCCACCGCCGTCGAGGCGTTCGGCACCTACCGGCGTGGCCGGCGTACGCATGCGCTGGCCTGCCGCATCGAGCGGGTCGCCGGGCCCGGCGGTGTCACGGCCTGGCAGATCGTCGCCCTGCACATCGGCTGAGGGCTTCGCGCTGTTGCAGGCCGAATCAGCTCTTGCGCGTCTTGGGCGGTTTGGGTCCGCGGCCTTCGCGGCGGGCGGCCTCCCGGCGCTCCCGCCGTGATGTCGCACCCGCCGGCTGCAGGTCGCGGCTGCGCCGCACCTGAGCCGAGCCGTCCTCGTCGGGGCCGGTGTAGGTCAGCCCCGCGGTACCGTCGGCACCCGGGGCCCCGTTGGCGCCGTCGATCCCCTTGGCGCGCAATCCCATGTCCGCCAGTCCCTCGGGCGCGTCCATCGGTGCCACCGACGGCGCCGGGGCGGCCTCGACGGCGACGTTGAACAGGAAGCCCACCGATTCCTCTTTGAGCCCCTCGAGCATGCCCGTGAACATGTCGAAGCCCTCGCGCTGGTATTCCACCAGTGGGTCGCGCTGAGCCATCGCCCGCAGACCGATGCCCTCCTTGAGGTAGTCCATCTCGTAGAGGTGTTCGCGCCACTTGCGGTCCAAGACGGACAGCAGCACACCGCGTTCCAGCTCGCGCATGGCCCCGGGCCCGGCGGTCGCGTCGACCTCGGCCTCCCGTGCGGCATAGGCGTTCTCGGCGTCGGCCAGCAGCGCCTCGAGCAACTCCTCGCGGGTCAGGTCGTCGGCTTCGCCGACGTCGTCGGCGTGCAGCAGTTCGTGGTAGTCGATGCCGACCGGGTACAGGGTCTTCAGCGCGGTCCACAGCTGTTCGAGATCCCAGTCCTCGGCGTAGCCCTCACTGGTGGCGCCGCTGACATAGGCGGTGATCACGTCGACGAGCATGTCGTGGGCCTGCTCGGCCAGGTTCTCGCCGTCGAGGATCCGGCGGCGCTCGGCGTAGATCACCTTGCGCTGCTGGTTCATCACCTCGTCGTACTTCAGAACGTTCTTGCGGATCTCGAAGTTCTGCTGCTCGACCTGGGTCTGGGCGCTCTTGATCGCCCGGTTGACCATCTTCGCCTCGATCGGCACGTCGTCGGGCAGGTTCAACCGGGTCAACAGCGACTCCAGCGCGGCACCGTTGAACCGCCGCATCAGCTCGTCACCCAGCGACAGGTAGAACCGCGACTCCCCCGGGTCGCCCTGTCGGCCGGATCGCCCGCGCAGCTGGTTGTCGATGCGCCGCGATTCGTGCCGCTCGGTGCCCAGCACGTAGAGGCCACCGGCCTCGATCACTTCCTTGGCCTCGGCGGCTGCCTCCGCCTTGATCGCGGTCAGCGTCTCGTCCCAGGCGGCTTCGTACTCCTCGGGGGTTTCCACCGGGTCCAGGCCCTGGCTGCGCAGCTTCTGGTCGGCCAGGAAGTCCGGGTTGCCGCCGAGCACGATGTCGGTGCCGCGGCCGGCCATGTTGGTCGCCACGGTGATCGCGCCGCGCCGGCCGGCCTCGGCGATGATGTGCGCCTCACGCTCGTGCTGCTTGGCGTTGAGCACGTTGTGCGGAATGCGCCGCTTGGTCAGCTGCTTGGACAGGTACTCCGAGCGCTCCACGCTGGTGGTGCCGATCAGCACCGGCTGACCCTTCTCGAAGCGTTCGGCGATGTCGTCGACGACCGCGGCGAACTTCGCCTCCTCGGTCTTGTAGATCAGGTCGATCTGATCGGTGCGGGCCATCGGCTTGTTGGTCGGGATCGGCACAACGCCCAGCTTGTAGATCTCGTGCAGCTCGGCGGCTTCGGTCTCGGCGGTGCCGGTCATCCCGGCGAGCTTGTCGTAGAGCCGGAAGTAGTTCTGCAGGGTGATGGTGGCCAGCGTCTGGTTTTCGGCCTTGATCTCCACCTGCTCCTTGGCCTCGATGGCCTGATGCATGCCCTCGTTGTAGCGCCGCCCGACCAGCACCCGGCCGGTGAACTCGTCGACGATGAAGACTTCGCCGTTGCGAACGATGTAGTCCTTGTCGCGGTTGAACAGCTCCTTGGCCTTCAGTGCGTTGTTGAGGTAGCTGACCAGCGGCGAGTTGGCCGCCTCGTAGAGGTTGTCGATGCCGAGCTGATCCTCGACGAACTCGACCCCGGCCTCGTGCACCCCGATGGTGCGCTTGCGCAGGTCCACTTCGTAGTGAACGTCCTTCTCCATCATCGGCACGATCCGGGCGAACTCGGTGTACCAGTGCGAGCTGCCGTCGGCCGGCCCGGAGATGATCAGCGGGGTGCGGGCCTCGTCGATCAGGATGGAGTCGACCTCGTCGACGATGGCGTAGTTGTGCGCGCGCTGCACCAGCTGATCGAGCGAATGCGCCATGTTGTCGCGCAGGTAGTCGAAGCCGAACTCGTTGTTGGTGCCGTAGGTGACGTCGGCGTTGTAGGCGGTGCGGCGCTCGTCGGGGGTCATTTGGGACAGGATCACCCCGACCTCCAGACCCAGGAAGCGGTGCACGCGCCCCATCCACTCGCTGTCGCGTTTGGCCAGGTAGTCGTTGACGGTGACGACGTGCACGCCCTTGCCGGAGATCGCGTTGAGGTAAGCCGGCAGCACACAGGTCAGGGTCTTGCCCTCACCGGTCTTCATCTCGGCGACGTTGCCGTAGTGCAGGGCCGCGCCGCCCATCAGCTGCACGTGAAACGGCCGCTGGCTCAGCACCCGCCAGGCCGCCTCGCGAGCCACCGCGAAGGCCTCCGGCAGCAGGTCATCGAGTGATTCGCCGGCGGCGTGGCGCGCCCGGAACTCGTCGGTCTTGGCTCGCAGTTCGGCGTCGGTCAGACTCTCCGCGTCGCCGGAGAGGGTGTCGATGTAATCGGCGACCTTTCTGAGCCGTTTGACCATGCGGCCTTCACCAAAACGCAGCAACTTGGACAGCACGGCTATGTCCCCTACTCAGTCTTCGGCATTACGGTCTTGCGCATTACGAGCGTCACCCATGGTAGGCGACACCGCCGCGGTGCCCGGCTTTGCCGCGTCGGAGAGGTGTTCGGGCCGGCTCAGACCAACCGGATCAGGCCGTAGTCGTAGGCGTGGCGTCGATAGACCACCGACGGCTGGTCGGTCTCCTTGTCGTGAAACAGGAAGAAGTCGTGGCCGACCAGCTCCATCTCATACAGCGCGTCATCGACGGACATCGGCGTCGCCGGATGCTCCTTGATGCGCACGATCCGGCCCGGCTCGTGGTCGTGGTCGACAGACAGCCCGCCGTCGGCCGGTCCGGCCCCGGCGCGGCGGTCCGGCTCGGCGGTGCCGTCGCGGTCGAACGCCGCCGCCAGGAACTCCGGGTCCAGCGCGGTGGACCCGGTCGCCTCGGCCACCGAGACCGGGGTCTTGTCGCCGTAGGAGACGTTGCGGCGGTCCTTGCCGCGACGCAACCGGCTCTCCAGGCGGTCGATCGCGGCCTCGAACGCCGCGTAGAAGCTGTTGGCGCGGGCCTCGCCCCGCACCACCGGCCCGCGGCCGTGCGCGGTGATGTCGATCTGCTGGCAGGATTTTCGCTGCCGGCGGTTGTTCGCGTGCTTGAGCTCGACGTCGAACAGTCGAATGGATCGGTCCAGCCGCTCCAGGCGCGCCAGCTTCTGCGACACATAGACGCGGAAGTGGTCCGGGATCTCGACGTTACGGCCCTTGACCACGATTTCGGCACGCCCCGACTGATCGGGGCTCTCGTCGGCATCGACCGGCGTACGGCTGGTTTCCACGAATTGACTAACCATGCTCGACACTCTTCTTTCGTCGTCTCGACCACGTACTCCCACGGTTCCCCGTCCCTTGATGACGACCGTAGCCATGCCGCCCGATACGTGCCACCGGTTTGACGCACCCGTTGCCAGTTGGTGGCCGGGTCGGCATCAAGCCGCCGCGATCACCAGCGCGGCGGCCACCCGAACCCCGCCACGACGCAGCACCCGCACCGACTCGGCCAGGGTGGCGCCGGTGGTGACGACGTCGTCGACGATCAGGACGTCACCGCCGCGACCGGCGGCGACCGGCAGCCGGCGCCGGTTCAACAGCACCCGGCCGGCGATGTTGCGTTCGCGGGCGCCGCTGCCCAGGCCGACCGAGTCCCGGGTCAGTGCCCGCATCCGCAGCGCCGGCGCCACCGTCACGCCGGGATGTCCCGCCGACGCCGCGACCGCGATCCGACCGATCGGGTCTCCGCCGCGCTGCCGGGCGGCGCTGCGCCGGGTGGGCGCGGGGACGATCGTCAGGGGCGAATCGAGCATCCGCCAGCACAGCAGCCGCTGCAGCGCGACGGCCAGTGTCAACGCCAGCGGTGCGATGAGATCGGTGCGCCCGTGCTCTTTCACCGCGACGATCGCCTGCCGGCGGGCTCCGGCGTAGCGGCCCAGCGCGAACACCGGCACCTGCGGGTCGAGCCGAGGGCTGGCCAGGCGGGGCTCGCCGGGCCCGACGGCGAGCTGCGCCGCGCAGTCGGCGCACCATCGCGTCGCCGGGGCGCCGCAACCACCGCACTGCCGGGGAAGCACCAGATCCAATCCAGCGTCGAGCACCTGCCGAGACTGCCACCGGGCACCGACAGACCGGCCCCGAAAATTGCTACTACGCTATGTAGTATCCCCATGTCAAGGGGTATTTAGTCCACGGCGACCCTGTCGCCAGACCCCAAAACCGTGAGGTCCCTAACAGATCGACGGTATTTGCTCCGCGACGCTGTTAGCGTCCCCGTCCATGACCACCAAATCGACACAGATGGGCACGCCCACCGGCGATTCCGGCCGCGCCGGGGCGCTGGTCGGCAAGGGCTGGGCCCAGGGCGTGGCACTCGTGATGATCTTCGGGTTCCTGGTGATGGGGATCCTGGCCTATCGCACCTACACCGCATCGATGCCGATGCCGGACAAGGTCGTCACCGAGACGGGCCGGCAACTGTTCACCGGCGACGACATCACCCGCGGGCAGGAGCTGTTCCAGGCCCGCGGGCTGATGCAGTACGGGTCGGTGCTGGGCCACGGCGCCTACCTCGGCCCGGACTACACCGCCGAGTACCTGCGGCTGGCCACCGAGAACGTGGCCGGCCAGTTCCAGGCACAAGGCGTGCCCGACCCGCACAATGAGGTGGTCGCCGAGTTCCGGACCAACCGCTACAACGCCGACACCGGCACCCTGGTCTTCACCGACAAGCAGGCCCGGGCCTTCACCGACATCCAGCGCCACTACGCCGAATACTTCGGCGAAGACTCCACCAAGTACGGCCTGCTGCCGCGCATGATCACCGACCCCGGTGAGATCCGCGACCTCACCGCGTTCTTCGCCTGGACCGCCTGGGCCTCGGCCGCCGACCGGCCCGGCCACACCTACAGCTACACCAACAACTGGCCCTCGGAGCCCCGCGTCGACAACGGCCCCACCGGATCGGTGGTGGTGTGGTCGATGCTGTCGTTGATCGCGCTCCTGGGCGGCATCGGGATCATGTTCACCGTCTACGGCCGCTGGAGCCAGAACATCGGCTGGCACGGCACCGAGATGACCAAGCTGGAGTTCCGCCAGCCCGGCGACGTGCCGTTGACCCGCTCGCAGCGGGCCGCGATCTGGATCTTCGCCGTCGTCGCGGTGCTGTTCCTGGCGCAGACGCTGTTGGGCGGCGCCGTCGAGCACTACCGCGCCGACCTGTCGGCGTTCTACGGAATCGACCTGGCCAAGATCCTGCCCTACAACCTGGCCCGAACCTGGCACCTGCAGTTGTCGCTGTTCTGGACCGCGGCGGCGTTTTTGGCCGGCGGCATCTTCCTGGTGCCGTTCATCACCCGCCGCGAGCCCGGAAAGCAATCGGTGCTGGTCTACGGCCTGCTCGGGGCGCTCGCGGTCGTGGTCTTCGGATCCCTGGCGTTCGAGGCGCTGTCGATCTTCGGGGTGATCAAGCCGGGCACCGCGCTCTCCCAGCAGTGGGAGTTCCTGGACCTGCCGCGGCTGTTCCAGGTGCTGCTGATCGTCGGGTTGTTCCTGTGGATCTTCATCATCTGGCGCGGCATGCGCGCGAAGCTGGCGACCACCTCGAAGATGAACCTGCCCTGGCTGTTCTTCTTCACCGGTCTGGCCATCCCGAGCTTCTATGCGGTCAGCTTGCTCGCCGGCAGCGACACCCACTTCTCGGTCGCCGACTTCTGGCGCTTCTGGATGGTGCACCTGTGGGTCGAGGACTTCCTGGAGCTGTTCACCACGGCGATGGTGGCCTACATCTTCGTCCAGCTCGGGGTGGTGCGCGAACGCGTTGCGCTGCTGGTGATCCTGCTCGACATCATCTTGTACTCCGCCGGTGGCGTGATCGGCACCATGCACCACCTGTACTTCTCCGGCACCCCGGTGGAGCACATGGCGCTGGGCGCGTTCTTCTCGGCCGCCGAGGTGATCCCGCTGACCTTCCTGACCGTGGAGGCCTGGGCATTCCTGCAGCTGGGTGCGCGTCAGGAGGCCGGTGGCCAGCACAACTTCCCGGCGCGCTGGGCGGTGATGTTCCTGGTCGCGGTCGGATTCTGGAACTTCCTGGGGGCGGGCATCTTCGGTTTCCTGGTGAACCTTCCGGTGGTGTCCTACTACGAGATCGGCACCGCACTGACGGCCAACCACGCGCACGCGGCGATGTTCGGGGTCTACGGCATGCTCGCGGTGGCGCTGGCGATGTTCGCCTTCCGGTACGTGATCCCGGCGGACAAGTGGCCCCACAAGCTGGCCCGAATCTCCTTCTGGGGCATGAACATCGGCCTGGCCTGGATGGTGTTCATCACACTGCTGCCGCTGGGTGTGCTGCAGTTGTTCCACTCGGTCAACGCCGGCTATTTCGAGGCGCGGTCCCTGGGCTACATCACCAAGCCGGGCAACGCGCTGCTGGAGTGGCTGCGGCTGCCGGGCGACCTGATCGTCATCGTCGGCGGGGTGCTGCCGTTCTGCTGGATCGCCTGGACCGCGCTGCGCCACTTCCGCTCCGGTGAGACCGTCGAGGAGTTGCCCGAGCACCCGCTCTACACCTCGGTCACGGCCGGTACCGAGTCCGCCGACACGAAGAGCTGACGACGATGACGATGCCGGGAGCGTGGGTGTGGCTGATATCCGGCTACGCCCTGCTCCTGCTCGTCTTCGCATGGGGCTTCGACACCATGGCCAAGCGGACCTCCGAACGCGCCGCCCAGTGGCGCACCGGAAAGTTCGTCTACCACGAGGACCACGACGCCTGGAAGTGCCCGCAGGACCAGTGGCTCTGGCCCACCTCGTTCGACCGGGCCGACCGGGTGATGCGCTACCGCGCGACGCCGTCGATCTGCAACTCCTGCCCGGTCAAGGAGACCTGCACCACCTCGGATCACGGTCGGGAGATCAGCCGGCCGGTGGACCCGTGGCCGCACTCGGAGGCCGGCCGGTTCCACCGGGGGATCGCCTGTGCGGTGGCCGGATTCGGGGTGATCATGCCGCTGGCGACGCTGTTCGCCAACCACCGGCCCGCCGATGTGGCGGTGCTGGGCGCCGCGATCGCGATCGTGCTGGCCGGCGGGTCCCCGCTGGTGCGCCATCTGTGGAACACTCCGGCCAACGCACCCGATGAGACACCGCATCCGGCCGACGCGCAGGCGCGGGCCGTGCAGGCCGAAGCCGCCATCGACCGGTACTCCACCCGGTGGGGCGGGTTCTCCGACAGCACGAGGAAGGCAGCACCTAAGTGAGTGAAGGGCTCATCACCGTTGCGGTGATCGTGATCGTGGCGCTGCCCGTCCTGGCGTACTTCTCCATCAAAGTGCTGCCGGAATACGAACGGGGCGTCGTCTTCCGGGTGGGCCACGCCCGGCCCCTCTACCAGCCCGGCCTTCGGTTTCTGATCCCTTTGGTGGACAAGATGATCCGCGTCGACGAGCGGGTCGTGACGCTCACCATCCCCCCGCAGGAGGTGATCACCCGCGACAACGTCCCAGCCCGAGTGAACGCGGTGGTGATGTTCCAGGTGGTCGATCCGCTCAAAGCGATTCTGGCGGTGGAGAACTACGCCGTGGCCACCTCCCAGATCGCCCAGACGACACTGCGCTCACTGCTGGGCCGAGCCGACCTGGACACCCTGCTGGCGCACCGTGACGACCTCAACGCAGACCTGCGTACCATCATCGACAAGCAGACCGAACCGTGGGGCGTGCAGGTCCGGGTGGTCGAGATCAAGGATGTGGAGATCCCGGAGTCGATGCAGCGCGCCATGGCCCGGGAGGCCGAGGCCGAGCGTGAACGCCGGGCGAAGGTCATCAACGCCCGCGGCGAGCTGCAGGCCTCCGAGGAACTGAGCCAGGCCGCCGAGACACTGTCGCGCAATCCCGCGTCGCTACAACTGCGTTACCTGCAAACCCTTTTGGAGCTCGGCGCTGACCAGAATTCGACCGTGGTCTTCCCGTTGCCGGTAGACATCATCACCCCGTTTTTGGGCGGAGCGGCCGCGGCTCTGCGCGATGCCGGGCGGGGCAAGTAGGCAGAACCGGTCGCCGCAGCCCTCCAGTGTCACCGTCGGTGGCGGCCACGATACGCCGCTCGACGCAGAATCTCGTATTGCAGACCC
Organism: Mycolicibacter kumamotonensis; assembly: GCF_002086285.1. GTDB lineage: Bacteria > Actinomycetota > Actinomycetes > Mycobacteriales > Mycobacteriaceae > Mycobacterium > Mycobacterium kumamotonense. The sequence continues at coordinate 164,474 of NZ_MVHU01000002.1, read as the reverse complement.
GAGACACCGGGGGCCCAGATCGCAACAACCACCGCGGCGGCCAGGGCGACACCGCCGAGCATCAACAGCGACGTGTCCATCGCCTCGACGAATGCGTACTTGGCGTCGACCCGTAAACGTTCTCCAGTCGGCCCGAGCCGATCCGCGATGGCGAATGCCTGGGCAAGTGAGCCCAGGGACAGCTCTTGGATCTCGTCGGGGTAGACACTGACGGCCGGGGTAAGCGCCTTGCTGTAACCGGCCGCAAGCGTCGAACCGGCCAGTGCGATGCCCAGCGCGCCGCCGACTTCTCTGGTGGCGTCGTTGACGGCCGAAGCCACGCCCTGTTTGTTGTGCGGGACGGCTCCGGTGATAGCGGTGGTCGAAGGCGCGTTGCACAGGCCCATCCCGGAACTCAAGACGACCAAAGGCCAAGCCAGGTCGAAATAGCTGGAATCGACGTGGACCAAACGCATACAGAACAGTCCGGCCGCCAAGATGCCCAGTCCGCCTGCAACGCGAGATCCGCAGCCCCAGACGTGGTAGATACCACGGGGTCAGTGCAGCCAGGAACAATAGCGGTACCGCCAACGGGCACAACGCGATCGCCGTCTGCATGGCGCTGTATCCCACGACAAGCTGCATGTACTGCATAACCAGGAAGAAGAAGCCGAAGATGGCGAAGAACATCGTGGTGATGCCGATGGAACCGCTGAGCATGTCGGGGCGCCGAAACACCCGCACGTCCAACAGTGGGTGGGTCAGGCGGAGTTCGACCCATCCGAACAACAGTCCAAGCGCCGTTCCCGTGACCAGGCCGCCCACCACCAGGCCATCACTCCAACCTCGCAGCGGAGCTTCGATCACGCTGTAGACGAACACCGCCACGGCCGCGGCGATCAGCAGCGCACCCCACCAGTCGATCGGGGTGGCGTCGGGGTCTTTCGATGACGGGATGCTGAGTGCCAGGATGTACAGCAGTATTGCGGCGACCGCGAATGCCCAGAATATCGTTGTCCAGGACCCGAATTGGGTTAGAAGTGCGGTACCTGTAAAACCGACCAGCGCGCTCGATGCGCACACGCCCGCCCAGATACCGACCGCCTTGTTGCGCTCGTCTTCGGGAAACGCGGTGGTCAGCAATGACAGGGTGGCGGGCAGGATGGCGGCGGCACCGACGCCGGCGATCATCCGGGCCACGATCAGCCCCACGGGACTGCTGCTGATCAATACCGGCGCGAGCGAAGCGTCGGCGAAGATGGCCATCCCCACCAGCAGCGCGCCGCGGCGTCCGTAACGATCACCCAACGCGCCCGCGGGCAACAACAGGCAGGCCATCACCAGGGTGTAGCCGTCGACGATCCACGTCAGCTGGGATTGCGTGGCCCCGGTATCGACCGCCATTGCGCCCAGCGCGGCGTTGAGCGACACCACCGACGAGATCACCAGCAGGACACCCAGCGAGCACACGACCAGCAGCCAGCGCCGCGACCCAGCGCTCAATAGCGGCTGCGGCGCGGGGGTGCCCCGGTCGATGACCGAGTCGGTGTCGGGAGCCGGTGGCGCGGCGAGAGGCTGGTCCTCGTCGACCGCCGGCGCGGCCGATTCCACGTCCGGCAACAGCGTTGACGCGCTCATGCAATCACCGGGATCCGCGTGCGGATGTCCTGTAACACCGTGACGGCGAACCCCCTCCCCGAGTCAGCTCCACAGAGGCGACCCGGCCCGATCGACATACAAGTTGTATGTGACATTCGGACTGTATGTTGACTACTCCAGGTCTGCAATACCCTGGCAGCATGGGCGCGGAGGCGATGGACACCAAGGCCCGTCGCGCTGCCCAAGCCGAAGCCACCCGCCATGCGTTGGTGGACGCCGCGCGCCGGTTGTTCGTGGAGAAGGGCTACCACCACACCAGCACCGAAGAGATCGTCGCCGCGGCCGGAGTCGGAACGCGCGGCGCGCTCTATCACCACTTCACCGACAAGCAAGCACTGTTCGAGGCGGTGTTCCACAGCGTGGAGGTCGATCTGGTCACGGCCGCCGCGCAGAATCTCGCCGATCCGGCTGACGGCGCCCTGAACCAGCTGCGGCAGGGCCTGATCGGATTTCTGGACGCTTCGCTCACACCGCACGTACAGCGCGTGCTGCTTGTCGACGGCCCCGCCGTCCTCGGCTGGACCCGCTGGCGCGAACTCGAAAACCTCTATGGGCTCGGCGCCGTCCGGGCGATGCTCGGGCGCGCCGTCGAAGAGGGCGACCTCGGGCCCCATCTGCCCGTTGACGTCATGGCGCATCTGCTGCTTGCGGTGGCCGACGAAGCGGCTCTGTTCATCGCCAACGCCCCCGACCAGCACGCAGCACGCGACCGAGGCGTGCAAGCTCTCAACGCCCTGCTCGACGGCCTTCGCACCCGGTAAGGACCGGTGTGCCCGGCGAGGACTTAGTCCCCTGGGAAAGTGCAGTTCACGCCGATATCCTGGGGCTGTGCCGAGCGCGGATCGACGCTTGGCCGGCCATTCGGGAGCCACCATGGGTGATCGAAAGTCAACACACGCGGTCGTCGTCGGCATCGACGGATCACCGGCCGCATGCAGCGCCGCGGTCTGGGCGGCCCGGGAAGCGGCCGACCGGAACCTGCCACTGCACCTGGTGTACGTCATCCACGCTGCCAGCGATCCGGCCGATCCCCCCGACGCGCAGGCCGCCGCCTCCAGCGCCCTGTCGCAAGCCCGCCGGGCGGTGCAGGACAGCACCGGAGTGCGGGCCGAAATCGAGTCGGTGCGCGGAAACCCGCTCGCCACCTTGATCGACCGGTCCCATTCGGCGGCGATGGTCGCGGTGGGATCGGTCGGGGTGGCCCACACCTGCCATCGCGCCGGTTCGACGGCGGCCGCGCTGGCCGGGTCAGCGGGCTGCCCGGTGGCCGTGATCCGCAGTCCCGACACCCACCGAGACGGTGGGGCGATAGTTGCCGAAGTGGATGCGTCACCGGACAATAGGACCGTGCTGGGATGGGCCATGGCCGAAGTCAAGCTGCGTCACGCGCCCCTGCGGATGGTCACCTCCGATGAGCAGGTTCGTCGCCGGCTGCAGGACTGGGCCCAGCGCCACCCCGACCTGCCGATCGAGTCCATCACCGCCGGCGACGTCGCCGACTACCTCGCCGGCTGTCTGGCCGAGGAAGCCGAGTCCGTCCAGTTGTTCGTCTCGGGCACCCGCGACCGACGGAGCCTCGGCTGGGCCGGCGGCACCTGCGGCTGTTCGGTGCTCACCGTCGGCGGGGCGCCGCGATGACGACTGCTACGAAGGGACGCGGCGTGGTCACCGTCTTCCTAGTGGACGATCACGAGGTGGTGCGCCGCGGCCTGATCGACCTACTCGGCGCCGACCCGGAGCTCGACGTCGTCGGTGAGGCCGGTTCGGTCGCCGAGGCGATGGCACGCATCCCGGCCCTGCGGCCCGACGTGGCGGTGCTCGACGTACGGCTTCCCGACGGCAACGGTATCGAGCTCTGCCGTGATCTGCTGTCGCGCATGCCGGAGCTGCGCTGCCTGATCCTGACCTCCTTCACCTCCGACGAGGCGATGCTCGACGCCATCCTGGCCGGCGCCAGCGGCTACATCGTCAAGGACATCAAGGGCATGGAGTTGGCCCGCGCCGTCAAGGACGTCGGCGCCGGACGCTCCCTGCTCGACAACCGCGCCGCCGCCGCACTGATGGCCAAACTGCGCGGCACCACCGCCAAGCCCGACCCGCTGTCGGGACTGTCCGAACAAGAACGCACCCTGCTGAGCCTGCTCGCCGAGGGCCTGACCAACAAACAGATCGCCGACCGGATGTTCCTGGCGGAAAAGACCGTCAAGAACTACGTGTCACGGCTGCTGGCGAAGCTAGGCATGGAACGCCGAACCCAGGCCGCGGTGTTCGCCACCAAACTCGAGCGCTCCCGGAATGACTGACGACCCACCCGCGGACGGCCCGAACCCCCTGCGCGACACACTTTCCCAATTGCGGCTGCGCGAACTGCTGGTCGGCGTTCAGGACCGGGTCGAGCAGATCGTCGAGGGACGTGACCGCCTCGACGGCCTGCTGGCGGCGATGCTGGTGGTCACCTCGGGGCTGGAACTCGACGCCACCCTGCGCTCCATCGTGCAGACCGCCACCAACCTGGTCGAGGCCAAATACGGTGCGCTGGAAGTACATGATCACGACCGCCGAATGCTCGAGTTCGTCTACGAGGGCATCGACGACGACACCTTCGCCCGGATCGGGCGGCTGCCCGAAGGAGTGGGCGTGGTGGGCCTGCTGATCGACGACCCCCACCCCCTGCGGCTGGATGACCTCAGCAAACACCCTGCATCGGTAGGGTTTCCGGCATACCATCCGCCGATGCACACGTTCCTCGGCGTGCCGGTGGGCGTACAGGACGAGGTCTTCGGCAATCTGTATCTCACCGAGAAGGCCAACGGGCAGCCGTTCAGCGAGGACGACGAGGTACTGGTGCAGGCGCTGGCGGCCGCCGCCGGGATCGCCATCGCCAACGCCCGGCTGTACGCGCAGGCCAAGGCGCGGCAGTCCTGGATCGAATCCACCCGTGACATCGCCACCGAACTGTTGTCCGGAACCGATCCCACCACGGTGTTCCGGCTGATCGCGGAGGAAGCCAGCAAGCTCACCGGCGCCGAATGTGCGCTGGTGGCCATCCCGCTGGACGAGGACACCCCCGAATCCGAGGTCAAAGAGCTCCTGGCTGTCGAAACCGTGGGTGCCGCAATGGATTCGATCGCCGGTGAGGCCATCCCGGTCACCGGGACCCCGGTCGGCGACGCATACTCCCAGCGCATGCCGCGCAAGGTGGACCGCCTGCGGTTAGACGGCGTCGACGCGGTCGGTCCGGCATTGATCCTGCCGTTGCGCGCCGCCGACGCGGTGGCCGGCGTCGTCGTGGTGGTGCGCCCGGGCAACGCGAACCCGTTCAGCGTCGAACAACTCGACATGATGGCCGCGTTCGCCGACCAGGCGGCGTTGGCCTGGCAGTCGGCCACCTCCCAGCGCCGCATGCACGAACTCGACGTGCTCACCGACCGGGACCGCATCGCGCGGGACCTGCACGACCATGTGATCCAGCGGCTGTTCGCCGTCGGGCTGTCACTGCAGGGCACCATTCCGCGGGCCCGATCCGCCGCGGTGCAGCGCCGGCTCTCCGACGCGGTCGACGACCTGCAGGAGATCATCGGCGAGATCCGCACCACCATCTTCGACCTGCACGGCACCTCCTCGGCGGTGACCCGGTTGCGCCAGCGGCTCGACAGCGCGGTCGCCCAATTCTCCGGTTCGGGGCTGCACACCACCGTTCAGTTCGTCGGCCCACTATCGGTGGTCGAACCCGCCCTGGCCGATCATGCCGAGGCGGTGGTCTCCGAAGCGGTCAGCAACGCGGTCCGGCATTCCGGCGCCACCGAGCTGAGCGTGCAGATCAAGGTCGAAGACGACCTGGCCATCGAGGTGACCGACAACGGCCGCGGGCTGCCGGAGGTCCTCACCCCCAGCGGCCTGGACAACCTGCGACAGCGTGCCGCCCAGGCCGGCGGCACCTTCAGCGTCGAATCGGCCCCCGGTGGCGGCACCGTGCTGCGCTGGTCGGCACCACTGATGACGCAGTAACCCGTCACACGCACACCGTCCGGCATTCGGCATCGGCCGCGGTGCCACGATGATCGACTGCGGGCAGCCATTCCACGGTGTCGTTGAGGAAACGTCGCGGGGTCGCCGCCAGTGGGTCGGCGTTGATGGGGGCCCAGCCCACCCGCAGCAGCATCTGCGGATAGCCGCTGACACCGAAGACGTCGCGGCGCACCGCGGCGCGGGTTTCAGCGATCTCCAGCGGCTCGGTGACCGGACAGCTGGCCAGCCCCAGTGCCGTCGCGGTCAGCAGCACCACGCTGGTGGCCTCACCGGCGCGCAGTTGGGCCAGACGGTCGTCGTCTTCGGTGCCCAATGCCAGCATCACCGCGCGGTCCTCGGCCGGGTCGGCACCGGGCGGCTGGGCCAGCAGCGGGTCGGCGAACAGCCGCCCCGGAATCGGCGCACCGGCGGTCGGCGCCGGAACACTGTGGGCCGGGACGCCGGCCACCGAGCCGTACCGGCCACTCCAGCGCGTCAACTCCGCGAGGTAGTCGTAGTCGGTGCGGTGGGCGACGACGGCTTGGGCCACAAGCGTGTTCAGCCGGTCGAGCCCATCGATCCGGCGCAGCATCACCCCGGCGCGGGCGGCACGGGCGCCCATCAGGGCGATGTCGGCCGCCGCCACCGGCCAGCCACTGAAGCAGCGGCGATCGGTGCGCCGCCGCGGTATCGCGGCGGCCAGCGCCACGTCGACCTGTTCGGGAAGCCGCCCGGGATCGGGCCCGAACAGCTCGATCGTCGCCAGGTGGTCGGGTCGGGCCGGATCGGGCAACCGGTGGACTTTGGCGCGCCAGCCCAGCGCGGCCAGGGCGACCACGCAATGGTGCAGCGCCGCGCCGCAGCTCAGAATCAGCCCGCGGCCGTCGAGATCCACGCGGCGCAGGTGCAGGTCGGGTTCGGCGAACAGCTCCAGCCGAGGCTGCTGTGTCGCCGTCTGCACCCGCCAGCGCCACGGCTGGGAATTGTGCACCGACGGGGCGCGGGTCGCCAGCTGCAGCGCGGTGCGAACGGTCTCCCTGACGGCCGCGGTGTCCGGGTAGCCAGCAGGCTGATCGTCCACGATCCGGCCCCCTTTCCTCCGCCACGGCCCGGGCCGCCCTCGCAGCCCGACCGTGACGGTTTCACGATGCCCCCGCGCGATCAGACCCAGACAGAGCAGGAAGGCCCCGGCCGGAGGGACTTTGGGCCACCGGAGGCCGCCCACCGCACCCGTCACCATGGACTCGGGACTTCCGGCCCTGCCGACGCCGACCGACGGGGGCGGATCATTAGGAGCGGGGCGCAGGCAGGAGGTCCGCATCATGGAGCAACTGACCACACTGGACGCCGGTTTCCTGGAGGCCGAGGATTCCGATCCCCATGTCAGCCTGGCCATCGGCGGGCTGGTCGTGTTGGAGGGGCCACCGCCGGACTACGCCACGCTGGTCTCCACGCTGGGCGCGCGGATCAGCGCCTGCCGGCGCTTCGGTCAGAAGCTGCAGGTGCACCCGCTCGACCTGGCGCCACCGCGGTGGGTGCCCGACCCCGACTTCGACATGGGCCATCACGTGCGGCGGGTCGCCCTGCCGCATCCCGGCGGCGACACCGAACTGTTCGGCTTCGTCGCCGACCAGATGGCGCGCCGGTTGGACCGGGACCGGCCGCTGTGGCACATCTGGGTGATCGAGGGCCTGAGCCAGGACCGGTGGGCGATGCTGGTCAAGGTTCACCACTGCGTCGGTGACGGCATCGCGACCTCTCACCTGTTCACCGGGTTGTGCGATGAAAGCGGCGCTTCCGGCGAAGGGGTCACCAGCTTCGTCGACAATATTCGCGGTTCACGCGAAACCCATTCGGGCATACTGCATTTCGGACTCGACACGCTGAATCCCGCGAACTGGGCGGCCGAGCTGTGGAACACCTCGACTGCGGTGGGCGCCGCGGCTCTGCGGGCCGCCCGCGGCACCGTCGAGCTGTCGGCCGGGCTGCTGCGCCCGAGCACCCCCACCTCGTTGAACGGGCCGATGAGCGCGATGCGCCGGTACAGCTCGGCCAAGGTGGCCCTGGCCGACGTCAACCAGATCTGCCAGGCGTTCGGCGTGACCCTCAACGACGTCGCGTTGGCCGCCCTGACCGAGGCCTACCGGGGCATGCTGGACCGCCGTGGCGAACACCCCCGGCCCGAAACATTGCGTACCCTGGTGCCGGTGTCCACGCGGGGCGGCGACGCCGTCCGCGTGACGGACAACCGGGTGTCGGTGATGCTGCCCTACCTGCCGGTCGAGGAAGAGAACCCGGTGCGACGGCTGAGGCTGGTGCACTCGCGGCTGAACCGAACCAAGTCCACCGGCCAGCACCAGGCCGGCAGCGCCTTCGTCTCGGCGGCCAATCACCTCCCGTTCCCCCTCACCGCCTGGGCGGTGCGGCTGTTGACGCGGCTGCCTCAGCAGAACGTCACCACGCTTGCGACCAATGTGCCGGGCCCGTCGCAGAGCCTGCACATCCTGGGCCGCAACGTGCTCGATGTACTCCCGGTGCCGCCGATCGCGCTGCAGTTGCGCACCGGGGTGGCGATGCTCAGCTACGCCGGAAGTCTGTCCTTCGGGATACTGGCCGACTACGACACCATGCCCGACGTCGACGAATTCGCGCACAGCATCGAAGCCGCGGTGGCTCGCCTGGTGGGCGCCGCCAAGCGGCGCCAGAACGTCTCGGAGCGCGCCGAACGCCGGCGGCTGTCGCTGATCGTCAGCGGATGAGCCAGGGCTAACCGGGCAGCACCGGCACCGCCCCACCGACCATGAACGGGCCCACCGGTGACCAGCTCTGTTCGTCCTCGGCCCGCGACGACGACAACGCCAACACCCCGCGCGGATCGGCCACATAGACCGTGGAGGGGTCGGCGACGATCGTCGACACCGGCAGCTGCAGATTGCCGTTGGGCGCATCGGAGTTCACCCCGTCGATGTTGACGTAGGACACCGGGTGCTTGGGGTCGGAGCGGCTGACCACGATGTCGTCGCCGGTGCGCCAGCTCAGCGACACCACCGAGGAGCCGAGCCCGAAGCCCAGCCGGCGCGGATAGCTCAGCACGAACTGGCCCGCCGGGGTCTGCTCGACACCGGCCAGGATCACCTGCCCGCCGATCACCATGGCGGCCCGGGTGCCGTCGCGGGACAGCTGCAGTTCGCTGATCGGGCCGGGGAACCTCGCGTTGATCGCCCCGGAGTCCACCGGAATCCGGGCCGGGCGGCCGGTGGCCACCTCCTGGATCGCGCGAAGCACGTTGTTGCCGTCGACCACGACCCACACCGCTTCGTCCAGCGACCAGCTGGGCCGGGACAGGGTGTGGCCCTCGGCCGCCTGCACCGCCTCACCGCCGAGGTCTCCGATCCACAGGGTGGCCTCCGGGTCACCGGGATGCACCACCACCGAGGCCACCTGGCGGCCGTTGCGCGACAACGCGCACGACTCCTGATCGGGTTCCCGGCCGAACGCCCCGGGCACCCGGTTGGCCTGCTGGCCGTCCAGCACCAGCAGCGATCCACCGACCAGCGCGTGAATCCCGGCCCCGGCCCCGTCGGAGGCGCCCGGGTCGGTGGTGGCCACATCGGAGGTCGTCCAGCCGTCCGGGAACCGGTCGTCGAGCGCCGCACCGTCGGCGGTGATCACGTAGGGCCCCTTGATGTCCGCCCGGGCCAGTGTCCAGATCAGTTGGGCGGCAAGCAATTGCCTGCTGTTCGGGTCGGTGGTCGACAGGCTGTCCAGGTCGATCTTCGCCCCACCGTAGCCGCGGCCCACCCCGCTCTTGCCGCCGTCGGCGCGGGTCACCGGCCCGCGCAGCCGCAACGGTGCCGCCAGCAGGTTGCGCACGCCGGCCATCTCCGGGCGGGGGCCGGCGATCAGCTTGGACACCAGTTCGGTGGCCAACTGGTCGGGGTCGGACACCGCGACGTAGCGCGGGTCGGGCACCACCGTCTTGCCGGTGGGGTCGACGAAATACAGCGTGTTGCGCTTGTAGGTGGCCTGGAACTGCTGCCAATCCAGGAAGACCCCGTTGGGTAGCCGGTCGATGCGCCAGCCGTCGGAGGTCTTGAGCAGTTCGATCGGCTCCGGGGGCGGCAGCGCGCCCTCGGCGGTCTCGAACACCCCCATGTCCGACAGCGAACCCAGCATGTCGGCGCGCATGGTGACCGCAACCCGGTCGGCACTGCGGGTTTCGACGAACACCACGTTGTCGATCAACAGCGCACTGCCGGCGTCGTCCCAGGCATCCGACGCCGACTGGGTGAGGAACTGCCGTGCCGCGCGGTGCCGGTTGGCCGGGTCGGCGGTCGCCTTGAGGAATTCGCGCAGCAGCACATCGGGGTCCATCCCCGGGGTAGGTTTGGGCAGCACCGTCGGCGGCGGCGCCTGCACCGTGCCGATCGCCTGCGGCGCCGACGTGCTGGGCACTCCGGCGCAGCCCGCCAGCGCAACAGTGGCGGCGAGCATCAGCGCCACGACGCGGAGCCGGCGCATCACCCGCTCCTTTCGGCGTGTTCGCGCGCTCGCTGCCGACGTTCCCGACGCTCGGCGGCGCTCACCGGCTTCATCGGCAGCGGGCTGGTCGTGACCTTGTGCCCGCGCACCAGTGGCAGGGTGAGCCGGAAACAGGCGCCCTTGCCGGGCTCACCCCAGGCCTCCAGCCGGCCCTGGTGCAGGCGAGCGTCCTCGACGCTGATCGCCAGGCCCAGCCCGGTCCCCCCGGAGCGCCGCACCCGCGACGGGTCGGCACGCCAGAACCGGCTGAACACCAGCTTCTCCTCCCCCGGCCGCAGCCCCACCCCGTGGTCGCGGACCGTGACGGCCACGGTGTCGGCGTCGGCACCCATCCGGATCACCACCGGCTTGTGTTCGGCGTGGTCGATGGCGTTGGCGATCAGATTGCGCAGGATGCGTTCCACCCGGCGCGGATCGACCTCGGCGATCACCCCTTGGTCGGGCATGTCCACCTTGAGTTCGACGCCGGCGTCGGCGGCCAGATGGCCCACGTTGTCCAGCGCGCTCTTGACCGTCGAACGCAGGTCCACCGACTCCACGGACAATTCGGCCACACCCGCGTCGTGCCGGGAGATCTCCAGCAGGTCGTTGAGCAGCGACTCGAACCGGTCGAGCTCACTGACCAGCAGCTCGGTGGAGCGCCGCAGCGAGGGCTCCAGGTCTTCGCTGTGGTCGTGGATCAGATCGGCGGCCATCCGCACCGTGGTCAGCGGGGTGCGCAGCTCGTGGCTGACGTCGGAGGTGAATCGGCGCTGCAGATTGCCGAACTCCTCGAGCTGAGTGATCTGCCGTGACAGGCTCTCGGCCATATCGTTGAACGACACCGCCAGGCGCGCCATGTCGTCCTCACCGCGCACCGGCATCCGTTCGGACAGATGCCCTTCGGCGAACCGTTCGGCGATCCGCGAGGCCGACCGCACCGGCAACACCACCTGCCGCGACACCAGCAGTGCGATGCCGGCCAGCAACACCAGCAGCACCAGTCCCCCGGTGGCGATGGTGCCCCGCACCATGCTGATCGTGTTGCGCTCGGTGCCCAGCGGATAGATCAGGTAGAGCTCCAGGTTGGTGATCCGCGACGTCGTCGGCGTTCCGATCACCAAGGCCGGGCCGGAGAACCCCTCGACATGCACCATGGCGTACTGGTAGCTGACCTGGCCCGCCTTGACGAATTCGCGTAGCGCGACCGGCACCTGGTCGACCGGGCCGGCGGTGGTCGCCGCGCGCGGGCCCTCGCCGAGCACCACCAGCACCGCGTCGAACGCGCCCGCGATTCCGCTGCCGGCGGCCGGATCGGTTTTGCTCATCAGCGTGTTACGGGCCAGCTGCAGGCTCGAGGTCAGCGAACGGGCTTCCTCGCCGCCGACGATGCCGCCGGCCGTGATGCGGGCCCGTTCGATCTGCTCGGTGGCCGCCCGGACCTTGACGTCGAGCACCCGATCGGTGATCTGACTGGTCAAGACGAACCCGAGCGCCAAGATGACCGCCGCCGACAGCCCCATCGTCAGGGCCACCACCCGCAGCTGCAGCGAACGTCGCCAGGCGAGCTGGACCGCGCGGCGCAGTGTGTTGACCCCGAGCAGCAGCGGGCCCGACCGACGCGGGCGCCGTCTGGAACTGAAGATCACCGACGCCGCTCCCCGGCGGGGATCACGGAGGTCCGGCCTTGTAACCCACTCCTCGAACGGTCAGCACCACGGTCGGGTTCTCCGGGTCTTGCTCCACCTTGGCCCGCAGGCGCTGAACATGCACGTTCACCAGCCGGGTGTCGGCCGGGTGCCGGTATCCCCAGACCTGTTCGAGCAGCACTTCACGAGTAAACACCTGGCGGGGCTTGCGTGCCAGGGCCACCAGCAGGTCGAACTCCAACGGAGTCAGGGAGATCTGCTCACCGGCGCGGCTCACCTTGTGCGCCGGCACGTCGATGTCGATGTCGGCGATCGAGAGCATCTCGGCCGGCTCGTCGTCGTTGCGGCGCAGCCTCGCGCGCACCCGGGCCACCAGCTCCTTGGGTTTGAACGGCTTCATGATGTAGTCGTCGGCGCCCGACTCCAGCCCGAGCACCACGTCGACGGTGTCGGTCTTGGCGGTGAGCATCACGATCGGCACGCCGGAGTCCTTGCGCAGCACCCGGCACACGTCGATGCCGTTCATGCCGGGCAGCATCAGGTCCAGCAGGACCAGATCGGGCCGCAGCTCGTGCACCGCGGTGAGCGCCTGGGTGCCGTCACCGACGACCGCGGTGTCGAAACCCTCCCCACGTAGCACGATGGTGAGCATCTCGGCCAGCGAAGCGTCGTCGTCGACGACGAGAATCCTTTGCCTCATGGCGTACATGGTGTCACCCGATCGTGACAAAGTCCTGCTATCACACGCGCGTTTCGCAGGTTAACCGCGCAGAACGCCGGCCAGCTCGGCCGCCGCGACGGTCGGACCGGCCAGCTGCCAGCGCCCCCCGAACCCGGCCCGGGCCAGCCCGCGATACACCTGCCCGGTCCGGCGCTGCAGGCCGTCGTCGCGTTCGTAGCTGTCGCGGGCCCGGGTGGTGTCGTGCGCCTCGCGGTTCCGGGCCCGCTCGGCGGCCAACTCGGCGGGGACATCCAGCAGCACCTGCCAGTCCGGCACGGGCAGCCCGAGCCGCTCGAATTCCAGCTGCCGCACCCAGCCGACCACCGCGCCGTCGGCGTCCTGATGCAGGCGGGCGGCACTGTAGGCGGCGTTGGAGGCCACATACCGGTCCAGGATCACCACGTCGTAGCCGCTGCGCAGGGCGGCGATCTCGTCCTTGGCGCCGGCGCGGTCCAGCGCGAACAGCAGTGCCATCGCGTACACCGAATCCGCCAGATCGCCGTGCTGCCCCCGCAGCGCCTCGGCGGCGACGTCGGCGGTCAGCGAGACGCCGTAGCGCGGGAACGCGCAGGTGGTCACCGACTTCCCGGCGGCCTCGAACGCCGCGCGCAACCCCTGGGTCAGGGTGTTCTTGCCGGCGCCGTCAACGCCCTCGATCGCGATCAGCACGCGCCGAGCCTAATCCGGCGCGCAGACGCAGAATCGCACACATGGGTATCCCATGGTGCGATTCTGCGTCTGCTCGGGCTAGGGAGCCGGAGATCAGTACCGGTAGTGGTCCGGCTTGTAGGGGCCTTCGACGTCGACGCCGATGTACTCGGCCTGCTCCTTGGTGAGCTTGGTCAGGGTGCCGCCCAGGGCCTCGACGTGGATGCGGGCCACCTTCTCGTCCAGGTGCTTGGGCAGCCGGTAGACCTCGTTGTCGTACTCGTCGCCCTTGGTCCACAGCTCGATCTGGGCGATCACCTGGTTGGAGAAGCTGTTGCTCATCACGAACGAGGGGTGCCCGGTGGCGTTGCCCAGGTTGAGCAGCCGGCCCTCGGACAGCACGATGATCGACTTGCCGGTGTCCGGGAAGGTCCACACGTCGACCTGCGGCTTGACGTTCTCCCGGATGGCGCCGGAGGTCTCCAGCGCAGCCATGTCGATCTCGTTGTCGAAGTGGCCGATGTTGCCCAGGATGGCCTGGTTCTTCATCGCCTTCATGTGCTCGAGGGTGATGATGTCCTTGTTGCCGGTGGTGGTGATGACGATGTCGGCGTCGCCGATGGCCTGCTCGACGGTCTGGACGTCATAGCCCTCCATCAGCGCCTGCAGGGCGTTGATCGGGTCGATCTCGGTGACCGTCACCCGCGCGCCCTGGCCCTTGAGCGACTCCGCGGAGCCCTTGCCGACGTCGCCGAAGCCGCACACCAGCGCCTTCTTGCCGCCGATGAGCGCGTCGGTGCCGCGGTTGATGCCGTCGATCAGCGAGTGCCGGCAGCCGTACTTGTTGTCGAACTTGCTCTTGGTGACCGAGTCGTTGACGTTGATCGCCGGGAACACCAGCTCACCGGCGGCGGCCAGCTGGTACAGGCGCAGCACACCGGTGGTGGTCTCCTCGGTGACACCCTTCACCGACGCGGCGATCTTGGTCCACTTGGTCTTGTCGGTCTCGAAGCGCTCACGCAGCGTGTTCAGGAAGACCTTCCACTCGTGCGAGTCGCCGTCCTCGGCGGGCGGCACCACGCCGGCCTTCTCGTACTGGGCGCCGCGCAGCACCATCATGGTGGCGTCGCCACCGTCGTCGAGGATCATGTTGGCCGGCTCGCCCTCCCAGGTCAGAGCCTGCTCGGCGCACCACCAGTACTCCTCCAGGGTCTCGCCCTTCCAGGCGAAGACCGGGGTGCCCTTGGGCTCCTCGGCGGTACCGTGCGGACCGACGACGACCGCGGCGGCGGCGTGGTCCTGGGTGGAGAAGATGTTGCAGGACGCCCACCGCACCTCGGCACCGAGCGCGACCAGGGTCTCGATGAGCACGGCGGTCTGAATCGTCATGTGCAGCGAGCCGGTGATGCGGGCGCCCTTGAGCGGGTTGACGCCGTGGTACTCCTGGCGCAGCGCCATCAGGCCGGGCATCTCGTGCTCGGCCAGCCGGATCTCCTTGCGGCCGAAATCGGCCAGCGACAGGTCGGCAACCTTGAAGTCGATGCCGTTGCGGCTGTCCGCGGTCAAACTCATCAGTGCGCCCCCGTAGGTTCGGTGAAATCAGCTCCGCTACAAGCTACCGGCGAACGTCCGGGACGGCTCGGGCGGGTCAATCGACGTCGATAACCCCGTAGGCCTCGGCCGCCGGAGTGAACAATCGGGCCAGGTCAGCTGCCACATCATGGTCGGCTTCGGGAGGCATCGAGACATAGCTCATGGCCAGCCGGACGATGGCCCGGGCCAGGATGCCGGCGTCTTCCTCGCTGGCCTTGACCCAGCTGTGCATGAACGACGACGTGAGCCGCTGCGAGCAGCGGGTGATGATCGGCCCGCTGTCGGTGGTGATGATCTGCAGCAGGTCCGGTTTGGCGACACCGGTCAGCAGCGAGATCACCAGCGGGTCGGCGGCCGATTCGGTGAAGAAGGACCGGAACCCTTCCAAAAAAGCGGCGTGGACGTCGCCCACGTTGCCGTAGATGGCGCCCTCGACGGCGTCAACGAGCCGGTCGGCCAATCGGATCGCGTAGCCCTGCGCCAAGCCCTGGCGCGAACCGAACTCGTTGTAGATGGTCTGCCGGCTGACCCCGGCCGCCGCGGCGACGTCGGCCAACGTGATCGACGACCAGTCCCGGCTGGTCAACAACTCCCTCATCGCCTCGAGCACCGAGTCGCGCAACAGCGCCCGGGATGCCTCGGCGTAGGGGATGCGTTTCACCACCGCGAGATTAGCGGGTGTCACGGCCGCACGACTTCAACCATCTCGAAATCCGCCTTGGCCGCGCCGCAGTCCGGGCAGCTCCAGTCCTCGGGGATGTCCGCCCAGCGGGTACCGGGGGCGATCCCGTCCTCAGGCCAGCCCGCCGCCTCGTCGTATTCGAAGCCGCACTGCAGACACCGGAACAGTTTGTAGTCGCTCACGTCGTCTCCTCACGTTCGAAATCCGGCTTCTCGCGGACCGCACAGTCCGGGCAGCACCAGTCCTCGGGAATCTGCTGCCAGGTAGTGCCGGGCGGGAATCCTTCGCGTGGCGCGCCGAGCGCCTCGTCGTAGACGTAGTCACAGCCCGGGCACCGGTAGGCCGCCATCACGCCGCTGCCTGCTCGGGGGCGATGGTGGCGTAGCGGCGCAGGATCTTCACCCGCCGGCGCGGCTCGATGTTGACCAGGGTGATGTCGCCGCCGTAGTGCTGCAGCACCCGGTGGTCCATCAGCCTGCGCCACAGCGGCGGGAAGTAGGTCAGCCCGATCAGCGAGGCGTATCCGCTGGGCAGGTTCGGCGCCTGCTCCATGCTGCGCAGGGTCTGGTAGCGCCGGGTGGGGTTGGCGTGGTGATCACTGTGCCGCTGCAGGTGGTAGAGGAACAGGTTGGTCACCAGATGGTCGGAATTCCAGCTGTGTTCGGGCGTGCAGCGTTCGTAGCGGCCGTTGGCGCGGGTCTGGCGCAGCAGGCCGTAGTGCTCGATGTAGTTCACCGACTCCAGCAGGGAGAATCCGTAGACGGCCTGGATGACGACGAATGGGATCAGCGCCGGGCCGAACACCGCGATCATCACGCCCCACAGCAGTACCGACATCAACCACGCGTTGAGCACGTCGTTGGAGATCCGCCAGGGCCCCTTGTCCAGCCGGCGCAGCCGCGCGGCCTCCAGCTGCCAGGCCGAACGCACCCCACCGAAGACACTGCGCGGCAAGAACTCCCAGAAGGTCTCACCGAACCGGCCCGACGCCGGGTCCTCGGGGGTGGCCACCCGTACGTGGTGGCCGCGGTTGTGCTCGATGTAGAAGTGCCCGTAGCAGCTCTGCGCCAGGGTGATCTTGGACAGCCAGCGCTCCAGGCTCTCCTTCTTGTGCCCCAGCTCGTGGGCGGTGTTGATGCCGACACCACCCAGGGCGCCCACCGACAGCGCCAACCCGATCTTGGCGAACCAGCTGAGCGACCCCTCGACGCCCAGCCAGCTCAGATCGGTTGCGGTGAACAGGTAGGCGCCCAGCACGACGCTGGCGTACTGGCACGGGATGTAGGCATACGTGCAGTACCGGTAGTACCGGTCGTTCTCCAGCGCGGTCATCACCTCGTCGGGCGGGTTCTGCCCGTCGGCGCCGAACCGCAGATCCAGCGCCGGCAGCAGCACGTAGATCAGGATGGGCCCGATCCAGAACGGCACCTGCGCGGCCGTGTGCCAGCCGAACCGGTTCAGCGCCCACACGAACGGCAGCATGGTGAAGATCAGCGTGGGGGCGATCAAGCCCATCAGCCACAGGTAGCGCTTCCTGTCGCGCCACACCTCCGCGCCTGCCGCCGCAGTGCCCGTCTGCGCCGTTGCCGCCATCCGCGCCCCTCCTTGTGAGTTCGACCACCGTCGCGGATGGACATTACCGTGTGGTTCGTCGGCTGTCTAGACATTTGACCGTATTTTGTCCACGAGACAGATGGTGCACCGGCTCGCTGCGCCGGTCCACCGCCAAACGGCGGCCCGGCCCCGGGCCGCGCCGCGCACACCATCCGGGCCTGCCACCGGGGTGTGACCCAGCTCCCAGGTCCATGCCACACTCAGGGCATGGCTTACGCGATCGCCCGCCCGCAGATCGAGGGCAACATCGCCGTCGGTGAGGACCGTCAGCTCGGCTTCGCCGAGTTCGGCGCGCCGCAGGGCCGGCCGATGTTCTGGCTGCACGGCACCCCCGGCGCCCGCCGCCAGATCCCGGTCGAGGCACGGATCTACGCCAAGGAGGCGAATATCCGCTTGATCGGCGTGGACCGGCCCGGTATCGGTTCCTCGACGCCGTATCAGTACGAGACGGTGTCCCAGTTCGCCGATGATCTGCGCACCGTGGCCGACACGCTCGGCATCGACAAGATGGCGGTCATCGGCCTGTCCGGTGGGGGCCCTTACACGCTGGCGTGCGCCGCGGCGATGCCCGGGCGGGTGGTGGCCGCCGGGATCCTCGGCGGCGTCGCCCCGGCGGTAGGCCCCGAGGCCATCGACAGCGGCCTGATGACGCTGGCCCGCATCGCCGAGCCGGTGCTGCAGCGCGCCGGGCGCCCGATCAGCATTGTGGCCACCGGGCTGATCCGGATGATCCGGCCGGTGGCCGAACCGGCGCTGGAGCTCTATGCGCTGATCTCCCCGGAGGGTGACCGCCGGCTGCTGGGCCGGCCGGAGTTCAAGGCGATGTTCCTCGACGACCTGCTCAACGGGGCCCGCAAGCAGCTCGCCGCGCCGATCGCGGACGCCGTGCTGTTCGCCCGGTACTGGGGCTTCCGGCTCGACGAGGTGAAGGTGCCGGTGCATTGGTGGCACGGCGACGCCGACCACATCGTGCCGTTCGCCCACGGGGAACACGCCGTCTCGCTGTTGCCCGACGCCCGGCTGTATCCGATCCCCGGGGAGAGTCATCTCGCCGGCCTCGGGCGCGCCGAGGAGATTCTGCGCACCATGTCCGAGGCCTGGGACCGCGCCGAGGCGCGCTGACCGACACGATGACCGCACCCCAATCGATCCGGGAGCTCTTCGCCCAACTCGGCCTGCAGGAGGTGCCGTCGGCCGAGGGCACCCTGACCATGGAGATGCCTGTCGACGAGCGGGTGGTCAACACCGCCGGCGGCCTGCAGGGCGGGTTGATCGCCACCATGGCCGACGTGGCGGCCGGGCAGCTCGCGGCCCGCAGCACGACATTCGGCAACCACATCGCCACCACCGACCTGTTCATCCGCTACCTGCGGCCGATCAAGATCGGGCCGGCCCGGGCCGTCGCGGTTATCCTGCGCACCGGCCGGCGCTCGGTGGTGGTCCAGGTCGACATCTACCGAGGCAACGACGACGAGCTCGCCGCCACCGCGACGGTGAACTTCGCCGCCATCGACGTACCGGGGTGAGCTCCGGCACCGCCGATCAACCGCGGACGGCGGCGAGAACGGTTTCGAGTTCGCGGTGTCGTAGATCGATATCGGTCATGTCGAGGTTTTTCCCACCAGTACGGCGCGGTTGGCCTCCAGCCACAGTTGTTCCGCACCGGGCTCGGGCAGGATCGCCCCCGCCTCCATCGCGTTCGCGGGATCGACCTCGGTCAGCACAACCAGGATCTCGGCCTCCGACTGCCCGGTGGCCTGTGCACACATCCGGGAGAGTTCACCCAGCATCGCCTGCCGTTTCGGTAGCTCACGTCCATGGCGGATCAGACCGAAGATGTAGGAGTAGGCGGCCGGCTGGCCCGCAACGAAGCAGTCGCCGTCCGGGATCTCGTGGAACAGCACGTTGACGTAGCGCCTGGGAGCCCCGGTCGTGCGCGTGTGAATGTCGGTTATCCCTTCGGCGACAGCGGTTTTCGCCGACCTGCTCAACAGACCTGCGGGGCTGAAGCATCGGTAGACGGGCATGATGTTCTCCGATCGAAAGCGTTGCCGGTCCAAGTCGCCTAGACCTGTGGAAAGCGTTTGCTGAGTTGTTGCAGGGTGAGTCGTTCGCGGCCCCCGTCATCGAGGTAGGGGATGCCGATGCCGTATTCGGACCAGCGGGCGGCGATTCGGGCTTCCAGTTCGGGGCTGAGCCGGTCGGTGGGCGGGAAGCGACGTCCGCCCCAGATGGGTCTGGGGTCGATGTCCCAGCTGCGGGTGGCATCGATGAGCACCCGCGTCCATTCGCCGGTGCCGTATTTGTTGGCGTCGTTGCGCTCCGGTGCGGTCGACGGGTCCAGCGAGGACCCGAGGCCCGGCCCGAAGAAGGCGATATCACCGCGACCGGCATTGACCCGGTAGGACAGCGCCCAGTCCAGGGCGACGGGGTCGTGGATGTCGATGTCTTCCTCGACGACGATGACGTTCTTGTGAAACCACATCGAGCCGCCGGTGCCCCACAGCGCGGAGGCGATCTGCTGGGCGTGGCCGCGGTAGCGTTTCTGGATCTGCACCACGGTGTTCTGGCCGTTGGTGACCTCGCTCATCCACAGGTCGGTGATGCCGCCGATACCCAGATCGTCGAGCACATTCCAGGTGATGGCCGAGCGGGCGAAGTTGACGATGCTGTCCTCGTTGAGCATCCCGGGGCGGATACCCTCCAGGGTGCCGCGCAGCACCGGGTCGTCGCGGTGGGTGATGCGGGTGACGCGCAGCACCGGTGCCGGTGCGGCGTCGCCGATGAAGCCGGGATACTCGGCGAACGGGCCCTCCATGGCAAAGCTCGCCGGGTCCGGATCGATGTAGCCTTCCACGACGATCTCGGCGGTCGCCGGCACATGCAGTGGCACGGTCTGGCAGGCCACCAGATCGACCGGACGGCCCAGCAGGGCACCCATCATGTCCCATTCGCAGATGTTCTTCGGGAATGGGCTGCCCGCGCAGAACGGCAGCACATCGTGCCATCCGTACACGATGGCAACCGGCATCGGCTCCGGTTTGTACTCGGCCATGTGCCCACCCCAACCTTGGCTGGGGACCAGCAGTTTGGCGATCTTGTCGCGGTCGACGATCATGCCCCGATACAGGCCGATGTTGTCGCGGCCGGTCACTTTGTCCTGGGTGATGACACCGCAGAAGGTGTCGAGATAGCGGCCGCCGTCCTCGCCATGCCATTTGGGTACCGGCAACTCGTTCAAGTCGATGTCGGCGCCGTCGATGACGTTCTGCTGGACCGGGCCGGTCTCGACGATGCGCGGCGCGAGGGGATTCTTGAAGGCCTCGCGAAGGTGCGCCACGATCGCCGAATCACCGGTGCCCTCGGGCAGGCCCAGCAGCAACTGGACCTGGCGTCGGCTGCCGATCGCGGACGTCAACAGCTTGGTGCACCACGTGTTCTCGTGGCCGATGATGTTCTCGAACAGCAACGCCGGCCCGCCCAGGCACAGGTTGGCGCGGGTGATCGCCCCGATCTCCTCATCCCAGTCCACCGGGACGCTGATACGGCTCAACTGCCCCGCGGCCTCCAGGGTGGCCAGCCAACTGCGCAGATCAGGACCCGGGTGCTGCCCGATCGGCCCGCTGTCGGGCCCGGTGGCGGTCGGGTGTGTGGTGGTGGTCATTTCGTGGTCCTGACAATCGCCAGGCCGGCTTCGCCGGTGCTGCTCGGATGCCGCGCGCCTTTCCACCGGTCGATCAGCGAATGCTCGATCCCGAGCTGATCGATGACCCGGCCGACCACGTGGTCGGTCACCTCCTCGACCGAACCCGGCCGGGAGTAATAGGCCACCGTCGGGGGAAAGATCACCGCACCGGCGCGCGCCAGGTAATGCATGTTGTCCAAATGGATTTCGCTCAGCGGCGCCTCGCGGGCCACCAACACCAGCTTGCGGCGCTCCTTGAGCGTCACATCGGCTGCCCGGGTGATCAGGTTGTCGCTGAAGCCGATCCGGATCGCACTCAACGTCTTCATGCTGCACGGACACACGACCATCCCATCGGTGCCGAACGAGCCACTGGAGACGGCCGCCGCGAGATCACGAGCACTGTAGGTGTGGGTAGCAAGATCCCGGACCTGCTGAACACTGAAATCGGTCTCGATCTTGATCGTCGCCCGCGCCCACTCACTGAGCACCAGATGCGTCTCGACACCAAGCTGGCCCAACACCTCCAGCAGACGAATACCCAATGCCGCACCGGTCGCCCCGGTCATCGCAACTACCAAGCGCATCATCGGCCTCCTCTTTCTGTCCGCTGCTGACCAGGATGTTGCGCACCAGGCAGGCCTCGCATCCGCCGGTGGCCAGTCATTGCGATCGCCGGCGGGTGGCGGTGAGGTAGTGCAGGGCACCCTGCCCCCCGGGACCGGTGTCCATGTCTCCGACAGGCACTTCGGCCGCGGCGAGCAGATCGGTGAGGCGGTAGCTGACGGTCTGCCATCCGTGGGCCTGCAGCGAGGATTGGACGTCGTGGGGGCCGTGGGCGTAAGTGAGGTTGCCGAAGTCGACGGCGTAACCGCGCCGCCTCCAGTCCTCGGCGGTGCGCAAGATCAACGATCCCATCGAGGCGGAGCCGCTACGCAGGTAGTCGGCGGCCAGCCGGCTGCCCGGTGCGCTCAACGCGGTGATCTGCTCCAGCATGCGGGCCTGGGTGTCGCCGGGCAGGTATCCGATCATCAGCCCCTCGGCCAGCCAGGCGGTGGGCTCGGCCGGGTTGAAGCCTGCCGCGCGCAGCGCCGCGGGCCAGTCCTGACGCAGATCGATGCCCACCGGACGCACCTCGGTCTTCGCGTCGGCGCCCAGGCGACCCAGCGTCACGGCCTTGAACGCGAGCACCTCGGGCTGGTCGATCTCGTAGACGACCGTGTCCGGTGCCCACTCCAATCGGTACGCCCGTGAATCCAGGCCGGATCCCACGATCACCGCCTGCCGTATGCCGGCGCTGGACGCCCCGGGGAAGAAGGCGTCGAAGAACCGGGCGCGAGCCCCGAAATAGTCCGGCATCCACGCGGATCCGATTTCGGCGTATTCCAGCTCGCCGCTTGCCAATCGCGCGAACAGCTCGACACCGGCAGCGCGGACCAACGGTTCGGCGAACGTGTCGCTGATGATCGGATCGGCTCGTCTGCTGGCCGCCGCCCTGGCCGCCGCGACCATGGTCGCCGTGGCGCCGACACTACTGGCCAGATCCCAGGTGTCGTTGTCGCTGCGGTTCACCGTCATGCCTGCCTGCAGATCACGTGAGACGTTGCGGCGGCGGGAACCGTCGGACCGAGAGCTGTAGAAGCGATCACCGATCGAGCTTCGCGCGTCCGGCCGGCACGGGGATCGGCAAGATGCGACAGCTTTCCCACAATCTGCGCCAGCCGGCGTCGTCCCGAACTTCTGCAGTAACGGCCCTAGTTGACTGGCCGATGCGAGCGCGAGTCGGGGCGCGACAAGCTGGTGCGTCGATGCGCGCCGGTCGCCGGTTCAGGGCGCGGTGGTCCGCCGGGCCTCGATGAAGTGCGGCAGCCGGAACCGCCGCGGCTCGTGGGCGATCGGGGCCTGCTCCACTCCCCCGTTCTGGGCGGCGGCATAGGCCCCGGCGTTGCCGGTGACGTGCAGCACCTGGCCGCGCCAGGTGATGTCGGCCTCCCGGTAGGCCTCGACCAGCGCGCGCTCGAGCAGTTCGTCGGCCTGCTCGATCGACAGCGCCGCCAGCTCGACGAATTCGCCGTCGCGGGCGTCGAGCTTCAACGTCGTCGGGCCGGTCTCGACCAGGTCGCAGTTGGCACGGATGCTCAGCTCGGCGTTCGAGCGCGCCAGTCCGGCCAGCGCGTAGGCGCCCAACAATGCCCGGCACGCCTCGTCGCCGGCGGGCCCGCAGTCGAACCGCAGTTGCCGCAGCGCGGCGAAACTGAGCACCTGGGTGCGAAGGATGCGGCTGCAGCAGACGGTGTCTGCACCCGCGCGCGAATCCGTCGGCATACCGTCGACGAGCACGCCGATGATCTCACCGGACAGCACGCCGCGAAAGCGGCTCTGGCCCGTGCTGCGCGCGGCGTCGATCGCGCCGAAAATCAGGCTGCCGGGACTCAATTTCAAAAGCGCCCGGGCATTGTCGGGGGTGGCTTCGCGAGCGGCCCGGTAGGCCGGGTGGGCGATCGCCGGCTTGCCGTCGATCGAGCCGGTCAGGAAATGACCGTCGAAGATCCGTTGCGGCAGTTCAAGATCGGTGTAGACCGACCGGCCGCCCTCGTAGGACACCTGCAGGTGCGGCACCCGGCTCAGGATCGGGTGCTGGTCGCGGATGGCTTGCAGGATCGCGGTTTCGACGCGCTGGATTTGGCTCTGGTTGTCGTCGATGACCACGGTCGGCGTCGGTTCACCGTCGATCAGCCGGATCTCGTGGGCGATGGCCGACGGACCGCGTCCGGGGCGGTGGGCCGGGGCGATCGCCGCATGGGGCCCGCCCGCCGGGGCCAACTCGGTGGCCACGCTCAGCGTGCTGGCGCCGCCGGCCTGGCAGGCGGCGGTCAGCTGTTGGTAGGAGAAGCTGGACAAAGCGGTCAACCTTTCTGCTCCAGCGAGTCTGGCACAGGCGTGCGGTCCAGGTCAGGTTCGAGATAGATGACCCGGGCTGCGGGCACGGCAGCGCGGATATTGGCTTCGGCGGCATCGATGGTGGCTGCGATCGCGGCCAGGTCCAGCCGGGGAACCACCGCGATCTTGGCCCCCACCAGCATCTCGTCGGGGCCCAGGTACTGGGTGCGGATGTGGATCAGCCGGGTGACGTTGGCGGTGCCTTCCAGCGCCGCCCGGATGGCCCGATCCTCGGCGGAGGTGGCACCCTCACCGATCAGCAGGCTGTGCATCTCGATCATCAGGAACACCGCGATCACCCCGAGCAGCGCGCCGATGCCCAAGGTTGCCACGCCGTCCCAGACCGGGTTGTCGGTGAGCATGCTCAGGCCCACCCCCGCCAGCGCCAGCACCAGGCCGATCAGCGCACCGGTGTCCTCCAGCAGCACCACCGGAAGCTCCGGGTTGCGTGAGGTGCGCAGGAACCGCATCCAGCTGCCGTCGCCCTTGAGTGGGCGCGACTCGCGCACTGCGGTCCGAAAGCTGAAGGCCTCCAACAGGATTGCCACGATAAGAATCGTCACTGCCACCACCGGCGAGCTCAACTCGACCGGGTGGCGGACCTTTTCGTAGCCCTCGAACATCGCGAACATCGAGCCCAGGCTGAACAGCACGAGTGCCACCACGAATGACCAGAAGTAGCGACTGCGCCCGTACCCGAAGGGATGCAACGCATCCGGCGCCTTGGCCGCGGCCCGCTGGCCGAACAGCAGCAGCGCCTGGTTGGAGGTGTCGACCACCGAGTGCACCGCCTCGGCGAGCATGGCGGCGCTGCCGGTGATCACGTACCCGATGAACTTCGCCGCCGCGATTCCGGCATTGGCGCACAGCGCCGCGATGATCGCCCTGGTACTACCGGACGAGGACACTCACAGGCCTATCGTCGCCCGGAACAGTGCTGCCCGTTGCTGGGCCAGCAGCCGGATCGGCCCGTCGTCGCTGGGCACCCAGGCCGACTCGCCCCGGTGCAGCGTCAACGTCTTCGACTTGGCGTGCACCGTGACCGAACCCTCGGTGCACAGCAGGATCTGCGGTCCGTCATGGTGCGCCGGGGCGTCCACCTCGTGGCCGAGGTAAGCACCGTCCAGCGTCAGCCGGGACACCGCGAACTCCTCGGCGGGGGTCTGGTAGACCACTTCCGGCCCCTCGATGTGCACCGCCGGCCGCAGCGCCTCCTCGGTGGTGGGCGTGAAGTCGAGCACCCGCAGCAGTTCGGGCACGTCGACGTGCTTGGGGGTCAGTCCGCCGCGAAGCACGTTGTCCGAGTTGGCCATCACCTCCACACCGACACCGTGCAGGTAGGTGTGCAGATTGCCGGCAGCCAAGAAGATCGCCTCACCCGGGGCCAGGCTGACCCGGTTGAGCAACAGCGCGGCCAGCACGCCGGCGTCGCCCGGGTAGCGCTCCCCGAGTTCGAGCACCGTCTTGGCTTCCGCGGCGAATTCGCCGGCCTCGGAACTGAGGTATTGAATGGCCCCCTCGAGCACCGCCGGAACCAGGACGTCGAGATCGGGCTGCGGCGCGGTGATCCAGGTGGTGAACAGTGCCCGCAGGCCGTCGGCGTCGGACTGGTCGCCGTCGGGAGAGTCCCCGAGCAGGGCGATGAACGGGTCGAGGTCCGAAACCGCCAGCGCCCGCAGCAGCTCGCTGGTGCGCGCCGCGGGCCGGAAGCCGGCCAGCGCCTCGAACGGCTGCAGCGCCACCAGCAGTTCGGGTTTGTGACTGGTGTCGCGGTAGTTGCGGATCGGCGAGGACACCGGCACCCCGAGCCGTTCTTCACGCTCGTAGCCCTCGATGGCCTGCATGGTGCTGGGGTGGGCCTGCAGGGACAATGGCTCGTCGGCGGCCAGCACCTTGACCAGGAACGGCAGCCGGTCACCGAAGCGGGCGTGAGCCACCGGACCGAGCTGGCCCTCCCAGTCGGCGGTCAAGACCTCCAGCAGCGACATCTCGCCCTCGGACGTCTCCAACCAGGCCGGGTCCCCCGGGTGCGCGCCCAGCCACAGCTCGGCCTCCGGGTGCGCGGCCGGGACCGGCCGTCCGGTGAACTCGGCGATCGCGGTCCTCGAGCCCCAGGCGTAGGTCCGTATCGCGCCGCGTAGTGGTTCCACTGTTCTCGTCAACCCCGCAAAAGTCGCACGTAGGCGGCGGCCATCTCCAACCGCACCGCCAACACCGCAAGCTGCTGTTCGGCCGGGCCCGCACCGGCTGGCCCGCCTACCCCCACAGGCTCCGCGGGTCCCACGGATTCCTCGGGCGCCCCCGGGGTCAGCGGCACGTCCCCCGCGCCGATCAGGTCGACGTCGCTCAGACCGCTGATCCGGGCGGCCACCACGGTACGGTCGGCGGCCAACGCCAGGGCCAGCACCCGCAGCCGGTCACCGGCCGGGCCGTCGATCTGTTCATCATGAAAGATATCGGCCGATCCCGCGGCGGCCCGGGCCCGCAGCGCGCTGACCGCATCGGCCAGCCCGGTCGCCGCCACCGTCGTCCGCCCGATCCGCAGCATCGCCGCCGAGCCGTGCCGGGCCAGCGCCAGCGTCGCCATGCAGTCACCGGCCAGTGCGACGTCGCGGCCGACGATCCGGTCCGCCAGCATCTTCGCCGGGTTGGTGAAGAGCTCGCGCCCGGCGCTGTTGCGCAGCGCCTCGGCATCCAGTTCGTCGGCGAGCGCACCCAGGTCGGTCGGCGTACCGGCGGGCCCGGCATCCACCGCGTCGAGCACCGCCAGCCCGGCAGCCAGATAGCGCGGCAGGCCGAACTCGTCGGGAACACCCAGCCGCGGCTCCAGCACTGCGGCCCGGCCGGCGGTGGCGTCACGCAGCGGGCCCGCGTAGGGAGCGACCACCACCACCCGCGCACCGCGCCGCACCCCGGCTGCGGCCGCGGCGACCAGCGCCGGGTCCCCGGGATCGTCACCGGCGACGACCAGCACGTCCAGCGACCCGATCCAGGCCGGGGCCTCGGCGGCCAGCACCAGCGGTTCGCGGGCCGAATCTCCGCGGGCCGCCGACAGCAGGCTGCCCGCCGTCGCCGCCGTTCCGCGGGTAGCCACCCAGATCAGCGTGCGTGGCGGGTAGTCCCGGCTGTCGCTGCGCACCGCGTCCAGGGCGCCCTCGGCGACCGCGGCGGCGGTGGCGCGTACCTGCGCCCCGGCCATCGATGCGGCTCGCAGCGCCCCGTCATGGTCGGCGGCCAGCAGCGCCTCGGTGTCATCGAGGTCGACGGTGGAGGAAAAAGATCCGGAGAACGCGTTCACGACCGTGACTTCTCGGCGGCGGTGACGGCCTCGATCTGCTCGCCGACCTTGGCCACCACCGCGTCGACCGCGGCGGTGTCGGGTGCCTCCACGTTGAGCCGCAGCAGCGGCTCGGTGTTGGAGCTGCGCAGGTTGAACCAGCTGCCCCCACCCAGGTCGACGGTCACCCCGTCCAGGTGGTCGACGGACACCTGCTCGCCGAATGCTGCGACGACGGCGTCGGCGAGAACGGACGCGTCGACTCCCTCGGTCAGGGTGAAGTTGATCTCGCCGGATGCCGCATACCGCTGATAGTCGGCGGTCAGCTCCGACAGTGGCCGCTGCTGTTCACCGAGTGCGGCCAGCACGTGCAGGGCGGCCAGCATGCCCGAGTCTGCGCCCCAGAAGTCCCGGAAGTAGTAGTGCGCCGAGTGTTCCCCGCCGAAGATGGCGCCGGTCTCGGCCATCAGCCCCTTGATGTAGGAGTGCCCGACCCGCGACCGCAGCGGCGTGCCGCCGCGCTCGGCCACCAGTTCGGCCACCGCCCGGGAGGTGATCAGGTTGTGGATCACCGACGCACCGGGCTCGCGGGCCAGTTCGCGGGCGGCGACCAGGCCGGTCACCGCCGACGGGGACACCGGCTCGCCGCGTTCGTCGACGACGAAGCACCGGTCGGCGTCACCGTCGAAGGCCAGCCCGATGTCAGCACCGCTGTCCCGGACGAACGCCTGCAGGTCGACGAGGTTCGCCGGGTCCAGCGGGTTGGCCTCGTGGTTGGGGAAGTTCCCGTCCAACTCGAAATACAACGGCAGCAGCGTGATCGCTTCGATCGAGCCGAACACCGCCGGGGCGGTGTGGCCGGCCATCCCGTTCCCGGCGTCGACGGCCACCCGCAGCGGGCGCGAGCCGCTGATATCGACCAGGGAGTGCAGAAACGCCGCGTAGTCGGTCAGCACGTCGCGATCGGTGATGTTGCCGCGGTCCGCGGACCGGCCGGCGTCGGAGTCCACGCCCGCGATCAGCTCGTCACGGATCCGGCCCAGGCCGGTGTCTGCGCCGACGGGTTTCGCGCCGGCCCGGCACAGCTTGATGCCGTTGTAGGCGGCCGGATTGTGGCTGGCGGTGAACATCGCACCCGGGCAGTCCAGCGAGCCGGACGCGAAGTACAGCTGGTCGGTCGAGGCCAGACCGATCCGGATCACGTCGAGGCCCTGGGCGACCACCCCCGCGGCGAACGCCGCCGACAGCGGGGGCGAACTCTCGCGCATGTCGTGGCCCACCACCACCTGGCGGGCGCCCTCGTCGCGCATCAGCCGGGCGAACGCCGCTCCGACCTCGGCAACCAGGGATTCATCGATCTCCGAACCGACCAGGCCACGTACGTCGTACGCCTTGATCACACGGTGGACAGCCGCAGCGGGCCGAGACATGGACAGGGCTCCTGACGAAGTGGACTCTTGACGCTCAAGCCTAGCCCGGAACGCGCGATCAGTCCGACGGGTCGGGTAACACGCGCAGGTGACCGCGGCGCCGGCCGTTGCTCTTGCCGGTCGGGCCGGGCGGGGCCAGCACCCCGCCACCGGGGGCGGTGGTGGGCGCGCCCCGGGCGCCCGAATCCGCGGGGCCGGCCTGCGGGTACCACCCGTTGGCAGGCGCGGCTTGCCCGGACTGGCCCTCGCGAACCGCTTCGGCGAGGGCGATCAGATCGTCCTCCTCGGGAGAGACCCAGGGGCCGGGGTGGCGGACCAGTTCCCAGCCCCGGGGGGCGGTGATCCGGCCGGCGTGGCTGAAGCACAGGTCCCACGAATGCGGTTCGGCGGCGGTCGCCAGCGGGCCGACCACAGCGGTGGAGTCCGAGTAGACGAACGTCAGCGTCGCCACCGCATAGTGCGGACACCCTGGCCGACAGCAGCGGCGGGGAACGTTCACGCTCGTGAGGCTATCGTGGCCGCGTACCGCCGCCGCGCCGGACACGCGCAACGGGCAGGCACCCTATGCGCAACCGTTACCATCGTCTGCGTGATCGCCACGCGTCGGCATTGGCGCGGCCGCGAACCCCGCGGGCCGCTGTTTCCGCCGACG
Source organism: Mycolicibacter kumamotonensis (assembly GCF_002086285.1). Classification (GTDB taxonomy): domain Bacteria; phylum Actinomycetota; class Actinomycetes; order Mycobacteriales; family Mycobacteriaceae; genus Mycobacterium; species Mycobacterium kumamotonense. Next base: position 135,416 of record NZ_MVHU01000002.1, on the reverse strand, counting down.
GTGCCGGGTTGGCGCACCCGTGCCGAACGGTTCGACATGGCGGTGCTGGAGGCCTACGAGCCCATCGAACAACGGTGGAAACAACGGCTATCGGCGCTCGACGTCGCCGTCGACGAGATCCCGAGGATCGCCGCCAGGGATCCCGACAGTGTGCAGTGGCCCCCGGAAGTGGTCGCCGACGGGCCGATTCCGCTGGCACGCTTGATTCCCGCCGGGGTCGATGTTCGGGGCAACCCGACACGGGCGCGAATCCTGTTGTTCCGCAAGCCGATCGAGCAACGGGCGAACGACAGCACGGAGCTCGGGGATTTATTGCACGAAATTCTGGTGGCCCAGGTCGCCACCTACCTGGATGTCGATCCGACCGTCATCGACCCGACGATCGACGATTGACTCCCGGCAGCCGTAACGCGAACGCGCTCAGATGATGCCGCGCTTGAGGCGACGGCGCTCACGCTCGGACAGGCCACCCCAGATCCCGAAACGCTCGTCGTGGGCCAGTGCGTATTCCAGGCATTCGCTGCGCACCGAGCACCGCTGGCAGATCTTTTTGGCCTCGCGGGTGGAGCCGCCCTTTTCCGGGAAGAACGCCTCGGGGTCGGTCTGGGCGCACAGGGCGCGGTCCTGCCATTGCTCATTGGTGGCCGAGGCGGGGTCAAACGGGTCGAATTCGTCGTAGTCCGCGGGTTCGGGAACCAGACTCAGGTGCGGCCGGCTGGGCGCCGGTTCGGCCTCGGTCGGCATCATTCCGGTATGGGCGTGCGGTGTCCCCCCCATTACGCCCCAAAGGTGCTCGTAGGACATCCTGGGCCTCCTCACCTGGTTGCGCGATCCTGATATGTCGCCCGCTATTGCGCTGTTGTCAGTAGCAATTCGAACATGTGATCGAATCTCGGTCTGCGACACCGGAATCGGCTGGCCAACCGGGAAATGACACTGATGTGATTAGACACGTGTTAGCTGGCCCGGTCAAGCCGAATGGCGAAATTCCTTACCATCCCGTGACCGATTTCCGACGTGTCCGAGACCGGCGAGTCCCTGTCATCTAGACCACACCGGGCTTACGGCGTGTCTTGCGGAGCCTTCCGCGCGCCCGCTGCAACGCACCGCCACACCGGCCGCATCCTCACCAAAGGTACTGTCGTGCGCTGTGAAGGTCACGGTTCTGGTCGGTGGTGTCGGCGGTGCCCGCTTCCTGCTGGGCGTGCAGAAACTGCTGGGCCTGGGGCAGTTCAGTGGCGGCTCCGACGACCACGAACTGACCGCGGTGGTCAACGTCGGTGACGACGCCTGGATGCACGGGGTGCGGATCTGTCCGGACCTCGACACCTGCATGTACACCCTGGGTGGCGGCGTGGACCCGGAACGGGGCTGGGGTCACCGCGACGAAACCTGGCACGCGATGGAGGAGTTGGCCCGCTACGGCATGCAGCCGGACTGGTTCGGTCTCGGCGACCGCGACCTGGCCACCCACCTGGTCCGCACTCAGGCGCTGCGCGCCGGTTATTCGCTGACCGAAGTGACCGCGGCACTGTGTGACCGCTGGCAGCCCGGCGCGAAGCTGCTGCCGGTGACCAACGACAGCTGCGAAACCCATGTCGTCATCACCGATCCAGACGACGACTCCCAGCGTGCGATCCACTTCCAGGAGTGGTGGGTGCGCTACCGGGCCGAGGTGCCCACCCACGGGTTCGGGTTCGTCGGCAGCGAGAAAGCCAGCGCGACAGCGGACGTCACCGAGGCCATCGCCGAAACCGACATCGTGCTGCTGGCCCCGTCCAATCCGGTGGTGAGCATCGGCGCCATTCTGGCCGTTCCCGGCATCCGGGCGGCGCTGCGGTCCACGCCCGCCCCGATCGTCGGCTACTCGCCGATCGTCGCCGGAAAGCCGTTGCGCGGTATGGCCGACACCTGCCTGAGCGTGATCGGCGTGGAGTCCACCTCGCAGGCGGTGGGCGCGCACTACGGGGCCCGCAGCGGAACCGGGATCCTGGACTACTGGCTGGTGCACGAGGGCGAGAACACCCAGGTGGACGGTGTGGCCGTGCACAGCGCCCCGCTGCTGATGACCGATCCGGCAGCGACGGCTGAGATGGTCCGCGCCGGACTGGATCTCGCGGGGGTGTGATGACAGAGCACGGCAGCGCCGCCAAGGTCGAGATCCTGCCGGTCACCGGTCTGGGGGAATTCCGGCCGGGAGACGACCTGGCGGCCGAGCTGGCGCAGGCCGCGCCATGGCTGGCCGACGGCGACATCGTGGTCGTCACCAGCAAGGTGGTATCCAAGTGCGAGGGCCGTATCGTGCCGGCACCGCATGACGCCGAAGCACGAGATGCGTTGCGCCGCCAGCTGGTCGAAGCCGAGGCGGTGCGGGTGCTGGCGCGCAAGGGCCGCACCTGGATCACCGAGAACCGGCTCGGGCTGGTGCAGGCCGCCGCGGGGGTGGACGGATCCAACGTCGGCTCTGATGAGCTCGCGCTGCTGCCGGTCGACCCCGACGCAAGCGCCGCCGCGCTGCGGGCGGGCCTGGCCACGCGGCTCGGTGTCGAGGTGGCGGTGCTGATCACCGACACGATGGGCCGTGCCTGGCGCAACGGGCAGATCGATGTCGCGATCGGGGCGTCCGGCCTGACCGTGCTCAACGGCTACGCCGGCGCCGTCGACCGGCACGGCAATGAGTTGATCGTCACCGAAGTGGCGGTCGCCGACGAACTCGCCGCCGCCGCCGACCTGGTCAAGGGCAAGCTCACCGATGTTCCGGTAGCGGTGGTGCGCGGTGTGTCCAGCCCCGACGACGGCTCCACCGCGGCCGCGCTGGTGCGCTCCGGCTCCGACGACCTGTTCTGGCTGGGCACCGCCGAGGCCATCGAGACCGGGCGGCGCCAAGCACAGCTGCTGCGCCGCTCGGTGCGCGCGTTCTCGGGCGAACCCGTGCCGGCCGGGCTGATCACCGACGCCATCGCCGAAGCCCTGACCGCCCCGGCGCCGCACCACACCCGTCCGGCACGGTTCGTCTGGCTGCAGACCCCGGATGTACGCACCCGGCTCCTCGACGCGATGGCGCAGCGGTGGCGCGCCGACCTGTCCGCCGACGGCAAGTCCCCCGAGGCGATCGAGGCCCGGGTGTCGCGCGGCCGGATCCTCTACGACGCACCCGAAGTCGTCATCCCGGTCATGGTGCCCGATGGTGCTCACCACTATCCCGACCCCGCCCGCACCGCCGCCGAGCACACCATGTTCACCGTGGCCGTCGGCGCCGCCGTTCAGGCGCTGCTGGTGGCCCTGGCGGTGCGCGGCGTGGGCAGCTGCTGGATCGGGTCGACGATCTTCGCCCCCGAGTTGGTGCGCGCCGAGCTGGATCTGCCGGCGGACTGGGAACCGTTGGGCGCCATCGCGATCGGCTACTCCCCCGATCCTCTCGAGCCACGCCCGCCGGCCGCCGTCGACGACCTTTTGGTGCACCGGTGAGCACGCACTCCTCCGCGGTCGCAACACTGAAGGCGTGGGCGGCACCGGATTCCGCGCAGGACGCGCTACGCCATGCGGTGCTGGCCTTTCTCGATGCCCGCACCGATGCCTGTGCACGCGAATGCGTACCCGGCCACATCACCGCCTCGGCGGCGGTGCTCGACCACACCGGTGAGCGGGTACTGCTGACCCTGCACCCGCGGGTGGGCCGCTGGGTGCAACTGGGCGGGCACTGCGAGGACGCCGACGCCGACATCGTCAACGCCGCACTGCGGGAGGCCACCGAGGAATCCGGCATTACCGGGCTGCGGCTCGACCCGCGGTTGGCGGCCGTGCATGTGCACCCGGTGACCTGCTCGCTGGGGGTGCCGACCCGGCATCTGGATCTGCAGTTCGCGGCGCACGCGCCCGACGGCGCGCAGATCGGCATCAGCGATGAGTCGATCGACCTGCGCTGGTGGCCGGTGAACGCGCTGCCGCCGGATGCCGACGATGCGCTGCGGTATCTGGTGGCGCGAGCGGTCGCGATCGTCCGGCCCGGCCGCACCTGAGCTCGGCGGCGAGCTCACCCGCCCTCGGGCACCCGCGTCCAGGGCTGACAGTTCTGCGACTCGAAGGCCTTGACCGTTGCGGGAATTCCCGCATACATCGGGCCGATCGACGTGTTCGTCTGGACTACATGGTCTTTGGCGGCATCGGGTGTGCTGTAGGTGAACCACGAACACATCGACTCCTGGGTGGGCACATTGTTGATCCACACACCGAAAGCCGACCCCGACCCGCCGGTGTGGTAGAGGCCCGGTTCGATATCGGTGCCGACCTGGAAGACACCGTTGCCGGGAATGGGGTCGAGTGGTTCTGCTACCGCCGGGGGCAGCGCCGTGACCGCTGCGACGCACGCGGCGAACCCTGCGCACAGATGTATTCGTAGGGACATGGCCGTCTCCCACCTTCGCCATCCGCTGGTGCGGCCATGCTATCCCGCCACGAACCCCGGCGGAGCTCAGATGTCGGACGAATACCGGATCCCGCAGTCGGGGATCGACACCCCCGGCCACACCCGCGCCCCGCGCAGCAGCTCGCAGCGCGCCCCGATGTCGGCGCCGTCGCCGATCACCCCGTCGCGGATCAGCGCCCGCGGGCCGATCCGGGCGCCGAACCCGATGATCGACCGCTCGATCACGCAGCCGGCCTCGACGCGCACCCCGTCGAAGATCACCGCGCCGTCCAGCCGGGCGCCCGGGCCGATCTCGGCGCCACGGCCGACGACCGTGCCGCCGATCAACACCGCACCCGGGGCCACCGCGGCACCGTCGTGCACCAGTGACTCGCCGCGCTGGGCGCCTAGCGCCGGCGACGGCGCGATGCCGCGCACCAGATCCGCGGAGCCGCGCACGAAGTCCTCCGGGGTGCCCATGTCACGCCAGTAGCTGGTGTCGACGTAGCCGCAGACCTTCACCCCGTCGGACAACAGCGCCGGGAACACCTCACGCTCCACCGAGACCGCCCGTCCGCGCGGAATGCGGTCGATCACGTTGCGGGACAGCACATAACAGCCGGCATTGATCTGGTCGGTCGGCGGGTCCTCGGTCTTCTCCAGAAATGCGGTGACCCGGCCGTCGTCGGTGGGCACGCAGCCGAACGCGCGCGGGTCGCCGACTCTCACCAGGTGCAGGGTGGCCTCGGCGTCATGCTCGCGGTGATAGGCGTACAGCTCGCCCAGGTCGGCCCCGGAGAGCACGTCGCCGTTGAACACCATGGTGGTGTCGTGGCGCAGTTTGGCCGCGACGTTGGCGATACCGCCGCCGGTGCCCAGCGGCTCGTCCTCGGTGACGTAGTCGATCTGCAGGCCCAGCGCCGAGCCGTCGCCGAACTCTTGCGAGAACACCGCCGGCTTGTAGGAGGTGCTCAAGATGACGTGCTCGATGCCGGCGGCGGCGATCCGCGAGAGCAGGTGGGTGAGGAACGGCAGACCGGCGGTCGGCAGCATGGGCTTGGGCGCCGACAACGTCAGGGGCCGCAGCCGGGTGCCCTTGCCGCCGACCAGCACCACGGCGTCGACTTGCTGAAGTGTCACAGGCGTCCCTTCGTCAACTTGCGGCGGGCGCTGCGCACCGCCAGGCGCGAGCGCACCGCCAGCGCGCCGCGCATGGTCGCGCGCAGCGGCGCCCGCCACCAACCGGTGTGCCGGTCGGCGAGATAGGTGTAGGTGCTGCGGTGGTGCGCCGCCAGGTTGGCCGCCGGGTCCTTGCCGGTGGCGTGCCCCTTCTGGTGCAGCACTTCCGCGGACGGAACGTAGACGTTGAGCCAGCCGGCCTTGCCGAACCGGTCGCCCAGGTCGACGTCTTCCATGTAGAGGAAGTAGCGCTCGTCGAAGCCACCGATCTGATCGAACGCGGCGCGGCGCACCAGCAGGCAGGCCCCGGACAGCCATCCCACCGGCCGCTCGGTGGGCTCCTGGTGGTCCTGCCGATAGGCCCGCGACCACGGATTGTTGCGCCACAGTGGGCCGACCACGGCGTGCATGCCGCCGCGGATCAGGCTGGGCAGCTGGCGCGCCGAGGGGTACACCGAGCCGTCGGGGTCCCGGATCAGCGGGCCCAGTGTCGCCGCGTGCGGCCACCGGGCGGCCGCCTCCAGCAGGGCGTCGATGCTGCCCGGGCCCCACTGGACGTCGGGGTTGGCCACGATCAGAAACTCACTCGGCGCGCCCAGCTGCGCCACCGCGCTGTTGACCGCGCCGCCGTAGCCGAGGTTGGACCCCGTCTCGAACAGCTGCACGTTGGGGTAGCGCTGCACCGCTTCCTGCGGCGCGCCGTCGGTCGATCCGTTGTCGGCCATCACCACCTGCACCGGGCGATCGGTGGCCAGCGACAGCGATGCCAAAAAGCGGTCCAGATGCCAACCCGGAGAATATGTCACCGTCACCACCGGCAGGGCCTCACTCACGGCGTAGAGGTTAGCTGCCCAGTGCCGCGGCCAGCGCATCGCTCCATGGGCGCAGCGGCGCCAGGCCGGCCCGCGCCGATTCGACGCCCGACAACGCCGAGTAGGCGGGCCGGGCCGCCGGGCGGGGGTGGACGGCACTGCTGACCGGAAGCACCCGGTGCGGATCGGCGCCGAGCGCGGTGAACACCGCACGGGCCTGCTCGTAGCGACTGGCCGCACCACTGTTGGCGGCGTGCAGTACCCGCGCGGCGGGCCGGGCCTGCGCCAGCGCCAGCAGTGCGTCGGCCAGGTCGCCGACATAGGTCGGTGAGCCGATCTGGTCGTCGACCACCTGCACCGTCGAAGCGCCCGCGGCCCGCTCGCGCATCACCGCGACGAAGTCCGACCCGCCGGCAGCGCCGGTGTAAACCCAGGCGGTGCGCACCACCACGGCGTCCGGGCACGCCGCCAGCACCGCGTTCTCCCCGGCCAGTTTGGTGCTGCCGTAGACACTGAGCGGCCGGGTCGCGTCGCCGGGCTCGTACGGGCGCGGTGGCGCACCGCCGAAGTCGCCGTCGAAGACGTAGTCGGTGGAGATGTGGATCAGCCGCGCACCCGCGCGCGCGCAGGCGGTGGCCAGGTTGCCCGGCCCGGCCGCGTTGACCGCGTGCGCGCGGTCGGCGTCGGTCTCGGCGGCGTCGACGGCGGTGTAGGCCGCACAGTTGATCAGCACGTCGCCGGGGCGCAGGCCGATGGCCTCGACGGCGGCTGGGTCGGTGATGTCGCACTGCGCCGACGTCAGCCCGACGACGTCCCGGTGGCCGGCCTCGGCGGCGCGCACCGCCAGAAAACTGCCGACCTGGCCGCCGGCCCCGGTGATCACGATCCGCTGAGTCCCTGTCACCTAGCCGCCGCTTCCTCTCATCAATGCCAGCTTCGCCTCTCCTTCGTCGAGGCTCGCTAAGCCGCCCGGTCATCCGGCGGCCCCAGCTTCGCCTCTTCTTCGTCGAGGCTCGCTAAGCCGCCCGGTCATCCGGCGGCCCCAGCTTCGCCTCTCCTTCGTCGAGGCTCGCTAAGCCGCCCGGTCATCCGGCGGCCCCAGCTTCGCCTCTCCTTCGTCGAGGCTCGCTAAGCCGCCCGGTCATCCGGCGGCCCCAGCTTCGCCTCTCCTTCGTCGAGGCTCGCTAAGCCGCCAAGTCTGGCACGCCGACCCCGGCTACCGCAGATACACCCGTGACGCAAGTAGCCTGATGTGATGCCTGCGCAACGTGTGATTCGTGTGATCGCTACGGTGGCAGCCGTCACCATCGTCCTCGGCACCGGCGTGGCCTGGAGCCGGGTCCGGTCCTTCGAGGACGGCATCTTCCACGTCGCGTCGCTGGCACTGGGCAACGGCGGATCCGATGGCGCGGTCGACATCCTGCTGGTCGGGATGGACAGCCGCACCGACGCCCACGGCAACCCGCTGACCCCCGAGGAGCTGGCGGAACTGCGGGTCGGCGACGACGACGCCACCAACACCGACACGATCATCTTGGTCCGCATCCCCAACAACGGGCGCTCGGCCACCGCGATCTCGATCCCCCGCGACTCCTACGTGGCGGCGCCCGGACTGGACAAGACCAAGATCAACGGCGTCTACGGCGCCACCAGGCTCGAGACCGCCGACGCTCTGGTCGAGGCCGGGATGGATCCGGTGCAGGCCCAGGCCCGCGGCACCCAGGCGGGCCGGGAGGCCCTGATCAAGACGGTGGCCGACCTGACCGGGGTCACCGTCGACCACTACGCCGAGGTCGGACTGCTGGGCTTCTCGCTGATCACCGACGCGCTGGGCGGCGTGGACGTCTGCCTCAAAGAGCCGGTGTATGAAGAACTCTCCGGTGCCGATTTCCCGGCCGGCTGGCAGCGCCTCGGCGGCGCGCAGGCGCTGAGCTTCGTGCGGCAACGCCACGAGCTGCCGCACGGCGACTTGGACCGGGTCCGCCGCCAGCAGGCGGTGATGGCGGCGCTGGCCCACAAGGTGATCTCCGGCAAGACGCTGTCCAGCCCGGGCACCCTGACGCGACTGCAGGCGGCGGTCCAGCGCTCGGTGGTGCTCTCGGAGGGTTGGGACGTCATGGACTTCATCACCAAACTGCAGGATCTGGCGGCGGGCAAAGTCGCCTTTGCCACCATTCCGGTGCTCGAGGAAGCCGGCTGGAGCGACGACGGCATGCACAGCGTGGTGCGCGTCGACCCGGCGCAGGTGGCCGACTGGGTGGCCGGACTGCTGCATGACACCGACGAGGGCAAGACCGACCAACGCGCCTACGACCCCGAACACATCACCGCCAGCGTGTACAACGACACCGACATCAACGGCTTGGCCGCGGCCGTCTCCGGGGTGCTCAACGCCAAGGGATTCGGCACCGGCTCGGTCGGCAACAACGAGGCCGGCCACGTGGCGACCAGCCAGGTCCAGGCCGCCGACACCGACGACCCCGGCGCCCAGGCGGTGGCCCGGGATCTCGGCGGGTTGCCGGTGGTGTCCAACGAGTCGGTGCCGGCCGGCGCGGTACGGGTGGTGCTGGCCAACGACTACACCGGGCCGGGGTCGGGCCTGGGCGCAGGCGATCGCGCCGAGGCGGCCGGCTACTCCAGCGTCGACGACGGCGAGCTGCCCCAAATGCCCGCTCCGTCACCGATTCTGACCGCGGGTTCCAACGACCCGCAATGCGTGAACTAACGTCGGTGAGGTGACCAACCTCAGCTCGGCGATCCTTGATCCGATCATGCGCGCCGACCCGGTGGGGCCACGGATCACCTATTACGACGACGCCACCGGCGAACGCATCGAATTGTCCGCGGCGACACTGGCGAACTGGGCCGCCAAGACCGGCAATCTGCTGCGCGACGAACTCGGCGCCGGGGCGGGCAGTCGGGTGGCGGTGTTGCTGCCGGCGCACTGGCAGACCGCGGCGGCGCTGTTCGGCGCGTGGTGGATCGGCGCGGAGGTGCTGCTGGACGCATCGAACGGCGACGCCGATATCGCCTTGTGCACCGCGGATCGGCTCGGCGAGGCCGACGCGGCGGTGGCCGGCCGCGGCGGAGAGGTGGTGGTGTTGTCCCTGGACCCGTTCGGGCGTCCGGCCCCGGACCTGCCGGTGGGGGTCACCGACTACGCGACGGCCGTGCGGGTGCACGGCGACCAGATCACCCCGGAAAGCAGGCCCGGCCCGGCGCTGGCCGGTTCGTCCCCCGACGAGGTGCTGACTCTCTGCGAGAAATCCGCGGCGGCAACGGGTTTGACGCCGTCGGATCGGGTGTGGTCGGCCAACGACTGGCGCACCCCGGCCGCGTTGGTCGACAACATGCTGGCGGTCTTCGCCATCGGCGCGTCATTGGTGCAGGTCGGCAATCCGGATCCGGGCGCCCAGGAACGCCGCCGCGACAGCGAGAAGGTGACCCGGGTCCTGAGCTGAACAGCCCAGCCGTCGAGTGTGCGGTCCGGTACGCCTGAGCGGCGTGTTGCGTGCCAAACCGCACCCTCGACACATTTTTCCCGGCGGATCCCGGCTCGATATATGCAGAAATGCTTATATGCTGATAGCCTCACTGGCTAAGACGGACCACCCACGAAAGGGACTACTCATGGCGGTGCAGGGGCTGCTGGCGAAGGCGGCGACGACGGTGTTCACCGGGCTGGTCGGGGTGAGCGCCTACGAAGTGGTGCGCAAGGCACTGGAGAAGGCTCCGCTGCACGAGGCCGCGGTCACCGCCACCGAGTGGGGACTACGCGGGACCCGGCGGGCCGAGGAGGTCGCCGAGTCGGCGCGGCTGAAGGTGGCCGACGTGGTCGCCGAGGCGCGCGAACGCGTCGGCGAGGAGGCGACACCGCCGGCGGTGGCCGTCGCACACGACCACGAGCACTGATCGCAGCAACGTGAGTGCCGCAGACAGCGCAGAACTGCTCGTCGTCTCCGACGCCGCGGGCCGCATGCGGGTGCGGGTTCCCTGGGTCCGAAGCGACTCACGGCGGGCGGTGGCAGTCGAGGAGACGGCCGGCCGGGTCAACGGGGTGCGCACCGTGCACGCCTACCCGCGCACCGGCGCGGTGGTGGTGTGGTACTCCCCCCGACGCTGCGACACCGCAGAGATCCTGGCGGCGATCCGCGACGCCGCCGGCGTCGCAGCCGAGTTGATCCCGGCCCGCGCACCGCGCTCGGCCGACATCCGCAACACCGACGTGCTGCGCATGGTGATCGGCGGCGCCGCACTGGCACTTTTGGGCATGCGCCGCTACGTTTTCGCCCGGCCGCCGCTGCTGGGCCCCAGCGGCCAACTGGTCGCCACCGGCGCGACGGTCTTCATGGGCTATCCGTTCCTGCGGGGCGCGCTGCGCTCGATCCGCTCCGGCCGGGCCGGCACCGACGCGCTGGTGACCGCCGCGACGGTGGCCAGCCTGGTGCTGCGGGAGAACGTGGTCGCGCTGACCGTGCTGTGGCTGCTCAACATCGGTGAGTACCTGCAGGACCTGACGCTGCGCCGCACCCGCCGGGCGATCTCGGATCTGCTGCGCGGCAGCCAGGACAGCGCCTGGGTGCGGCTGGCCGACGGCACCGAAGTGCAGGTCGCGATCGACACGGTGCAGATCGGCGACGACGTCATCGTCCACGACCACGTCGCGATCCCGGTCGACGGGGAGATCATCGACGGCGAGGCCATCGTCGACCAGTCCGCGATCACCGGTGAGACCCTGCCGGTCAGCGTGATCGCCGGGGCGCGGGTGCACGCCGGTTCGGTGGTGGTGCGCGGCCGGGTGGTGGTGCGCGCCACCGCGGTCGGCAGCCAGACGGTGATCGGCCGGATCATCAGCCGTGTCGAGGAGGCGCAACACGACCGCGCCCCGATCCAGACCGTCGGTGAGAACTTCTCCCGCCGCTTCGTCCCGGCGTCGTTCATCCTCTCGGCTTTCACCCTGCTGGTCACCGGTGATGTCCGCCGGGCGATGACCATGCTGCTGATCGCCTGCCCCTGCGCGGTGGGGCTGGCCACACCGACGGCGATCAGCGCGGCGATCGGCAACGGCGCCCGGCGCGGCATCCTGATCAAGGGCGGCTCCCATCTCGAGCAGGCCGGGCGGGTGGACGCCATCGTGTTCGACAAGACCGGGACGCTCACCGTGGGTCGCCCGGTGGTAACCAATATCGTTGCTGTCCACAAGGATTGGGAGCCTGAGCAGGTGCTCGCCTACGCCGCCAGCTCGGAGCTGCACTCGCGGCATCCGCTGGCCGAGGCGGTGATCCGCTCCACCGAGGAACGCCACATCGTGATCCCGCCGCACGAAGAGTGCGAAGTGCTGGTCGGGCTGGGCATCCGCACCTGGGCCGACGGGCGCACCCTGCTGCTGGGCAGCCCGAACCTGCTGCGCGCCGAGAAGGTTCGCATCTCGAAGAAGGCGGCCGACTGGGTCACCAAGTTGCGCGCCCAAGCCGAGACGCCGCTACTGCTGGCGGTCGACGGCACCCTGGTGGGCTTGATCAGCCTGCGCGACGAGGTTCGCCCGGAAGCGCACGGCGTGCTCGAGCAGTTGCGTGCCAAGGGAATTCGACGCATCGTGATGCTCACCGGTGACCACCCGGACACCGCCGCCGCCGTGGCCGCCGAACTCGGCATCGCCGAATGGCGCGCCGAGGTGCTGCCCGAGGACAAGCTGCAGGTGGTCCGCGACCTGCAGGACGAGGGCTACGTGGTCGGCATGGTCGGGGACGGCGTCAACGACGCTCCCGCGCTGGCCGCCGCCGACATAGGGATCGCGATGGGTCTGGCGGGCACCGATGTGGCGGTCGAGACCGCCGACGTCGCCTTGGCCAACGATGACCTGCGGCGGCTGCTGGACGTCCGTGACCTGGGCAGCCGGGCCGTCGAGGTGATCCGGCAGAACTACGGCATGTCGATCGCGGTCAACGCCGCAGGCCTGCTGATCGGCGCCGGCGGTGCGCTGTCTCCGGTGCTGGCGGCGATTCTGCACAACGCGTCGTCAGTGGCCGTGGTCGCCAACAGCTCGCGCTTGATTCGCTATAGACTGGGCGCCGAACCGATGGCGTCCGCCCCCGCCGGGGCGTAATCTGTGTCCGTCCCGACTGTCCCTGTCGAGCAACACCACCAGCTCCAGGGCAGTCGGGACTTTGTTCGGCGATCGTCAGCGGCGATCAGCAGCCGCAGCCCTCACCGCGCCAGGACCGGAAGCCCTGCCATATCGACACGGCTGCCACCCCCAGCCCGATCAGCGGGTCCAGCCACCATCCGCCCGACCATTGCGCGGTGAGGGTCAACCCCACCAGCACCGCGGCGGCCTGGATCGCACACAGATAGTTCTGCACGCCCTCACCGACGGTGGCCGCCGAACCCAGCCGGGTGCCCAGCCGCCGCTGCGCGCGGCCCAGAATCGGCATCACCAGCACCGCCACGGCGGTGATCGCGATCCCGATGACGCTGCCCTCGGTGCGCTGATCACCGAACAGGTGACGCAGCGATTCGGCGGCGATGTAGGGGGCGTTGATCCAGAACGACACCGCCACCCCGATCTGGGCACGCCGCTCGGCCGTCGGCGACAGCGTGCGGGCACCGGTGAATCGCCAGATCACGACCGCCCCGGCCATGGCCTCGGGGATGGCGCCCAGCGCCCAGCCGGTCAAGGCGATCGAGCCGGCTGCCAGGCCCTGCCACAGGCCGACCACGCCTTCGAACCCGACCACCACCAGGCTGACCCAGGCGAGCCGGCGCGCCCATCCGGCGGCGCGGTGCCAGCCGGCATCGAGCACCGGGGGAACCGAATGGCGGTGCCCGGCGTGATCGTGGTGCTGGACAGCCGCGGCATCCGTATCGGTCAGGCCGACCTCCGGGCCCGCCACACGACTGTCCACGACGAAAATGCTACCGCCGATCGGCGCCGCCCCGCGCCCGACGGCGCCGGGTCACCCGCTGTGACGACCGGCTCAGCCCGCGGCGAGCCGCACCACCCGGTTGTTGCCGCGGTCGGCGACGAAGACCGTCCCGTCCTTGTCCACCGCGAGGTCCAGCGGAGTATTGAGCCCGGTGAACGCCAGCGTGGTCGGGGTCGTTGCACCGGCTGCCAGCTTGAGCACCCGGTTGCCGTCGTGCTCGGTGATGTAGACGTTCGCCCCGGAGTCGACCGCGATGCCCCACGGCACGGCGACCCCGGTGAACGGCAGCACCACCTGGCTGCTGGAGCCGGCGGCGAGCTTGAGTACCCGATTGTTGTCGGTATCGGTGACGTAGACGGTGCCGGAACCGTCCACCGCCACCCCGTCGGGATTGTTGAGGCCGCTGAACGGGAGCACGGTCTGGGCGTTCGCCCCGGAAGCCAACTCCAGCACCCGGTTATTGCCGCGGTCGGCGACGTAGACGTTGCCGCCGGCGTCCACGGCAAGCCCCTCCGGATAGTTCAGGCCGCTGAACGGCAGCACCACCTGATCGTGGGACCCGGCAGCAAGTTTGACGACCCGATTGTTGAAGTCGGAGACGTAGATGGTGCCGTTGCTGTCGACCGCCACTCCCTGCGGTTGGTAGAGCCCGCTGAACGGCAGCACGGTCGGGCCGTTCGACCCGGCCGGAAGTTTCACCACGCGCCCATACATGCCCTGGCTGGCGACGTAGACGTCGCCGTTGGAGGTCAGCGCCACCCCGCTCGGGGAGAGCCGGAAGTTGATACCGCTGAACTGCAGTTCGCTCTGGCCGGCCGGCGCCTTCGCCGCCGACGGGTTCGACGGCCGTGCCACCAGGTAGCCGACGACGCCCAGCACCGACACCAGCGCCACGATCGCGGCGGCCATAATCATCCAACGCCGGCCGCCGGCGGCGGGTGCGGCACGAAAAGTCGGCGGTGCCGGCGCGGAGTAGCCCAGCGGCCGCTGTATCGGGAGGGGCCGCTGTACCGGCTGATCCCGCCAGCCGGTGGGCGACGAGGGCGACGGCGCCGCCGCGATCGCGGAGGAACCGAAGGTCGCCTCTTCGCCGAGGCGCAGAATGGTGGCCGCCTGATCCTGCTGCGGGCCGGTAAGCGCATCGTTGGCGGCGGCGGCCAACTCCCCGGCGCTGCGGTAACGGTCCTCGGGCCGTTTGGCCATCCCCCGAGCGATCACCTGGTCGAAGGCCGGCGGCACCTGACCTGGGCGCTGGGCGCTGGGCCGCGGAGCGGGTTCGGTCAGGTGTGCGGCGATCATCCGCTCGATGCTGTCGGCCCGATACGGCGGTGTACCGGTCAGGCATTCACCGAGCACGCAGGCCAGCGAGTAGATGTCGGCCCGATAGGTGACGTCGCCGCCGGTGAACCGCTCCGGGGCCATGTAGTTGTAGGTGCCGACCGCGGTACCGATCTGGGTCAGCCCCGGGTCGGTGGCTGCGCGGGCGATGCCGAAATCCACCAGGTAGACGAAGTCCTCCCCGGTCACCAGGATGTTCTCGGGTTTGACGTCGCGGTGCATGATCTGCGCGGCGTGCGCGGCGTCCAGCGCGGCGGCGACCTGGCGGATCACCGCCACCGCCCGGGCCGGGCTGAGCGGACCGTGGCGATTGAGCAGGGTGCGCAGCGAGTCGCCTTCGATCAGACGCATCTCCACGTAGAACTGTCCGTTGATCTCGCCGTAGTCGTGGATGGGGACCACGTGCGGTTCGGTGAGCCGCCCGGCGGTGTCGGCCTCGCGCCGGAGCCGGGCGTGCAGTACCGGGTCGTCGGAGACTTGCGGGGAAATCAGTTTCAGCGCCACCATCCGGTGCTTGCGGGTGTCCGCGGCCTCGTAGACCTCACCCATCCCGCCATTGCCTAACAGCCGGATCAGCCGGTAGTGCCCGAACTGGGAACCGGCTCGCGAACCAGGGCCGCTGTTAGGCACCGGTCCTCATCGGTTCGCGTCCACCATGACCACCCGGTCGTTGCCGCGGTCGGCGACGTAGACGTTGCCGTGCTTGTCGACGGCCACGTCCAGCGGGCCGTTGAGGCCGGTGAACGGCAACACCTCCGGGATTGCGGCCCCGGCGGCCAGTTTCACGACCTTGTTGCGGTTGTGCTCGGTGACGTAAACGTCGCCGGCGTCGTCCACCGCGATGCCCCGCGGGGAGATGATCCCGGCGAACGGCAACAACACCTGCTCGTTGGAGGTGGCCACCAGTTTGAGCACCCGATTGTTGCCGGTGTCGGCGACGTAGACGTTGCCGGCGGAATCCACCGCCACCCCGCCCGGCTTGTTGAGGCCGACGAACGGCAGCACGGTCTGGACGTTCGAGCCGGATTCCAGCCGCACGACCATGTCGGCGCCGCGGTCTGCGACGTAGACGTCGCCGTCGGAATCCACCGCCACCCCGGCGGGCTCGTCCAGACCGGTAAACGGCAGCACCGTGGGCGCGTCGGAACCGGCCGCCAGCTTGACCACCCGGTCATTGAGGTCGGAGAAGTACACGTTGCCGACGCCGTCGACCACCAGCCCCCGCGGCTGATACTGGTCACTGAATGGCAGCACGGTGGTGGTGTCCGTGCCGGTCGTCAGTTTCACCACGCGCCCGCGCATGCCTTCGCTGGTGACATAAACGTTGCCGTCGTCGTCCAGCGCCACCCCACCCGGGGAGAGCCGGTAGTCCAGGTCGGTGAACGGCAGCACCTCCTGCGGGGCCGACGCCACCGCCGACGCGGGCGAGGGACGGCTCACCAGGTGACCGATGCCGGCCACCGCGGTGACCGCGGCGAGGGTGGCGGCGGCCACCAGGACCGGCTTGCGCGACAGCCGTCGGCGCCAGGACGCGCTGGGCATCGCCGGGGTCTCGGTGCGAACGTCGGTGCCCAGTAGTGGGGACACCGGGAACGGTGTCGGAAGCGGCCCGCCCAGGCCGGCGCCGAAATCGGCGTCCGGCGAGGCCCCTGCCGGCCCGGCCGGCACCGACCGCAGTGCGGCTTCGCCCCAGCCCCCGGTCCTGGAGTCGGCTCTGGTCTCCGCTTCCAGGCCGCCGGGCAGATGCATCGCGGGCTCGCCTCGGCGCAGGATCCGGACCACCTGGTGGCGTTCGGGCTCGGTCAGCGCCTCGTAGGCGGCCGCGGCCAGTTCACCGGCGCTGCTGTAGCGGTCCTCGGGTTTAGGGGCCAGCCCGCGCGCCAGCACCTCGTCGATGGCCACCGGGACGCGTCCCGGGCGCAGCTTGCTGGGTCGCGGCGGCGCCGTCGTCCGGCGTTCTTCGACCGCGTCGTCGACGGTGTCGGCCGAGAACGGCGGCACCCCGCCCAGGCACTCGGCCAGCACGCAGGCCAGCGAGTAGATGTCGGCGAGGTGGGTCACCTGCTCGCCGGTCAAACGCTCGGGAGCCATGTACCGCACGGTGCCGGTCGCCGGGTCCGCCCGGGTAGCCGGATCCGCGATGGCCGCGGCCACCCCGAAGTCCATCAGGTAGGCCAGGTCGTCGGCGGTGACCAAGATCTTGTCGGGTTTGACGTCCCGGTGGATGACGTCGGCATTGTGGGCCGCATCCAGCGCCGCTGCGATCTGGCGCACGATGGCCACCGCGCGCGGCGGGCTCAACGGGCCACCGTCTGCCAACAGGGCGGCCAGGTCGGTGCCCCCGATCAAATCGGTCTCGAGGTAGAGCACGTCGTCGATCTCGCCGTAGGCGCGGATCGACACCACGTGGGGTTCGGTCAACTGACCGGCGGCCTCGGCTTCGTCCTCCAACCGGCTGCGGAATGCCTCGTCGCCCGAAAACGACTCGGAGATCAGTTTCAGCGCCACCATCTCGTCGTTGCGGGTGTCCTCGGCCCGGTAGACCTCGCCTACGACGCCGTGGCCCAACAAACGCTCAAGCCGGTAGGGGCCGAACCGCGACCCGGCCCGCGAACCCGGCTCGGTGTTGTTCACCGACGACGCTCCCTTCGCCTCACCAGCACCCCAGTGCCGCGAACCCGCGGCGAAAGACTGTCTACCAGCCTAACCGGCGTCACCTCCACAAATGGTCACGAGATGGCGTTCACCGCCGCCAGGAGCTTCGATTTGAAGGAATCCGGCAACGGGATGGAGCCGTACTGATCCAGTCCCTCCTGCCCAGGGCCGATCGCGGCCTGCATGAACGCCCTGACCGCCGCGCCGGTGGCGGCGTCGGGGTATTTCGAACAGACGATCTCGTACGTCGCCAGCACGATCGGATAGGCGCCCGCCTCGGTCGGCTTGTAGAACGACGACGTATCGAGCACCAGGTCGTTGCTCTGGCCGGAGTTCGACATGAACTTGGCCCCGGCGATCGTCTTGCCGACCGAGTCCGCGGAGATCGATACCGGGTGCGGGCCGGCCGCAGTGATGATCTGCGCCATCGGCAGTTGCTTGCCGACCGCGAAGGACCACTCGTTGTAGGTGATCGAGCCGTCGGTGTTCTGCAGCGCCGCGGACGTGCCGTTGTTCCCGGCGGCTCCTTCGCCGACACCGCCGTTGAACATCTCGCCGGTTCCCCCTCCCCATGCCCCATCGGAGGCGACATCGAGATACTTCTGGAAATTGGCCGTGGTCCCCGACTTGTCGCTGCGGTAGACGACATGGACGGGTGTTGAGGGCAGCGGCACGCCCGCGTTGAGCGCCTTGATAGCGGGATTGTCCCAGGTGCCGATCGTCCCGTTGAAAATCTTCGCCAGCGTGGGGCCGTCCAGGCTCAAGGAGTTGACGCCGCTGATGTGATAGGTGACCGCGATCGGGCCGAACACGATCGGCAGGTCCCACGCCGGTGAACCGCACCGCTCCGCTGCGCGTTCCGGTTGGCCCTTAGAGGGGTCGAGCGCCACATCTGATCCGGCCAGATCGGTTTCGTTGGCGATGAAGTCGTCCACCCCGGCCCCGGAGCCATTGGCGTTGTAGTCCAGCGTGTGGCCCGGGCACGCCCGGATATAGGCGTAGACGAATTGCTCGATCGCGTTCTCCTGCGCGGTGGAGCCGCTGGCATGCAGTTCCTGCTTGCCTCCGCAGTCCACCGACGACCCCGCGCCGTCGGCAGAGCCGGATTGACCGGAGTTGTCGCCGCATGCCGAAACCGTCAGCGCACCCACTACGAGCAGGGCCAGCAACCCGTTCCATCGGCCGCGTCTCACGGCACAAAACCTTACCGCTGCTGCCAGCGGGCAGACGTAGCATTGCCCGATGCGGTCTTGCCAGACACGCTTCGCCGAACTGTTCACTGCCACGGTGATCCTGAGCACGGCGGCGTGCGGACCGGCCACCACCGGCGGTACGGACGCGACGCCGGCGCCGGTGTCGTTGTCGGAGACCGGCAGCACCCTGCTCTACCCGCTGTTCAGTGAGTGGGGACCGGCGTATCACCGGCAGTACCCCAAGGTCACCATCACCACCCAGGACGGCGGGTCCGGCGCGGGTATCGCCCAGGTCGCCGCCGGCGCCGTGGACATCGGCGCCTCGGACGCCTACCTCTCCGAAGGCGACATGAAGGAACACCCGGGCCTGATGAACATCGCGCTGGCCATCTCCGCCCAGCAGATCAACTACAACCTGCCCGGCGTCACCGACCCGATCAAACTCAACGCCAAAGTACTGGCAGCCATGTACTCCGGCACCGTCAAAACCTGGAACGACCCGCAGATCACCGCCCTCAACCCCGGCCTGAACCTGCCCGACACCCCGGTGATCCCGCTACACCGCTCCGACGGCTCCGGCGACACCTTCCTGTTCACCCAATACCTGTCCAAACAAGACCCCGACGGCTGGGGCACAACCCCCGGCTTCGGCACCACCGTCGACTTCCCCGCGGTACCGGGCGCCATCGGGGAGAACAGCAACGGTGGAATGGTCACCGGCTGCGCCGCCAATCCCGGGTGCGTGGCCTATATCAGTGTCAGCCAAAGCGACGAGGCGCGCGATCATCGCCTCGGCACCGCGCAGCTGGCCAACGCGGCCGGCAACTACCTGCAGCCCGACGCCGAGAGCATCCAGGCAGCCGCGGCCGGCTTCGCCGACCAGACCCCCGACAACCAGGCCATCTCCCTGATCAACGGCCCATCCCCCGACGCCTACCCGATCGTCAACTACGAGTACGCCATCGTCAACGCCGAGCAAAAAGACCAATCCACCGCCCAAACCCTGCAGGCATTCCTGCACTGGGCCATCACCGAGGGCAACACCCCCACCTTCCTCGACAAGGTGCACCTGCAGCCGCTGCCCGACGCCGTGGCCAAACAGTCACAGGCCCAGATCGCAACCATCGCAGGGCATTGACCGTCGCAGGATATTGACAACTGATCCGCAGGAATCGGTCGTAACATGGCGGCGATGCCGCCCGTCGAACTCGACAGCGAGACCGGGAATGTCAGCGCGTCAGCAATGAGCGCTGAGGGCCTCACCTTGGGTTTTGGCACGAAAACCGTCCTGAACGAGGTGAATCTGGCGTTTCCCGCCCGGGCGATCACCGCGCTGCTCGGGCCTACCGGCTCGGGCAAAACGACCTTTCTGCGCACCCTGAATCGGATGAACGACAAGGTGACCGGCTATCGGCACAGCGGTGACGTCCTGCTCGGCGGGACCAGCATCTTCGGCGGCCGGGATCTGATGGAGTTACGGCGCAGTGTCGGCATGCTGTTTCAGCGCCCCAATCCGTTCCCGATGTCGATCATGGATAACGTCATCGCCGGTGTGCGCGCCCATAAAATAGTGCCCCGCAAGCAGTTCCGCAGTGTTGCCGAAGAGAAGCTGCGAATGGTCGGACTCTGGGACGCGGTCAAGGACCGGCTGGGGGACTCCCCGTTCCGGCTCTCCGGCGGCCAGCAGCAGCTGCTATGCACCGCCCGGGCGCTGGCCGTCAACCCCGATGTGCTGTTGCTCGACGAACCCACATCGTCGTTGGACCCGAACACGACGGACAAGATCGAACAGCTCATTACGTCGCTGGCCGGCCGGTTGACGGTGATCATGGTGACCCACGACCTGGCCCAGGCCGCCCGGATCGCCGACCGCACCGCGTTCTTCTTCGACGGACGGCTGGTCGAGGAAGGCCCTACCGCACAACTGTTCTCGTCGCCGCAGCACGAAGAGACCGTCCGCTACGTATCGCGGGGGCAGTTGACGGCCGAGAACCCCCAGATGTTCGCCGAACACGAGGAAAGGGTGTCACCGTGAAAACTCGCCTTCAAAGCAGGCTACGTAACATGCTGGCCCTGTCGGCCACCGCGCCGCTCATCCTGGCCGGAGCGGCCTGCGGCGGGAAAACCGCTACCGCGCCGTCGGATTCGACTCCCGAGGGCGGTGTGGCCACCGCGCCGGCATCGTCGGACGTGTCGTTGTCGGAGACCGGCAGCACGCTGCTCTATCCGCTGTTCAACCAGTGGGGTCCGGCCTACAGCCAGAAATATCCCAACGTGACGATCACCGCGCAGGGCACGGGTTCGGGCACCGGTATCTCGCAGGCCGCCGCCGGCGCCGTCGACATCGGCGCCTCGGATGCCTACCTGTCCGAAGGCGACATGAAAGAACACCAGGGCCTGATGAACATCGCGCTGGCGGTGTCGGCGCAGCAGGTCAACTACAACGTGCCCGGCATGACCGACCCGATCAAGCTCGACGGCAAGGTGCTGGCCGGCATGTACAACGGCACCGTCAAAGCCTGGAACGACCCGCAGATCACCGCCCTCAACCCCGGCCTGAATCTGCCCGACACCCCGGTGATCCCGCTGCACCGCTCCGACGGCTCCGGCGACACCTTCCTGTTCACCCAATACCTGTCCAAGCAAGACCCCGACGGCTGGGGCAAAGCCCCGGGCTTCGGCACCACCGTCGACTTCCCGGCCGTACCCGGTGCCCTCGGCGAAAACGGCAACGGCGGCATGGTCACCGGCTGCGCCGAGACTCCCGGGTGCGTCGCCTATATCGGGATCAGCTTTCTGGATCAGGCCCGCGACAAGGGCCTCGGTGAGGCGCAGTTGGCCAACGCCGCGGGCAACTACCTGCAGCCCGACGCCAAGAGCATGCAGGCAGCCGCGGCCGGCTTCGCCGACCAGACCCCCGACAACCAGGCCATCTCCCTGATCAACGGCCCATCCCCCGACGCCTACCCGATCGTCAACTACGAGTACGCCATCGTCAACGCCGAGCAAAAAGACCAATCCACCGCCCAAACCCTGCAGGCATTCCTGCACTGGGCCATCACCGAGGGCAACACCCCCACCTTCCTCGACAAGGTGCACTTCCAGCCGCTACCCGACGCGGTGGCGAAACAGTCCGAGGCGCAGATCGCCAAGATCAGCTCGAAGTAAGCCGGCCGATGAGCCGATCCGGGGCGCGCGCCGGCCCGGCCGTTCGCTGGCTGGGTACGGCGAGCGCGCTGGTTCCGCTGCTGGCGCTGGTGTTCGTGCTGGCGACGCTGCTCATCGAGGCGCTGCCCGCGATCACCGTCAACGGGCTGCACTTTTTCACCGGAACCGACTGGAACCCGGGCAACACCTACGGCTCGGCCACCGTCACCCGCGGTGTCGAACATCCGACCGGCGCCTACTACGGGGCGCTGCCCTTGATCGTCGGCACGCTGGCGACATCGGCTATCGCCCTGGTGATCGCGGTTCCGGTGTCGATCGGTGCGGCGCTGCTGATCGTGGAGCGCCTCCCGCGAGCGATCGCCTCCGCGGTCGGGATGATGCTGGAACTGCTGGCCGGCATTCCCAGCGTCATCGTCGGGCTGTGGGGTGCGATGACGTTCGGGCCGTTTATCGCCGGCTTCGTCGCTCCGGTGATCGCCCGCAACGCCCCGGATGTGCCGGTGCTGCGCTATTTTCGGGGCGATCCCGGCCATGGGGAGGGACTACTGGTGTCCGGCCTGGTATTGGCGGTGATGATCATTCCCATCATCGCCAGCACCAGCCGCGACCTGATCCGCCAGGTGCCTCCGCTGCCCCGCGAGGGCGCGATCGCGTTGGGTATGACCGAGTTCGAGTGCGCCCGCCGGGTCACCCTGCCGTGGGTCACCAGCGGCATCGTCGGGGCGATCGTGCTGGGGCTCGGGCGCGCGCTCGGCGAGACGATGGCGGTGGCGATGGTCTCCGGCGCGGTGCTGGGGACCATACCGACCACCATCTATTCGACCATGACCACCATCGCCGCCACTGTTGTCTCTCAGCTTGATTCGGCGATGACGGACTTCACCGATTTCGCGGTCAAGACCCTCGCGGAGGTGAGCCTGGTGCTGATGGTGATCACCTTACTGACCAATATCGCCGCCCGTGTCCTGGTCCGCCGGGTGTCGGGGACCGCTCTGCCGGTGGGACGCGGAGTCTGAACGGGGGCCGAAGTGAACCGCCGCAAGATCGTCAACGCCGCGTTCTGGGCGGGCTGCCTGGTATGCCTTGCGGTGGTGGTGGTCCCGACAGTGTGGATGTTGATCGAGGTGATCGGGCGCGCCCTGCCGGTGTTCGACTGGCACGTGTTGACGGAGAACACCCGAGGTAACGGCGGCGGGCTGCGCAACGCGATCATCGGCACCGCGGTACTGGGCCTCGGCGTGCTGCTGGTGGGCGGGACGGTGAGCGTGCTGACCGGGATCTATCTGTCCGAATTCGCCACCGGGAGAACACAATCCCTGCTGCGCGGCGCCTACGAGGTACTGGCCGGAATTCCATCCATCGTGCTCGGCTACGTCGGCTACCTGGCGCTGGTGGTGTTCTTCGGTTGGGGGTTCTCGCTGGCGGCCGGGGTGTTGACGCTGTCGGTACTCGCGATCCCCTACATCGCGAAAGCGACCGAAGCCGCGCTCGGCCAGGTACCGACTTCCTACCGAGAGGGCGCCGAAGCGCTCGGACTGCCGGTGGGCTTTACCCTGCGCAAAATCGTGCTGAAGTCGGCGATCCCCGGGATCGTCACCGGCATGCTGGTGGCGCTGGCGCTGGCGGTCGGCGAGACGGCCCCGATGCTCTACACCGCGGGCTGGTCCAACACCGCCCCCACCGGCGAACTCACCCATTCGCCGGTCGGCTACCTGACCTACCCGATCTGGACGTTCTACAACCTGCCGTCGCAATCCGCCCGCGATCTGTCCTACAACGCCGCATTTCTGCTGATCTTGTTTGTACTGTTGCTGATACTCATCGGGCGGCTGGTCAGCTGGCGGTCGCGTAGGCATGCGGAGGGCTGAGCAGATGACCGACGATTCGGCCCCTAGACCGCTGGACGGACTCCGGGTCCTGGACTTCACCCAGAATGTGGCCGGACCGTTGGCCGGCCAGGTGCTGGCCGACCTGGGCGCCGAGGTCATCAAGGTCGAGGCGCCGGGCGGTGAGGCAGGCCGGCAGATCACCTCCGTGTTGCCGGGCCGTCCACCGCTGGCCGTCTATTTCCTGCCCAACAACCGCGGCAAGAAGTCGGTGACCGCCGATCTACGCACCGCGCAGGCCCGTCGGCAGATTCTGGCGCTGGCCGACACCGCCGATGTCGTGCTGGAGGCATTCCGGCCCGGCGTGATGGAGCGGCTCGGGTTGGGCCCGGACGAACTGCGCTCCCGCAACCCGAAACTCATCTACGCCCGGTTGTCGGCATACGGCGGCAACGGCCCGAACGGCGACCGGCCGGGGGTCGATCTGATGGTGGCGGCCGAGGCCGGGATGACCTCGGGTATGCGCACGCCCGACGGCAAGCCGCAGATCATCCCCTTCCAACTGGTGGACAACGCCAGCGGGCATGTGCTGGCCCAGGCGGTGCTGGCCGCACTGCTCAACCGGGAGCGCCACGGTGTCGCCGACGTGGTCGAGGTGGCCATGTACGACGTCGCGGTGGCTTTGCAGGCCAATCAGCTCACCGTGCACCTGAACCGCCCGCCATCACCTGCCCCGGAATCACCGGCGGCCGCACCGGCCAAGCGGCGCAAGGGAGTCGGGTTCGCCACCCAGCCCTCGGATGCCTTCCGCACCGCTGATGGCTACGTCGTGATCAGCGCCTACACGCCCAAACACTGGGATACGCTCTGCCGCACCATCGGCCGCCCCGAGCTCATCGAGGACCCGCGGTTCGCCGACCAGCGCGCCCGGTCGATCAACTACGCCGAGCTCACCGATGAACTGGAGGCCACCCTGGTCTCGGCGACGTCGGCCGAATGGGTGGATCGGTTGCAGCGCAACGGTTTGATGGCGTGCCTGGCCAACACCTGGAAGCAGGTCGTCGATACCGAGCTGTTCGCCGAGAACCGCTTGGCGTTGCGGGTCGGTGACGGCGATGATGCGGTCACCGTGGTACGCACCCCGGCCCGCTACGGCTCGTTCGACGCCACCACGACCGGCCCTCCCCCGGCGCCCGGTCAGCACAACGACGATTTTCTGGTCGACGAACCGCCGCGGTGAGCGGCCAGCGCACGGGCGCTCACCAGCGCGGCCAGCAGCACCGCCACGCAGATCAGCCCGTCGTCCTTGAGTCCCCACTTGATCGCCAGCAGCGTCGCCGCCCCGGCCACCATCAGTAGTGCTCCGACCACCGCACTGCGGCCCGGCGCCACCACCACCGGGGCGTCCCAGCCGGGTAGCGCGTCGTTCTCCAGCGGCCGCAACACCACGAACAGCACCGCTACCGTCGCCGCCACCGCCATCAGCTGCACGACGCTCAACGCCGCGAAGTGCGGCAGGCCCGGATAGCGCGGCAGGCCGAGGCCGTCGCAGACCAGGTGCACCCCCAGCAGCACCGGAATGTGCCACAGGTACAGCGTCATCGCTCCGGAGTTGCCGAGCGCGGTCAGCCACCACACCCGCGGCCGCTGCGCCCATCGGGTGATCGCCGGCGCGGCCCAGATCGCCAGCGCGCTCATCACGATCGTGTGCCCGGCCAGCAGCAGCGACGGTGGGCTGGTGTTGGACAGCTGCTGATCACCGGTGCCGACCATGCTCGGCTGGTAGGGGCCCAGCCACAACAGCCCCAGGTTGATGACCAGCAGCGCCGCCGCCACGCCCAGGGCCGCCGGCCGGGTCAGCAGCCCGCGCCGGTAGGCCACGCCGAACATCGCCGGGATGAGCCAGACGGCGAGGTTGAGATAGCCCAGTGGCGCCAGCGCGGGCCAGTGCACCCGGAGCATGTCGATGGCGGCGATGCCGGCGTAGATCCCGGCCACTCCCGTGGCCAGGCGCGCCGCGGTGGTCACCCGGTAGAGCAGCGGCATCGCGGCCAACACCAGCACGTAGGCCCCGAGGAACCACAGCAGCTGGATGCTCACACCTGCCACTGGTTCATAGACGTGCCGCGGCAACAGCGGGTAGAGCACGGTCAGGGCGCAGGCCCAGAACGCCAGGTAGTAGAACACCGGGCGGAACAGCCGCAGGCAGCGTTTCATCAGCCAGGCGCCCCAGTCGGCCCCGGGCCGCCAGGAGGTCACACAGGCCGCGGCGCCGGCGAAGAAGAACAGCGGCATGATCTGGAAGATCCAGGTCAGTGCCTGAAACACCGTCGAGGTGGTCAACAGGTTGTCCCAGATCAGCACGCCGTCGCGGATGACGCTGGTGGCCATCACGGTGTGTCCGGCTACCACGCCGATCAGGGCGGTGATCCGCATGACGTCGACGGCGCGGTCGCGGTCGGCCGGCGTCGCCGCGGCCAGTTCGGCGGGCCCGGGGAAGCTCAGTTGCCGTGCCATGGCGCTCAGTTGCCTTTCCCGTACGGGTCGCCGGCGTCGGGTTGCGCCAGGCTGCGGGCGTAGCCGGTGCCCATGGCGAGCAGCATCAGGCCCGCGACGATGAACGCCGCGACCCGGAACATGCCGTCGAGGGTGCCCAGGTCGAACAGGAACAGCTTGGCGGTGGCAGCGCCGGTGAGGGCCAGCCCGGCGGTGACCGCCCAGGTGCGGCCATCGCGGTCGGCCAGGTGCAGCGCATAGCGCAACAGACCGGCCGCGGTGGCGATCCAGCAGATGGTGGCCGCCGTGTGGCCGGCCAGGAAGCCGCCGCCGGCGCCGCCGATCGCCACGCCTGCGGTGACCGCGAACATGGTGACGGCGTAGAGGCTCAGCGCCCCACCGGCCACGGCAAGCATCCGGGCGCTGTCGGGATCGGTGTTCGTGCCCGCGGCGGCGTACGCCCGGGCAAGGGCGGCCACCAGCGCGATCGCCAGCACGCTGGCGGCCAGGGTGGAGACGGTGTCGGCGGTCGTCATCACGGTCGCGGTGACCAGGGTGCGCGGTGCCGCGTAGCCGCAGTAAGCGAGGAGGCCGACGCAACCGAATCCCGTTGCCACCCAACGTGCCACCCGGCTCTGCCGGCCGACGACCGCGACGACGCCGGCCATGCCCAGCAGCACCGGCGCCAGCACCGGCCCGCGCACCGCGGAGATGACCGCGACCAGCGCGGCGACCGCCGACAGCGCCGAGAACACCTCGACGACCACCGTCGCCAGCCCCCGGCCGAGCAGGACGACCGCGAGCATGGCAACCGACAGCGCCGCCGCCAGCGCGGTGGCCCCCACCCTGTCCGTGACTGCCCCGGCCGCCAGCACGGGCAGGGTTCCGGCGGCGGTCAGCAGCGCGAGCGCACCCGCCCGGGTGGTCGTCGGCAACAGCAGCAGTCCGCTGGCGACGGCCAGGACCGCGGCCACCACGGCAGCGGCGCCGAGCAGCCAGCGCTGATCGTGGCCGGCGCCGGCGGTCAGCGCGACCAGCAACGGCACCGTCGACGCCGCGATGCGGGCGGCGAACATCGCGGTCCAGTCCTTGCCCAGCTGCACCGGCAGCGCCGCCGCCGACAATGTGAGCAGGAAACCGATCAACAACAGATCGACGTCGCCGGTGATGGCCGGGGCCAGGCCGATCAGCGGCACCAGTACCAGCAGTGCGAGGTGTTCGGAGTCCCAGCGCCGCGCCAGGGCCAGGCCAACACCGCCCACCGCGGCGGAGATCACCAGCCCGAGGGGCGCGGACACCCACCCGTAGTACGCGGTGATCGCGAGGATATCCAGGTAGGCCGCGGCGATCCCGGTGGCGGCCACCGCGATCGCGCCGGTACGCCCACCCGGCCGGCCGTACAGCCGGGCCGCGGCGGCCACCAGTCCGGCCGACAGCGCGAAGCCTCCGACGACCCGGATCTGTGGGCGCAAGATTCCGGCCTGGGCGGCCAGCACCAGCAGCAGCACCACGCCGACCAGGGTCACCGCGACCCCGGCTACGGCCAGCAGCTTGCCGATCCAGCCCGAGTCACCGGGGGCCGGACGGGGTTGGGGCTCGGTGCGGTACCCGGCGGCCGGCGGGGCGGCCGGGGTGGCCAGGGCGGCCGGGACCGCTCGGGTGCTGGGGGCTCCGGCACTGATCATCCGGTCCAGTTCGGCGAGCTCGCCCGAGACCCGGTACAGCTGCCAGGACAGCGCATGGCATTCCGCGGAGAGCCGGTTGATCACGGCGTGTGGTTCGGTCATGCCGGTGACGATGCCGGTTTTTTGCGCCGCGCGGATGAGTAGGACTACCTGATTCGCCGGGGTTATTGGTCCAAACCGTGCTCGATGGCGTAGCGGGTGAGCTCCACCCGGTTGGCGACCTGCAGCTTGCGAAACGTCGCCTGGACGTGGTTCTCCACGGTGCGGTGGCTCAGCGACAGCTTGGCCGCGATCTGCTTGGCGGACAGTCCCTTCGCCACGTAGCGCAGCACCTCGGTCTCCCGCTCGGTCAGCGCCGGCGTCGCCGGCCCGGACTCCGGACTGCGCGACAGCCGGCGGTATTCACCCAGGACCAGACCCGCCAGGCCGGGGGTGAACACCGCCCGCCCGGCGGCCGTGGCACGCACCGCGGCGGTCAGCTCCTCGCGCGAGGCGCTTTTGACCAGGTAGCCGGTTGCACCGGCTTTGACGGCCTGCAGCACGTCGTCGCGCTCATCGGAGGCCGACAGCACCAGCACCCGCGTCGACGGCGAGACCTCGAGCACCGCGGTCGTGGCCGCGACACCGTCACCGTCGGCCAGTTGCATGTCCATCACCACCACCTCGGGCTTGACCACCTCGGCCCGGCGGCGCGCGGCGGCCACCCCGTCGGCGGTGGCGACCACGGTGAAACCCGACTCGGCCAGGTCGCGGGCCACCGCGTCCCGCCAGATCGGATGGTCGTCGACGACCATCACCGTCGGCGCAGCCGGTTCAGCCACCGCACTCACCCCGGCGCGGTACGGACAGTTCCCATTCGGTTCCCTCACCGACCTCGGTGCTCAGCCGGGCGCTACCGCCCAGCGCGGCCAGCCGGCCCACGATCGCCTTCGAGACACCGACTCTTCCCTGCCGGACCGCCTCATCCAACCGGCCCGCGGCGATGCCCACGCCGTCGTCACGCACGGTGACGGTCACGGTTTCTCCCAGGTCCTCGCAGAGCACGAATGCCCGGGCCCCGTCCCCGGCGTGGCGCGCCACGTTGTCCAGGGCGTTGCCGACCGCCGCGTCGAGTTCGGCCACAACACCGGGCGCCAGCAACACCGGTGTGGCCGGCAGGCTGACCGAAACCCGCTCGTCGG
This sequence comes from Mycolicibacter kumamotonensis, assembly GCF_002086285.1. Taxonomy (GTDB): domain Bacteria; phylum Actinomycetota; class Actinomycetes; order Mycobacteriales; family Mycobacteriaceae; genus Mycobacterium; species Mycobacterium kumamotonense. The sequence continues at coordinate 106,552 of NZ_MVHU01000002.1, read as the reverse complement.
CGCGGCGGCTCAGCAGGGCACGCAGGTCGGCGATGTCTGCCGCATCGGTGTCCTGGGCGAACTCCGCCGAACTCACCAGCCGCCGCAGTGCGCGCTCCTGCTCGCCGGCCAGCTCCGCCAATTCCGCTGCCGCGCCGCCGATCTCCCGGCCGCGGCGAGCGACCAGTGCCAGCACCTGGATGGCGCCGTCGTGGACGTGGCGGGACAGCCGTTCGCGCTCTTCGGTCGCCGCGGAGAGCCGGATCGCGCGTTGCAGGTCCTGGTGCGCGCGGCGGGCGGTCTGGGCGGCCATCCCCACGGCCAGCGCGAGCGCCAACTCGATGATCACCGTGGCGTTGCGGCCGAAGTTGAGGCTCACATAGCCCTTCACGAATGCGCTGGCGGCGGTGATCACCACCGCGGCCGGCAGACCGCCGACCGGGCCGAACAGCAGGGCCGCCGAGATGGTGGCGTTGCTGGCCCACAGCGTCGTCGGCCAGGTCTGGTTGTCCAGCGCCCAGGATCGGGCGGCGACCAGTTCGGTGGACAACATCAGCGCCACGACGACGAGCAGCTCGGCGATCACCCAGGCCGGGCGCCGGCCGAAGCCGTGCAGGTAGGCGATCGCGCAGGCGATGCTCCAGGCGATCAGCACCGCGAACAGCAGCCAGGCCGCCCCGGGCCGGTCCAGGTCGTCGTTGATGGCGATTTGAAAGCCCAGCGCGTAAAGGCAGCTCAGCAGGCGGAACAGCTGCGCCGCCCGCCACAGCGGCGCAGTCGCATCCGGATCCCGGCTCATCGGTGTCCACCGTGACCGATCGCCATTTACACGAATTCCCATGCGGCGCGGGCGATCGCCAGCTCCTCGTTGGTGGGAACAACCAGGACGGTGGTGCGCGAGTCGTCGGCGGAGATGATCCGCGCGCCCTTACCGGTGCGGTTGAGGTCGGGGTCGACGACGATGCCCAGCCCGTCCAGGCCCGCCAGCGCGTCCTCACGTACCGCGGCGACGTTCTCCCCCACCCCCGCGGTGAAGGCGATCGCATCGACCCGGCCGAGCACCGCCAGGTAGGCGCCGACGTATTTGCGCAGCCGGTGCACATAGACGTCGTAGGCCAGCTTCGCCGGGGCCGAACCGGCGGCGATGTGCTCGAGCAGTTCCCTGAAGTCGTTGATCCCGCACATCCCCTTGAGCCCGGAGCGCCGGTTGAGCAGTTCGTCGAGTTGTTCGACTTCCATGCCGGCGGTGCGCCGCAGGTGCATCAGCACTCCCGCATCGATGTCGCCGCAGCGGGTGCCCATCACCAGCCCCTCCAGCGGGGTCAGCCCCATCGAGGTCTCCACCGCGACCCCGCCGTGCACCGCCGACGCCGACGCGCCGTTGCCCAGGTGCAGCACGATGGTGTTGAGCTCGGCGAGGTCGGCGTCCAGCAGCACCGCCACCTGGCGGGAGACGTACTCGTGCGAAGTGCCGTGGAACCCGTACCGGCGGATGCCGTAATCGGCTGCCACGTCACGGTCTATCGCATAGGTGGCGGCGGCCTGCGGCAGCGAGTGGAAGAAGCCGGTGTCGAAGACCGCCACGTGCGGTAGGTCGGGGAAGTCGGCGCGCGCGACCTCGATGCCGATCGCGTTGGGGGGGTTGTGCAGCGGCGCCATTTCGGCGAGCCGCTCGATCTCGGCCAGTACCGCGTCGGTGATCAGCGTCGGCGAGTGAAACTTCGTGCCGCCGTGCACAACCCGGTGCCCGACTGCCCGGATCGCGCCGAGGTCGATCCCGGAATCGAGTAGCTGCTGGTGGATCATGTGCAGGCCGGCGGCGTGATCGGGGATCGTCCCCTCCGGCTCGCCGATCTGTTCGACCAGACCCGAGACCACCGCGGTGCCGGCCACCGGATCGATCACCTGGAACTTGATCGACGACGAACCGGAGTTGAGCACCAGCACCAGCCCGGTGTCGCCGACAGTCACCGAGCCGCCTCCTGCGCCTGGATCGCGGTGATCGCCACCGTGTAGACGATGTCGTCGACCAGCGCGCCCCGGGACAGGTCGTTGACCGGTTTGGCCAATCCCTGCAGTACCGGACCGATCGCGACCGCCCCGGCGCTGCGCTGCACCGCCTTGTAGGTGTTGTTGCCGGTGTTGAGGTCCGGGAACACCAGCACGGTGGCCCGCCCGGCGACCGCCGAGTCGGGCATCTTGGCTGCCGCTACCGTCTCGTCGACCGCGGCGTCGTACTGGATCGGCCCGTCGGCGAGCAGGTCGGGCCGGCGCTGATGCACCAATTGTGTTGCGGCACGCACCTTGTCCACACCCGCCCCGGCGCCGGACTCACCGGTCGAATACGACAGCAAAGCCACCCTGGGCTCGATACCGAACGAGGCGGCTGTGGCGGCCGAGGAGATCGCGATATCGGCGAGTTGCTCGACGGTCGGGTCGGGTACCACCGCGCAGTCTCCGAACGCCAGCACCCGGTCGGACAGACACATCAGGAAGACACTGGACACCGTTGAGACCCCCGGCGCGGTCCGGATGATCTCGAATGCCGGGCGGATGGTGTGCGCCGTGGTGTGCGCGGCACCGGACACCATGCCGTCGGCGAGCCCCAGTTGTACCATCATGGTGCCGAAATAGGAGATGTCACGCATGATCTCGCGGGCACGTTCCTCGGCGATCCCCTTGTGGGCGCGCAGTCGGGTGTACTCTGCGCCGAACGATTCCAGCAGGCCGCTGTTGGCGGGGTCGACGACCTGCGCCGCATCCAGGTCCACCCCGAGTTCGGCGCCGCGCCTGCGCACCGCGTCCTCCACCCCGAGCAGGGTCAGGTCTACGATTCCGCGGGACAGTAACCGGCCGGCCGCCAACAGGATCCGGTCATCGGCGGCTTCGGGCAGCACGATGTGGCGCCGGTCGGAGCGGGCGCGCTCCAGCAGCTGGTACTCGAACATCTGGGGGGTCACCACCGTCGACGCCGGCACCCGGATCCGTTCGGCCAGCTCGGCGCCGTCGAGGTGAGCGGCCATCACCGCTAGCGCGGTGTCGATCTTGCGCAGTGCGTCGACGGTGATCCGCGAGCCGGTGTGCGACACCTTTTCGGCGGTGTCGTAGGTGCGGTGGCTGGTGGCGATCAGCGGCAGGGTAGGCCGCAGCCCCTTGACTAGCTTGTCGATCGCCGGGTGCGGCAGCAGGCCACCGTTGAGGATGATCCCGGCTAGTGACGGGAAGCCCTGTGCGTCATGGGCGTTCACCAGCGCCAGCAGTACGTCGGAGCGATCGGCGGGCACGATCACCACTTGACCTTCGGTCAGCCGTTCCAGAATGTTCTCGGCGGTCATCCCGCCGACCATGACACCGAGCGCCTCACGGCGTAGCAGCTCGGGGTCGCCGCTGTAGACGGTGCCGTCCAGCGCCGTGCACAGTTCGGCCATCGTCGGGGCGGACAGCAGCGGTACCTCCGGAACCGCGAACGCGGGAATGTCCCGGGTGCCCGGGCCGTCCAGACGGTCCGAGATCGCCTTGGTGACCTCCGCCAGCCGGTCCGGGTCGCAGCGGTTGGCGATCACCACGGCCGGGTGGGCGTGGACCGCGGCCGCCTCGGCCAGGCAGCGGGCCGTGATCTCGCCGATGGCCTGCGCATCACGCTGGTGACCGTTGATGGCCAACACCAGCGGCGCCCCCAGGTTCACCGCGACGCGGGCGTTGAAGGTCAACTCGCTCGGGTTGACGATGTCGGTGTAGTCACTGCCGACCACCAGCACGGTTTCGCACTGGCGCGCGACGTCGTGGAACCGCGCGACGATCTCGCCCAGCGCGGCTTCCCGGTCGGAGAAGACCTGCTGGTAGGTCACGCCGCGGCACCTGGTGTGATCGTCGATCTGCGCGGTGGCGTGCGCGAGCAATAGCTCGAGCTGCTCGTCGGGCTCGTCGAGTGAGCGGACGATCGGGCGGAACACGCCGACCCGCGCCGACGAGGCGGCCAGCAGGTGCAGCAGACCCAGCGCGATGGCGGACTTGCCGGTTCCGCCCTCGGCGGCGGCCAGGTAGATGCTCGACGTGCGAGCCGGTTCGGCTTCGGTCATGGTGCCCTCAACCTAATTGAGGCGGTCGCCTTCGGCCTTGATCACCGCGAGATTGCAACCATGCAGGTGACTGCGCGCATTTCGCTGCATGGTTGCAATCTCGCGGAAATGTGGGCTGCTCAGCGCAGCAGGTGCCGGCTCATCACCACGCGCTGGATCTGGTTGGTGCCCTCATAGATCTGGGTGATCTTGGCGTCGCGCATCATCCGCTCGACCGGGAAGTCGGTGGTGTAGCCCGCCCCGCCGAACAACTGCACCGCATCGGTGGTGACCTCCATGGCCACATCGGAGGCGAAGCACTTGCTCGCCGCAGAGATGAAGCCCAGGCCGGTCTCCCCGCGTTCGGCGCGCGCGGCGGCGCTGTAGACCATCAGCCGGGCCGCCTCCAGTTTCATCGCCATGTCGGCGAGCATGAACTGCACCCCCTGGAAGGTGGCGATGTTCTTGCCGAACTGCTTGCGGTCCTTGGTGTATTCGATCGCCGCATCCAACGCCCCCTGAGCGATACCCACGGCCTGGGCGCCGATGGTCGGGCGGGTGTGATCCAACGTGCGCAGCGCGGTCTTGAACCCGGTCCCGGGCTCACCGATGATCCGATCACCGGGGATACGGCAGTTCTCGAAGTACAACTCGGTGGTCGGCGAGCCCTTGATACCGAGCTTGTGCTCCTTGGGCCCGATCGTGAAGCCCTCGTCATCGACGTGCACCATGAACGCCGAGATACCGTTGGCATCCAGATCAGGGTCGGTCACCGCCATCACCGTGTACCAACTCGACTTGCCGCCGTTGGTGATCCAGCACTTGGAGCCGTTGAGGATCCAGTCGTCGCCGTCGGCCTTGGCCCGGGTGCGCATCGCCGCGGCATCACTGCCCGCCTCCCGCTCGCTCAATGCGTAGGAGGCCATCACCTCACCGCTTGCCAGGCCCGGCAGCACCTGCCGCTTCAGCTCGTCGGAGCCGGCCAGGATCAACCCCATGGTGCCCAGCTTGTTCACCGCCGGGATCAACGAGGACGACGCACACACCCGCGCGACTTCCTCGATCACGATGCATGCCGCCACCGAGTCCGCACCCTGCCCGCCGTACTCCTCGGGCACATGCACGGCGTTGAAGCCCGAGGCGTTCAAGGCCGCCAGCGCCTCCTCGGGGAAACGCGCCTGCTCGTCGACCTCCTTGGCGTAAGGAGCGATCTCCTTCTCCGCCAACGCCCGAATCGCCGCCCGCAGCTCGTCGTGCTCTTCGGGGAGTTTGAACAGGTCAAACGACGGATTCCCGGCCCACCCAGCCATCACAGCCTCCTAAGCTACTCGCCGGTAACTTTACCTTGTAGTTTCGCGTCCTTCGCAAGCACGGTGTCCGCCAGTTGCTGTTGGAAAGTCTCCATCCGGGCCCGTAATGCCGCATCGGCGGAGGCCAGAATACGCACCGCCAGCAACCCCGCGTTGCGCGCGCCGCCGATGGAGACGGTGGCCACCGGCACCCCGGCCGGCATCTGCACGATCGACAGCAACGAGTCCAGCCCGTCGAGACGTGCCAGCGGAACCGGCACCCCGATCACCGGCAGCGGTGTGGCCGAGGCCACCATCCCGGGTAGGTGCGCGGCCCCGCCCGCCCCGGCGATGATCACCTCGATACCGCGGCCGGCCGCGGCACGGGCGTAGTCGAACATCCGCTGCGGGGTGCGGTGCGCCGAGACCACCCCCACCTCGAAGGGGATGTCGAACTCGGCCAGCGCGCGGGCCGCGTCCTCCATCACCGACCAGTCGCTGTCGCTGCCCATGATCACGCCTACCCGGGGACCGGGCTTGTGCTCACTCATGCGGATCCCATCCATCGCTCCATTCCCCGTGCGACAACCAGTGTGCCGCGCTCTCGGCCCGCTCACGCAGCTTGGCCGACGCCGTGGCGTCATCACCGAGCAGGTTGACGTGCCCGATCTTGCGGCCCGGCCGCTCGTCCTTGCCGTAGAGGTGCACACGCGCGTCGGGATAGCGGGCGAACAGGTGGTGCAGCCGCTCGTCCATCGTCATCGCCGGCGGCTCGGCAGCACCGAGCACATTGGCCATCACGGTCACCGGCACGACCGGGGAGGTGGCGCCGAGCGGATAGTCCAGCACCGCGCGCAGATGCTGCTCGAACTGGCTGGTGGCCGCACCGTCCATGGTCCAGTGCCCGGAGTTGTGCGGCCGCATCGCCAGCTCGTTGACCAGCAGCTCTCCGGCCGTGGTCTCGAACAGCTCGACGGCCAGCACCCCGACCACACCCAACTCGTCGGCCAGGCGCAGCCCCAATTGCTGTGCGGCAGCAGCAGATTCAGCAGGAAGATCGGGTGCGGGCGCGATCACCGTCACACAGATCCCGTCTTCCTGCACCGTCTCCACCACCGGCCACGCCGCGCCCTGGCCGAACGGCGACCGGGCGACCAGCGCCGAGAGCTCCCGGCGCATCGCGACCCGCTCCTCGACCAGCACCGGCACCCCGGAGGCCAGGTACTCGGCGGCGGCGGCCCGGGCCTGGACCACATCGTCGACGATGGACACTCCGCGCCCGTCGTACCCGCCCCGGGTGGTCTTCACCACCATCGGGCCGCCGGTCAGCTCGGCGAACTCGTCGACGGCCTGCAGAGTCTCGATGGCGGCGAACCGTGGCACCGGCGCCCCCAGGGCCGCCAGCCTGCGTCGCATCACCAGCTTGTCCTGAGCGTGCAGCAGCGCAGCCGGCGGCGGCGCCACGTTGACACCCTCGGCGATCAGCTTGTCCAGCAGTTCGCCGGGGACGTGCTCGTGGTCGAAGGTGAGCACGGTGGCTCCGGTGGCGACCCGGCGCAAGTCGTCGAGGTCGGTGTGCGAGCCGATCACCACGTCCGGGGTGACCTGGGCCGCCGGCTCGTCGGCCGCGCCGGCCAGCACCCGCAGCCGCTGGCCGAGCGCGATCGCCGCCTGGTGGGTCATCCGGGCCAGCTGACCGCCGCCGACCATGGCGACCAGGGGGCTGCGGCCACTTGCCGATGGCGGCGCGGTGGTTGGGGGTTTCGGCACGGGCAATATCGTGTCACGTCGGGCCGTCTGCGTCCTTATCCAGTCGTTAGGCGCGGATCAGGCAAAGTCCGTACACTGGCGACTTGTGTCTTTTACCGACGCCACGATCGCCCGGCTGCCCCGGGTGATCCGGCCGCTGGCCGAGCGCCACCATGAGTTGATCAAGTTCGCGATTGTCGGCGCGACCACCTTCGTCATCGACTCGGCGCTGTTCTACACGCTCAAGCTGACGATCCTGGAACCCAAGCCGGTCACCGCCAAGGTCATCTCCGGCATCGTCGCGGTGATCGCGTCCTACATCCTCAACCGTGAGTGGAGTTTCAAGGACCGCGGTGGCCGGGAGCGCCACCACGAGGCGCTGCTGTTCTTCGGGATCAGCGGTGTCGGCGTGCTGCTGTCGATGGCGCCGTTGTGGTTCTCCAGCTACGTGTTGCAGCTGCGGGCGCCGATGGTGTCGCTGACCATCGAGAACATCGCCGACTTCATCTCGGCCTACATCATCGGCAACCTGCTGCAGATGGCGTTCCGGTTCTGGGCGTTCCGGCGCTGGGTCTTCCCCGACGAGTTCGCGCGCAGCACCGATGCCGCGCTGGATGCGACGATCGAGACCGGCGCACTCGCCGAGGCGATCGAGGACTCCCTGGAGGGCGGCCCGGACAGCGGAGTGGTCACCCTGTTCCGGCGCCCGGCACGCCGTCAGCCCGCAGCGGACGGGTTGTCGAAGACCTCGTGATACAGCAGCGCGTGGACCTGTTCCACGCGCGGGATGTCGTAGAACTCCAGCGGTTCCTGTGACGCCGACTCGATGATCAGCGTCCCGGTACGCAGCATCCGGTCGATGAGCCCGTGGACGAACTCCACACTGTTGATCCGCGCCAACGCGATGTCGATCCCGCTGCGCGTCAGCAACCCGTGCCGGTACATCACGCGCCGGTCGGTGACGACGAAGTGGGTGGTCAGCCAGGTCAAAAACGGCCAGACCGCCAGCCAGCCGACCACCACCAGCCAGATCACCCAGATCACCCCGAAGACCACGTTCTTGGCGTTGGGGTCCCAGGCCCGCGGGTTGACGATCCCGGAAGCGAAGCCGGCGCAGGCCGTGGCCAACAGCAGGGCCAGCAGCGGCAACAGCAGGCGTTTGACGTGCGGATGACGGTGCAGCACGACCTGTTCGTCCTCGGCCAGCACGTTCTCGGGGTAACCCACGGCCGGCCCTAGCCGAGACCCGCTGAATCGCCGGGCCGCAGCCGCGTGACATCGCCGGCCGACACCGTGACCGTCTCAGTACCGGTGTTGATGATGAGCCGGCCCGTGTCATCGATCGCCTCGGCGAGGCCCTCGACCCGATGGTCACCGGGGGTGTCGGCGCGCACCCGGGCGCCCAGTGTGCAGCTGTAGCGCCGGTAGTCCGCCGCCAGCGCCTCATCCGCCCCACCGGCTGAGCGCCACGCCGCGATCCGGGCCGCGAGGTGCCGAAGAACCTTGTTCGCCAAGAGATTTCGGTCGAGCATCGAGGCGCCGAGCATCGCCAGCGAGACCGCCGCCGGATCCGGCGCCTCGGAAGCGGTCATGGTCACGTTCAGACCGAGTCCGACCACGATGAGCGCCTTGGGCGCAGCCACCTCGGCGAGGATCCCGGCCAGCTTGCCTTGCATGTCCGAGCCCACCAGGACGTCGTTGGGCCACTTCAGGCCGACCGGCAGATCCGCGACCTCGGTGAGCGCGTCGGCCACCGCCACCCCGGTCGCCAAGGTCAGCCAACCCCATCCCGATGTCGGCACCATGTCCGCGGCGACCCCCACCGACAGTGCCAGTTGACTACCCGCGGGGGCCACCCAGTGCCGCCCGTGCCGGCCGCGACCGGCCGTCTGGTATTCGGCCAGCAGCACCGCGCCATCGATGTCCTCGCCCGCCGCGGCGCGGGCCAACAGATCGGCATTGGTGGATCCGGTCTCGGTGACCACATCCAGGGCGCGCCAGGGTTGACCCGGGCCGGTCAACCCGTCTCGCAGAACGGTTGCGGCAAGCGGCGGCCGCGGTGGCTGAGCATCCATTTCGCCAAGCCTAGAGGCCGTGCCGTCGCCGCGCCGGTTGAAACGCCCGACCGCAGGGTACTCCAACTCCTGAACACAGGAGAGCGGGAAGTCGAATGGTCACCGTAGGCTTGACGAGGCGAATTCATCGCCGCCACAGTGCACAATCGGTGGCGGTCTCGTTGGCCAGCCTGTTCATCGTCAAGAATGTCGTGCGCGCGTGGGCTATTCGGCCGGACCTGGCGTGGCCGTTGACATCTGTCGACCGGTTCGCCGGCTGGGTGCCCTATCGGCCGGCGATGACAGTTGAACGCGTCCGGCTGGGACACTGTGCGGCCGAACGGGTCCACGCCGCGAGAACATCGAGGCAGCGCGCGATCCTGTACCTGCACGGCGGCGCATTCCTGACCTGCGGGCTCAATACCCACCGCTCCCTGGTGGCTCGGTTGTCGCGGGCCGCCGACGCCTGCGTCCTCAACGTCGATTACCGAATGTTGCCGTCGCACCGGATATCCGACGCGATCGAGGACGGCCTGAGCGGATTGCGCTGGCTGATGCGTCGCGGCTACGACCCCGAACAGATCGTGATCGCCGGTGATTCGGCCGGCGGCTATCTGGCTTTCATGACGACCCTGGCCGCACTGCAGGCTGGGCTGGCGAAACCTGCTGGCATTGCCGTGGTTTCGCCCTTCACCGATGCGGATCCGACGGCGAAGATGCGGCACCGCAACGCCAATCGGTGTGCGATGTTCCCGCGCGGAGCGCTGGCGGCGTTCACCCGCTTTCTCCATCGGGCCCAGGTCGTTTCACCGGTGGACGCCGACCTGTCGACGCTGCCTCCGGTCACCATCCACGCCAGCTCCGACGAACTGCTGCTGCCCGACGCCGAGGTCATGGCGCAGCGCCTGCAGGCCGCCGGGGTCCCCTGTGATCTGCACTTGTGGGAAGGCCAGATTCACGATTTCCCGCTGGCGGCCGATGTGCTGCCCGAAGGCCGCCGGGCGATCCGCTACATCGGTGACTTCGTCAAGGAAGTCACCGAAGTTCTCGAACCCAACCCGGCTCCCAAACCCGGTACGGCCGTCGCCTGAGCTAGGCGCCCAGCTTCGCCAGCCGATGCCGGCGCGACGCCACAGCGCACGCATGCCGATGCATGTCGGCCCACGGATCACCGCGTTCGGACAACCGCTCGGGCACGTCGCGCAGGGTGAACCTGTCCGACCGCATGCCCGGCACGTCGAGCTCCTCCCACTCCAACGGGGTGGCCACCGGCGCGCCCGGGCGGGCCCGGACCGAGTACGGCGCAACCGCGGTCTGCCCGTAGGCGTTACGCATCACGTCGACATACAACCGGCCGTCGCGGCCGGCCTTGCGAATCTCGCACGTTCGATGCACCGGGTCGTCGTCGACGACCAGCCCGGCAATGGCGCGGGCGAACTCGCGAGCGGTGTCGAAATCGGCGTGGCCCCGCAGCGGCGCGACGACGTGCAGGCCGCGAGAACCCGTCGTCTGCACGTAGGCCGTCATACCCAGCTCCTGAAGGACGTCGGCGACCGCACGGGCGGCGGCCCGGACCACGGCGAAGTCGGCGTCGGCAGGGTCCAGATCGAACACCAGGCGGTCCGGCCGATTCAGATGCGGCCGGCGAGACAACCAGGTGTGCAATGTGACGCAATCCTGGTTGGCCGCCCATACCAGCGCCTCGTCGCGTCCCACCACCGGATGCACGACGGATCCCGCCGCGGACTTTTTGGGGACCTCGGCCCGCTCCATCCAGTCCGGCAATGACGCGGCGAAGTTCTGCTGGATGAATCCTTCCTCCTCGATGCCGCCGGGAAACCTGGTCAGCGTGAGCGGACGGCCGTCCAGGTGCGGCACCATCACCGGCGCCACCTGCGCGTAATAGTCGATCAGGTCGCCCTTGGTGATCGGGTCGTGGCCGGCCGACGGCGGGAACAACACCCGGTCCGGATGAGTGATCGCGACCTTGGGCTTCATGGCAACCGCGTACCCGCTGGCATCGAGGCGGTAAACCGACCCGCGCCGGTCACACGTTGTGCTTGCGCGATCTGGGCCTAACCGGGTCCGGTCGGGAGAACCGATGGTCCGCGATTAAGATCATTTCTTATGACCGTTACTGAGCACTCCGGGGAGTCCGCTGTAGAAGCCCAGAGCGAGCACGTCGTCGACATCCACACCACCGCAGGCAAGCTTGCCGACCTCAAGCGTCGGACCGAGGAGACCCTGCACCCGGTCGGGGAAGCCGCGGTGGAAAAGGTGCACGCCAAGGGCAAGCTGACCGCCCGTGAGCGCATCCTCGCCCTGCTCGACGAGGGGTCGTTCGTCGAACTCGACGCGCTGGCCAAGCACCGCAGCACCAACTTCGGTCTCGCCGAGAAACGCCCACTGGGCGACGGGGTGGTCACCGGTTACGGCACCATCGACGGCCGCGAGGTCTGCATCTTCAGCCAGGACGCCACCGTCTTCGGCGGCAGCCTCGGTGAGGTCTACGGCGAGAAGATCGTCAAGGTCCAGGAGCTGGCCATGAAGACCGGCCGGCCGCTCATCGGCATCAATGACGGCGCCGGCGCCCGCATCCAGGAGGGTGTGGTCTCGCTGGGCCTCTACAGCAAGATCTTCCACAACAACATCCTGGCCTCGGGCGTGATCCCGCAGATCTCGCTGATCATGGGGGCCGCCGCGGGCGGTCACGTCTACTCCCCCGCCCTGACCGACTTCATCGTGATGGTCGACCAGACCAGCCAGATGTTCATCACCGGCCCGGACGTGATCAAGACCGTCACCGGCGAGGACGTCACCCAGGAGGAACTGGGCGGGGCCCACACCCACATGGGTAAGTCCGGCACCGCGCACTACGTCGCCTCCGGCGAGCAGGACGCCTTCGAGTACGTGCGCGACCTGCTCAGCTACCTGCCGCCGAACAACTACGCCGACCCGCCGCGCTACCCGGTGCCGGCTCCCGCGGGCGCGATCGAGGACAACCTCACCGCCGAGGACCTCGAACTGGACACGCTGATCCCGGACTCGCCGAATCAGCCCTACGACATGCACGAGGTGATCACCCGGATCCTCGACGACGACGAGTTCCTCGAGGTGCAGTCCGGCTACGCGCAGAACATCATCGTCGGGTTCGGCCGCATCGAGGGCCGCACGGTCGGCATCGTGGCCAACCAGCCCACCCAGTTCGCCGGCTGCCTGGACATCAACGCCTCGGAGAAGGCAGCCCGGTTCATCCGGACCTGCGACTGCTTCAACATCCCGATCGTGCTGCTGGTCGACGTGCCCGGCTTCCTGCCCGGTACCGAGCAGGAGTACAACGGCATCATCCGACGCGGCGCCAAGCTGCTCTACGCCTACGGTGAGGCCACCGTCGCCAAGATCACCGTCATCACCCGCAAGGCCTACGGCGGCGCGTACTGCGTGATGGGTTCCAAGGAGATGGGCGCCGACGTCAACGTCGCCTGGCCGACCGCACAGATCGCGGTCATGGGCGCCTCCGGCGCGGTCGGTTTCGTCTACCGCCAGCAGCTCTCCGAGGCCGCCCGCAACGGCGAGGACGTCGATGCGCTGCGCCTGAAACTGCAGCAGGAGTACGAGGACACGCTGGTGAACCCGTACGTGGCCGCCGAGCGCGGCTACGTCGACGCGGTGATCCCGCCGTCGCACACCCGCGGCTACATCGCGACGTCGCTGCGGCTGCTGGAACGCAAGATCGTCCAGCCGCTGCCCAAGAAGCACGGGAACATTCCCCTGTGAGCGGCGCGAGCGGAGTGAGCGCAGCGAGGGACGCGAGTGACGCGAGCAGTGAAGGCGCTGTGAGCGGCGACAAGAGCGACGACACCCCGGCCCAGGAGGCTCCCGCAGCCGCCGAGCCGCACATCCGGGTGCTCAAGGGCAACCCCACCGACGAGGAGGTCGCGGCGCTGGTCGCGGTCCTGGGCACGGCCGGCGCCGGCGCGGCCGAAACCGGAGCACCAGAGCGCAATCTGTGGGGCCACCCGGTGGACAAACTCCGGTATCCGTTGTTCAGCTGGCAGCGGGTGACCCTGCTCGAGCGCACCCACCTGCGCCGGTGAGGTGACGCGCTTCGTCCTCGGGTCCGCGTCATCAGGCCGCTTGGCCGTGCTGCGGGGCGCCGGGATCGACCCCCTGGTGGTGGTCTCCGGGGTGGACGAGGACGCCGCCGCGGCGAGCCTGGGCCCCGACGCCGAACCCGCCGCCGTGGTGTGCGCCCTAGCGCGCGCCAAGGCCGAAGACGTCGCGGCCCGCGTGGACCCGGCGGTCGCGACGGATTGCGTGGTCATCGGATGCGATTCCATGCTCTACATCGATGGCGAATTGGCCGGTAAGCCGCCGTCGGTGCACGAGGCCCGCCGCCGATGGCGGTCGATGGCCGGGCGCGCCGGCCAACTTCACACCGGTCATAGCTTGATCTGGTTGCAGGATAACGAGATACGTCATCAGGCCGCGGAGACTGCGGTGACCACGGTGCGGTTCGGGACACCCACCGACGACGACCTGGACGCCTACCTGGCCACCGGGGAGTCGCTGCGGGTGGCCGGCGGCTTCACCCTGGACGGGCTGGGCGGCTGGTTCATCGACGGCGTCGACGGCGACCCGTCCAGTGTCATCGGGATCAGCCTGCCGTTGGTGCGGTCCCTGCTCGCCGGCGCCGGCCTTTCGATCGCCGCGCTGTGGGCGGCCAACCCGGTGTAGGCGAGGCGCCGTCTCGCTGCGACGCGGGAGACCGGGGTGGGTAGGCTCGACACCGTGCCAGTGCCTGCCGACCCCAGCCCCGCCCTGCAGTCCTACGCCCACCCCGAGAGGTTGGTCACCGCCGACTGGCTCGCGGGAAATCTTGGTAAACCCGGTCTCGTCGTGGTGGAGTCCGACGAGGATGTGCTGCTCTACGACGTCGGCCACATCCCCGGCGCGGTGAAGATCGACTGGGTCACCGACCTCAACGATGCCCCGGTCCGCGACTACATCACCGGTGAGCAGTTCGCCGATCTGATGAACCGCAAGGGAATCTCGCGCGACGACACCGTGGTGATCTACGGCGACAAGTCCAACTGGTGGGCCGCCTACGCGCTGTGGGTGTTCACCCTGTTCGGCCACGAAGACGTCCGGCTGCTCGACGGCGGACGCGACCTGTGGGTGTCCTCGGGCCGCGAGACCACCCTGGAGGTGCCGTCGAAGACCACGACCGGTTACCCGGTGGTGCAGCGCAACGACGCTCCGATCCGCGCCTACAAGGACGACGTGTTGGAGATCATCGGCCGGGAGCCGCTGATCGACGTCCGCTCGCCGCAGGAGTACACCGGCGAACGCACCCACATGCCGGACTACCCGGAGGAAGGCGTGCTGCGCGGCGGCCACATCCCCACCGCGATATCCATCCCGTGGAGCAAGGCCGCCGACGACGCCGGCCGGTTCCGCAAGCGCGAGGAATTGGAAGAGCTCTACGGGTTTCTGAAGCCGGAGGACAAGCCGGTCGCCTATTGCCGCATCGGGGAGCGCTCCAGCCACACCTGGTTCGTGCTGACGCACCTGCTCGGCATGGAGGGGGTCCGCAACTACGACGGCTCCTGGACCGAGTGGGGTAACACCGTGCGGGTGCCCATCGTGGACGGCCCGGAACCGGGTCGGGCGCCCGCGGCAGCTCAGGGAGCCGCAGCGAGCTGATGAGCCTGCCGGAAGGATTGGCGCAGGTGGCTTCCGATTTCGCGGAAGTCGACGGGCAGGACAAGCTGCGGCTTCTGCTGGAATTCGCCGACGAGTTGCCCGACCTGCCCGATCACCTGGCGGAATCGGCCATGGAGCCGGTGCCGGAGTGCCAGTCGCCGTTGTTCCTGCACGTCGACGCCGCTGACCGGCAGCGGGTGCGGTTGTACTTCAGTGCGCCCCCGGAGGCACCGACCACTCGGGGGTTCGCAGCGATCTGGGCGGCCGGTCTCGACGGTCAGCCCGCCGACGTCATCCTGGCGGTGCCGGAGGATTTCGCCTCCAGTCTGGGCCTGGCGGCGCTGATCAGCCCGCTGCGGCTACGGGGCATGTCGGCCATGTTGACCCGTATCAAGCGGCGGTTACGCGCGGCATAGGGGCACCTGGAACAGGTTCCGCGGTCGCGCCTTACACTGCTGTGAACTAGATTCTTAAAGACATTTCTTAAACATGCCATCAGGAGGGCCAGTGGCGAACCATGCCAGCTCGAAGATCTCCAAGGTGCTCATCGCCAACCGCGGGGAGATCGCAGTCCGGGTGATCCGCGCCGCGCGCGACGCCGGATTGGCCAGCGTGGCCGTGTACGCCGAACCCGATGCCGACGCGCCGCACGTCCGGCTCGCCGATGAGGCGTTCGCCCTGGGCGGGCAGACCTCCGCCGAGTCATACCTGGTGTTCGAGAAGATCCTGGACGCCGCCGCGCAGTCGGGTGCCAACGCGATCCACCCCGGGTACGGATTCCTTTCCGAGAACGCCGATTTCGCCCAGGCCGTCATCGATGCCGGGCTGATCTGGATCGGGCCGAGCCCGCAGGCCATCCGCGATCTCGGTGACAAGGTCACCGCCCGCCACATCGCCGCCCGCGCCAAGGCGCCGCTGGTGCCCGGTACCCCGGACCCGGTCAAGGACGCTGACGAGGTGGTGGCCTTCGCCAAGGAGCACGGTGTGCCGGTGGCGATCAAGGCCGCCTTCGGCGGCGGCGGCCGCGGCATGAAGGTGGCCCGCACCATCGAGGAGATTCCCGAGCTGTTCGAGTCGGCCACCCGCGAGGCGATCGCGGCGTTCGGCCGCGGTGAGTGCTTCGTGGAGCGCTACCTGGACAAACCCCGCCACGTCGAGGCCCAGGTCATCGCCGACCAGCACGGCAACGTCGTCGTCGCGGGCACCCGCGACTGCTCGCTGCAGCGCCGTTTCCAGAAGCTGGTCGAGGAGGCCCCGGCGCCGTTTTTGACCGACGCGCAGCGCAAGGAGATCCACGAGTCCGCCAAGCGGATCTGCAAGGAGGCCGGCTACTACGGTGCCGGCACGGTGGAGTACCTGGTCGGCCAGGACGGGCTGATCTCGTTCCTGGAGGTCAACACCCGCCTGCAGGTCGAGCACCCGGTCACCGAGGAGACCTCCGGAATCGACCTGGTGCGCGAGCAGTTCCGCATCGCCAACGGCGAGCAGCTGGACCTTACCGAGGACCCGGAGCCGCGCGGGCACTCCATCGAGTTCCGGATCAACGGCGAGGACGCCGGCCGCGGCTTCCTGCCCGCCCCCGGCCCGGTCACCCGCTTCGACCCGCCGACCGGCCCCGGCATCCGGATGGACTCCGGTGTGGAGACCGGTTCGGTGATCGGCGGCCAGTTCGACTCGATGCTGGCCAAGCTGATCGTCACCGGGGCGAACCGCACCGAGGCGCTGGAACGCGCCCGGCGCGCCCTGGACGAGTTCCATGTGGAGGGGCTGGCCACGGTCATCCCGTTCGACCGTGTGGTCGTCCGGGACCCGGCGTTCATCGGTGACGAGAACGGCTTCTCGGTGCACACCCGCTGGATCGAGACCGAGTTCGAGAACAACATCGAGCCGTTCGCCGGTGGCGAGCCGCTCGACGACGAGGACGCGCAGCCGCGGCAGAAGGTGGTCGTCGAGGTCGGCGGTCGCCGCCTGGAGGTCTCGCTGCCCGGGGATCTGGCGCTGGGCGGTGGCGGGGCCGGTGGTCCCGCCGGGGCCATCCGCAAGAAGCCGAAGGCCCGCAAGCGCGGAGCACACGGCGGCGCGGCGGCATCCGGTGACGCGGTGACCGCGCCCATGCAGGGCACCGTGGTGAAGGTGGCCGTCGAAGAGGGCCAGGAGGTCGCCGCCGGTGACCTGGTCGTCGTCCTGGAGGCGATGAAGATGGAGAACCCGGTCACCGCGCACAAGGACGGTGTGGTCACCGGCCTGGCGGCGGAGGCCGGGTCGGCCATCACCCAGGGCACGGTGCTCTGCGAGATCAAGTAGCGGAGCCGGACTCATCGAGCCCGTCGAGATCAACGCCGGCCCGTGGTATCTGCGGATGCCACGGGCCGACACCCGCGTCGATGACCGTCCCACGCTGGCCGACCTCGGTGAGACCGACCCGGACTACGTTGCCGACGCGGCTTCCGGGTGGGCCGGTGATACCCGCTATCTGTGGGCGGTCTGCGAGCCGACCACCGGCGAGCTGCTCGCCGAGGTGACGCTGGACCCGGTCTCGGGCGCGCTTGCCACCCGCAGCCGGGCCGGCCATGAGGAGGCGGCGCGGACCGGAGCTGAGGCGGTATCGAGGTTCGCCGCCGGTGCCCTAGGTCTGACGGCGGTGGTTGCCGCCGCGGAAGCTGCGGTTTCGTCCGACGAAAACCCACGTCACCCCGCCGGCCGCCAGCACTAAGACCAGGATCCCGAAACCCAGCGACCAGCCGGCGTCGTGTAGCGCCGCGGCGCACAAGAACCCCACCAGAGCCAGTGCCGCCATCACCAGCATGGCCAGCCCCGGCGCCTCACGGCGGTCCTTGAACACCATTCCGTCTCGCGGCCGTGTCTTGCGCGACTCATCGATGGGGTGTTCGGTCTCACTCATGGGCTCCTAGTACCCGCCGCCGTCCGGCGTGAAACCCTCCGCGCTGGCGGCGGCGACCTGCTACGCCGCGTCGCGCAGCGCTGCCAGCAGCGGTTCCGCGGCCTCCTTGAGGAAGGCCTCCTGGGTCTCCCCGCCGATCTGGATGAGCGCGATGTCGGTGAACCCGGCGTCGGCGTAGGCGCGCACCGCCTCGACGATCGCGTCCAGGTCGGGGCCGCACGGGATGGCGTCCGCGACGTCCTGCGGGGTGACGAACCGCGTGGCGGCGGCGAACGCTGCCGGCGTGGGCAGCTCGGCGTTGACCGCCCACCCGCCGCCGAACCAGCGGAACTGCCGGTGGGCGCGCTGAACCGCGGCCTCGGGGCCGGGGTCCCAGCACACCGGTAGCTGGCCGAACACCCGGCCGCCTTCCAGCCCGGAGGCTTGGCGCGCGGTATGCCAGGCCTGGACCAGATCCGCGTCGGGCTGCACCGCGATCAGGTCGTCGGCGGCGGTGGCGAACCTGTCCACGCCCTTGGCGCCCGACATCGCGACCGCCAACGCGACCGGGATCTCCGGCAGGTCCCACAGCCGCGCCCCGTCGACCTGGAAATGCTCGCCGCTCAGGTCGACCGTCTCCCCCATCAACAGCTCACGGATGATCTTGATCGCTTCACCGAGCATGGCCTGCCTGCGCCGGACGTTCGGCCATCCGGCGCCGGTGACGATGTGCTCGTTGAGGTTCTCCCCGCTGCCCAGGCCCAGGGTGAACCGGCCGTCGGCAAGGATCTGCACCGTGGCCGCCTGTTGCGCCACCACCGCGGGGTGGTAGCGCATCGTCGGGCAGGTGACAAAGGAACACAGCCCCACCCGCTCGGTGGCCTGCGCAACCGCTCCCAGCACCGCCCATGCGTTCGGGGCGTGGCCCTGCGACGCCAGCCAGGGCGAGAAGTGGTCGCTGCACACCTCGAAGTCGAAACCTCGTTCTTCAGCGGAGACGGCAAACCGGACAAGGTCTTGGGGCCCGCTCTGCTCGGTCATCAGGGTGTAGCCGAACCGTGTCATGGTCCCGGGGTACCCAACGGTCGACCGCCGAAACGGAGCCGCGTCGGCCGGCATCGTTTGACGGCGGGTATGCGCGGGGTACTCGCGAGCGTGACCGTTGCACCTATCCGCACCGAGCCCGCCCTGCCCACCGCCTGCGGGCCGCTGTCGGCGGCGATCTGCGAGCTGCTCCGCCGGCCCGCGGGCGCGACCGAGGGCTTCACCGCCCAGACCGCCGACGCCGACCCGTACGGACGGGACCTGCAGCTGGCCCTCTACGTCTGTTACGAGCTGCACTACCGGGGCTTCGCCGAGGTGGACCCGGACTGGGAATGGGACGCCACCTTATTGGAACTGCGCGCCCGGCTGGAGCGCGCATTCCTCGATAGTGTCCGCCAGGACGTCGGAACGATACCCGCGAACACCACTGCGAACGACGAAATGACTGCTGCGGCAACCGAGCCCGTGCGCGGCAGCGGCCCATCGTGGCACCTGCGGGATCAGGGCACCTGGGAGCAGGCACGCGAGTATTTCGTGCACCGCTCGCTGTATCACCTCAAGGAGGGCGATCCGCACGCCTTCGCCATCCCGCGCCTGACCGGCCAGGCCAAGGCGTCCTTCGTCGCGGTCGAGTTCGACGAGTACGGCGCCGGCCGCGGGTCGCGGGTGCACCAGCAACTCTTCGCCGAGCTGCTCACCGCGGCCGGGCTGAACGCCGAATACCTCGCCTACCTCGACGTTGTCCCCGCCGAGTCGCTCGCGGTGGTGAACCTGATGTCGCTGTTCGGGCTACATCGCCGGTGGCGGGGCGCGGCCGTCGGCCATTTCGCCTCGACGGAGATCACCTCGCCGCCGGGGTCGAGCCGCCTGGTCGCCGCGCTGCGGCGCATGGGCGCCCCGGAGCCCTGCGTGGCCTTCTACGCCGAGCACGTCGAGGCGGACGCGGTCCACGAGCAGGTGGTGCGCACCGATGTGGTCGAGGACCTGATCCGCCAGGCGCCGCACCTGGAAGCCGACGTGGTGTTCGGCATGCGCGCCCGTGACGCGGTGGAAAATCGGCTGGCCGATCACCTGATGTCGGCCTGGTCCGCGAGGCGATCTTCGCTGTGCGCGATGTGAAACTTAAGGTTTCACTGGGATTTTGCGGAAATTGTCGTTGGCCCCTTTGCCAATCGGCGCTGGTCTAGGTAACGTCTGGATCCTCCGGTTGAGTTCACAGCCGGTAGTTGAACGTCACCGTGTTGAAACGCTCGAGACGAGATTACGTTGACGTTGATCCAACAGCACGATTCGTCGACTGATGGAGCCACAGATGACTACCAGCAACATGACCGAGACCGCTTTCGCCACTCCTGCAACGGAAGCCACTCAAGCATGGCGGAATCACACCGCCAAGTTCACCGTGCATTGGGGCCGTGCCGGAGCGGTGGTAGCCGCGGACGGGGAGATCGACGCCGCCAATGCGGGTCCGTTCGCCGACTACGCTAGGCGCTGCGCCGACTGCTGCGAATGGCTGATCCTGGACCTGTCTGAGTTGACATTCATTGGCACAGTCGGGTTTACGGCTCTTCAGTCGATCAGCGCCCGGTGCACCACCGCGCGGACCCGGCTGATGGTGATACCGAGCCCGGCGGTGACCAGCGTGCTGAAGATCTGCGCCCCGCAGTCGCGCCTTCCGCTGGTTGCGTCGCTGGCGGACGCCCTTGCCTATGTCCAGAAGTCCGGCCGGCCACTGCGCGCGGTGACCTGAGCCGGCTAGGCAGGCACCGCGTCGGCGGCTCGGTCCCAGGCGCGGTGCTTGGCCAGTTCTGCGGCGAATGCGTCGAAGAACTCGTCGTCCAGGTCGTCCGCTGCTGCTGTCGTGGTGACCACCCCGGTCGAGACGGTGACGGAGGTGTCCGAGTCGCCTGCGGCCAGCCGTTCGGCGATCCCGGCTTTCGGCAACAACTCGACGCCCGCCCCGAACGCCCCCACCGGCTTGAGGTGCTTGTAGGCCTCGGTGATGAAGTGCATGGCGTAACCGTCGGCGGACAGGGTGCGCACCGCCTCCGGGCCGCACGGCACCACCACCGCGTCGTAGAGCACCGAGGCCATGGTGGTGATCGCCCGGTCGACGCCCAGCCGTCCGCCCGAACCGCCGGCCAATTCCCCGCCGCCGATCGGCGCCAGCACCTCGGCGACGGCGCCGCGCCGGCGCATCGCCTCGACGAAGCGTTCGACACCGGCCACGTCGACCCCGTCGGCGGCCAGCACCGCGATCTTGCGGCTTTCGATGCTGGGGACACCCCGCGCATCCGGGGGAAGGGTGGCGCTGTGCAGCTGCGAGAGCGCAGGTGAGGCCACGGCCCGCTCCACGACCTCGTCGAGCGGCTGCTCCTGCGGCGTCGGCAGACCCAGCTTCTCGGCCACCTGGCTCGCCAGGTCGTTATCGATGCGGTTGAGCTGCTCGACGACGCGCTCCCGGATCTCGACGGTCTCGCATTTCCCGAGTTCGAAGGCGTACGCGGCGACGATGTGCTTCGCCTCCGGTTCGGACATGCTCTTCCAGAACATCCGCGCCTGGCTGTAGTGGTTCTCGAAGCTCGCGGCGCGTTTGCGGATCTTGTCGCCGTCCACCTTCTGGGTGTAGTGCCGGAACACGTCGGCGTCGGCCTCCGGACTCGCCAACGCCGGGCAGCCCCCACCGAGCGTGTTCTTGTAGTAGCTGGTCTTGCCCTTCGGGATCGTGTGCTGGCCATAGCCGTCGTGCTGGTTGGTGTGCACCGGTGCCACCGGCCGGTTGACCGGCAGCTGCACGAAATTGGGACCGCCGAGCCGGATCAACTGGGTGTCCAGGTAGGAGAAATTGCGGAACTGCAGCAGCGGATCGTTGGTGAAGTCGATTCCCGGCACGACGTTGGCGGTGCAGAAGGCCACCTGCTCGGTTTCGGAGAAGAAGTTGTCCGGATTGCGGTTGAGCACCATTCTGCCCACCGGGCGCACCGGGACCTGTTCTTCAGGAATGATTTTCGTGGCGTCCAGCAGGTCGAAATCGAAGCTGAACTCGTCGCTTTCCGGCACCAGCTGAACGCCGAGCTCCCACTCCGGGTACTGGCCGGCCTCGATCGCGTCCCACAGGTCCCGGCGATTGAAGTCCGGGTCCTTGCCGGCGATCTTCTGGCATTCGTCCCAGACCAGCGAATGCACGCCGAGCTTGGGCTTCCAGTGGAACTTCACGAAGGTGCCCTGCCCCTTGGCGCTGACGAAACGGAAGGTGTGCACGCCGAAGCCCTGCATCATCCGGTAGCTGCGCGGCAACGCGCGGTCCGACATCAGCCACATGATGGTGTGCAGTGTCTCCGGCTGCAGCGACACGAAGTCCCACAGCGTGTCGTGGGCGGACTGGGCCTGCGGCATCTCGCTGTCCGGTTCGGGCTTCACCGCATGCACGAAGTCCGGGAACTTGATCCCGTCCTGGATGAAGAACACCGGGAAGTTGTTGCCCACCAGGTCGTAGTTCCCCTGGTCGGTGTAGAACTTGGTGGCGAACCCGCGCACATCACGCACGGTGTCGGCCGACCCGCGGGAGCCCGCGACGGTGGAGAACCGCACGAACACCGGGGTCTTTTTGCCCGGGGTGGTCAAAAACCGCGCCGCCGTGTACTCGGCGAGCGAGTCGTCGTAGGGCTCGAAGTAGCCGTAGGCGCCCGACCCGCGGGCGTGCACCACCCGCTCGGGGATCCGCTCGTGGTCGAAGTGGGTGAGCTTCTCCCGGGCGTGGAAATCCTCCAGCAACGTCGGCCCGCGCTCTCCGACGGTCAGCGCGTCGTCGGTGTGGTCGACCCGCACCCCCTGCTGGGTGGTCAGGTATCCGGACTGCCGATCGATCCGGTGGTCGTCGAGTTGTCGCTGCTTTGCATCACGGTCGTCAGTGGCCACCGGATGTCCTCTCTCCTGGGGACGGTATGGGAATTCCCTGCGTGGGTATCCCAGCGGGGACGTCCGCAAACGGAGAGGAAGAGCTGTGGTCACCCGATCGGCGGTGTTGTTCGATGTCGACGGCACTTTGGTCGATTCCAATTACCTGCATGTGCACGCGTGGCGGCGCGCGTTCGCCGAGTTGGCCATCGAGGTCGAATCCTGGCGCATTCACCGCGCCATCGGGATGGACGGATCCGCGCTGGTGCGCCTGCTGTCCGACGACGCGCCCGACGATGTCCGGCGGGAGCTGAAAGACTTGCACTCCCGCTACTACCTGCAGACGGCGGAGCTGCTGTCACCGCTTCCGGGCGCCCGGCGGCTGCTGGAACGTCTCGCCGCACTCGACCTGCCGGTGGTGCTGGCCACCTCGGCGCCGGAGGACGAGCTGGCGATATTACGCAAGGCGCTGAACTGCGACGACCTGATCGCCGCGGTCACCTCGTCCGCCGACGTCGACGTTGCCAAACCGGACCCGGGCATCATCGGGATCGCCTTGGACCGGATCGGTGCGACAGCCGATCAAGCGGTCTTCGTGGGCGACGCCGTCTGGGACGCGAAAGCCTGCGCGCGCGCCGGCGTGCCGAGCATCGGTGTGCTCAGCGGCGGAGTGTCCCGCACGGAGTTGGAAACCGCGGGCGCCGTGAGCGTTTTCGACAACGCCGAGGATCTGCTGCTGCATCTGGATCAGACACCGATCGCGGCGTTGGCCGATCGACGGGCCGACCGGGCCTGAAACCCCGTTGCGGCACAACCGTTTCGGGCTGCCGGCGCGCGGCAACCCACCGGCCTCTGTCACCTCAACGGCATCGCCACGGCGGCGCTCAGCACCGCGAGCGCGGCGAACAGCCAGGCCACATAGTCGCCGATATGGCCGGAATGCGCCGCGCGCAGCACTCTGAGCACGGGCGCGGTCACCGCGGCGGCCACCGGGAACCGGTGGTACATCCCGGCGACCGCAACCCCGATCGCCACCACGCAACCCACCACACCCAGCCCGGCACCGGACACCGACCAACCCGGCGCCTCGATCGCCGCACCGGCGTCGAGGAAGCGGCGAGCGGCGATGTCGGCGCCGTGCGCGACCGCGGGCAGCACCCCGGCGGCCAGACATACGGTCAGCAGCAGCCCGATCGCGGTGTACATGCTCGCCGGTGTCCGCCGAAGCCAGGTGTCGGGTTGCTCGTCGCCCCTGGTGGTCCGACCGACGGCCGGATCGTCGGGCGGCTCGGTGTGGTGGCCGCCGAAACCGGTGAAGCAGCGAATGCCGGCCCGCAACGCCGCACCAGCGGTGAGCGCTGAAACCCCCAGGAACAGGGCCGATCCCCAGGCGGTGCCCACCGCCTCCTCGCACAGGGATTTGCCCAGCGCGGTTCCGAACGGCGGCAGGCCGGCCAGTGCCGCCGCCGCGACGGCGTAACAGGCCGCCAGCGCCGGCTGTCCCCGGCCGCGCCCTACCAACTCCCATTCGTCGACGCTGTGGTGCCGGTCCAGCAGGACCCCGACGATCAGGAACAACGCCGACTTGGCGCCGGCGTGCCCGATCGCATACACCGCCGCGCCGCCCACCCCCTGCGAGCTCAGCGTCGCGGTGGCGACCAGCAGCAAGCCCACGTGACCGATCGTCGAATAGGCCAGCATCCGCTTGAGGTGCCGCTGCAGCACACACATCACCGAGCCGACGACCGCGGTCAGCACACCGGCGGCCACGAAGACGCGACCCATCACGGCCGGCGGCAGCACCCCGGCGAACACCACCCAGTAGACCCGCCAGAGCCCGTAGAGCCCGAGTTCGACCATGACCCCGGAGAACAGCACGCACACCCCGGCGGGAGCGACGGCATGCGCGTCGGCCAGCCAGAAGTGCAACGGCACGATCGCGGCTTTGACCAGCAATGCCGCCGAGACCAGCACGAAGGCGGCCACCACCAGGGCATCGGGCGGGCCGCCCCGCAACGCCGCACCCAGCTGAGCCATGCCCAGCTGACCGACGCGGGCATAGAGCATGCCGATGCCCACCAGGGTCAGGCAGGCGCTGAGCGATTGGATGATCCCGAAGTTGAGCGCGCCCTGGATCGCCGAGCGGTCTTCGATCTTGATGCCGGTCAGCGCGTAGGCCACCGCGCCCATCAGCTCCAAGAACACGAACAGGTTGAACAGGTCGGCGGCCAGGACGAAGCCGTTCATCGCGGCCAGGAAGATCAACAGCAGTGCGTCGAAACGGGTATCGGCCTCGTCGAGTCCGCGGCGACTGTAGAGCGCCGCACACCCGGTCAGCGCACCGATCAGCACCGCCAGTCCCGCCGACAGCGGATCAGCCGCCAGGGCGATTCCGACCGCCAGCCCCTCACGCGGCTGCCAGCCCCCGCTCCAGGCCACCACGGTGCGCTCGGCCGCGGCGGCCAGCACACAGCCGGCGGCCCCGGTCGAGGCCGCCGCCACGGCGAGCACCACCGTGTTGGCAAGGGACTTGGGCAGTCGACCGCCCACCGCTAAGAGCAGGCATGCCACCAGGATCGGCACCGCGACCAGCAGCGGCAGCAGGGCGGTGGCGGCCGGCACGGCGGCTCAGCCCCGCAGCGCCGACAACTGATCCGGGTCCAGGGTGTGGTGGCGCTTGTGGACCTGGATGGCCAACGCCAGCAGCAGCGCGGTGACCGTGGCCTGAATAACGATGTCGGTCAACGTCATCGCCTGCACCACCGGGTCGACCACCGCTGCCGGCACCGGCGCATCGACGAAGATCGGCGGTGCCGCGTCCTGCTGGTAGCCGATCGCCAGCAACAGCAGATAAGTACCGGACTGAGCCACCGACAGGCACACCACGGTGTGAACCAGATTGCGGCTGCGGATGATTCCGAATGAACCGATCAGCACCATCCAGCCCGCCACCCCGTATACGTAGCCGCTCAAGGCGCTCACGAACCCTCCCGCTGCGGAGCGACGGTGATCTCCTGCGCCAGGAACTGCGCCAGCAGCACCGTCATCCCGCACGCCACGGCCACGGCGACCGCCGCGTTGAGCAGCGGCACCGACCCGGAGGACAACAGTTGACCGCGTGTGCCGGTCGGCAACACGTTGAGCAGGAAGGCTCCGCCGGTGAGCAACCCGGCGATCCCGATGCCGGCGAACGCCGCCGCGCCCAGGGCCTCGCCGATGTCGAAGACGTTGACCGGACACAACCGGTCCAGCGCCCGGAAGCTACCGGTGATGTAGAGCAGGTGCAGGCCGGTGGCCAGCACCACGCCGCCCTGGAAGCCGCCGCCGGGCGTCAGATGTCCGTGCAGCACCACGTCGAGGCCTACCGCCAGGGTCACCGGCAGCAACAGGTATCCGACCAGCCGGGTGGCGTCCAAAGCGGCAGTGCGGCCTTGGATGCCTGAGTCGTGGTATTCGCGCTCCTCCACCGCGGGACGCAGCAGGGCCATCACACCCGTCACCGACGCGACGAGAATCGTCTCCTCGCCGAAGGTGTCCAGTGCGCGCAGGTCGAAGTTCACCGATGCGACCACGTTGGCGGTGGCGTGCGTAAACGCTTCTCGCACCGCGAGATCCCGATAGAGGTGATGATCCTGCCCGAACGCCGGCAGTTCGGCGAATCCCATCCACAGCAGCAGGCTCACTCCGGCGGCACCGGCGAGGAACAGCATCGTGCGCCCCGCGCGGCTCACCGGCCGATCTCCCGGCGCTGCCGCTGCACCGTTCGGACGGTGAGCATCACCATCAGCGGCACCACCACTCCGCCGATCAGCAACTGGGACAACGCCACGTCGGGCGCCTGGAGCACCATGAACAACATGGTGAGCGTCAACCCGAACACCGCCAGCACGATGGCCTGTCGGTGGGGATCAGCGGTCAGGGCGACGATGGTTCCGGTGAGCCCGACCAGCGTGACCGACACCAGAATCAGCACGGTCATGGCGGCGAATCGGCTTTCACCACACCGGCTTCCTGCGCGGTCAGTCGGGCGGTGGCCGCGGACATCGCCGGGCCGGTGAGCAACACCAACCCGACGATCACCGCGACCATCGCCGACGCTGCGGTGGGCCCCCGATGCACGATCAAGCCCAGCCCGGTCAGCGGAAAACCCACCGACGTGGTCACCGTCAGCAGGTGCAGTTGGTCGAGCACCGGATACAGCCCGATCGCACCCAGCGCACAGCAGGCCATCACCGACACACCGGCGAGCACCATCAGCCAGGCGATCACGGTTCGCCCGCCAGGAGCCGGGCGTAGACGAGGGTCCCGGGAAACGTCACCAGCGCCAGCACCAAGGGGACGATCAGGCTCCAGTCCTGGCGCCAGCAGACCGCCAGCACCGACAGCATCGCGATCGCGCCGACGCCGGCGAATTCCAGTCCGACCAGGCGCCTTCGGGGAGCGCCGCGAGCGGCCATCCAGACCCCGGGCAGCACGACCCCGCCCTGCAACACCAGTGCGGCGAGCACCCCGGGGCTCACCGCCCCACCGCCGTCTCCAGCGCACCCGGCCGCCGCCCGACCCGGTGCACCAGCACGGTGTGCGCAGCACTGTCGAGCACAACGGTCCCCGGAGTCGTGGCCAACGCCAGCGTCGCGGCAGCCCGACGACCGGCCGCCACCGCCGCCGGTTCGTCGGGCAACGCCACCGGGCGGATCTCCGACCGGGATCGCCGCGACGGCACCAGAAGATAAGCCCACACCTGGGCCGTCTGCGTGAGCAGCTCGGCCGCAACCGTTGGCACCCAGCGCAGCCACCCCGGCTGTAACCGCCAGCTGCCGCGGTTGGCGCGCCGCGCCGCCCGAGCGGCAACCGCGCACGGCAACGTGCACAGCACCGCCGCGGCCAGCTCTGCGACGGTCCGCTCGGTCAACGTCACCACCCATACCGCGGCGGTGATCAGCCACCACAGCAGGGTTTCGCCGAGCGCTCTACTTGCCCCGAACACGGCGGTTGTGTTTCTTGATCGCCGTGACCAGTTCCGATTTCCGCATCGTCGAGCGCCCGTGAATGTCCAGCCGGCGGGCAACGTCCATCAGGTGCTGCTTGCTGGCGTTGGCGTCGACGCCCTCGGCGGACGGCGCCGAGTTGTTCAGGCCGCCCCGGGCCGCACGCTTGTCGGACGGGCCACGCTTCTTCTTGGGTTCCCAGTGGTCCCCGACCTTTTCGAAACTGTGCTTGAGCGCCGCGTATGCCACCCGGTGCGCGCGCTGCTCGCTGCCGTACTCCTTGGCGGCCGCGTCGTGCGCCTTGGCGAACGTGCGTTGCGCCTTGCTACTGGAACGTTGCAGCGTGCTGGGCAACTCGCTCTTCTTGGCGGTGCCGCTCTTCGTCGTCTTGGGCATGTGACCTCCAATCAGCCAGTCTCGGCTGCATACCCGCCGAAGCCGCCCGGCAATCACGATGCGGCCCTGTCGAACCGCCCCGCTCAACGACGCCGCGCGGCGAGCACGCCGGCCCCCGCCACCCCCAGCGCCGTCGCCGCCCCGGCGACCAGCCCGGAGTGCCGGGACGCCCAGAGCTGCGGGCTGCGCGCATGAGAGGAGTCGTTGAACTCACCACGGGCCCCGTGATCGGTGGCGGCGTCTGCGGGCTCCCACAGGTTCTGAACCGCGGTGCCGTCGATATATTCGCCGGTCTGCTGCGAGTCATAGCCGGTACGAGCCAGATAGCGGTCCAGCAGCGGTGCGGCGAACTTCTGCGCCAACAGGGTCGCAACGGTGCTCTCCCCCGCCCAGTACTGCTTGCGCCGCGGATGGTCGGCGGCTCGCAGCACGGCCCGGGCAACCAGCTCCGGCTGGTAGATCGGCGGCACCGGCTGCGGGTGGCGCGGCAGCCGGGACAGCACCCAGGAGAACTGCGGGGTGTTGACCGCCGGCATCTGCACGATGGTGATATTCACCTTCGAGCCCTCCTGCAACAGCTCGCAGCGCACCGATTCGGTGAACCCGTTGATCGCATGCTTGGCGCCGCAGTATGCCGACTGCAACGGGATGGACCGTTGCCCCAGCGCGGAGCCCACCTGCACGACGGTGCCGCGGTCACGGGGTTTCATCCGCGCCAGCGCCGCCATGGTGCCGTAGACGAAGCCGAGGTAGCAGACCTCGGTCACCCGTTTGAACTCCTCGGGTCCGATCTCGCTGAACGGCGCGAACACCGAGGTGAACGCGACGTTGATCCAGGTGTCGATCGGCCCTAACTCCGCTTCGACGCGGTCGGCGGCGGCCTCCACGGCGGTGTGGTCGGCCACATCGGTCGGGATGGGCAGCGCGGCTCCACCGGCGGCTTCGACGTCGCGTGCCGCGCCCCGCAAGCCCGCCTCGCCACGGGCCAGCAGGGCCACCGCGGCCCCGCGTGCGCCGAACTGCTCCGCGACGGCGCGACCGATTCCGGCGCTGGCGCCGGTGATGACGACTGTCCGGGTCATGGTTGGAATCCCTTCTGCAAGACGCGCTTTCCGGCAAGCCGCTCGGCGAGCCGGGAGGCCAGCGCCATGATGGTCAGTGCCGGGTTGGCCGACCCCTGGGTCGGACAGACCGAGCCGTCGGAGATGAAGACGTTGGGCACTCCCCATACCCGATGGTCGGCGTCGACGACGGAGTTCTCCGGCGCGGTGCCCATCCGGGCGCCGCCGATGAGGTGCGCATAGCGTTGGATGGTCAGCACATCCTGCGCTCCGGCCGCGTGCAGGATGTCGGTGATCACCTTGGTGGAGTACTCCATGTTCGCCTTGTCGTTGTCACAGCGGGAGTAATCCATTCGGGCCACCGGGATGCCGTAGCCGTCGGTCTCCTCGGCCAGGGTGATCCTGTTGTCCGGTAGTGGCAGCAGTTCATTGAGCACGCCGATCGTGCTCCAGTGGTTGTAGTCGCGCATGTATTCGCGCATCGCCCGCCCCCAGTGCCCGTCGGCGAGCACGTGCTCGGACCAGCCGATCGGGAGCGGCGACACGGTCTGAATGGAGAATCCGCGGGCGAATCCGCGGGCGGTGTCGGTCTCGTAGAACTGCTCGCTGGACACCTGCGGCGGGGGCGCCTTGTACATCCGCAGTTCCTCCGGCCATCGGCCCGCCGTCTGGGTGGCGCCTTGGACCATGACGTAACGACCCACCTGATCGGTGTTGTTTCCCAGTCCGTTCGGAAACCGGGCGCTGGTCGAATTGAGCAGCAGCCGTGGGGTTTCGATGGAATACCCGGCTACGGCGACGACCTTGGCGCGTTGCAGGTGCTCGGCGCCGTGCCGGTCGTAGTAGACGACACCGCGTGCCGCTCCGGTCTCATCGAGTTCGATGCGGGTGGCCATGGACTCTGCCCGGATCTCCACGCCGTGGGCCAGTGCGTCGGGAAGATGGGTGACGTACGGGCTGGCCTTGGCGTTGACCTTGCAGCCCTGCAGGCAGTAGCCGCGGTAGATGCAGTGCGGTCGGTTCCCGAAGGTGCCGTTGACGATTCCGACCGGGCCCACCCGCATCTCGATCCCCAGTTTGAGGGCGCCCTCCCACAGCTTCGATGCGGCGCCGGAGATCGGGTGCGGCGAGGAGGGGTAGCGGTGCGGAAAGCCCCAGGGCCAGTTCTGTCCCGCCACCGGCAGTTCGGCCTCCAGCACTTCGTAGTGGCGGCGGATGTCCTGGTAGTCGATCGGCCAGTCCACTCCGACGCCGTCGAGGCTGCGGGTGCGTAGGTCACTCGGGTGGAACCGCGGGCAGTAGCCGGCGTAGTGCACCATCGAGCCGCCGACCCCGCGTCCGGAGTTGTTCTTGCCCAACTCGATCGGGTCGTCACCGCCGATGATGCGCTTCTGCGTCCAGTACAGCGGATGCGAGCCGGCTTCATCGGAGACCCAGTCTTCGTCCGGATGCCAGAACGGGCCCGCTTCGATGATCACGATGCGCCAACCGGCCCGTGCCAGGCGTTGCGCCAGCACGGATCCCCCGGCACCCGCGCCGACGACTACCAGGTCGACCTCGTCATCGGTGGCGTACCGGCGCATCGTCTTCTCGCCGGGCAGGTCCCGCGACTGCACATCGAGAAGGAATCGCGAGTCGTTGTCGGGTGGGCCCAGCGATCCCTTGAGCAGGCCGCGCCAGAAATCGCCCACTAGTAGCCCTCTTCTTGCACCATTTCGACCGGGTCCTCGTTGGTGGCACCTCGGGTTTCGAACGGCTCACGCACCGCGGACGGCCCGGTCGGCCCACCCAGTCGCATGTATCCGCGCGGGTACGCCGGACCGCCGAATCCGATCTCGTTCCATGCCCACGGGTGCGAGTAGAACGCCGACAGGGTCATCCGCATGCACACCGACCAGGCCCGGCCTGCGTTCAGCTGCGCGAAGCTGCCCTCCTGCAGCCAGCCCTGGGAGAACTGGTTGACCAGCGCCAGTTGGGTGGCGGGCTCGGCGTCGGCGAACGACGTTCTGCCGTAGCGCTCCCGGGCGGCCTCGTCGAGGCCCCGCAGCACCAGGCGCCAGGTGTCCCGGTCGTCGGGCATGTCGGCGTACTGGTAGCCGTCGAGCTGGCCGTCGGCCAGTTTGGCGTCGACGAACTCGGCCACCGGCACCCGCGGCTCGTGGTCTTGGGCCAGCACGATGTCGCAGAATGCCCGCAGGGTGGGTTCCTCGTCGGGGGTGAAGAACCGCAGCGGGCCGGGCGGCTCCAGCCGGGCCAGCACCACCTTCTTGGTGGCGTCATCCCAGCTGTCTTGGGATTCCAGTACGTCGAAATCCGGGTAGCGCCCGATCATCTGCGGGGTGGTGCCGCGGCGCTGCCGGGGCAGCCAGGACGGGTGCGGAGGTTGCCGATCAGCCCGCAGGTTGGGCAGGTGGTCGGGAAGGGAGGTGTCGGCCATGGGCACCTCAGCGTTCGCGACGCAGCACCGCCGCCAACAGGCCCATCCCCCCGACCATCGCCATCAGGCCGGGCGCCGCGATGGGCGGGCCCATCGGCACGTTGTATGAGGCCATCTTCCAGCCCCCGGGTTTGCGCGCCACCCCGCGAGCGTGCAGGTATTCACCCAGTAGGCCGTTGGCGGCATAGACCCCGGCGGTCAACGGAAGCCAACTTTTGGCCCAGCGGCGGGAGAACACCCCACCGATCCCGGCGACCACCACCGGCGGCGTGACCAGCACCGGACTCCACATCCATTTGTTGCCGAAGCCGGCCTTGTAATGCTCGAGGTAGATCTCGGCCGTGGTCACCACCGCCGCGAACACGGTCATCGCCGACAGCGACCTCTCGAAGCGGCCGTGCGCAACATTGCGCAGCATCCGATCGAGGAACTCGCCGGTTTCCCCGATCCACTCCGCGTGACTACCCGCCCGTGCTTCACCCGTTTGCAGCACCACCACTGCGCGCTCCGTTCTGTGTTCTGTTCGCGGAAGTCTCGCCCGGCAGTACCCCACCGCCCCGCCGGTCAAACATTGCGGGTACGTCGGCCGGCGGGCAGGTTTCGACAGCGGTCCGACGGGGAACTGATGCGGTAAAGGATGGACGGAGGACGGATAATGCGGATCGGTGGTTTGGCCGGGACTGTCGTGCTGATCTGGTTACTCATCGGCGCTTTCGCCGCGTGGCAGCGCGACTATTTCCACGGAACCGAAACCAGTTGCGCAACTGCCGGAACCATTGCGGTCACCGTATTGGCAGGCCCCTTGAACTATGCCGGGTTCAATCCCGTCGTATCGGATTGCCATTTGCCGCAACCGTCTGCTGTGGATGCTGTCAGTTTCATTGTGTAAGAGAAGGGATTGGTGATGATCGCACTCGGGGTGATCCTGCTTATTCTGGCGCTCGTCTTCAAGATCAACGTGTTGTGGACGATCGGAATCATTCTTGTCGTTATCGGTGCCGCACTGTGGATTCTGGGCGCGGTCGGCCGACCGGTCGCGGGCCGTCGCTACTGGTATTGATAGCGGCCAGCGTGTTGCCGCCCCGGCGGCACGACGACGTCGGCGGGTCCCGCGGCGCGAGGCCTCCCGGGCTGGGCCAAGCTGGGTGTAGCGTGAAAGATCGATGTCTGAGTTAAAGCCCAAGTACGCAGAACTGCAGTCGATCTACGACATCTCGAATGAGTTCTTCGAGCTGTTCCTAGGTCCGACGATGGGCTATACCTGCGGGTATTACCAGCATCCGGAGACCACCCGCGATGAGGCGCAGAACGCCAAGTTCGACTTGGCACTGGGCAAGCTGGGACTGGAGCCGGGCATGACGCTGCTGGACATCGGCTGCGGCTGGGGCGGTGGGATGCGACGCGCCCTGGAAGTATTCGATGTCAACGTCATCGGGCTGACAATCAGTGAGCGCCAACGCGAGTACGCCATCGCCAAGCTGAACGAGATACCCACCCCGCGCACCGTGGAGGTGCGTCTGCAGGGCTGGGAAGAATTCGACGAACCGGTCGATCGCATCGTATCCATCGGCGCCTTCGAGCACTTCGGCCACGAGCGGTACCGCGACTTCTTCAACATGGCCTACCGTGTTCTGCCGTCCGACGGGGTGATGCTGCTGCACACCATCACCGCGATCACCCAGGACGACGCCCAGCGCCTGGGTTTGCCACTGACCATGAGCCTGGTCCGGTTCAACAAGTTCATCATGACCGAGATCTTCCCCGGCGGTCAGCTTCCCACGGCGTCCATGGTCGCTGACCGTGCGACCGAAGCCGGATTCACTGTCGCCCGCGTCCACGAGATCGGATCCAACTACGTTCGCACCCTTGAGGACTGGGCGGCGGCGCTGGCTGCCAACAAAGACAAGGCGATCGCGGCGCAACCCGAAGAGGTCTATGACCGCTACGACAGGTACCTCAACGGCTGCGTGAAGCTGTTCCGCGACGGCTACACCAGCGTCCACCAGTACACCCTGCAGAAATGACTCCCCCGGCGTAGCCCATCCGATCAGCGGTGCCGGCGCACCGGCCCGGCCCACAAGTCTTTCCGGGGACGCCGCGCGGGTGTGCGGCGGTCGGTGATCCGGACCGTCACCGGCCCCCGGGCGTCCGCGCCGGCGGGCCTTGCTGTGGGCGGATCGGCGCCGGCGCTTCGGCGGCCGGCGTGGCGCACCGCGGAATAGGCAAGTAGCAGCCGCTGCAACTGGGCGTCGGCATCGTCGGGTAGTTGCGAACGCGCAGGTCCGGTGTCGGGGTGCAGGGCGCGCACCTTGGTGCGGAAGGCGTGGCTGATCTGCGCGGGAGTGGCCGAAGGCGTCACTCCCAGCACGGTGTAGGGATCGGGGCTCTCGTTCATCACGCCACCAGACTCGCTCAGCAACTGTGGGACTTCCCTTGATGCAGGCCGGCGTGGTCCCGCTGCCGGGAGAGCAGGGTGACGGCGGGGCCACGCCGGGCCGTGCGGCGATATCGTGCGCAGCCGTGGGCCGGCGCAAGTCACCGCCCGAAGTGCTCATCCCGCTAGGCATCACCTCCCATGTGTGTGCACGCGGACAAGGTCGGTGGCGTCGCGGAGGCGACCGCTGCGTCGGTCGGGCTCCGCCGGCTACGCCACCGCCTGTCCGACCGTTCCGAGGACCCCCCGGTGGTGGACGCCACGCCGCTTCGGCCTGGCGCACGTATGGCGAGCTTGGGGGGCGGGGCCGGGCGACGGGCATTCGGTGCGCACCGCGTCACAGTGCTTGGGGTTTACGGCGGAGCGCAGTCGCAGCCCTGCGACACGCACGATGCGCTCCGCCTCGTCCAGCACCTCCGCGGTCAAAATGTCGGTGGTCAGCGAAGGGTTCGCGCTCACCTTCTCCACCTTGCAGGCCGCCGCCCGCCCCCTCGCAATCAGGCGTTGATGGCCCGCTCGCCGTGTCCGGTGGCGACCTTGATCCGGCGCGGCTTTGCCTTCTCCGCAACCGGAATGGTCAGCCGAAGCACCCCGTCGTGGTAGCTGGCCTGGATCTGGTCGACGTCAAGGTTGTCGCCCAGGAACAGCTGGCGGCTGAACACACCGCGCGGCCGCTCCGCCGACACCATCTCGCGGTCCTGATCAAGGCCGGGTCGCTCGGCGTGCACGGTCAGCACGTTGCGCTCGACATCGAGGTTCAAGGAGTCTTCCTTCACTCCCGGCAGGTCGAACTCGACGATGAACTGATCTTCGTCGCGCCAGGCGTCCATGGGCATGACCGCCGGCCGAGCCGCGGTGCCCAGGATCTGCTGAGTCCAGCGGTCGAGATCACGGAACGGATCGGTACGCATCAACATCATCTCCACCTCCTCGATCTGCGGCAGATCATCTATGTCCGCCGTCATAGATTTTTATATAGCATCGATGGTAGGTTTGTGCAAGAACTATCCGACCAGTGAAAGCGACGAGTCTTGGCCGAGGACATGAATGCCCGATCCGGGCTTGGGGTATACAGCATCTCGGTGGCTGCCGAGTTGTCCGGTATCGGCCCGCAGACGTTGCGGCTCTACGAGCGGCGCGGCCTGCTGACCCCGGCCCGCACGGCGGGCGGAACACGCCGTTACAGCGATGACGACCTGGCGCGGCTGCGACGCATCGTGGAACTGGTAGCGGAAGGGGTCAACGTGGCCGGTATCGGTGAGATCCTGGGCCTGGAAGCACGCAATGCCCGGCTGGCGTCGGACAACACCAGGCTGGCATCGGACAACCATCGACTGAGGTCGGACAACGACCAGCTGAAAGCGGACTATGCCCTGCTCGCGGCCCAGCGGGCGGAACACCAAGGCCGGAAACGAAAGGGGTCATCATGACCAACGCTGAAGGGCTGCCACCGACCGCGGACGTTCCCGAGGCAGATCGTGCCGAACAGTGGCTCGCGGCCGACGCGACCGACGACGGTGGACTCGATCCGGCCCGCCTGGAAAACATCGACGAGATCGACGCCAACCCCGCCGATGTGATCGACCAGGCGATCAGCGTTCCACTCCCCGACGAAGACTACGACGTCGGCCAGTCCGATAGCGGGTAGGACTCAATCCCGGGGTGAGGTCTCACGTCGACGATGGCTGGTGTCGCATAGCGGGTAATTGCGGCTGCGCCCGCAGGCACAGATGGCCACCATAAACCGGTCTGATTCGACGACACCGTCGGGTGTCTCGATGCGCACCGGCCCGGAGACCAGGACCGGACCGTTGCGGACGGGCTTCACCAGCTGGGGCTGCGGCCCGGTCATGGCTTGTCCGCCCGGATCACCACCAGCTGCTCTTCGCGGCAGCCGCGGGGCATCCGCCCGGTTCGTTCCAGCCAGCCGGCCCGCGCCGACACAACCGGGCCGAACGGAATCCATCGCGACGCCACGATATCGGCATCCAACCCACTGTCGCGCAATGCTTTCAACGATCGCCCGGGATCTGCCAGTGCCGACTGGACCAGCAGCACCGAGCCGCCGCTGCGCAACAGTGCGGCGGCAGAGCGACACAACGGATCAAGGACGATCCGGCCGTCGACGCCCCCGTTCCACGACCATTCCGGTCCCCCCGCCGCCGGAATCGGGCCGCCGTGGCGCGGGCTGGGCACATACGGCGGGTTCGACACGACCAGGTCGAACGGATCGCAGGCCAGCGCACCGGTCCACGGGCCGTGCCGGATCTCCACGTCGGCCCCAGCAGCGCGCGCGTTGTCCCGCGAGCACCGCACCGCGCGCGGGCAGATGTCGAAGGCGGTGACGCTGTCGGCGCCCATCTCGGCCGCCGCGATCGCCACCACCCCCGACCCGGTACACAGGTCGAGTACCCGGCCCCGGCCGGCCAGCCCGGTGGCTTCCATGGTGTCTATCAGCAGGTGGGAATCCTGCTGCGGCATATACACGCCGACAGCGGTCAGCAACTCGGTCGTGGTGGCGCCCGTGGCGGTAGGGGAATTCACGTAGCCGGTTTACCCGGCCGCGGCAGCTGACAAACGTCGACGATCCCGCATCGGTGCGCGCGTCCCGGGCATACCCCTTCCGCGTCGCGGGTAGTCACCATCGATGAGCCCGCGCGCAGCAACTGCCATCCCGATCGAATCCGTCGAGATCTCGGTGTACTCCATCCCCACCGACGCCCCGGAGTCCGACGGCACGCTCACGTGGAACTCAACCACCTTCGTGCTGGTCACGGTGCACGCCGGCGGGGCGGCCGGCACCGGGTACACCTACGGCGGCACCGCAGTGGCCACCGTGGTCCGCGACAAGCTGGCCGAGGTCGTCACCGGCGAGGACGCGTTGCAGCCGCCGGCCCGATGGGCCGCGATGCAACACGCGGCGCGCAACCTGGGTAAGCCGGGGGTGGTCGCCGAGGCGATCTCGGCGGTCGACATCGCCCTGTGGGATCTGCGGGCACGACTGCTCGATGAGCCCCTGGTCATCGCCCTCGGTGCCGTGCACGAAGCCATCCCGATCTACGGCAGCGGCGGGTTCACCTCCTACGACAACGCCACGCTGTGTGAGCAGTTGTGCGGCTGGGCCGACGCCGGCATCCCGCGGGTCAAGATGAAGGTCGGCCGTGACCCGGACGCCGACACCGGCCGGGTCTCAGCGGCCCGCGCGGCGATCGGCGATGACATCGAGTTGTTCGTCGACGCCAACGGCGCCTACCAGCGCAAGCAGGCGTTGGGGTGGGCACAACGCTTCTCCGAGTACGGCGTTCGGTGGTTCGAGGAACCGGTGAGCTCCGATGACCTGGACGGCTTGCGCCGGTTGAGTGAAAACGGGCCGCCGGGAATGGACATCGCTGCCGGCGAATACGGTTATCACCTCCCCTATTTCCAGCAGATGCTGGCCGCCGGCGCGGTGGACTGTCTGCAGGCCGACGTCACCCGCGCCCTCGGGATCACCGGTGTACTGCGGGTCGCGGCACTGTGCGACGCCCGCGGCATGGACCTATCACTGCACTGCGCCCCGCAGATCAGCAGCCAGGTCGGCACCGCGATATGGCACCTGCGGCATCTGGAGTATTTCCACGACCACGTGCGCATCGAAGGGCTGGCGTTCGACGGCGTGATCGAGCCGGAACCGGGCGGAGTGCTGCGTCCGGATCGCACCGCGCCCGGCCACGGGCTTACCGTCAAACAGGTCGACCTCGACGAGTTTCGCGTCGCCTGAAGCGAACCGCGACGACTGCTGCTGCCACTCTCGCCTTTGAACGTCGTACAGAGTGCCGCCGGTCCGGCCGGCGCTGACCGGTCAGGCTCATTCGTCGGACTTGTCGCGCAGGTCGCGGACGGTCTGACGGGCGGATTCGGTGAACTCGTGCATCTTCTGTTTGGCGTTCTTGGTGGCGATGCTGACCCGGTCGGGATCTTTGAGCATCGCCTTGGCGGTGTTCTTCGCGATGTCCATCCTGATCTGCGGTGGGACCGGTGCGATGTCGGGATCGACGACCACTTCCAGCACCACCGGGCTACTGGCGGCCAACGCCTGATCCCAGGCGTGCCCGATGTTCTTCGGGTCATCGCAGCGAATGCCGGTCAGACCGAGCATTTTGGCGAACTCTGCGTACGGCACATCCGGGATGTGTTGGGAGCCTTCGAATTTCTTCTCCCCGCCCATCGCCCGCTGCTCGAACGTGACCTGGTTGAGGTCTTGGTTGTTGAACACGCAGAAGATGAGCGGGCCTTTGGACAGCCGCTCCTTGTACCGCTTGACGGTGATCATCTCGGCCATGCCGTTCATCTGGAACACCCCGTCGCCCACCAGAGCGATCACCGGGCGGCCCGGATGGGCAAGCTTCGCGGCGATCGCATACGGCGTACCTGGCCCCATGGTGGCGAGGTTTCCGGCCAGCGAGGCAGCCATCCCCGGCCGCAGCCGCAGGTGCCGCGCCCACCAGTTGGCCACCGAGCCGGCGTCGGTGGTGATGACGGAGTTGTCGGGCAGTCGCTTGGACAGCTCGTGCACCACCAGCTCAGGGTTGAGCGGGTCCGCCTTGTCGTGGGCCCGCTTGTCGAGCACCCGCCACCACTCCTGCACTTCGCCTTCGATCTTCTTACGCCAAGAGCGGTCTTCTTTGCGCTTGAGCAGTGGAATCAGCTCTTGCAGAGTGTCTTTGGAGTCGCCGATCAAATTGGCGTCCATCGGATACCGGACGCCGATCATGCGCCCGTCGTGGTTGATCTCCACTCCCCGGCACTGCCCTTCCTTGGGCAACCATTCGGAGTAGGGGAAACTCGACCCGATCATGAACAACGTGTCGGCACCGGACATCATCGCTTCGCTGGCTGTGGAGCCGAGCAGCCCGATCGGACCAGTGACGTAGGGCAGATCATCCGGCAGCGACGCCCGGCCCAGTGAGGTCTTGGCCACCCCTGCGCCGAGCAATTCGGCGACCTGCACCACTTCATCTGAGGCATCGGCGGCGCCGGCACCGATCAGAATCGCCACCTTCTCGGCGTCGTTGAGGATGTCAGCGGCCTTCTGCAGCTCCGGTTGAGCCGGAAGCATCCGCGACCGGGACCAGCCCACACTGCTGAACACCGCCCCGTGCATCCGCGGGGGCGAGGGCACCGCGTCCTCTTCGGCGACGTCCTCCGGCAGGATGATGGTGGCCACCGTTCTGTTGGTCAGGGCCACCTTGCACGCCCGGTCCACCAGATGCCTCGCCTGAACGGGGGCCATGCAGGTCTGGATGAAGTCCGACGAGACGTCCTTGAACAGCGACATCGGGTCGATCTCCTGTTGGAATGCCGCCCCCAGCGACATCCGCTTCTGCTGACCGACGATGGCGACCACCGGCTGGTGATCGAGTTTGGCGTCATAGAGCCCGTTGAGCAGGTGGATCGCTCCGCCGCCGGAGGTGGCCAGGCAGCAGCCGAGCTCGCCGGTGAACTTGGCGTGGCCGGTGGCCATGAAGGCGCCCATCTCCTCGTGCCGGGGCTGGATCAGTTCCGGATCGCCTCCGGCACGGTCCAGAGCGCCCAGCATGGAGAGGATGCCGTCACCGGGATATCCGAAGATCCGGTGCACCCCCCACTGGCGTAACCGGTCGATGATGAAGTCCGCGGTTTTCGGCATGGCGCGCTCCCTTCTATCGGCACACGGTTACCCGTCACCGTCGTTGTCAAACAGCGCCGTGGCCCAAGCGTTCCCTTTTGTCACGGCACCGCCGGCCACCCGCAGGTCGTCGACGAACGCGCGGTAGGCCTCGCGCCGGTCGCTGCTATCCCGCAGCACCGCCGAGGGGTGCACGGTGGCCAGCAACTGAGCCCGCCAGCTCGATTCCGTCGGCGGGCTCAGCAGCTCCCCCCGCGAGGCGGAGACCCGGAACGCCGGGCCCAGCAGCGATTGCGCCGCGCTGGCCCCCAGGCAGACCACCAGTTGCGGGTGCACCGCCTCGATCTCGGCGATCAGCCACGGCCGGCACGCGACCACCTCGGTGCGGCTCGGCTTCTGATGGATCCGGCGTTTGCCCTCGCGGCGGGTGAACTTGAAATGCTTGACCGCGTTGGTCGTATAGACCGATTCCGGGTCAATGCCCGCATCATGCAGTGCGCGGTCCAGCAGCCGCCCGGCCGGGCCGACGAACGGGTGCCCCTGACGGTCCTCGTGGTCACCGGGTTGCTCACCGACCAGCATCAGCGGTGCACCGCGGCGACCCTCGCCGAACACCGTCTGGGTGGCGTTGCGGTACAGCTCGCAGCCGTGACACCCCGCGGCCGCGGCCCGTAGTGCGCTCAGCGTCCGCTTCTGCGGCAGATAACGCTGCGCCCCAGGCACTTTCGTGGTTGCGCTCACGCCGCCAACTCCAAAACGACCCCGGATTCCCAGAAGTCGAAGAACCGCTCCCGGTCTTCACCGATCTGCTGGACGGCAGGCACCGCCTGCGCCAACGCCTCGGCGGCGACCAGACTCGAGGCCTGCTCGAAATGCGCCGTAGTGGGCAGATTCTGCCCCAGCTCACCGGGAAGCTGCGCACTGGCCCATACGGCGTGCGCGGTGCGCACCACCAACGCGTGGGGATGAAACCGCGCGCAGGACAGCGCATAACCCAGGATCGTCATGAGCCGGGCATACCCGGCGCAGCGGCAGCCGAATCGCGGTCCTCGATTCGGCCTGCCGGCCGCCGTGGCGGCGGACAGGTCGAGCGCACGGGCACATCCGAATGAGCCCGATCCATACGATCGGGCCCATCTCGGCTCGGACTCAGGCCTTACTGGTCCAGATCAGCACGTCCTCGACGCCGTCGTTGTACACAACTCCGTCCGGCGGCGGGCCGGTGACGTCGAAGTAGATCTTGCCGTTGGCCGCGGCACCCTGGGCGATCGGGCCGGGGTTGATACCGCCCGGCGTGGGCACTGTGTTGATCACCCGGTAGGTGTCGCTGTTGGCCGCCCTGGCGTTGAAGTCGGCGACCACCGGGGTCACCGTGCCGCGGTCGGCGCGGGCCGTCACGTCGGCCTGATACAACTTGCCGCGGGGCTGGTACCCCGGAATGACGACGTTCGCCGGTCCCAGGTTGCTGACCGTATACGACGTCGCCATCGCCCCGTCGTTGAGCTGTTCGGGCGTGCCGAACGGCTGGATCGCCGGCTCGGCCATGGCGGTCGTCGCGGAGAAAACGCTCAGCGCGGCGATTCCGGCCGCCCCGGCTGCAGTCTTGGCAGCAGTCTTGGAGAGCTTCACTTGTGGCTCCTTCCCTGACGTTCCTGCGGCGACCCCTTTGCTGGAGTATCACCGCACCTCCCCCAGCACTTACCCAGCGGCGCCGCGGCGAAAACATGACTTGCAGTTGCACGACCTGGGTACATTGTGGAGAGTTACCGGGCTCGGGCGTTCAGAAAGTAGCGCCGGTCCAGATCGTCCGTGCATGTATTCCTGCGATTCCAGACCGCGGATCGCCCGCCGGTCGTTGGAATGGGCTCATACTGTTCAGGTACGAGAAGGCAGGTTTGCGGTGGTCGGGAATGTCAATGAGATCGTGCCGCCGATGGGCGACGACTCCGAGGTCCACAGTGACCTCGACCTCGTCGTAGGCCACGGCGAGCCACAGCGGGTCGGCCGGTTCCGGTACTGGCTCGGCGAGCAACGCTGGGAGTGGTCGGACGCGGTCGCCCGCATGCACGGCTACGAGCCGGGCACGGTTGAGCCCGACACCCAGCTGCTGCTGCAGCACAAGCATCCCGAGGATCGCCGCCAGGTCGCCGAGGTCCTGGACCGGGTCCTGCAGGGCGAGCCGTTCAGCAGCCGGCACCGGATCATCGACACCGCCGGGCAGGTCCACTGGGTGATCGTGATCGGTGACCGCATGCTCGACGACGGGGGCGTCGTGATCGGAACCGCCGGGTTCTATGTCGATGTCACCCGGGTGCTGCAGAAGGATGTCAGCGCCGTCGTCTCCGAGGTCGCCGAGTCGCGTGCGGTGATCGAGCAGGCCAAGGGCGTGCTGATGGTCGCGTACCGCATCTCCGCGGAGCGGGCGTTCGACATCCTGGTGTGGCGTTCACAGGAGACCAATGTCAAGGTACGCGATCTATCGGCCCGCTTCCTGGCGGCCTTCACCGGTAGGTTGCCGACCGAGGTGCTTTCGGATCTGGACCACACTCTTCTCACCGTGACCTGACGCGGACGCCAAGACCGCTGCGGAGACCACCGGGGTGGGATTGCCGGCGCTGTCCGGAGGATAGCCACCTGACGGTGGTGAATGCGATGGCAGGCGAATCCGGTCCCGACGTCGGCGAACTGTGCAGCCTGCCGGCCGAGACCGACCGAGACCGACTATGTCGCCGAGGTGCTCGATGCCCGGCCTGAATAGGCGCCCTAGTCGACTCACGGTGTCCGCCGATACCGTGGCCGGGGTCTGCCTGCTGAAGCCGGCCGGCACGCTGGACAGCGACACCTACCGGGCTCTGCGCGACCGCGTGATCAATGCCGCGCTCGACGAACCGCAGGCCGTGGTGGTCGATGTCAGCGGTCTGGATGTTCCGGCGTCCTCGGCGTGGTCGGTGTTCACCAGCGCCCGCTGGTATGTGAGCACCTGGCCCGATATCCCGATCCTGTTGGTCTGCCCGCGAGCGGACGTGGCTGAGCGGATCACGCGCGCCGGCGTGACCCGCCATGTATCGGTGTACGCCGACCTCGAAGCCGCGTTGGCCTCGCTGGTGCCCGGCGCTTCACCGCGCCGGCGGGCCCGCATCGAGCTCCCCCATCGGCCGAGCAGCCTACGCGGCTCGCGGGACTTCGTAGACGAGTGGCTGGCCAACTGGTCGCAGGGCCAGCTGATCCCCGCCGCCAAGGTGATTGTCGAGGTGCTGGTGGAGAACGTGCTTCGCCACACCCGAAGCCCACTGGTGGTCATACTGGAATGGATCGACTCCGCAGTCACCATCGCGGTTGAGGACACCGACCCTGCACCGGCCGTACTGCGCGAAGCGGCCGACGGTGGCGCTGATCAGACCTCCGGCCTG
The DNA here is from genome assembly GCF_002086285.1 of Mycolicibacter kumamotonensis. Taxonomy (GTDB): domain Bacteria; phylum Actinomycetota; class Actinomycetes; order Mycobacteriales; family Mycobacteriaceae; genus Mycobacterium; species Mycobacterium kumamotonense. The sequence continues at coordinate 63,522 of NZ_MVHU01000002.1, read as the reverse complement.
GCGGTGCTGGGGGCGTTGTGCCGCGCTTGGGGCAGCAGCCCCACCTCGAACGGCAAGACGGTATGGGCCGTGATCGGGCCGGAGAACCGGCTATGAGGTTCGGCGATCACCGAGGCGGGATGGCGCTGCCGTGCCGGCCGACCACCCGCTGGGCCACGTCGGCCAGCGGGGTGTTCATGTTCTGCGACAGGCGCTTGAGCAGTTCGAAGGCGCGTACCGCGTCGATGTCGAACCGTTCCATGAGCATCCCCTTGGCCTGCCCGATGACATCGCGGGAGGCCAGCGCACTGCGGAACTGCTCGTCGCGGCGCACCATGTGCCAGGCCAGCGCAGCGTGGGTGGCCAGGGTCAAACCCACTTCCACCGCATCGTCGTCGAAGGCATCGGGCGTTTCGGCGTAGAAGTTCAGGGCCCCGGTGGAACCCTGCCCGGTGAACAACTCGAACGCCAGGATGGATCGGATCGGTGTTGTTGCCGCCACCTCCCGGCAGAAGTCCGGCCACCTGTCATCACAGCAGATGTCGTCCATCCGAACGACGTGGTGTTTCCACGCCGCGCTCAGGCACGGCCCCTCCCGCAGCCGCCGCTGAATCCGGTCGAGCGCAACGGGGTGGGCCCCGGTCGCCGCCAGCGTCTGCACATCACCGTCATCCGTCGTCAGGGTGGCACCGGCGTGTTGGGCGCGGGGCATGTGAGCGAGCAGGTTCGCGACCAGCTCATCCAGCGCACCCTCTGCGTCGACATCCGCTCGCTGATCGAGCGTGTGAACCAGATCGGCCACATCGCCCATCAGATCGTTGCGGTCGGTCACCACCATCTCGTTGCTCCGCCGGAGGCCCATTCGATGCGTTCATGCTCCTCCGATGGGCCGGACACGGCAACCGGTTTGACTCAGCACTTACCTACTCGGGCCGGAACCAATAATCAGCCAAATGACGCTCAGGAGTTACACATTCGTCTGCGGCTCACCCGGACTTCGATGCCCAGGCGGTGCTGCGGGCCGGAACCGCAACCGGCAGCAGTCGGTCGTACACCCGCAGCATGTCGGTCGCGATGCGGTCCCAGGAATAGCGCGAGCAGGCCCGTTCCCGCCCGGCGGCGCCGAAGCCGGATGCGGCCCGGCGATCCCGCAGAATGGCGTTGACGGCATTCGCGCACGCCCGCGGATCCCTCGGCGGAATCAGCAGACCCGTCACGTCATGGACGACCGTGTCGAGCATGCCGCCTACCGCCGAGGCCACTACGGGCGCCCCGCAGGCCATCGCCTCCAGCGCTACGACGCCGAACGGTTCATACCACGGCGTACACGTCACCACGTCCGCCGACCGCAGCAACGCCGGCATATCCTCGCGGGCGATCGACCCCAACAGCGAAACCCGGTCTGCCACACCGAGATCTGCGGCCAGCTTCCGCAGGCGAGATGTCTCCGGGACAGTGTCGAGTTCGCTACGTCGGGGTCCGCCGGCGATCACCAGCTCGGCGGAGGGAACGGTGGTCAGCGCCTCGATCACGGTGTCGAATCCCTTGCGGGGCACCAACCGGCCGACCGCGACGATGCGCCGCCGGCCCGAACGGAAAGCAGTCGGGCCGTGCGGCGCGAACCGATCCACATCGACACCGCACGGCACCACCGAGACCCGCAGTCGGTCCCGGCCCAGACGTATCAGCTCGAACACCTCATCACTGCAGCCGGCCGTCACCCACGTCGCCTCGCGCGTCACCCGCGTCTCCAGCCGCACCCGTTCGGCGGGACTGGTGTCGCGATGTCCCTGGTGTCGTTGCTTGACGACACCCAGGCCGTGGAACGTCTGGACCGTCGGCACCCTGCGGCGCTTGGCCGCCAGTTGGGTAGCGATCCCCGACATCCAGAAGTGCGCGTGCGCAATGTCGGGGCGCTCCGCGTCCCACTGTTCATCCAGGTAACGCCCGAACGTCGCCATGTACTGCAGCAGTTCGTCTTTGGGCAGATAGCGTGGCGGCCCGGAGGGCACGTGGATCACCGTGTAGCCCTGCTCGGTGTCCACCCGCTCGGGCAGGTCGGGATCGTCACGGCGGGTATAGACCTCGACATGGTGCCCGCGACGGGCCAGCACCGCCGAGAGCTCGGCGACGTGGACGTTCTGGCCCCCGACATCGGCTCCGCCGGGCGCGGCGAGCGGGCTGGCGTGTTCGGACACCATTGCGATTTTCATGCGATCCTCCCCGACGGTCACGGCCTCGCCGCGCACTGCTCTTCGATGACCCGGTCCCATTCGCACAGGAATCGTTCGAGCCCGAAGTGTTCCGTCGCGTAGTCGCGGGCCGCCTTGCCGACCACCTCGGCCAAGTAGCGATCGGCGACCAGCCCGGACAGCGCCGCCCGTAACGTGTCGATGTTGGCGCTGACGACGCCCGCCTCCGGCGGAACCACCAGCGGCGCCATCGTCGCGGCCACGGCCACCACCGGCATGCCCAGGAACATGGCTTGCGGCAGCGTAAATCCCAGCGACGTCCAGCGCGCGGTGTGCAGATAGACCCGCCGATGGGCCAGTTCCTTCATCAGCGGCCCGGCCCGCAGATCGCCGTGGCCGGTGACCCCGGCGCACCGGTGCGCCGGGTCGTTGAGGTCGTCGGTGCCGATCCCCCAGACGTCGACCGGTGCGGATTGTCCGAACGCGGCCAGCAGGTCAGCGCCCACCGCGCGCCCTCGCCGCACCGGTTCGTCGATCAGGGCGCCCGCCGCCGCAATGTCGCCGGTGTAGAGATGTCCCGGATCGGCGATGCCGTGGTCGATGACCATGGTCGTGGCGCGGCCGTTGTCCCACATCAACCGGTTGAAGTCGGTGACGTGGATCAGCGGGATGTCGTCGCGGTCCGCGATCGGGTGCCGGCTGTGAACCGCGAACGGCCGGGGCGTGTTGTGCTCGATGTAGACCGCGGGGACGTCGATTCCGGGCCGGCGGCCCAGCAGTCGCGCGGCCAGTTCGGCCTCGTGCGGGCGCTGCAGCACCACCAGGTCGATTTCTTGATCGTGGAGGTCGCCGAAGGGCACCTCCCGCGCCCGGGGCCAGTCGCGTCCGCACAGTCCGCGGCCATCGGGGTCGCGTGGGGCGTTGACCGGAATGAGGTAGCGGTGCCCACCGGCGACGAACGAATCCATCCAGGAGCCGTGCACGTGCCACACGAGCAGGGAACGCCTGGTGGTCTGCGGAAACACCATAATCGGCGGTTACCCGCGGCGCCGGGCTCTAAACTTCCGGGCGGCCCCGGAAACGGTTTGCTGCGCAGCGGGATTCTTCGGCGGCCGTTACTGAATCGTTGCACAGGCGCGGTAATCGGCGTAGGTTCATCAACAGGTTGAGTTAACAGCCACCCGGAGAACGCGTCACCCACGCAGGCCAGGGAGGCTGACTCCCTGCCTCTCATCCGTGAAGGTGTAACTCGCATCGACGCGATCCACAGTACGAGTTTCGACTGATGGAAGTGGTTTAATGTCCGCCTTGAAATTGGGCGCGTCGGTGTTGCCGTCGCGTCGAATAGATACCGCCCCGGTCGCCGATACCTGGGAAAGCCACACCGCCCGCTGCGTCACCCGTTGGGGACGCGCGGGGGCGGTGATCAGCCTGGATGGCGAGATCGACGCCTCCAATGCCGATGCATTGGGCGACTACGTGCAGCAGTGCGCAGCGTACTGCGAATGGCTGGTCCTGGACCTCAGCGACCTCGAATTTATTGGCACCACCGGCTTTTCGGTGCTGACGACGATTACCTCCCGGTGCGCTGACGCCCGGATCTACTGCTCGACGGTGCCGGGGCCGGCGGTGACTCGCCTGCTGCGGATCTGCGATCCGACCAACGCCTTGCCGACGAGCGCGTCGGTGTCCGACGCGCTCTCGGGCGTGCAGGGGTTACGGCAGGCGCGCTAAGCCTCTCGCCCCTGAGCCAGCTCGCGGGCCCGCGCTTCGCTCTCCACCGCGGGCCCCGCGCCTGGCAGGCGTCTGCCCGCCACCTCGGGGGTGAAGAACAGCGCCAGTGCGCCGATGACGCCGGCCGCGATCATCAGGTAAACACCGCCGGATAGCTGCGGGCCGAGCGGATCAGAGCGAACGCGGGTATCGAGAGCGACACCAGCATGGCGGATCCGGCCCACAGCAACGGCTTGACGCCGATGCGGTCGGACAATCCCGCCGCCGGCACCACGGTGGCCATCATCACCAGCAGCGTCAGCACGATCAGCAGCAGCCCGGGGGTGGGCGGGATACGTGCGATGGTCTGCAAGTAGGTGGGCAGATAGCCGGTGAGAAGGTAATCGGTGACGTTGTAGGTCAGCACCAAGGCGATGCAGAGCGCCAGCGGCCTCCACGCCCCGGCGGTGCGGCGCAGTTGCGCCCCGGCAGAGTCGTCGCCGGCGCCCGGCCCGTGGTCAGCTTGCCGGAATACCGGTGATTCGTCCAGGTGCAGCCGCAGGTAGAGCGCAGCCAGCCCCAACGGTGCGCTGAGCAGCAACGGGATTCGCCAGCCCCAGCTGAGCATGGCCGCGTCGTCCAGCCCGGCCCGCAGCCCGGTCACCAGGGCCCCGCCGACCACATAACCGGCCTGAGAACTCATCGGCAAGAATCCGGCCATCATGCCGCGTCTTTTATCCGGGGCCTGTTCGCCGACGTAGACCATCGCCCCGACGTATTCGCCGCCGGCGGAGAAGCCCTGCGCCATCCGCGTCGCGATGAGCAGGATCGGCGCCGCGACGCCGATGGCACGGTAGCCGGGAAGCAATCCGGTGGCGGTAGTGCCGAGCGTCATCAGCACCAGCGTGGTGACCAGCACGCGCTTTCGTCCGATCCGGTCACCCAACGCGCCGAACACCACACCGCCGACCGGACGCATCGCGAACGCCGCGGCCAGCGTGCCGAAGGCGCCGATCAGGCTGCCGGCGCCGGCATCCGGGTAGAACACCCGGGCGATCGTGGTGGCGAGATACCCGTAGACGCCGAAGTCGTACCACTCCATGAAGTTGCCGATGGCGGTACCGCGGATGGAGCGCCGGGCCTCCGCGGGATCGGAGACCCGGATCTGATCACGACGCCAGCGCCGGCGCCGAAGCCTTCGGCCGGTCAGGGTCTATCCCAGGCGGCTCTGCAGCCGGCGGGCAGCGAAGTCGGCCCCCTGTTCGACCATCGTTGCGTCGTCACCGGCGTAGCTGTCGTGCGCAGCGAAACTCAGCCCCTCCGAGCAGACCGCGTCCTCGGGCGCGCACACCTGCAGTGTCTTGGCCTGGTATGAGGGGCCGATCGTGATCGTGGGCTCCTTGAGGAATTTCATCGCCCGCTCGTTGGGCATCGCGAAGAGCACCACCGCGGCCACGTGTTCGGCGACATCGGGATCCAGCGGCTTGGGCACCGTGGCCGGGTCGACACCGTCGGGCACCTGCGCCGAGGTCACGAAGCCCATCACCGCGGCCCCCTGCGAGTAGCCGCCCAGCACCAGCTTGGTCTGGGGACACGCGGTCGCCCGAGAGACCACGTGTGCACCGGCGTCCCGAATACCGTCGACGCCGGTGTCCCACTGGTCGATGGCCGGATAGTTGACCGCGTAGACCGACAACGGGTGGGGGGCCAGACGCGCGCCGAGCGCGTTGGCGAACGCCTGCCCGGTCGGTCCGACGCCGGGCGGCTCACCGGTTCCGCGCGCAAACACCAACTCGGTATCGGGACACGGCTGGGCGCTCGCGGCGGGCACGCCGGGGGTGAAAAGGATTGCGGCACCGGCGGCCGTTGCCGCGATCGCCACAGAGCCAACGGAATAGAGGAAGACACGCGCGGACATGTCGGTGGAGGTGCCCACCGCGCTGCCGGCTCAAACCGCCTCTCTGAATTTTTTCTCGGGCGGGGTGTCTATGGACAACGGTCCCGCACTTTGTTAAGACAAGAAGGTTAGGTGTCTGTCTTCAGACTGCAGGGCAGCCATCCCGCGGCATCTCACGATGCCGAGGTATGGAACCAAAGCCTTATGGGCCCTGTGTCGATCCCTCCCCTCTCGCACATCGGCCGGCAGGCCTTGGCTCTCGGGTCTGCGTGAAAGGGGAGAAAAATGCGCAAGAACACACCACGCCGGCTGCGCCGGCTCACCCAGGCCGCGGTGGCGACGCTGCTGCCGGGAGTGATCGGTTTGGCAGCGGCCCCGCCGCCCGCCGGCGCTGCCGGGACGGAATTCTTGTCGGTGCCCTCGCCGAGCATGGGCCACAACATCACCGTCGAGTTCCAGGGCGGCGGCGCGCCGGCGGTCTACCTGCTCGACGGCCTGCGCGCCCGAGACGACCGCAGCGGCTGGGACATCGAGACACCGGCATTCAACGAGTACAGCGGTTCCGGGATGTCGGTGGTGGCGCCGGTCGGCGGGCGTTCCAGCTTCTACACCGACTGGTATGGGTCGGCCAACGGCCAGACCTACAAGTGGGAGACGTTTCTGACCAGCGAACTGCCGAGCTACCTGGCCGGCAGGGGCGTGCGCTCGACCCGCAATGCGGTGGTGGGGGTCTCGATGTCCGGGTCCTCGGCACTGATCCTGGCGGCCTACCACCCGCAGCAATTCGCTTATGCCGCTTCGCTTTCGGCGCTGCTGACACCGTCCAGCGGTAACGGCCCGATGCTCATCGGCATGGCGATGAACGACGAGGGCGGCTTCAACCCGCAGGACATGTGGGGCCCGACGGGCGGTCCCGGCTGGCAACACAACGACCCGACGGTGCAAGCCGGCCGGTTGGCGGGCGCCAACACCCGGCTGTGGATCTACAGCGGCAACGGCACCCCGTCGGAGATCGGCGAAGGAAGCCTGCCCGGGCAGGTGATCGAACAGGTCGTCATGCAGAGCAACATCGCCTTCCGCGACGCCTACACCGGGGCGGGCGGACACAACGCCACGTTCAACATCGACAGCAACGGGGTGCACAGCTGGGGCTACTGGAACGCCCAACTGGTGGCGATGAAGCCCGACATGCAGAACACGTTGGGCACTGGCGGGCGGGTCTGACCGGCGAGTCGCCCGGATTCCGGCGGTGTCGCTCAGTACCAGTAGCGTCTGCCCGCCACCGGGCGCCCGACCGCCCCCAGCAACCAGAACACCGCACCGACGACCAGCAGGACGATCCCGATCGCCCACAGCACGTAGACGTCGAAGACCAATCCCAGGATCAGCAGCAACAGCCCCAGCGCGATCATGACTCGTAGCCCAGGATCGCGTCGCGTGCCCGGTCCACCATCGAGGCGAACGGCCCGACGAATGCATTGGCCAGCGCGCCCTCGACCCCGGCGTGCGGCCTGGTCGGCGCGATGGACTCGGCGAGTTTGACCGCGCGTTCCAGCAGCTGTAGTTCGGTGTCGTCGAGTTCCGCGCGCAGCCCGGCGAATTCGTCGCGCTCTTCGTGGCCGGCGTGCTCGGCCACGTCGTCGCGCAGTTCACGGAGTTTCTCGGTGAAGAACTCCGAATCGACATCGACGTTCTCCAGCTCACTCAGTGCCGTCTTGGCCTGCTTCTCCTCGGCCAGGCGTGCCTTGATCAGGTCGCGACCGTTGTCGAGTTCGCGGGCGGCGCGCGGGTGCACGATCTCCTCTTCGGCGGTTTCGTGGACCGCCAGCAGCCGGCGCAGCCGCACGAAGGACTCTTCACGTTCAGCCCCGGCGGCCAGCAGCGTCTCATCGAAGAGCGTCTTGATCCGCTCGTGCTGCGCGGTGAGGAAATCGACCACGTCCACCGGGTTGTGCAAAGTCGTCTGTGCCATGGCTACGGGCTACCCCGGCAGACCGGCGGCAAAACCCGCGTCGGCCCTCAAGCGACCACCCGGAAGTGTTCGAGCGCCGGATCGGCGGAGTCGGGCAACGCCATTCCGGCCGCCAGCCCGGACCGCAGATAGTCGATGACGGCCGCGTCGAGGCGCTCGCCCGGCACCACCGCCGGGATACCGGGCGGATACGGCGTGAGCTGCTCGGCCGAAATCCGGCCCGCGGCGTCTGCCGCGGCAACCATCTCGGTGCGGCCGAAGAACGCGTCCCGCGGCAGCGCGACGGTCTCCAGCTGCAGCTCCTCGGGTGAGGGCAGCCGGACCGGCGCGGGCGGATCGAAAGACTCTGCGGCGGTCCGCCACCCGCGCAAAGCCTCCGCCAGCCGGTCGGCAGTGGTCGCGCCGTCAGCGAAGGAAAAGGTGGCCAGGATGCGCCGGTGATCGGCCAAACCCACATCGAGGCAACGGTGTTCGCGCAGCCAGTCGCGAGCCTGGTAGCCCGACGTCCCGGTTCCAGACACGTCCACCAGTACCTGCAGCCGGTCCAGGTCGTGGGAGGCCTCCGTCCCCAACAGCACGTCTTCGAGCACCTCGATGTCGGGCAGCGCGTCGATGCGCCGGCGCGCCTCGCGCGCCAACCCCAGTGCCGCGCCCAGCAGTTCGCCCCCGTGGGCCACCATGTTTCGTCGCCAGCCGTCCAGTGCCGCGTAGATGGGCACGCTGGGACTGGTGGTCATCAACAGATCCGCGCATGCCTTGAGCCGGTCCCGGTCGACCAAGTCGCCCTGCACGTGATACACCGAGCCCTGCTCGAATCCCGCGCCCATCTTGTGCACGCTGACCACGCAGATGTCGGCGCCGGCGCTCATCGCCCAGGTCGGCAGGTCGGGATGGAAGGGCAGGTGCGCACCCCAGGCCTCGTCGACGATCAGCGGTTTGCCGCGCTCATGGCAGATCTCGGCGATGGCGGCCAGATCCGCGCAGGTGCCGTACGGTGACGGGCTGATGATCAGCGCCCCCGCGGCGTCGGGATGTTCCTCCCATGCCCCGGCGACCCGCTCGGGTGACGGCGGGTGAGAAAAGTGGCGGTCGGCGTCCCAGCGCGGCGTGATCCAGCGCGGCTGGATACCGGAGAAGATCAAGCCACCCACCACCGACTTGTGGCTGTCGCGCGGCAGCAGCAGCCCGCCGTCGGCGCCACCGGCCACCGCCATCATCGCCGCACGTACCGACAGTGAGCTGCCGCAGGTGGAAAAGAACGTCGCCGCGGCACCCACCGCGTCGGCCATCAGTGCTTGGGCGTCGGCCAGGACACCGCCGCCCGCGCGCCAGTCGTCCAGGCCACCGCGGGCGAGCACGTCGGCACGGAACAGATCGCCCCCCAACACCGCACGCACCGGCTCGTCGGCGCCGCGGCCCTGGCGGTGCCCCGGCGGGCTGAAACCGTACCGGCCGCACCGGTGGTAGTCGGCCAGCGCTTCCAACACGGGTGCTCGGCGGTGGTCCATACCCGGCGCATACCCGCGGCCAGAAACGGGTAACCGCAGTTACATGACCGACCGCATCGCGGAGCCGTGGGGTGCCCGCACGCCCTATGCCGCGGGGCAGAGGTGGCCCGACCGGGTGGACACCGAGCTGGCCGAGGGTCTCGATCCCGAGGCGGTGGACTGGACGCAGTCGGCGGCTGTGTTGCATTCCAACGGCGACGGAATCGACATCGCCAGCCACAACGGCCGGATCGCCGAGGTGCGCGGACGCCGTGCCGACCGGGTCAACCACGGGCGGGTCGACCCGAAGGACCTGTTCGGTTGGCAGGCCAACAACTCCCCCGATCGGTTGACGGTGCCGCTGGTGCGTGACGGCGGGCGTCTGGTCGAATCCGATTGGGACACGGCGATGAATCGGATCGTGGCGACCACCAAGGCGCTGCTGCGCGATGCCGGGCCCGGTTCGATCGGGTTCTACACCAGCGGTCAGCTGATGCTGGAGGAGTACTACACGCTCGGGGTGATCGCCCGCGCCGGGCTGGGCACCAACCACATCGACGGCAACACCCGGCTGTGCACCGCCACCGCGGAATGGGCGCTGAAGGAGACATTCGGCTGCGACGGCCAGCCCGGCTCCTACACCGACGTCGACCACGCCGACGTGATCGCGCTCTACGGCCACAACGTGGCCGAGACCCAGACCGTGCTGTGGTCACGGATGCTGGACCGGCTGGCCGGCGCGAACCCGCCGCAAATCATCTGCGTCGACCCGCGCGAGACCCCGGTCGCCAAGGAGGCGACGGTGCACCTGGCACCGGTTCCCGGGACCAATCTGGCGTTGATGAACGGCCTGCTGCACGAGGTGATCGCGCACGACTGGGTGGACCACGACTACATCGCCGCCCACACCGTCGGTTACGACGCGTTGGCGGCGTGCGTCGCCGAATACCCGCCCGAGCGGGTGGCGACGATCTGCGATGTCGCGGCCGACGACCTGCGACGCGCCGCGGAGATAATCGGCCACGCCCAGCGGCTGCTGTCGACTGTGCTGCAGGGGTTCTACCAATCCCATCAGGCCACCGCGGCGGCGGTTGCGGTCAACAACCTCAACGTGATCCGCGGCATGCTCGGCCGCCCGGGTGCCGGCATTCTGCAGATGAACGGGCAGCCGACCGCGCAGAACACCCGGGAGTGCGGCGCCAATGGCGACCTGCCCGGCTTCCGCAATTGGCGCAATGACGGCCACGTCGCCGAGTTGGCCCGGTTGTGGAATGTCGACATCGCCACGATCCCGCACTACTCGGAGCCGACGCACGCCATGCAGATGTTGCGTTTCGCCGAGCAGGGCACCCTGCGGATGCTCTGGGTCAGCGCCACCAATCCGGCGGTGTCGCTGCCGGAGTTGCGCCGCATCCGGCACATCCTCGGACAGACCCGGCTGTTTCTGGTGGTGCAGGACATCTTCGCGACCGAGACCGCCGAACTCGCCGACGTCGTACTGCCGGCCGCGGCATGGGGTGAGAAGACCGGAGTGTTCACCAATGCCGACCGCACGGTGCACATCTCCGATAAGGCGGTGGACCCTCCCGGGCAGGCCCGCCCCGACCTGGAGATCTTCTGCGACTACGCCGAGCGGATGGACTTCCGCGATTCCGACGGCGCCCCGCTGATCGCATGGCGAGACCCGGAGGCGACGTTCGAGGCCTGGAAGCGGTGCAGTGCGGGCCGCCCTTGCGACTACACCGGATTGAGTTATGAGAAGCTGCGCGGCAGCAGTGGCATCCAATGGCCGTGCAACGCTGAGCATCCCGACGGCACCGAACGCTTGTATACCGACGGCGAGTTCTGGAGTAAGCCGGACGACTGCGAGAGCTACGGCAAAGATCTGATCACCGGCGGCTCGATCGAACCCACCCAGTATCGCGCAGCCAACCCGGACGGCAAGGCGATGCTGCGGCCCGCCGGTTACACCCCACCGCATGAGCGGCCTGTCGACGACGACGAACTGTGGCTGACGACCGGCCGCACCGTCTATCACTTCCATACCCGCACCAAGACCGGTCGCGCGCCTCAACTCAACGACGCGGCACCGCAGGTGTGGGTACAACTGTCGGCCGGCGATGCCGGCCGTCGCGGGATCCGGGACGGAGACCTGGCCGTCATCCGCTCGCCGCGCGGCTGCGTGCAGGCCCGCGCCCAGGTGGGCGGCATCCGGGACGGGGTGGCGTTCTTGCCGTTTCACTACGGCTACTGGGACGCCGACGACGACGGCCACCATCGCGCGGCCAATGAACTGACCATCACCGACTGGGACCCCGTGTCCAAACAGCCACACTTCAAGACTTCGGTGGTGCGCATCAGCCGGGGTGCCAACGCAGACCGGAGCGGCTGGTGAAACTCGACCTCGCGTTGCGGGAACTGCACCGCTCCGAAACGTCGCTGGGCAGGCGGTTCCGGCGCGTCGGGGAGCGGCACCAGGCCGACCACGACGTCTTTCACCTCTGCGCTGATCTCGCGGGTTGGTCGGACGACCACGTCCGACGGATCACGGAGGCCGGAACGAGTCATGGAGTGCGGCTGGCCGATTCGCCCCCGCGGATCGGGCAGGTCATGTCGTCGGTGCGGAAGATGGCCAGCGTGGCGCTCGGCCGGCGACCCGAACCAGGACTGCTCCTGCTTGCCGACCTGCGCAGCGTGTACCTGCACGCCGCCGCGGTGTCGGTCGACTGGGAGCTGCTCGTCCAGGGTGCCCAGGCCGCCCGCGACACCGACCTGCTCGAGCTTGCTACCCAGTGCCACCCGGAGACACTGCGGCAGATGGAGTGGGCCAACACCATGCTCAAAGAACTTGCGCCGCAAGTCCTGACGTCCTAGCTCCGGTCAGCGCCGAAACGCGATGACCAGCGCCAGCAGGTCCAAGGCCAACAGCGCCCAACCAATCAGCGGGACAACGAACCCACGACGCCGTTTCGCCGTCCAGAACGAGGCCAGGATGGTCAGCGCCGCGATGACCGGCGCCCCGTAATACAACACCCCGAACACGACGCCGCCGGGGCCGAGGTCGGGACACTCAGCGGTGCTGCACGCGGCGGTGCTCATCACCGCACCCGTCGCGACAACCATCACCAGGGCGGCGCCGGCGGCGGTCAACAGGGCCGCGACCCAGTTGACCCAGAGCCGCGCGCGGTGGTCATCGCCGGTCTGTACCGGTACCGGCATGGGTTCTCCGGTCACAGGGTTACCTCTTGCGACGCAAGCTCAGCCACCAACGCCTCACAGAACGCCGGCAGATCGTCGGGCTTGCGGCTCGACAGCAGGATCGACGGCCCGCAATCGCAACGCACCAGCTCCTCATCGACCCATTCTCCGCCTGCGTTGACGATGTCGGTGCGCAGGCTCGGCCACGACGTGATCCGCCGCCCGGCAAGGACTCCGGCTTCCACCAGGATCCATGGGCCATGGCAGATGACCGCGACCGGCTTGCCGGCGTTGAAGAATTCCCGCACGAACGCGACCGCGCGTCCGTCGGTGCGCAACTGGTCCGGGTTGGCTACCCCACCCGGCAGGACCAGCGCGTCGAAGTCGTCCGCTGAGACGTCGTCGACCACCCGGTCCACGTCGAATTGGTCCCCGCGGTCCAGATGGTTGAAGGCCTGCACCGGCCCGGTGGTCGTCGACACCAGCACCGGGCAGCCCCCGGCCCTGGCGACCGCCCGCCACGGCTCGGTCAGCTCGACCTCCTCGGCGCCTTCGGGCGCCACCAGGAACGCGACCCGGCGGCCCGCTTGCGGTTCAGACATTGAACTCCCCTCTCCGTAATACGGGACACCTCCCCCATACCCGATGGCCCAATCGCACAAACGGACCGGTGTAGCCGGCGCACACCGCGGGTACCCGGGCGGGATGAGCTGGCGGACCTGGTATTGCGCGGCGATCGTCGCCGCCCTCGCGTGTGCCGGCTGCTCGACACCGGGACGGTCGTTGCACAGTGCACCGGAAAGCGTATCGGTGCGGGTGCAGACGCCGCTGCGCGATCCGGTGTGGTCATATCGCACCGGGTCCCTCGTCGCCCTCACCGAGGACGGCCGATTGGCGGCGGTCGATCACGCCGACGACCCCGGCGCGGTCATCACCCGGCTGTCGGTGCCACTGGACGCCGGGCGCAATGTACAGATCAGCCGCGCCGATGACCGGACCGTGTTCGTACCGCAGCCGGCCCGCGGCCGGGTCGCGGCGGTCGAGTTGACCGGCTTGCGGCAGGTCGGCGACATCGACGCCGGGCCGGCCCCGTCCTATCTGTCGGAAGTCTCGGGTATGCGGATACTGCTCGCGCTGTCCGCCGACGGATCGACGGTGACCCCCGTCGAGGAGTTCGGTCTGCGGCAACTGCCGGCCGCTCGGGTGGCCGCGGGCGCCGCCGGTGTCGTCGACGGCGCCAATCGCGGGCGCGCAATCGAGTACCATGTCCACGGTCCGTCCGGAGTCTCTTACTACAAGGCGTCTTTCCAGCGACAGTCGCCGCCGGAGCAGCGCGGCAGCTACGACGCCGAGGTCGTCGCCGCAGCCGGAGACGGCACGGCGACGAGCCGGCTGTATCTGGCCGACGCCGCCCGCGACACGCTCTACACCGTCGAGTCCGCTCGCGGCGGAGAAGAATTACAGGAGATCGGCCGCGCGCCGGTCTCCTCTCCGATCCGCTATCTCGGTTCCGACGAGACCCGGGTGTATGCCGCCACCGACACCGACGTGACGGTTTTCGAGTCGGCGAGCGTCACCGGTTTCCCCCACGCCAGCATCGCGATGCTGCGCGTCATCGACTACCGGGCCGGTCTACCGTCCGGGCCGGCCCGGTCCGCACCTCTGTCCGGAATGGCGGTCGGCGCCGATCGGGTGTATCTGACCCTGCGGGGTCAGCCGGTCGTGGTCAGTGTCGCCAAACCGAGACTGTGAGAACTGTTTTCCGGGAGGCCGATTGAGCACGACGCAGCGGATCAGCATCGACGACGACGTCGCGGTGCTGACCGAACAGCTGCGCGCGCTGCGCGAACTGGGGCGCCGTGCGCAGGTCGACGACGAGGACATCTACGACCTGAGCATCCGGTGGGGCACCGCGCTGGCCGGCCGGCTGCGCCGACTGGTCTATTACCACGACCGCGGCCTGCTCGGCGAGGACGCCGAGCGCCGTTTCGCGGCGGTCTGCGAGGAGTTGCGGGGCGTGACCGAGCTGGTGGAGCGGTTCGGCCTGGCCCGCCCCCAACTGCCTATCTAGCGAGAAATTCTTTGTGGTGCAACCGGATCGCCGTTCGCGGTTGCGGGCAGGACGCCTCACGGCAGGTCAGGGCGACCAGGTAGGCGTCGTCGTCTTCGTCGAGGAACAGAAACCCCAGATACAGCGCTTGGCCGACCTCGAACTCCGTGCCACCGCAGGCCGCGCAGCGCCCGCCGCGCACCGTCACCAACTCCGATACCCGATCGCGGGCGGCCTCGTCCAAGCCGACAAGTTCCGGACGGGATTGCGCGTCTGCGGTGGCGGTCACCTCTAGATCTCTCCGTCCATGCCGTAGTAGACGTTGTCCTCGCGCCAGCCACCACGTCCCTTCCCGATTTGGGCGTAGTCGTCGACGAACTCGATCTGATTGATCCACTTGGCCATTTTGAAACCCACCTGCGTCTCGGCCCGCAGTCGCAACGGCGCCCCGTGCTTGATCGGCAGCGGTTCGCCGTTCATCGCGTAGGCCAACAGCATCTGCGGTTTGTGGGCCAGCTTCAGGTCTAAAACCTCGTAGAACTGACCGCCACCGTGTGCGCTCGGTTCGTCGGTGCTGTTGTCCTGCATGCTCATAAAGCAGACGTAGCGGGCCTGCGGCAACGGCCGCACCAGATCCACCAGGGTGCCCAGCGGAAGTCCGGTCCACTCACCGATCGACGTCCAGCCCTGCACGCAGTTGTGCAGCACCCGTTGGGTCTGCGGTTCGGCCAGTGCGCGCAACCCGGCCAAATCCAATATCACCGGTTGCTCCACCAGCCCGCCGACCCGCAGCCGCCAATCGACGAAGTTGTGCACCGCCATCACCTTGTAGTTCTCGGCGGTCGGGGGCTTGCCATTGACGCGGTGCTCGGCCGACAGCGCTCGACGCGGGTAATCCTGGCGCGAATCCAACCGGCGCAGCAGGCCCTTGCGGGGCACGCTGATCACCGCGCCGAGCACCCGCCGCACCGACGCCGGGCTGCGCTGGCTCCACACCGTCGCCGCCACATGGACGGTGACGACCACCGTGATGATGAGCAGGGACAGCACGGTCGCCCAATGGGTGTTGCGGATCGAGCCGAAGATCATCAACGCTGTCAGCCGGCCCCAACCCCAGAAGAACACCATCGACAGGTGGATCGCGATGAACACCAGAAACGCCGCCAGGCCGAGGAAGTGCAGGCTGCGGGCGGACTGCCGGCCGCCGAACAACCGCACATACCTTGGGAACCGGGCCTCGATCGCCGGTGACTGCGCGGCACCGGTGAGGATCTGAAACGGCGCCAGTCCGAAGATCACACCCGCGTAGGTCAGCTTCTGGATCGCGTCCAACGGTTCGCCGGGCAGCAGTGGCGGCAGGTTAAAGCTGAGATAGGTGACGATGTCGTTCCACGCCTCGGGGAAGATCGACCAGGAATACGGCCAGTACCGGTGCCACTGCCCGGTCGCGAAAAGCAGGATGTAGTAGGACGATCCCACCACGATCCAGCCGATGACCGCGGCGAAGTGCCAATGCCGGCCGATGCCGAGCTGCGCGTGTCCCGGCAGCGCGATGATCGGGTGGTAGTCCTCCTCCTCATCCAAGGTGTCGTACAGCTTGTCCTTCGGCATCACTTTTCCGGTGAACTTGGCCCACTGGGTTCCGGGGGCACTGTCTTCGTGGCGGTAGAGCTTCGGATGCGTGGACAAGATCTCGATTCCGCTGCGCAGCAGCAGCGTCAGGAACAACACGTTGAGCCAGTGGTCGACGCGCAGCCAGGCGGGGTAGTCGAGTGTCATCAGTAGTACCACGCCCTGCGCTGCCCGAATGCCACGTTGATGCCGGCCAGCACTGTCAGATGCAATGCGAGGAAGGCGCCGGCGCAGGCCAGCGCGAGGTTCCCCGGCGCGATGTCCCACCGACCGGTCAAGGCCGGCAGGCCCGGCAGGCTCACCAGCCGGCTGATCAGGTAGCCGATCACGAACGCGGCGCAGAGGACACTGCCGGCCCACCACCCCCAGCCCGGCACGATGTCGTCGATGTCGATCCAGGCGATCGCGGCGGCGGCCAGGCAGCCGATGATCATCGCGACGCAGTACGCAATGAAGTACCCCGGCGGTCCGGGCGTGGTGGCCAGCACGTACCCGTGAGTGGCAGCCACCCCTAGCAGCGCGAGGTCGGCGGCCAACGTCACCGACCGCGGCAGGTTGAACGCGATACTGCTCATGGGTGGGCCGCCCGCGGCGAGGCGAAAGGGAAACAACCGGTGACCATCTCGAGGGGATCTTTCGATCGGTTACTGCTCGGCGAGCTGCTGAGCTTTCGCGTAGGCCAGTTGCAGGAAATCCGCGCCGGCCAGTGCGGTGAAGGTGCCGGCCACCAGCCGAGTCGGCCGGGGCGCGAACACCAGCCCGGCGGTGAACGCGGTGACCGCCCACATATCCAGGCAGAACGGGCACGTCAACAGCTCCCCCAGGCTGTGGCGCAACTGCGTTGAATGGCGGGTCTCCTCCATCACCTCGGCGGGTCCGCCGGTACCCGCGTAACGGGCGAACGGCGCCCGCAGCGGGCTGGTCACCGCGTCCTTGGTGAGCGTTCGGGAGAGTTTATGGGTACCCACGGTCACCGTCAGCAGGTCGCCGGCCGCCCACCGCTGCGGCAGACGCCGACCGGTGGCCGCGGCGGCCACCGTCACCGCCGCGACCAACCCCCCGTACACCAGCAACGCCATCACATATCCCCCCAACGGCCGTGGGTTGTCGCCGCTGTACGCGTCGGCCTCCCGCTTGGCCGCGTCCGCAATGGCGTTGCCGGCGCCGGTCGACTGAACCATCACTCAGTACTTGTTGCAGGTCTTGGCGATGGGTCCGACCAGGTTGACGAACTGCGCGGCTTCGGGCACGCCCTGGGCCTGCTGAAGCATCTGCTCACGCTGCGGCGGCGGTGAGGCGAGGAAATTCTGCAAGAACGATTGCGCCATGGGCGTGGCGTTGAATTGTGCTGCAGTTTCCGGCGATTGCGCGTTCATCGCCGCCACCACCTGTGAGTAGCTGCAGGTGGTGCTGACCGCCGGATCCTGCGCCGGATCCGCGGACGCGACCCCCGCCGCGGACAGCGCCAAGGCCACGCCGCCGACAGCGGCGGCCAGCCTGGTCAAAGACGTTGTGATCATTGATTTCTCCCCTTCGACTCATGTCCCGTTCGGTGACGGTACGGAGGTAGGCTTGCCGTTTTCGGTCGAGCTAAACCCACGGTTTGCCGAGAAGCAGATGTGGGTATCGGACGAAATGCTGTGATTACTCGAATACTCGCTGCGGTCGGCCTGGCGGGTTGCACGCTGGTCTCCTGGTGGCCCGCCGGGGACGCAGTCGCCTCCGATTGCCCCGATGTCGAGGTGGTGTTCGCCCGTGGCACCGCCGAACCGCCGGGCGTCGGATGGATGGGTCAGCAGTTCATCGACGCACTGCGGTGGCGGGTCGGCGGCCGCCCGGTGGGTGTCTACCCCGTCAATTTCCCGTCCGTATCCGAATTCGGCCCGACTGTCGCCGGGGTCGCCGACGCCGCCGGCCACATCAGCGATATGGTCGCGGGCTGCCCGGACACCACACTGGTGCTCGGCGGGTACTCCCGGGGCGCGGCGCTCATCGGCTATCTCACCGCACCAGCGCCCGCAGCCGACGGGTTTCCGCCGCCGCTGCCACCGCAGGCGGACGGGCATATCGCCGCCGTGGCATTGCTCGGCAGGCCGTCGGCGGCGTTCCTGAATTCCCTCGGCGCCCCACCCCTGGTGATCGGACCGCGCTTCGCCGCCAAGTCGATCGACCTGTGCGCCCCCGGCGACCCGGTCTGCTCAGCGGGTGCCGACGGTGCGGCCCACACCGCCTATGCGGCTAACGGGATGACGGCCCAGGCGGCGGATTTCGCCGCCGCGCACCTCAGGCCTCCCGACACACTTTCAGATCAGCCGCTGTAATGGGGACCGGGCACCGGCACGCCCGGGGGGATTCCTACCCCGGTGACTATCCGGCCCCGGCCGGGGGTATGCACCCGGACATGGACGCCTGCCACTCGCTGCTGCAACGGTATCCCCCGCAGGTACTGCGTCAGTACGCGCTGATCGCCGACGGTGAGCGTGGGATCGTGGTCGGGCCCCGCGGGGACTTCTGCTGGATGTGTCTGCCCCGCTGGGACAGCCCGGCGGTGTTCAGTTCACTGCTGGGCGGCGCCGGACTGTACGCCGTCACCCCGCAACGACGCTATGTGTGGGGCGGCCACTACGAGGAACGGTCGTTGATCTGGCGGTCCCGCTGGGTCACCACCGACGGGATCGTCGAGTGCCGCGAGGCGCTGGCCTTTCCCGGCGACCCGGACACCGCGGTGGTGCTGCGCCGCATCCGAGCGCTCGACCAGCCGGTGCGGATGCAGGTCGCGCTGGACGTTCGGGCCGATTTCGGCGCCACCGAGATGTCGAAGTTGTCGTGCACCGACGGGATTTGGACCGGACGATCCGGGCCGCACCGGTTCCGGTGGGCCGGAGGCGGCGACGCTCAGCGCGCCGCCGACGGTTCGCTGCGCGTGAGCATCGACGTGGTTCCCGGCCGCGATCACGATCTGGTACTGGAGTTATCCGATCGCGAGCTGACATCCGAGCCGGTTCACGCCGCCGACACCTGGTTCGCCACCGAAAGCGCGTGGACGCGAACGGTCCCGGAGCTCACCGGCACCGTGGCCGACGTCGACGCGCAGCAGGCCTACGCGGTGCTGCGCGGCTTGACCAGCAGCGGCGGCGGGATGGTTGCCGCCGCGACGATGTCGCTGCCGGAACGGGCCGAGGCCGGGCGCAATTTCGACTACCGCTACTGCTGGATCCGCGACCAGTGCTACACCGGGCAGGCGATCGCCGTCGCAGGACCCCATCCGTTGCTCGATGACGCCGTCCGGTTCGTCACCGAGCGGGTGCTCACCGACGGGCCCGACCTGCGGCCGGCCTACTGCGTCGACGCCACCGCGCCACCGCCGGAACAGGATCTGTCGCTGCCCGGCTACCCGGGCGCGGCGGCCAAAACCGGCAACTGGGTACGCGACCAGTTCCAGCTGGACAGTTTCGGGGAGGCGCTGCTGCTGCTGGCCGCCGCGGCCCGGCTGGACCGGTTGGACGGCACCCATTGGCGTGCGGTACACACCCTGGTGGCGGCGATCGAAAAGCGTTGCGGCGACGCTGACGCCGGGGTGTGGGAGCTTGACAACCACCGCTGGGCGCATTCGCGGTTGATGTGTGCGGCGGGTCTGCGCCAGATCGCCGGGACGGCGTCCCTTCGCGAGGGCGCCCACTGGCAGCAACTGGCCGACAAGCTGGTTAGCGACACCAGCAGCGACTGCCTACACCCCGACGGCAGGTGGCAGCGTGCACCGGATGATTCTCGGGTGGACACCGCCCTGCTGCTGCCCGGTGTGCGCGGAGCCGTCCCCGGCGACGATGCCCGTACGCTGGCCACGCTGGCCGCGGTGCGCGCTGATTTGACCCGGGACGGCTTCGTCTACCGCTACCGGCCCGACCAACGCCCGCTCGGTGAAGCCGAGGGCGCGTTTCTGCTGTGCAACTTCGTGATGGCGCTGGCCGATCACCAGCAGGGCGACGATCTTGCGGCGCTGCAGTGGTTCGAGCGGGGCCGCACCGCGTGCGGCCCGCCGGGACTGCTCACCGAGGAGTACGACGTGGGCCAGCGCCAGTTGCGCGGCAACCTGCCGCAGGCGTTCGCGCACGCGCTGCTGTTCGAATCGGCGCACCGGCTGGCCGGCGCTGTCACGGCTTGAGCAGGATTTTCACCGCGCCGTCGCGCTTCTCCTGAAATATCTCGTAGGCGTGCGGAGCCTGCTCCAGCGGCAGTTCGTGGGTGGCGAAGGTGTCGACACCCAGCGGGTCGTCGTCGGTCAGCAGCGCCATCATCCGGTCGACCCGCGGTTTGACGTTGGCCTGCCCCATCCTCAGCTGAATCTGCTTGTCGAACAAGGTGAACATCGGCAACGGGTCCAGTTTGCCGCCGTAGACGCCGACGATCGACACCGTGCCGCCGCGGCGCACGACGTCGATAGCGGAGTACAGCGCGGCGAGCCGGTCGATTCCGGCCTTGCTGATCAACGGGCCGGCGACGGCGTCCGGCAGCAGGGAGCTGAGCTGCTGCACGGCCTTGGCGCCGCCGGAGCCGTGCGCCTCCATGCCGACGGCGTCGATCACCGCGTCGGTTCCCCGCTCGTCGGTGCGGTCACGGATCGCCTCGCCGAGGTCGGATACCTCACGCAGGTCGATGGTTTCGATCCCCCGCCGAGACAGCCGACCCAGCCGCTCAGGCACCAGGTCTACGCCGATCACCCGGGCTCCCTGATGAGCGGCGATGCGGGCCGCCATGTCGCCGATCGGCCCGAGTCCCAGCACGGTCACCGACCCGCCATCGGGTATCGCGGCATAGTCCACCGCCTGCATCGCGGTCGGCAGCACGTCGGACAGGTACACGAACCGCGAATCCGGCGGCCCCTCCGGCACTTTGATGTGGGTGAACTGCGCCTGGGGCACCCGAAGGTACTGTGCCTGCGCGCCCGGAACCTGGCCGTAGAGCTTGGAATAGCCGAACAGCGCGGCACCGGTGTCCTGCTCGCGCACCCGGGTGGTGTCGCACTGGGTCGGCAGGCCCTGGCGGCACATCCAGCAGTGCCCGCATGCGATCTGGAACGGGATGACCACCCGGTCACCCACCTTGAGGTTGCTGACCCCGCGACCGACCTCCTGGACGACACCGATCGGTTCGTGGCCCATGATGTCGCCGGAATCCATGAACGCACCGAGCACCTCGTAGAGGTGCAGATCGGATCCGCAGATGTTGGTGGTCGTCACCTCGATCACCGCGTCGGTCGGCTTCTCGATCACCGGATCCGGGACGGTGTCGACTTGGACATTGCGCTTGCCCTGCCATGTGACTGCCCGCATCGGATCGCCTCCGTCGTCTCTTGAGAACACCGCCCGGCTACCCGCCCGGATTGCGGCGCAAACGCGCGCCGATCACCCCGCCGCTCAGGTTTGGCGGCGGTGCATTCGGGTACGCCGCGGAAACAGATCCACCGCCGTGTAGGGAGCCGCCATGTTCGTCCACAACAAAGAGATGCAGTTCGAGATCCGGGTCGAGCGGCCGGATCCGCGCTTCGCCAACCTGCTTCAGGAGCAGTTCGGTGGTGAGAACGGCGAACTGAAGGCGGCGATGCAGTATTTCACCCAGGCGTTCCTGCTGCGTCGCAAGAACCCGAAGATGTACGACCTGTTCATGGACATCGCCACCGAGGAGCTCAGTCACCTCGAGATGGTGGGTTCGTTGATCACCTTGTTGCTCGACGGCCTCAACGACGACCTGAAGAATGCCAACGAGCGCTGCGACTGGATGCCGGCGGTCGCCAACGGCGACGGTCGCGATCAGATCATCCACCAGGTTGCGCTCAACCCGCTGCACTTCATTGAGACCGGCGGCGGTCCGCACGTGAGCAACGCCGCGGGCACCCCGTTCACCGGCGCCTACATCAACGCCAACGGCGACCCCTCGGTGGACCTGCGCAGCAATCTCGGCGCCGAGTCCCGGGCCAAGGTCGTCTACGAATACCTCAAGCAGTTCACCGACGACCCCGGAGTGCAGGACACCCTGACCTTCCTGATGACGCGTGAGGTCACCCACTTCCAGCAGTTCACCGCCGCCCTCAACGAGCTGCCGGTCAACTTCCCACCCGGGCAGGCACCGGGCGACGAGCGGTTCCAGAACGTGGCGTTCAACATGTCCGAGGGCGAGACCAGCCGGGGTCCCTGGAACCAGGGGCAGGGGCCCTGGCCGAAGGGCATCGAGTGGGAGTACGTCAAGAGCCCGACCCGGGATTGGCTCGGCGGTTCCGTACGGCAGAACCGCGGTCCCCAGGACAACCCCGACGGTAGCCCCGCCGTACAGTCCGAGAAGCCGTTCGCGCACGAACAGCACAGCGCCACGGGGTAATTGGAAGGCCGCAGCGATGACACGACGCGGTGACGAGCGCCCGGATCACGCGAAGGACCTGGAGGACACCGTCGACCGGCTCGACGAGAAGGTCGCCAAGGAGCACGATTACGAGACCCCGGCCCGTGAGAGCCCCCGGCACGGGTCACCGGACGAACCGCCGGACTAGGCGCTCGGCCGGCCGCGACGGTCAGCTCTTGGACGGTCAGCTCTTGGGGGCATCGGGCGGGTTGTCCGCCGTCCGGCCGCTCAGGTGGTCGCGCAGATGGTCGACGGCGCCAACGGCCACGCCCAGGGTGTTCTGGGCCAACCCGCCGGAGGGGGCGTTGGGGTGCGGCCGGGTCGGGGCGATCTTCTTGGCGGTTTGCAGTTTGTCGCCCAACTGCTCGAGGTCGTGGATGCTGACCGCCGTTTGGAATCGCGGCCACACCACGTTCTGCTCGTAGTCGATGTGCTCACGGGCCGCCGCGATGAATTCGTCCAGCGCCCGGTGATACTCGGGCTCGCCGGGGTGGCCGTCCTCGAGCTGCTGCAGGAGCGCCTTGCCGGCTTCCTCCTGGCCGATGGCGTGGTCCGCCAAGGCGTCGCCGTCGTCGAGCGCTGCCCGGACCGCGGGCCAGAACAGTTGTTCCTCGATCGCCTCGTGTTGCGACTCGGCGATCACCAGATTGGTGACCATGGTCGCCAAGCCGCTCACGTGGTCACCGTCGCCCCGCGGCGCGCCGTCGAGTACTTCCAGCATGCCCAGCACACTTTCGTGGTCGGCACGAAGAAAGGTCAATGCGTCCATCGGTTTCCCTCCCGGATCAGCTCGGCATTCGACCGATCGCATACCCATCGCGTCGCGGCCGAAACCCACCGTGGTGGCGCCGGGCACGTTTCACCGGCGCGGTACCGGGTAACTGATCGACCATGACGTCGTTGTGGCTCGCTGACAGGATCGCGACATCGCCGGCTTCGGCCACCGTGGAGGATCTGCCCGCGTTCGCCGATGTGGTGGTGGCGGGCGCCGGTATCACCGGATTGATGACCGCGGTTCTGCTGGCGCGAGCGGGCCGGGAAGTGCTGGTGCTAGAGGGCCGGACCGTCGGTTCCTGCGCAACCGGTAACACCACCGGCAAGATCAGCCTGCTGCAGGGCACCCAGCTGTCGCGATTAACGGCCAAGCACGGGAAGCACATGGCGGGTGCATACCTGGACGGCAACCGTGCCGGGCAGGACTGGCTGCTGTCGTTCTGTGCGGCAAGCGGTGTCGCGGTGCAGCGCGAGGACGCCTACACCTTCGCCCAGTCCGAGCAGGGCGTGCGGGCGGCGCGCGCCGAATTCGACGTGTGCCGCGCGGTGGATCTGCCGGTGACCTGGGAGGCGCGGGCCGACGTGCCGTTTCCCTATCACGGCGGGGTGCGGCTGGGCGAGCAGGCGCAGTTCGATCCGATGCAGTTCCTCGACGCGCTGCGCGCCGAGTTTCTCGCCATCGGCGGACAGCTGGTGGAACACGCTCGGGTGCAACGTGTCTCCGGCGGCCGAGATGGATTGAGGTTGCAGGTCGACGGTCCGCGAGTGCGCGGCGAACTGCAGGCCAACCGACTGGTGCTGGCCACCGGCATCCCGGTCCTGGACCGTGGCGGATTCTTCGCCCGGGTCAAGCCCAACCGCTCGTACTGCATGGCGTTCGACGTGCCCGGCGAGATCACCCGCGCGATGATGATCTCCACCGACTCGCCGACCCGATCGCTGCGCTACGCCCTGTCAGACGGCTCCGAGGTGCTGGTCGTCGGCGGGGCGGGACACATCGTCGGTCGCGCCAAGCACGCAGGCGATGCGCTGGCCGAACTGGAGTCGTGGACGCTGCGGCATTTCCCGGATGCGACCCGTACCCACCTGTGGTCGGCGCAGGACTACGCTCCCGCCGACGAGCTTCCCTATGTCGGGCCGATCCTTCCCGACAGCGACACCATCTGCGTGGCAACGGGTTTCAATAAATGGGGCATGACCAACGGGGCGGCCGCAGCGCTGGCGTTGTCGGGCCGGCTGCTGGGCAGGCGTCCGGAATGGGACCGGGCGTTCGCCAGTTGGAGCACCCACGAGCTGCGCGGCCTGTCCACCGCGATAACGGCCAATCTGGAGGTCGGATTCAATCTCGCAAAGGGGTGGATCGCCCCGACCGCCCGCATCGGCCGACAGGGTCTGGGGCACGACGCCGCCGGTGTGGTCAGCGGACCGCCGTGGCACCTGCAGGCCCAATGCCGGGTGAACGGCGTCGAACACCGGGTCTCGCCGGTCTGCCCGCACCTCGGCGGCATCGTCAACTGGAACGACGCCGACCGGGCCTGGGAGTGCCCGTTGCACGGGTCGCGTTTCGCCCCCGACGGCACGCTTCTGGAAGGCCCCGCCACCCGCGGCCTGACCGCGGGTGACTGATGAGGCCGGCGATGTGCGGCGGGTGTTTCCGGCCCGGGATCGCCGGGTACTGCGCAGATATGGCGTTTCATGTGACCCACGTTCAGATGTGCCTCAAGGGTTTCGACTACCCGGGCACAGCGGCGGAACTCGCCGAGCACGCCCAAAGCAACGGGGCCGACCCGAGGCTGGTGGACACCCTGCGGGCGTTGAAGAGGGAGAGCTTCGACGGGCTGGACGAGGTGATGTCATCGCTGTCGGCTCAGAACGTACTGGGTGGGTGAGCCGCCGCCGGCTACTCCAGCTGATCGCGTAGTTTGGCCAGTGATTTGGCCAGCAGGCGCGAAACGTGCATCTGCGAGATGCCCACCCGCTCGGCGATCTGGGTCTGAGTCATCGACTCGAAAAATCGCAGTATCAACACGGTGCGTTCCCGTTCCGGCAGTGCGTTGAGCAAGGGCCGTAACGCTTCTCGATCCTCGATCCGGTCCATCCCGGCGTCGATGTCGCCCAGGGTGTCGGCGATCGAGCGGACGTCATCCTCATCCGAGCTGCCGCCGCTGTCGATGGACAGGGTGTTGTAGGAGCTGCCCGCGACCAGCCCTTCGACGACCTCGTCACGACTCAGCTCCAGATCACGGGCGAGTTCCGAGGCGGTCGGCGCCCGGCCCAGCGTCTGCGACAGGTCCGCGGTGGCGGCCCCGAGCCGCAGGTGCAGCTCCTTGAGCCGTCGGGGCACCTTGACCGACCAGCTGTTGTCCCGGAAATGGCGGCGGACCTCGCCCATGATCGTCGGGACGGCGAACGAGACGAAATCCGACCCGGTCTCGACGTCGAACCGTGTCACGGCGTTGACCAGACCCACCCGCGCGACCTGAACCAGGTCGTCGCGCAGCTCGCCGCGGCCCTCGAACCGGCGGGCGATGTGGTCGGCCAGCGGCAGGCACCGCTCGACGATCTTGTCTTTGCGATTCCGGAAATCGGCGGAGTCCGGCTCGTATTGAGCCAGCTCACGAAACATGTCCCCGACGTCGGAATACTCCGAGCCTGATTGGGAGCCGCTCCCGGCGGCGCGCGGGGTCACCGCCTGGATTCCGCCCGCCGGGTCGTCAACGTCACACCGAAGACCTCACCCGCGCCGTCGGATTCGGGGCCGACGCGGAAGGTTTGCACGTCATCCACCAGCGAGGTGAGCACATGCCAGCTGAAGCTGCCCGGCGTCAGCACCTCGACTCCGTCACCGGCCGCCGAGGCCTCGATCGCGATGTCGTCGTCGTTCGGGTCGATGACGACTTTCAGCGTCGCGTTCGGGGCAGCGCAACGGATCAACTGGGTACACAGCTCGTCGATCGCCAGCCGGAGATCGGCCACCGTATCGACGTCGAGGTCCTCGTAGGTCGCGATCGCGCCGACGAGCATGCGCACCACCGCCAGATTCTCCAGCCGTGGCGCGACCCGCAATTCGACGGCACGCTCGCTACACGACCGTGAGGTCCGGTCGCTGTGGATGTCAGTCATAGAGCCTCCCGGCGATGTCGGACCGAGATTACCGCTGCGAACCGATGGACCATTCACGCAGTCATCACCGCATGGTCGGCCGCCCAGAGGTTAGTCACGGGAGGTCTGTACCCGGTTATCGGTCAACTCAACCATCGATTTATCGCGCAGCGACACAACGGCCCGGCCGGATGACCGGCCGGACCGTCTGGGGTTCGGAAAATCAACTGGTCGAATGCTGCCGATGCAACTCCGGGTGCGCCAGGTGCCACTGCCTGTTCACCCTGCCGATCCGCCGGTGCTCGATCAGCAGCCACAACGCGCCCAGCACGCCGGCCAGCACCGCGAAGGCGGCGACCGCCGCGCCCTGACGGTCGTGGCCGGTGGCGAACGCGGTGAGGCAGCCGGCCCCGGCGACCATGCTCACCACCAGCAGGGTGTAGCCCGGCCAGCCCATGACGTCGATCACGGCACGGCCGGCATGCGGCCGGGTCGTCCGGACATGGTCAACGGGGTCATGAAACGTGTCGCCCATGGCGTCTTCCTTTCTGCTTCGTCCGGCCAATCCGGAGGTCGCGCGGAGAGTCCCGTCCGTTGTGTGGCGAACCCGAGCGCTACCAAAAACTATCGTAGTTCGATGTGATCTAAATAACGTCCGTGTTTCAGGATGTTCACAGCTATACCGCAGTGAAGCCGACGCAAAGGGCGTCTGATCAGGACATACCGCTGATCGGCCCAGCGCTCATAATCAGGACGAGAAGCATCAATGACAGCAGAAACCAGCCGGCGCCCTGCCACCCCCACCAGGTGCCACGCGCTCGCCACACCCGGTAGGTACGCAGGAATGCGCGCACCCCGCCGGCGGCGAAGATCACCGGCGCACCCGCGGCGAGCAGGGCCCGGTACGGCCTGCCACACGCCACGGTTTCGGCGGCCGGTTCACACGAGCTGGTCCACCACGCCGCCAACAAGACGAACGCCACCCCGACCGCGGTAATCACCCCGGCGAACCTGATCGCCGAGCGGACCTCTTCATCTTCCTGACCCAACCGGTCGCCACCGGGGCGCGGTTGCACGCGGCGTTCCATTCCTCCACCGTCCGCGCTGATCGGCTCTGCGTCAAGACGATTCGACGTTTGGGCCGCCGACCGGCCGGGAAGCCTTGCGGGTGTGGCGGGCCGACCGAGCATCTGGGCCTGTCGCATCCACGAAATCAGGGAGGGATTTTATGTCAGACGACAAGAAGAGCGGCCCCGAAGAAGGCATCCGCGGCACGATCGAGGGTGTCAAAGGCAAGGCCAAGGAAGCCGTCGGCACTGTGATCGGCAACGACGAGATGGCTCGCGAGGGCGAGGCACAGCAGGACAAGGGTGAAGCGCAGCGCGACGCCGCCAAGCGTGAGGCCGAGGCCGAATCGGCCCGGGCCGGCGCGGAAGCGGCCGAGGCGCGCCAACAGTCCCACCAGTAGCCCGATGGAAGATAGGCCCGGCCCGCGGCGCGGGCCGGGTCTATCGCTAGGCGGTTATTCACGCCCGGTAGCGGGTAATAGTGCCTTGAAAGGCACCGAGGAATTTCCGAGGGCGGGAGCCAGGCGATGGACATTCTGTTACTGACCGACCGGGACGAGTTCGAACAGTCCCTGTCGGTCCTACGCGTCTTCGGGCATTCGGTTGTCCGCGCTCCACTGGCCATCACCGCCCCGGCCGACTGCCACAGCGCCACAGCGGTGCTGGTGGACGGTTGCACCGATCTGACGATCTCGCGTGAAACCTGCCGGCGGCTGTGCACCTGGCTACCGTCGGCCGCGGTGGTTGCGGTGGTGAGCGCCGAAGACTTCGCCGCGGTCGACCTCGACTGGCAGGTCGACGATGTTCTGGTCGCCACCGCGGGGCCTGCCGAGGCGCATGCGCGACTGCGCTTGGCGCTGGCCCGCCGCCGTGGATCAATCCACACCACACTGCAATTCGGCGACCTCGTCATCCACCCGGACAGCTACACCGCGTCCCTGTCGAACCGCGAACTCGACCTCACCCTCACCGAGTTCAAGCTGCTCAACCATCTGGTGCGGCACGCGGGCCAGGCGTTCACCCGCACCAGGCTGCTGCGTGAGGTCTGGGGTGGCGGAGGCAGCCGTCGCAAGGTCGACGTCCACGTACAGCGGTTGCGCGCCAAACTCGGCCCCGAACACGAGTCGATCGTCGACACGGTCCGCGGCGTCGGATACATGACACCGGAGTCGCCTCAACCGCAATGGGCGATCGCCAACTGAGCCGATCGCGGACCTCGGAAACCGAACGAGAGCGCCAAGCACATGACCGATCAGCCCGAAGTCGATCCCGCCACCGACACCACCGATGACGACACGCTGCCGGCCAGCGAGGCCACCGACTCCGACGAGCTTCGCAATGACGACGGGGATGCGACCGTCACGCCACCGGAGAGCTGGCAGCCGGGCGGCGCGGCGATCAACGAGTCACGGGATGACAAGCTGGCCGCCGAGCAACCCGACACCGGGGCACCCCCAGGATCGGACGAGGCGGACCGGGCGATCACCGGCGGCCGACACCGCGCTCAAGTCTCCGGCAGCCCCGAAGACGGCGACTCGTTCTACAACGTCGAGGAGTGAGCGTCGAGGACGCCGGCTCAGTAGTAATCGCAACCGTTGGCCAGCGGGCCCCACAGCGCGACGTACTCGGGAGCCTCGGGGGTGCTCTCTGCCTGTTCGACCAGCTGCTGACGCTGCAGGGGCGGCGCGGCCAGAAAGTTCTGCAGCCAGGACTGCGCCGCCGGCGTCGCGTAGAACTGCTCGGCGATCCCCGGTGACTGATCGGTCATCGCCGACACCACCTGGGAGTAGCTGCAGGTCGTGTTGACCGCCTCCTGCGGATCGGCGGATGCCACCACCAGACCGGCGGTGAGCCCAAGGGTCGCGCATCCGGCGGCGGCGGCGGTCAGTTGCACGAACCGGGGCATCAAAACACCGCGACCAGGACCAGCAGGTCGGCTACCAACAGGACCCAGCCGCACGCCCAGACCGCGATCCCGCGCCGGCGTGTCGTCGCGAAGAAGAAGGCAAGGAACAGCGTCACCGCCGCAACACCGGCCGCCCCGTGGTAGAGCAGGCCGAACAGCGAGGCGTTGACCCTCGGCGCCGGGCAGCCCGCGGTGCTGCACAACGCGGTGCCCGCCACCCTGGACAGCGCGAACGCCATCAACAACACCGCGCCCGGCGCGGTCAGCAGCGACAACGTCCAGTTGATCCACGTCCAGTCGCGCGCGGGCGCCTCCGGAGGCGACGGCGCCGGTGCCACGTCGGCGAAAATCGGCCGTGCCGTCCGGGCCCTGTCGTCCAAAACGGTCATGCCGCCCCCCTTCACCGGTGCCCCGAACGACGGAATACCCGGCTGCGACCGGCACAAAACCGCACCACCCGGCAGCGCGGCCGCGAAGTTGGCACGATGGCGGGGTGAGCCGAGAACCCGCCACCCCGCTGGCCCGGTTCTCCGCGCTGACCCAGGACTGGTTCACCGGCACCTTCACCGCGCCCACCACGGCCCAGGAGCAGGCCTGGTCGGCGATCGCCGACGGACACAACACGCTGGTGGTCGCCCCCACCGGGTCCGGCAAGACGCTGGCGGCGTTCCTGTGGGCCCTGGACCGGCTGGCCGCGGAGCCGGACCCGCCCTCGGGTGGCACCCGGGTGCTGTACGTGTCTCCGCTCAAGGCGCTGGCCGTCGACGTCGAACGCAACCTGCGCACCCCCCTGGCCGGCATCGGCCGCATCGCTGCGCACCGTGGCCTGCCCGCCCCGGCCATCACCGTCGGGGTGCGTTCCGGCGACACCTCCGCGGCGCGGCGCCGTGAACTCATCGCCAAGCCCCCCGACATCCTGATCACCACCCCCGAGTCACTGTTTTTGATGCTGACGTCGGCGGCGCGGGAGACCCTGACCGGGGTACAGACGGTGATCGTCGACGAAGTGCACGCGGTGGCGGGCACCAAGCGCGGCAGCCACCTGGCGTTGTCGCTGGAGCGCCTCGACGCTCGACTGGCCCGGCCCGCGCAGCGCATCGGGCTGAGCGCCACCGTGCGTCCCGCCGAAGAGGTGGCCCGTTTTCTGTCCGGTCAGTCCCCGACCCGGATCGTGGCGCCGCCGGCGGCCAAGACGTTCGAGTTGACGGTGCAGGTGCCGGTGCCCGACATGGCCAGTCCCGCCGAGGGCACCATCTGGCCTCAGGTCGAGGAGCGCGTAGTCGACCTGATCGAGGCGCATCACTCTTCGATCGTGTTCGCCAACTCGCGGCGCCTGGCCGAGCGATTGACCGCGCGTCTCAACGAGATTCACGCCGAGCGCTGTGATGACCCGGCCTCGCCGGCACCGTTGGCGCGAGCCCATCACGGGTCGGTGTCCAAGGAGACCCGTGCCGCGGTCGAGGAAGACCTCAAAAGCGGGCGGCTGCGGGCGGTGGTGGCGACCTCGAGCCTGGAATTGGGCATCGACATGGGCGCCGTCGACCTGGTCATTCAGATCGAGGCGCCGCCGTCGGTGGCCAGCGGACTGCAGCGCATCGGGCGGGCCGGACATCAGGTCGGGGAGATCTCCCGGGGGGTGGTCATTCCCAAGCACCGCACCGATCTGATCGGCTGCGCGAACGCGGTGCAGCGGATGCTGGCCGGTCAGATCGAGACGTTGACGGTGCCGGCCAATCCGCTGGACATTCTGGCCCAGCACACGGTGGCCGCGGCTGCACTGGAGCCGCTGGACGCCGAGGCCTGGTTCGACACGGTGCGGCGCAGCGCCCCGTTCGCGACGTTGCCCCGCAGCGTATTCGAGGCGACGCTGGATCTGCTCTCCGGAAAATACCCGTCGACCGAGTTCGCCGAGCTGCGGCCCCGGCTGGTCTACGACCGCGACTCCGGCACCCTGACCGGCCGGCCCGGCGCCCAGCGGCTGGCCGTCACCTCCGGCGGCGCCATCCCGGATCGCGGCTTGTTCGCGGTGTATCTGGCCGGGACATCCAAACCGTCGCGGGTGGGCGAACTCGACGAGGAGATGGTCTACGAGTCGCGGCCCGGCGATGTGATCTCGCTGGGCGCCACCAGCTGGCGGATCACCGAGATCACCCACGACCGGGTGCTGGTGGCCCCGGCCCCCGGCCAGCCCGGCAGGCTGCCGTTCTGGCACGGCGACGGCGTCGGGCGACCGGCCGAACTCGGCGCCGCGCTGGGGAAGTTCACCGGCGAGTTGGCCGGACTCGACCGCGCGGAACTCGACAAACGCTGCGCCGGTTTGGGTTTCGATGACTACGCCACCGACAATCTGTGGCGGCTGCTCGATGACCAACGCACCGCCACCGGAAGGGTTCCCACCGACACCACGCTGCTGGTGGAGCGGTTCCGCGACGAGCTCGGCGACTGGCGGGTGGTGCTGCACTCGCCCTACGGCCTGCGGGTGCACGGGCCGCTGGCACTGGCGGTGGGCCGGCGGCTGCGCGACCGCTACGGCATCGACGAGAAACCGACCGCCTCCGACGACGGCATCGTGGTGCGACTGCCCGACGCCGACGCAGACGCAGCCTCCGAGGCACCCGGAGCGGACCTGTTCGTCTTCGACGCCGGGGAGATCGAGCCGATCGTCACCGCCGAGGTGGGCGGCTCGGCACTGTTCGCCAGCCGGTTCCGCGAATGCGCGGCCCGGGCGCTGCTGTTGCCGCGACGGCACCCGGGCCGCCGCACACCGTTGTGGCAGCAACGCCAGCGGGCCGCCCAATTGCTGGACGTGGCGCGCAGATACCCCGCATTCCCGATAGTGCTGGAGACCGTGCGCGAATGCCTGCAGGACGTCTACGACGTCCCGGCACTGACCGACCTGATGGCGCGGATCGCGCAGCGCCGGGTGCAGGTGGCGCAGGTCGAGACGGCCACCCCGTCACCGTTCGCGGCGTCGTTGTTGTTCGGCTACGTCGGGGCGTTCATCTACGAGGGCGACAGCCCGTTGGCCGAGCGCCGCGCGGCGGCGCTGGCGCTGGATCCCACGCTGCTGGCACAACTGCTGGGCCGGGTGGAGCTGCGCGAGTTGCTCGATCCCGCCGTCGTCACCGCCACCACCCGCCAGTTGCAGCACCTGACCCCGGAGAAGGCCGCCCGCGACGCCGAGGGGGTCGCGGATCTGCTGCGGCTGCTGGGCCCGCTCACCGTCGAGGAGATCGCGCAGCGCGCGGGCACACCCGACGGCACCGTGGATGTGAGCGGTTGGCTGGAGCATCTGCTCGCCGACCGGCGGGTGCTGACGGTGTCGTTCGCCGGGCGCAGCTGGTGGATCGCCATCGAGGACATCGGCCGGCTGCGCGACGGCATCGGGGTGGCGGTGCCGCCCGGGGTGCCGGCCGGTTTCACCGAGCCGGTCGCCGACCCACTGAGTGAACTGCTGGGCCGCTTCGCCCGCACCCACGGACCGTTCAC
The DNA here is from genome assembly GCF_002086285.1 of Mycolicibacter kumamotonensis. Lineage (GTDB taxonomy): Bacteria > Actinomycetota > Actinomycetes > Mycobacteriales > Mycobacteriaceae > Mycobacterium > Mycobacterium kumamotonense. The sequence goes on along the minus strand of NZ_MVHU01000002.1, from coordinate 30,671 downwards.
CACCGGGCAGGCCGCCGAGCGATTCGGGCTGGGTCCCCGAGTGGCCGCTGATGCGCTGGGACGGCTGGCCGCCGACGGACGCGTGGTGCGCGGGGAGTTCGCGGACTTCCCGGACTCCCCGGGCGAGCAGTGGTGCGACGCCGAGGTGCTGCGGATTCTGCGGCGCCGGTCGCTGGCCGCGCTGCGTTCGGCGATCGAACCGGTGTCCCCGACCGCCTACGCGCGTTTCCTGCCGGACTGGCAACAGATAGGCGCAGCATCCGGACTCGACGGGCTGGCCGGGGTGATCGAGCAGCTGGCGGGCGTGCCGCTGCCGGCCTCGGCGGTCGAGCCGCTGATACTGGGAACGCGCGTGCGTGACTACTCCCCGGCCATGCTCGACGAACTGCTGGCCTCCGGTGAGGTGCTGTGGGCCGGTGCGGGCGCCCCGGCCGGCAGCGCTTTGGCCGCCGACGGCTGGATCACCTTCCACACCGCCGATTCGGCGCCGTTGACCTTGACTCCCGGCGCCCCGATCGAATTCGGCGACACCCACCGCAGGATCCTGGACCTGCTCGACGGTGGCGGCGCGTTCTTCTTCCGTCAGCTCTGCGGTGAAGGCGGCGAAGCGGACTCGACAGCGCTGAAAACCGCCCTGTGGGAATTGATCTGGGCGGGATGGGTCACCGGTGACACCTTCGCCCCGGTGCGGGCGGTGCTGACCGGAACCCGGCGCGGAACCCCCGCGCACCGAACCAAGCGCCCGCCTCGGCTGAGCCGCTTTCACGTCGCCCACGCCTCCACCCGAGCCGCCGACCCGACCGTGGCCGGGCGTTGGTCGAGGCTGCTTGCACCGGAACAGGATTCCACGATGCGCGGGCATCACACCGCCGAGCTGCTGTTGCACCGCTACGGGGTATTGACCCGCGGCGCGGTGGCCGCCGAAGCGGTGCCGGGCGGATTCGGCACCCTCTACAAGGTGCTGACGGCGTTCGAGGAAGCCGGGCGCTGCCAGCGGGGTTACTTCATCGAATCATTGGGCGCGGCCCAGTTCGCCCTCGCCTCGACCGTGGACCGACTGCGCGGGTACCTCGATGGTGTCGACCCGGCCCGCCCGGAGTACCACGCGGTGGCCCTGGCCGCCGCCGACCCGGCCAACCCGTACGGGGCGGCTCTGAGTTGGCCGGCCCATCCCGGCACCGCCCGCCCGGGCCGCAAGGCGGGAGCGCTGGTGGTGATCGTCGACGGAGCGCTGGTGTGGTTCCTCGAGCGCGGCGGCCGGTCGCTGCTGAACTTCGCCACGGACACCGATGCCGCCGAGGCCCAGCGCGCCGCCGCCGGAGCGCTGGCCGGGCTGATCGCCGACCGCCGGGTCGACGGGATTCTCCTCGAGCGGGTGGACGGCACCGCTGTGCTGGAGCTTCACGATTCGCCGACGCTGGCCGCGTTGACCGAGGCCGGGTTCTCCCGCACCCCACGGGGATTGCGACTGCGCTGATGCCCGAGGGTGACACCGTCTTTCACACCGCCGCCGTGCTTGACGACGCTCTGAGGGGAAAGACCTTGACCCGCTGCGACATCCGGGTCCCCCGCTATGCGACGGTCGACCTGACCGGTCAGCGGGTGGATGAGGTGATCAGCCGCGGCAAGCATTTGTTCATCCGCGCCGGGCGGGCCAGTATCCACTCGCATCTGAAGATGGAGGGCAGCTGGCGGATCACCCGCGGCCCGCTCGACCATCGGGTGCGAATCTGCTTGGAGGCAGGCCCCGTTCGCGCCCTGGGCATCGACCTGGGCGTACTGGAGGTGCTGGACCGCGACCGCGACGGCGAGGCCGTCGCGCATCTGGGTCCGGATCTGCTCGGCGCCGACTGGGATCCCGACATCGCGCTCGCCAACCTGGTGGCCGGTCCCCACCGTCCGCTGGCGGCGGCACTGCTGGATCAGACCGTGCTGGCCGGCATCGGCAACGTCTACTGCAACGAACTGTGCTTCGTCGTCGGTCGATTGCCGACCACCCCGGTGGCGGCGCTGGCGGATCCGGCCCGCTTGGTGGCTCGAGCGCACGACATGCTGTGGGCCAACCGGCTGCGGTGGACCCGCTGCACCACCGGCGATACCCGCCGGGGCCGTCAGCTGTGGGTGTACGGCCGGGCCGGGCAGCCGTGCCGGCGCTGCGGCACCCCGCTGGAATGCGACCGCGGCGGTGAGCGCGTCAGCTACTGGTGCGGGTCGTGTCAGCGGTGAGTTCGCCGGTTGCCGATCACGGCCACCCGCCGCAACCCACACCGGGCACGCAGCCCCCGCCTCCGCCGGGACCGCCCCAGCCGGTCGGGCCGCCCGGAATCTGACCGCCACCACCACCGGGCCCACCACTACCGGTCGGGCCGCCCGGTATCTGGCCGCCACCACCACCGGGCCCGCCACCACCGGTCGGGCCACCCGGAATCTCACCGCCACCACCGCCGGGCCCACCACCGCCGGTGGGGCCGCCGGGAATCTCACCACCGCCGCCGGGGCCGCCGGGCTCGCCGGGTGCCGGCTCCAGCGGCGTGGTCTCCATCGTGGTGGTCGTGGTCTCGGTCGTGGTGGTCGTGGTGCTGGTCGGAGCTTCTTCTTTGGTACCGCTGCAACCCGCTGCGACCAGCGCCGCTGCGCTGCCGAGCACCGCGATCGCCATCCTGCCGTGTGCCTTCATCAGAATCAGGCTCCCCTCTGCTCTGTCGTGCCTTGCTGTACCCGGCACGCTCAGCGCTGAAACGCGCGGCCGCTGACGAAGCAGCGCCGCCGTCCGGTGAACGGGTCCTCGAACTCGAGCCGGTGGGCCAGCAGGCACAGCGGGGTGGAGAAGTCGTCCGCGGCGACCTCGACGACCCGCGGGTACAGCGGATCACCGTCGATGGGCAGTCCGAGCGAGGCCAGGTGCACCCGCAACTGATGGGTCCGCCCGGTGCGCGGGGTCAGCCGATAGCAGCCACTGTTGGGTGGGTCCAGCGCTTCGACCAGCGTCTCGGCATTGGGCTCGCCGGGTTCCTCACAAGCCTGCAGGCAGCCGCGCCGTTTGACGATCCGGCTGCGCACCAGCCGGGGAAACTCCCCGGTCGGCGGCGCCGACGAGCGGGCCAGGTATTGCTTGCGCACCGCGCCGCGGGCGAACAGCGTCTGATAGGGCCCGCGCAGCTCGCGCCGGGTGGTGAACAGCAAGACCCCGGCGGTGAGGCGGTCCAGGCGGTGCGCCGGGCTCAACTCGGGCAGCCCCAGCTCACGTCGCAAACGCACCAGTGCGGTCTGGGCCACGTGGCGGCCCCTGGGCATGGTCGCCAGAAAGTGCGGCTTGTCGACCACCACCAGGTCGTCGTCGCGGTGCAGCACCGGGATGTCGAACGGTACCGGAACCTCATCGGGCAGCTCCCGGTACCAGAAGATGTGGGCACCGGCCGGCAGCACCGTCGTCTCGTCGACCACTGCGCCGTCGGCGGTCAGCACCTCGCCGGCGGCGACCTTGGCCGCCGCCGCGGCGCCGAATCGGTCGCGCAACTCGGCGGCCACCGGCCCGCCGTGCAGCCGCAGGCGGGCCGGGCCCAGGCCGTCACGCACCGGCAACGGGGCGGGACGTCGGTGAGACGCCATGGTCATCAGTATGACGAGCACCCGTGAAACGACACATCGGCCACAACCGTCGGGGGTTGTGGCCGATGCGTCCCCTAGTCGCGGTGAACTACTCCGCTCAGCCGAGACCCAGCATGCTGAAGATGCCCAGGTCGCCCAGGAAATCGGTCAGCGTGGTGGCGTCGGTCACCGGGTCGGCACCCACGCCGAGCAGGCTGGTCAGCAGGGCGCCCAGCGTCTCATCGCCCAGGATGCCCGTGCCGTCGGGGTCGATGATCGTTCCGCCGACGGTCATGTTGTCCAGGAACTGGTCCCAAGGCGTGCTGCCGTCGATGCCGAACAGGCCACCGAGAGTCGCGTCGCCCAGCGTCTGTCCGTTACCGATCACCAGGCTGTCCAGCGTGGTGTCGCTGTCGATGCCCAGCATGTCGCTGAGCAGCTCGGCCACCGTGAGGTTCGGCGACAGGTCGAGGAACGGCAGGTCCAGCAGGCCGACGTACGGCCCGAGACCGAGGGCGGTCAGCACGTCGCCGATGCTCTCGTTGGCGCCGGTACCGCCGATGAAGGTACCGATCAGGGCGTCGATCGGCACCTCACCGAGCGCGGCGGTGGCGCCGCCGCCGATGGGGATCTGCACGTCGGCCAGCAGCGAACTGATATCGCTGGAGAACAGGTTGTTGGTGACGTCGTCGAGCGTCAGGCCGTCCGGGTTCAGCGTGGCCAGCAGGGCGGCGAGGGTTGAGCTGGTGCTGATGTCCTCGCCGAACAGGCCCAGCACCTGACCCATCGTGCCGAACTCGAGGGTGTCCAGCAGGGTCTGCAGGCTCTCGGTGAAGGTCGGGAAGGCGTTCAGCGTCACCTCGTGCTGGACCGACGCGGAAAGGCCGGCGGTGACCGTCGGAGCAACGGCCGCGCCGCCAAACACAACCGCACCGGCTAATGCGGTTCCGGCGGCGAATACTCCGGCTTTCGCTACGAAACCGCGTGGCGCCATCGGCGTATCAATTGAAGCAGTGGACATGTATCAGGCCCCCTTCAGGGATCAAACAAAATCGCGTTGTGGTTTCAACAACGAGCATTAACTTATTAGGTACTCAGGCTGGTGTCAACTGGATCGCAGAGTTCTTGCGTGTGCGTCAGCAATCGAAATTCGCAGGAATCTCCCAGCTCACACTCCTAATCGGCGAAGCCCTGGGGCGGGAGAACCGAATGTCGCACCGTGTCACATGTCGATGTGCGATAACAGTTCGCTCAGCATTTTCTAGGTATTGCAGACTGCCGGAACGCCTTGAAACCAACGCAATGCCGAACGAGCATTAACATCCGGCGATAACGGTCCGATGGTATGAAATTTACGGTGTCCAAATACTGTCCAATACCGACCCACGAGCGAAATACGCACCGTGCCGTTAGCAAATTGCTAGCAAAGCAAGCAGTCTTGTTTTTTCGGGCGCTGTGACGAAGACAACACCGCACCCGGCGAGGGGTCCGGGTGCGGTGCTGTGAGGGGGTTAGCTGCTACCAGTTCAGCAGGCCGAAGGCCTCCAGGATGTCGGTGATAGGCGTGTCCCCGGTGATGGCCAGGGTGCTGTCATCGGGCAGGAAGCTGCTGAGCAGGGTGCCCAGGGTCTGCTCGCCCCACGTTTCGCCGGAGGGGTCCAACAGCGTCCCGCCGAACGGGAAGTTGGAGACGTACTCGTCCCAGGTCTGGCCCGGCGTCAGGTTGAACAGCAAGCCCAGGGTTGCGTTATCCATGGTCGTGCTGTCGGTGTCGCTGACGGGCAGTGTGTGCAGGTACTCGCCGAGGGTGTAGCCGCTGTCCGGCACGACGGTAGTGGTGCCGCCAAATGGGTTGAGCGTATCTGCGTGCTGGGTGACGTCCGTGGTGGGAACCGTCACTATCGCACTCAGCCAGTCGACCAGCGAGCTGTTGAGCGTCAGATCGGGGTGGGTGTCGATGCTAAGGAGGCCGCCGCAGGTCAGCGTGCAGTTGAGAACATTCAAGTTCTCCAGCCCGAGCGCGCTGATCAGGCTCCAGTACTGGCTGAGCATCGAGCCCAGCCCTACCGCGTCGGCCAGGTCGGTCAGCGAATGCTCGCCGGCGCCGTCGCCCAGCACGAGATCGATCAGGTCACCGAGGTCGAGGTTGCCGATCGGCACGCCGTCGACCAGGAACAGGCTGCCCTGACCCAGCAGGGAGTCGACCGTCGAGCTGTACAGCGGCTCGGTCAGCGAGATCCCGAACATGTTGGTCAGCCCGTTCAAGGTGACGCCCTCGGGGTTGAGTGCGGCCAGGAAGCCCGAGACCGGCGAGTCGACGGTGAAGGTGCCGAACCCGCTCAGCACCGCGTTGAGGTCGCCCATCCCCATGTCGTCGAGCAGGGTCTGCAGACTCTCGGCGAACGTCGGGAAATCCACCAGCGCCACATTGTGTTGCACCGCGGCGAACGGCGCACCGGAGAGCTGGGGCCCGACCGTCGCGACGCCGATCAGGCCGGCGCCGGCAAGAACGGTCGCGGCCGCCAGCGTGCCGCCTTTGATCGCCAGCGCGTGCGGGCGCGCCACCCCCGAAAGATCCGACATGGACCACCTTCCCCAGTACCCGGATCCCCCATGTGATCCAGCTGATGGGCAGAAAGTAATGGCCCTAACAAATAACTGTCAAACATATGTTAATGATTATTTCAGACTAAACGCATGGATTTTTCAGGGACAACATCCCTCCAGTAATGAAATCCAGTTCATGGAAGCGGAATCGGCTCCAGAATCTCGGTCCTGGCTTCGGGCGCCCTCGCGCGCAACGCGTCCGCAGAGGCGTCGTCGGGCTGTTCCTGCGACAGGATCTCCGCCTCCACCCGGGCGGTGTAGTTGGCCACTTCCGCCTCGACGGCGGCGTCGTCCCAGCCGAGCACCGGAGCCATCACCTCGGCGACCTCGCGGGCGCAGTTCACCCCGCGGTGGGCGTATTCGATGGAGATCCGGGTCCGCCGGGCCAGCACGTCCTCCAGGTGCAAAGCGCCCTCGGCGGCCACGGCGTAGGCGACTTCCACCTTGAGATAGGTGGGCGCCTCAGCGATCGGGTCCAACAGATCCGGACTGCCGTCGGCCAGCGCCAGCACGTCGTGGATCAGTGAGCCGTAACGGTCCAGCAGGTGGCGCACTCGGTAGGGGTGCAGGTCCTGTTCCGCCCCGACGTGCTCGGTCTGGTTGACCAGCGCGAAGTAACCGTCGGCGCCCAGCAGCGGCACCTTCTCGGTGATCGAGGGCGCCACCCGGGTAGGGATGTACTCGGCGGCGGCGTCGATCGCGTCGGCGGCCATCACCCGGTAGGTGGTGTACTTGCCGCCGGCGATGGCCACCAGGCCCGGCGCCGGCACGGCCACCGCGTGCTCACGCGACAGCTTGGAGGTGTCGTCGTTCTCCCCGGCCAGCAGCGGCCGCAGCCCGGCGTAGACACCCTCGATGTCGGCGTGGCTCAGCGGGGTGGCCAGCGCGGTGTTGACGTTGGTCAGCAGATAGTCGATGTCGGCCTTGGTGGCGGCCGGGTGAGCCAGGTCCAGGTTCCAGTCGGTGTCGGTGGTGCCGATGATCCAGTGCGTGCCCCACGGGATGACGAACAGCACCGACTTCTCGGTGCGCAGGATGATCGCCGCCTCGCTGACGATCCGGTCGCGCGGCACCACGATGTGCACACCCTTGGAGGCCCGGACGTGGAAGCGGCCGCGCTGGCGCGACAGCGCCTGGATCTCATCGGTCCACACCCCGGTGGCGTTGACCACGACATGGCCGTGCACTTCGGTGGTCGCGCCGTCCTCGGAGTCGCGGACGGCCACCCCGGTCACCCGGTCGCCTTCGCGTTTCAGCGCCACCACCTGAGTCGAGGTGCGGATGACGGCCCCGTAGTGCGCCGCGGTACGGCCGACGGTCAGGGTGTGCCGGGCGTCGTCGACGACGGTGTCGTAGTAGCGGATACCGCCGATCAGCGCGCTGCGCTTGAGCCCCGGGCATAGCCGCAGCGCGCCGGCGCGGGTCAGATGACGTTGCGCGGGAACAGATTTGGCTCCACCGAGCTGGTCGTAGAGGAAGATCCCGGCGGCCACGTACGGCCGCTCCCACCAGCGCTGGGTCAGCGGGTAGAGAAACGGCAACGGTTTGACCAGGTGCGGCGCCAGCGTGGTCAGCGACAACTCGCGTTCGTGCAGCGCTTCGCGCACCAGGCCGAACTCCAGTTGCTCGAGATACCGCAGCCCGCCGTGGAACATCTTCGAGCTTCGGCTCGAGGTGCCGGCGGCGAAGTCCCGGGCCTCGACGAGCGCCACCTTGAGGCCACGGGTGGCGGCGTCGAGCGCGCACCCGGTGCCCACCACGCCCCCGCCGATCACCACCACGTCGAACTGCTCGGTACCGAGGCGTTCCCAGGCTTGTGCTCGTTGGTCAGGTCCCAGCGTGCTCACGACTGCCAGGCTACGTGGCGGGGGTCGGCTGCCGGGGTGTGACACCGGCCTCACGGCTTCGGAACTTCAGTCCAGATCGTCGTGCGTCATCAACCGGCGGCCGGCCTCGGTGAGCGAGCCCGACAGCGACGGGTACACCGCCAGCGTCTGCGCCAGGTCGGACACGGTGATGCGGTTCTGCACCGCCAGCGCGATCGGCAGGATCAGCTCGGAGGCGATCGGGGCCACCACCACCCCGCCGATCACCACCCCGGTGGCCGGCCGGCAGAACAACTTGAGGAAACCGTGCCGCATCCGGCTCATCTTGGCCCGGGCGTTGGTCTGCAACGGCAGCATGACGGTGCGCGCGGGCACCGTGCCGTCGTCGATCTGGGACTGCGGGACCCCGACCGCGGCGATCTCGGGCCGGGTGAACACCGCCGCTGCCACCGTGCGCAGCCGGATCGGGGTCACCGCTTCCCCCAGGGCGTGATACATCGCGATCCGGCCCTGCATGGCCGCCACCGAGGCCAGTGGTAGCAGGCCGGTGCAGTCCCCGGCGGCGTAGATCCCGGAAACCGACGTCCGCGACACCCGGTCCACCGGCAGATAGTTGCCGGGCCCGAGTTCGATACCGACCCGCTCCAGGCCCAGCCCGGAGGTGTTGGGCACCGAGCCGACCGTCATCAGCGCGTGGCTGCCGGTCACGGTGCGCCCGTCGGTCATGGTGACCAGCACTCCGTCGCCGTCGCGGGTCACCGAGGCGGCCCGGGCGTTTTTGACCAGGGTGACGCCGCGCTCGGCGAACGAGCGCTCCAGCACCCGGGCCGCGTCGGGGTCCTCGTGCGGCAGCACCCGGTCGCGGCTGGCCACCACCGTCACCTTCACGCCGAGTTCGGTGTAGGCGTTGACGAACTCCGCGCCGGTCACCCCGGAGCCCACCACCACCAGGTGCTCGGGCAGCGTGCGCAGGTCGTAGAGCTGGCGCCAGGTCAGGATCCGCTCGCCGTCAGGCTCGGCGTGGGCCAGGGTGCGCGGACTGGCGCCGGTGGCGATCAGCACCACGTCGGCGTCGAGCACGCGCTGCGCGCCGTCGTGCTCGGTGACCTGAATCCGGTGGTGCGCTAGGCCCGGCTCGGGGTCGATCAGCTCGCCCCGGCCGGCGATGACGTCGATGCCGGTGTTGACCAGTTGGGTGCGGATGTCGGCGGACTGCGCCGCGGCCAGTGCCTTGACCCGCTCGTGAATCTGCTCCAGTTCGATCTCGGCGTCGGTGAAGTGGATGTCGAAGCCCAGGCCGGGGGCCCGCCGCAACTCGGTGCGCACCCCGGACGAGGCGATGAACGTTTTGGACGGCACGCAGTCCCACAACACGCAGGCACCGCCGATGCCGTCGGAGTCGACCACGGTGACCGCCACCGCCTCCGGGCCTTTGGCCGCCGCTACCAGCGCGGCCTCATAGCCGGCCGGGCCGCCGCCGATGATCACGATGCGCGTCGAGGCAGATGTCACAGCGACCAACTTATCGCCGACGCTGCGTTTAAGCTTTCTGCCGTGCCGCTCTACGCCGCCTACGGGTCGAACATGCATCCCGAGCAGATGCTGCAGCGGGCACCGCACTCCCCGATGACCGGCACCGGCTGGATCCACGGCTGGCGGCTGACGTTCGCCGGCGAGGACATCGGCTGGGAGGGCGCGCTGGCGACCGTGGTCGAGGACCCGGGGTCGAGCGTGTTCGTCGTCCTCTACGACGTGACCCCCGAGGACGAGAAGAATATGGACCGCTGGGAGGGTTCAGACTTCGGAATCCACAAGAAGATCCGCTGCCGGGTGGACCGGGTGGACGGGATCACATCGGATCCCGACGACCGGGCCCCCGAGCCGGTGCTGGCCTGGCTGTATGTGGTGGACGCCTGGGAGGGCGGGCTGCCCTCGGCGCGCTACCTGGGCGTGGTCGCCGAGGCCGCCCAGATCGCCGGTGCGCCAGAGGAATACGTGCGCAACCTGCAAACCCGCCCGGCCCGCAACATCGGCCCGGGGAGCTAACGCCCCTCTCCTTGTCGCGAGCGTGCGTGTTAGCCCGGCGACACGCCGCAAAATCTGTACATCTGTGCACCCTCGCGAGGGTCTTAGCGGGGGCTCGGACGTGGCCGGTCAGGCGGCCGCGCGCGCCAGATGCGTCTCAATGCGGCGGATGGTCTGCCAGGGCCGGCGCCGGACGTCGTCGGCGATGATCGGAATGACCACCCAGCCCACCTCCTGCAACGCGGCGCGCCGCTGACGTTCGTAGGCGAACGCCTCCGGTCCCTCATGCCAGACCACGCCGTCGTATTCGACCGCGAGCCGCTGCTCGGGCCAGGCGAAATCGACCCGCCAGGTCCGATGATCGCGATCCACGATCGGGTACTGCAGAACCGGCAACGGCAGACCGCCGTCGATCATCATCAGCCGCGACTCGCTCTCCATCTCCGAATCCGCCCGCGAGTCGGCGAGCGGCAGCAGATCACGCACCGCCACGATGCCGCGCCGGCCGGCCTGGCGGAGGGCCGCCCGCTGCAGCTCACCGCGGGTGCAGGTGCCGCTGCGCAGCGCGGCGTCCAGCGTCGCCAACGCCCTTGGCCGGCGCAAGGAGCGGGCCACCTCGATCGCGGTCCACGCCGGCGCGGTCGCCGGCCGGCCGTCGACTTCGCTCAGTGGTGCGCCCTCGCGCCGGTGCACCACCAATCCGTCGGCCGACCGCAGTTGGTGGCCTGTCGGATTGAGGACGTGCAGATCGACCGGCTCCTCGGTGTCGAAGCCGTACGCCGCGGCCGCGGTCCCCAAACAGACCGCGACCGTGGTACCCGTCGCAAGATCCAGGCCACGCAGCTGCAGCTCGGCGCTCAGCTCCCTGTCACTGTAGATGCCGTACCAAATCTTTTGCAGTGGACCATGTTTGAGCTCCGATTCGAGGCCGCGGCGAGTGAGGAAGGTCAACGCCTGGGCAGACGTCACCACCCCACCCTGACGATCGAGCAGTTGACGCAGGCGCAGGTCCATGCCGCAGATCGTCGGCGCGAAACACCAACGCGGCCTTACGCACCAGGCCCCGGGGGCGCGAAATTGTGGATAACCATCGGACTGTGCACGGTCGACCGGCCCACGAGGGTGCGCAGTTGTACAGAATTTGCGGCGTGTCGGCGTGCAAACACGCACGCTCGCGCCAACAAAGAACGGGGGTTAGCCCAGCGCGGCCTGGTCGATGATGCCGGCCATCACCCGCACCCCGATCCCCAGCGCCCGCTCGTCGAGATCGAACGTGGGCTGGTGCAGATCCAACTGCGGCCCGCTGCCCGGCCACACCCCGAGCCGGGCCATCGCGCCGGGCACCTGCTCGAGATACCAGGAGAAGTCCTCGCCCCCACCGGACTGCCGGGTCTCGGCCAGCACCTCGGGCCCGACGGCCTCGATCGCGTGGGTGAGCATCCGCGTCGACACCGCTTCGTTGACCACCGGCGGGACCCCGCGGTGGTAGTACAGCGTGTGGTTGATGTTCAGTGGCGCCAATAACGAGGCCACCGCGTCCTCGATGATGCCCTGCATCGCCAACCAGGTCTCGCGGCTGGCGGTGCGCACGGTGCCCGCCAACCGCCCGGCCTGCGGAATCGCGTTGGCGGCCGCCCCGGAGTTGACCGCCCCCCACACCATCACCGTGCTGTTCCGCGGGTCGATGCGCCGCGACAGAACGCCGGGCAGCCCGGTGATCAGCACGCCCAGCCCGTAAACCAGGTCGGCGGTCAGGTGCGGCCGGGAGGTGTGGCCGCCGGGGCCGCCGACGGTGATCTCGATGGTGTCGGCCGCCGAGGTGATCGGCCCCGGGATGGTTGCCACCCGGCCGACCTGCAGCCGCGGATCGCAGTGCAGCGCGAAGATCCGGCTGACCCCGGTGAGCACCCCGGCCGCGATCGCGTCGATCGCGCCGCCGGGCATCAGCTCCTCGGCGGCCTGGAACACCAGCCGCACCCCGACCGGCAGTTGCGGCGCCGAGGCCAGCGCCAGCGCGGCACCCAGCAGGATCGCGGTGTGCGCGTCGTGGCCGCAGGCGTGCGTCACCCCGGGCACCAGCGAGGAGTACGGCGCCCCGGTCTGCTCGGTCATCGGCAGGGCGTCGATGTCGGCCCGCAACGCGATCCGGGGTCCGTCCTCGGGGCCGAAATCGCAGATCAGGCCGGTTCCGGCGGGCAGCACCTTGGGGTTGAGGCCGGCACCGGCCAGTCGTTCGGCGATGAACTGGGTGGTGGCGAACTCCTGACGGCTCAGTTCCGGGTGGCGGTGCAGATGCCGCCGCCAGGCGACCAGCTCGTCGGCGTTGAGGGCCAACCACGCCTCGGCGGCCTGCGAGGCGGACACTGAGGGCATTGACGCAGTATCCCACCGCGGGGCCCGACTAAACTCAGGGGCTGTGACGGTACCGCTCGCGACCCAGGCGGCCGCGGTCGTGGCCAGGCGCACCGGCGTCGACACACACGACGTGGCGATCGTGCTCGGTTCCGGGTGGGCGCCGGCGGTTTCGGCCCTGGGCGCGCCCACCGCGGCGCTACCGATGGCCGATCTGCCCGGGTTCAGCGCGCCGACCGCGGCGGGCCACCTCGGCGAACTGCTCTCGATACCGATCGGCACGCACCGGGCCCTGGTGCTGGTCGGGCGGATCCACGCCTACGAGGGCCATCCGCTCGTCGACGTCGTGCGCCCGGTGCGCACCGCGGTGGCGGCCGGCGCGAACACCGTGGTGCTGACCAACGCGGCCGGCGGGCTGCGGGAGAACTTCGAGGTCGGCCAGCCGGTGCTGATCAGCGACCACCTGAACATGACGGGACGCTCGCCGCTGGAGGGCGCGCACTTCGTCGACATGGTCGACGCCTACACCCCGGCGCTGCGCGCACTGGCCCGCCAGGTGGACCCGACCCTGGCCGAGGGCGTGTATGCCGGGATGTCGGGTCCGCAGTACGAGACGCCCGCCGAGATCCGGATGCTGCGCACGCTCGGCGCCGACCTGGTGGGGATGTCGACCGTGCACGAGGCGATCGCCGCCCGGGCGGCCGGGGCGCAGGTGCTGGGCCTGTCGCTGGTGACCAACCTGGCGGCCGGGCTCACCGGTGAGCCGCTCAGCCACGCCGAGGTGCTGGCCGCGGGCCGGGAGTCGGCGGGCCGGATGGGCGAGCTGCTCGCCGAGGTCGTAGCCCGGCTTTGAGTCGCAGGCGGCCGGGCCTGCCGGTTCATCGACACCTGAGAAGCCTTCGCTTGTCAGAATCGACCCTGTGACCCCCGAGGACTGGATCGCCCACGACCCCGACCCGGCGACCGCCGCGGAGGTGGCCGGCTGGGACGACGACGAACGGGCCGCCCGATTCGCCGCGCCGCTGCGGTTCGGCACCGCCGGACTGCGCGGACCGGTCCGGGGCGGGCCGGATGCGATGAACCTGGCCGTGGTGTTGCGCGCCAGTTGGGCGGTGGCCCAAGTCCTGACCGCACACCGGCGCGCCGGCGCCACGGTGGTGGTCGGCCGGGACGCGCGGCACGGCTCGGCGGAATTCGCCGCCGCGACCGCGGAAGTGCTGGCCGCCGCGGGGTTTTCGGTGCTGCGGTTTCCCGATCCGCTGCCGACGCCGGTGGTGGCTTTCGCGACACGTCAGACCGGGGCGGCGGCCGGTATCCAGATCACCGCCTCGCACAACCCGGCCACCGACAACGGTTACAAGGTGTATTTCGACGGCGGCATACAGATCGTCGCCCCGATCGACGCCGAGATCGAGGCCGCGATGGCCGCCGCTCCCCCGGCTGACACGATCGCCCGGCGTCCGGTCCCGCCGGCAGATGGTGAGTTGCTGCAGCGCTACATCGGGCGGGCGGCCGCGGTACGACGCCACCGTGGGCGGGTCCGGGTGGCGCTGACGCCGCTGCACGGGGTGGGCGGTGCGCTGGCGGTCGAGGTGCTGCGCGCCGCCGGATTCAGCGACATTCACACGGTGGCAAGCCAATTCGATCCGGATCCGGACTTCCCCACGGTGGCCTTCCCCAATCCGGAGGAGCCGGGGGCCGCCGACGCGCTGCTGGAGCTGGCCGCCGACGTCAAGGCCGACATCGCGATCGCGCTGGATCCCGATGCCGATCGGTGCGCGGTGGGCATCGGTGGACCGGAGGGTTGGCGGATGCTGACCGGAAACGAAACCGGTTGGCTGCTCGGCGATTACCTACTGTCCCGGTTGCGGGGAAACCGCGCTTCGAGCGCGGTGGTGGCCAGTAGCGTGGTGTCGTCGCGGATGCTGGCGAGCATCGCGCAGCGCTACGGGGCTCGCCATGTCGAGACCCTCACCGGGTTCAAATGGCTCGCTCGCGCCGACGTCGGCCTTCCCGGCGCCGCCTTGGTCTATGCCTACGAAGAGGCGATCGGCTACTGCGTCGACCCGGATGCGGTGCGCGACAAGGACGGAATCAGCGCCGCGGTGCTGGCCTGCGACCTGGTGTCGGCACTGCGCGATCGGGGCGCCTCGGTGGCCGGGACACTCGATGAGTTGGCGCTCCGGCACGGTGTTCACGTCACCGACGCGGTGTCGCGCCGGGTCGCCGACGTGGCCGAGGCGTCCGGGGTGATGGCCCGGCTGCGCGCCGATCCGCCGGGTGCGCTCGCCGGATTCCCGGTGACCGCAACCGATCTGCTGCGCCGCTCCGGACCGCCCACCGACGCATTGGAGTTCTTCGGGCGGCGTCAGGGCACCTCGGTGCGGGTGGTGGTGCGCCCTTCCGGCACCGAACCCAAACTCAAGTGTTACCTGGAGGTGACCCGGGAGCCGTCGGACGATGCGGCCGGCGACCGCGCGGAGGCGTCGCGGCTGTGCGCGGCCGTGGCCGACGAGGTCCGTCGCTGGTAGCGCCCACCCGCCCGACAGGGATGTGTGGAAACTCAGCGCGGCCCGAACTGCCGGTCACCGGCATCGCCGAGCCCGGGAACGATATAGGCGTTGCCGTCCAGGCCGTCGTCGACGGCCGCAGTCAGCAGCCGCACCCTCGGGTCTGCGTTCCCCAGGGCCGCAAGCCCTTCGGGTGCGGCCACCACACACAGCACGGTGATATCGGTGGCCCCGTGCTCCCGCAGCACCGCCACCGCGTGCGTCATCGATCCGCCGGTGGCCAGCATCGGGTCGAGCACCAGCACCGGCCGTGCACTCAGGTCAGCGGGCAGCGCGGCGAGGTAAGGCACCGGGGTGAAGCTCTGCTCGTCGCGCACCACGCCGACGAAGCCCACCGCGGCCTCGGGCAGCAGCGTCTGGGCGGCATCGACCATGCCCAGCCCGGCCCGTAGCACCGGCACCAGCAGCGGCGGGCAGGCCAGTCGCGCCCCGGCCGCCTCTCCGCGCGGGGTGCGCACCCGCTGCGGGTCGCAGGCGGCGTCGCGGGTGGCCTCGTAGACCAGCATCAGGGTCAGATCGCGCAGCGCGGCCCGGAACCCGGCACTGTCGGTGCGCTCGTCGCGCAGGGTGCTCAATCGGACCGCGGCCAGCGGGTGGTCGATGACGCGGATATCCACGGGCTCACACCCTACGGGTCATGCGCCTGCGACGGTGCGGATCTCTGCGTCCACCCGCCCCTGCCCGCGGGCCATCGAGAGCAGCGCTTCGACGTGGAACACCGGCGGATCAGGCGTCGAGGTAGTTGAGGAGGCTGAAGCCGATCCCGACCAGGTCGAGCAGCGGCTGGGCCGAGATGAGCGGAGCCCCGTTGAAGATGGCGTCGGGCCCCAGCACGTCGAGCAGGTTCCACTGGGTGGCCAGGTCGTGCCAACCGGTCAGCAGCGCCTGGTCCAGCTCGATCGTGAAGTTGTAGCCGCCCAGCAGTGAGTCGACGATCGACTGCGCCAGCGGAGCCTGCCCGGCGAAGTCCAGCAGGTGGTTGACGGTGTTGGTCAGGCTCTGCACGCCGGCGTACTGCATGCCGGCCAGCATCTGCAGCGGGTCCATCCGCAGCAGGAACCCGGCGACGCCGGTGTCCTCCGACAGGTGGCCGGTGGCGGTGACCGCCCAGGCGCCGGCCGCACCGATCGGGTCGACACCGTCGACGGTGATTCCGGCGTCCGGGGCGCCCGGGTTGCCGTAGGACCAGTCGATCGCGACCTTCAGCAGGGGCGCCAGCGCGTCACCGACGAGCCTTCCGATGTCTCCGAGTCCGTAGAGCGGCCCCAGGATCGGCAACTCGGCGGTGGGCAGCATGTAGAAGTCGTTGCCCCCGATCGAGCCGAGGTCGATCGCGTTGCCGAGGTTGTCGTTGAAGTAAGCGCCGTGCACCGCCAGAATTCCCATCAGGGCGTTGAGCACCGCCACCAGGTTGGTGGGGTCCTGCGGGAAGTTGGACCACCCGTCGTATTCGGTGCTGTAGACGCTGGCCGAGAAGTCGGTCGGCCCGGAGCCGATGCCCAGCGGGATGCCGAGGAACGGGATGTGCTGCATGTTCCCGTCGAGGCCGTCGGCGAAGTGCAGCCGGCTCAGGATGCCGCCGATCGGGCTGTTGGGGTCACCGATCAGCACGAAGTGCAGATTGTCCGGGTCGTAGGAGCCCCCCGGCACGTCGGCGAGCAGCTTCTGCATCGCCAGGGTGGAGACCACGGCGCTCTGCGAGTAGCCGAACACCGTGACGTCGTCGCCGGCCTCCAGTTGCGGGCGGATCGCGGCGTCGAGGTTGGCGGCGCCCTGAGCCAGCGATCCCGCGAAGTCCAGCTGCGGGACCGGCAACGGCTGGCAGACGATCGGGCAGAACTGCTCGGGAGTGACCAAGCCGTTGAACACGTAGTCCGGGAACGCGGTCTGCCCGGGGAACCACGGTGTTGCGGGTTGCAGATAGAAGTCCCGCACCAGGTCCATGTAGTTGCCGACGCTGGGGTCGGACTGGCCGGTGCCGGTCATGATCCAGCCCTCGCCGGCCAGCAGCACGATGTCGGCGACCAGCTTTTCCAACCGGTAGGCCAGCGCCGGTGCCAGCAGCGAGGACAAGGCCACCACGATGGCGCAGAACGCGGCCAGCAGGGTCGCTGCCACCGCCCCCAGTCGCTTAGCCGGCATCGCAGACCTCCCGGGTGTTCACATTGGTCTATTAGGTGAATTTCAGGGTTCACCCTATTAAGAAAGCGGGCGTTGTCAAATCCACGAGAGTGGACGGTATGTCTACCGATTCGGATGATCGTACTCGGCGACGATCCCGATGTCGCGCAACTGTTTACCGATTCCGGAGCCCGAATCCGGGCCCGCCACGCGCCCTGCGCGCCGAACGACGCGTCCTACGCGCCGAAGAAGTTGAAGACGTCGAAGCCCAACCCGACCAGAGCCAACAGGCCGTCGCCGGGGATGCCCACCCCGCTCAGGACGGCATCGGGGCCCAGCACGTCACCCAGGTCCAGCGAATCGGCCAGGTTGCTCCAACCGTCGAGCAGGAACTTGTCGATCGAGTTGACCAGGTCGTAGCCGGTGATGACCTGCAAAAAGTCGGTGATGCCGGTGATGGTGGTGATGTCCGACGCCGACAGGACACCGCCGTTGGCGGCGGCCGCGACATCGGCCCACGGGCCGATGAGGCTTTGAATCAGCGCGTTCTGGGTGCCGGCCAGCATCTGCAGCGGGTCCATCTTCAGGAACAGGCCCATCTCGCCGGAGCCGTCGTAGAGCTCGCCGGTCGGCGTCATCGCCCACGGCCCGCCGGCCACCCCGAAGGCCTGCTGATAGGCGCTGCCGTTGATGAACTCGCCGGTCGGGATCTGGTAGAGCCCGTTGACGTCCGGGTCTCCGGCGTTGCCGTAGCCCCAGTTGATGGCCAACCGCGCCCAGGGCGAGAAGAAGTCGCCGAAGAACTGCCCGGCGGTGCCGCCGTTGAACATGAACTGAAGGATCGGCAGGTTCTGCGGGATCATGTAGAAATTGGCGTCGCCGATGCTGCCGATGTTGATGGCGCTGGCCATCTGCTCGGCGCTGTAGAGCGGGTAGTACGGGTGCACGGTTTGGATGCCGATCAAGGCGTTGATCACGGCCAGGAGGTTGGTCGGATCCCGCGGGAAGTTGGCCCAACCGTCGTATTCACCGGTGTAGATGTCGGTCGAGATGCTCTCGGTGGGTGTGGGCGCCAGGCTCACCGGGATGTTCACGAACGGCACGTGCTGGTCGTCGGGGAACTGGAAGCGGTCCAGGATGCCGCTGACCACGTTGTTGGGGTCGCCGATCAGCACGAAGTGCAGATTGCCCAGCTGATCCAGGGTGGGATAGCCCGCCGCCCCCGCGTTGGCGATCAGGTCGTTCATCTCGATGGTGCTGATGACGGCGCTCTGGGAGTAGCCGAACACGGTGACGTTGTCGTCGCCCAGCAGCTGCGGAAGGATCGACTGGTGCAGCGCGGCGACCCCGTCGTTCAGTGAGTCGCCGAAGTTCAGCGGTGGCTGACCCGGGATGCAGACGAACGGGCAGAACTGCTCGGGGGTGGTCAGACCCTGGAAGGTGTACCCGGGGAAGGTGGGCTGGCCGTCGAACAGCGGTGCCGAGGGCTGCAGGTAGTTGGCGAGGATCTGGCTGATGTAGGAGCCGACGGTCGGATCCGGAACCCCGGTCCCGCTCATGATCCAGCCTTCGTCTGCCAGCAGCCGCAGCCGAGCACTGAGCTGATCGGTGAGCTGACCCAGTCCGTAGCCGACCAGCGGCGAGACCAGTGACGTCATACCCAGCACGACGGCGCACAGCACCGTCACAACCATCGCCCCCAGCGGACGTAACCGCGTTGTCGTCATCACGACCTCCCCGACCCCCGGGGGATTATGCGGCGTATCGCGCACCCCCGGCGATGTGAACCTAACCAAAAGATGAGTGCGGCGCCATTGCTAACACAAGAAATTCAGGTTCATTATTTGCGGGCCGAGACAGCGCCACTAATACCGGCATTAATCCGGCCGATAATCCCGGCGCTAAACCCGGCACGAATCCCGGTTCCGGGGGCCGGTGGACGCCTCGCTAGTCTGTGCGCCATGGCAGCTGACCTCGTACCGATCCGTCTCGCGGTGACCGCCGGTGACCGCTACACCCTGTGGGCGCCGCGCTGGCGCGACGCCGGTGACGAGTGGGAGGCGTTCCTAGGCAAGGACGACGACCTGTACGCCTTCGCCAGCGTGGCCGACCTGGTGGCGTTCGTGCGGACCAACACCGATAACGACCTGGTGGATCACCCCTCCTGGCAGCAGCTGGTCGAGGATGTCGAAGTCACTGCGCACAGGCTCAACCCAGCCGGCGGCCGCCACTACGACCTGATCGCGGTCGAGGAACTGCTGGCCGAAAAGCCGACCAAGAAGTCGGTGCGGACGGTGGCCGACGCGATGGAGATCGTCTCCTCGATCGGGTCGGTGTGCGACCTGACCGCGGTGACGAAGTTCTTCAACGGCAACCCCAGCCTGGGCATCCTGGCCGGTGGCGTCGAGAACTTCACCGGCCGGGCCGGCCGCAAGCGGTGGAACGCGATCGCCGAGATCATCGGCCGCAGCTGGGGCAACGTCTTGGCCGCGGTCGAAGAGGTCATCAGCACGCCCGACATCGACGCCGCCGTGTCGTCGAAGGCGGCCGCCGAGCTGGCCGAGGACCCGCCGGCCGAACTGGAGAAGACCGCCTCAGAAGACACCGAAGACACCGCCGCCAGCACCGACACGGATGAGGCCGACGCGGCGATCGGCGAGCAGGCCACCGGTGAGCGGATCGTGCTCGGCGGCGACGCGAACTTCTGGACCAAGGTGGGCATCGACCCGATCCGCATCATCACCGACAACGGAACGTTCTTTACGTTGCGCTGCTACCTCGGCGACGAGCCGGTTTTCCTCGGCCGCAACGGCCGGATCAGCGTGTTCGGCTCCGAGCGGGCGCTGGCCCGCTATCTGGCCGACGAACACGACCACGACCTGTCGGACCTGAGCACCTACGACGACATCCGCACCGCCGCCACCGACGGGTCGCTGGCGATCGACATCACCGACGACAACGTCTACGTGCTCTCCGGCATGGTCGACGACCTCACCGACGGGCCCGACGCGGTGGACCGCGAGCAACTCGAGTTGGCCGTCGAGTTCCTGCAGGATGTGGGCAGCTACGCCGAGGACGGTGTCGTCAGCGAGACCCTCAAACCCGACCGCGCCCTGGGCCGGCTGGTCAGCTATGTTCTCGACCCCGAATCGGTGGCCGAGCCGCAGCGCCCGTTCGCTCCGGCGGTCAAGGAATGGGAACAACTCGAGCAGTTCGTGCAGTCTCGGCTGCGTCGCGAGTAACGCGCGGATCAGGCTTTTTCACACTGTTCCCGGCTGCCCCGCGGGCACCACGCAGGGCCCGGGACCGTGCGGGTATACCGGGCGCCGGTATCGCGGAAATTCATCAACAATTGCCGTATTCATTTGCCCGATTTCATTGCCGAGTGGTCCTATCCCCGATAACATCTGGCCCGATAACCTATGGCCGGGCCGTGTGGTCTGCGTGGCCCTTCCAAATTCGAAAGGACTACACATGCGCAAGGCAACGCAACGAGCCGCAGCTGTATCCGCCGCAGTTTTGGGGATCGCATTGATCGGCACAGGTTGCAGCAACACCAAAGAGAAGACCAGTGAAGCTTTGAGTTCGGCGAGTTCGGTTGCCTCCTCGGCCAGCTCGGTGATCTCGTCGGCGATGAGCACCCCCTCCGAGGAGAGCGAGGCCGCCAGCTCCACCGAGATGACCGGTGCGGACGGCAAGGAGTACACCGTCTCCGGCCCGATCCTGGCCAAGCTGGACTCGCTGGACGCGGCCGCCAAGCAGGACCTGGGCGAGCCCACCGGGGCCGAGCAGAAGAACCCCGACGGCGGCATCTACCAGCAGTTCGACGGCGGCGTGATCGTTCACACCACCCGGTCCTACGTGGTGTGGGGCAAGATCCGCGACAAGTGGAACGAGCTGGGCGGCTCCCAGGGCAAGCTCGGCTACCCGACCAGCGACGAGACCACCAACGCCGACGGCTCCAAGCAGACCACCTTCGAGCACGGCATCGTCACCTGGAAAGAGGGCGACCCGGAGGCCACTGTCACCGAGCACTGATCTCGCTTCGAAAGCCGGGCAATCGCAATCGCGATTGTCCGGCTTTCGTCGTTTTCACCGGAAGTGGCGCCGGGTAATCGCCCGACGTAATCAACCGACCAGAACCGCGAATCGCGGCTTGATCACTTCCTCGATGATCTCCACGCGCTGATCGAACGGGATGAACGCCGACTTCATCGCATTCACCGTGAATCGCTGCAGATCGGTCCAGCCGTAGCCGAACGTATCGGCCAGCACCAGCATCTCCTTACTCATGGTGGTGTCGCTCATCAACCGGTTGTCGGTATTCACCGTCACCCGCAAGCGGGCGCGTGCCAAGAGGTCGAACGGGTGCTCGGCGATGCTGGCAACCGCGCCGGTCTGCACGTTGGAGCTCGGGCACAACTCCAGCGGGATCCGCTTGTCCCGCAAGATCGCCGCCAGCCTGCCGAGCCGCACTTCCCCGTCATCGACGGTGATGTCGTCGGTGATCCGCACCCCGTGCCCGAGCCGGTCGGCACCGCAGAACGCGATCGCCTCGTGGATAGACGGCAGCCCGAACGCCTCGCCGGCATGAATGGTGAAGCGGGCGTTGTGGTCTCGCATGTACTCGAACGCGTCCAGATGCCGGCTCGGCGGGTGACCGGCCTCTGCACCGGCGATGTCGAACCCGACCACGCCCTCGTCGCGGAACCGGATGGCCAGCTCGGCGATCTCCCGGGACAGCGCGGCGTGCCGCATCGCGGTGACCAGACAGCGCACCGTGATCTCCCGGCCGGCGGCCGCGGCCCGGCGCTCCCCGTCGGCGAAACCGGCCAGCACCGCCTCGGTCACCTCGTCGAACGACAACCCGCCCTCGATGTGCAGTTCGGGCGCGAACCGCACCTCGGCGTAGACGACGTTGTCAGCGGCCAGATCCTCCACGCATTCGGCGGCCACCCGGTGCAGCGCGTCGGGGGTCTGCATCACCGCCACGGTATGGCTGAACGGCTCCAGGTAACGCTCCAGCGAACCGCTGTGCGAGCGGGTGCGAAACCAGGTCGCCAGCTCGTCGGGATCGATGGTGGGCAACCCGTCGTAGCCGACCTGCCCGGCGATGTCGACGACAGTGGCCGGGCGCAGTCCCCCGTCGAGGTGGTCGTGCAGCAGCGCCTTGGGCGCCTGGCGGATCATCTCCAGGCTCAGCGGTGTGGTCATGGGGCCGCTCCGATGATCAGGGGCCGCGGGGCCGCCGGGGTCTCGGTGACATCGCAGACGCGGTAGCCGCCGTCGAGCTCGGCGCGTGCCGGCCCGAACCGTTCGGGTGTGTCGGTGTACAGCGTGAACAGTGGCTCGCCGGCGCTGACGGGGTCACCGGGGCGGCGGTGCATCCGCACGCCGGCCCCGGCCTGCACCCGCTCACCCGGGCGGGAGCGTCCCGCCCCCAATCGCCATGCCGCCATACCCACCGCCATCGCGTCGATTTCCCCCATTGTGCCGCCCCGGGATGCGGTGATGGTCTCCGAACATGCCGCCACCGGCAGCGGAACGCGCAGATCCCCGCCCTGGGCGGCGACCATCGCGGCGAATGCGTCCATCGCGGTGCCGTCGGACAGGGTTGCGGCCGGATCGACGTCGTCCAGCCCGGCCAAAGCGAGCATCTCGGTGGCCAGTGTCACCGTCAGCGCCACCACGTCGTCGGGGCCGCCACCTGCCAGCACCTCCAGCGCCTCGGCGACCTCGAGGGCGTTACCGGCGGTGGCGCCGAGCGGGCCGTTCATGTCGGTGAGCAGCGCACGGGTGGGTACCCCGTGTGCCGCGCCCAACTCGACCATCAGCCCGGCCAGCTCGCGGGCCTGGTCGGCGGTTTTCATGAAGGCGCCCGAGCCGACCTTGACGTCCAGCACCAGCGCCGCGGCCCCTTCGGCCAGCTTCTTGCTCATCACCGAGCTGGCGATCAACGGCAGCGACTCGACGGTGGCGGTGATGTCGCGCAGCGCGTAGAGCTTGGCGTCGGCGGGCGCCAAGGCGCCGGCGGCGAAGATCGCGGCACCCACCTCGACGAGCTGCGCACGCAGCCGCGACGTCGACAGCGTGGGGTCGAAACCCGCGATCGACTCCAGTTTGTCCAGGGTGCCGCCGGTGTGGCCCAGGCCGCGCCCGGAGGCCTGCGGCACCGCGGCACCGCAGGCCGCGACCACCGCCACCAGCGGCAGGGTGATCTTGTCCCCCACCCCGCCGGTGGAGTGCTTGTCGACCGTGGGCAGCCGCCGCCCGTTGCGCCGCAGGTCGGCGAAGTCCAGCCGCTCCCCCGAGGCGATCATCGCCGCGGTCCAGCGCGCGGTCTCGCGGGCGTCCATACCGCGCAGGAATATCGCCATCAACAGTGCCGACATCTGCTCCTGGGCGATCTGTCCGCGGGTGTAGGAGTCGATCAGCCAGTCGATCGCGTCGTCGGTCAGGCGGTGGCCGTCGCGCTTGGTGGCGATCAGTGTCGGGGCATCGAAAACAGGTGTCACGCCCATGCGTCGGGTCCGAAGGCGTCCGGCAGCAGGTCAGACAGCCGCCGCGCACCGGCCGGGTGGTCGATGAGCAGCTCGGGCCCGCCGTGTTCGAACAGCACCTGACGGCACCGGCCGCAGGGCATCAGCAGGTTGCCGGAGGCGTTGGTGCACGACAGCGCCACCAGCCGTCCGCCCCCCGCGGCGTAGAGCCCGGCGACCACCGCGCACTCGGCGCACAGGCTCAGGCCATATGAGACATTTTCCACATTGCAGCCGGTGAACAGCCGTCCGTCCACGGTCAGCCCCGCCGCCCCGACCCGCAGTCCCGAATACGGCGCGTAGGCATTCGTAGCTACCGAAATTGCATTGCGCCGCAACAGATTCCAGTCGATTACGTCAGACATCTGACCTGCGTCCACATCTTTTCGAGTTCACCGCGCAATCCCGTCCATCCGCAGTCGTTTGTCGAATGTCACCCTAACTTCGACGGTTCCTACCCATCAGTAACTTCGGCGTGGTCGTTTCCACCCTGTGAATGGGTTTAGAGTCCAAGCCGAGGTTTATTGACCGCGATGGCGTTGCGTAGCTGCCGCACGCGCAACCGAGCGGGGTGGCTACCGATATTTGGAGGCGCTGATGACGGCGACATCCGCCGATACGACTGCGCTGCCCGGGACGCAGGCTCCTGGCCGGCGTCCCCGGCGGCAGAGTCTGTATAAGGGCGACCCCGGAATGTGGGCGTTCGCCCTGCACCGGATCACCGGTGCGACCATCTTCTTCTTCCTGTTCGTCCACGTGATCGACACGGCGTTGGTGCGGGTCAGCCCGCAGGCCTACACCGAGGTGATCGCGACCTACAAGACCCCGATCGTCGGCCTGATGGAGCTGGGGCTGGTGGCCGCGGTGCTCTTCCACGGCCTCAACGGGGTCCGGCTGATCCTGATCGACTTCTGGTGGCAGGGCTGCCGCTGGCAGCGCCAGATGCTGGTGGCGGTCTGCGCCACCTGGCTGGTGGTGATGGTCCCGGTGGTGGTCCGGATCGGCATGCACATGGCGGAGCGATTCTTATGAGCACACCTGACCTGCAACTGGGCCGCGGCGCGCTGGCCCCGGTCCGCGGCCCGGACCGCGACCGCCCGGCCAGCCTCGGCGACCCGCGTTCGCCGCAGCGGCGCTCCGGGATGCCGAACTTCGAGAAGTACACCTGGCTGTTCATGCGGTTCTCCGGCGCCGTGTTGATCTTCCTGGTGCTCGGACACCTCTTCATCATGCTGATGTGGCAGGACGGGGTGTACCGGATCGATTTCAACTACGTGGCGGAGCGCTGGCACTCGCCGTACTGGCAGATCTGGGACCTGACCCTGCTGTGGCTGGCCGAACTGCACGGCGCCAACGGCCTGCGCACGATCATCGGCGACTACACCCGCAGCGCCCGCAGCCGGTTCTGGCTGATGACCCTGCTGGCGTTCTCGGTGATCTTCACGCTGGCGCTGGGCAGCTACGTGCTGCTGAGCTTCGACCCGAACATTTCTTGACGGCAGTCTCCTACGAACGGGTGATATCGCGGTGATTCAGGAACATCGATACGACGTGGTGATCGTCGGCGCCGGCGGTGCCGGGATGCGCGCGGCGGTGGAAGCCGCGCCCCGCGCTCGCACGGCAGTGCTGACCAAGCTGTACCCCACACGCAGCCACACCGGCGCCGCGCAGGGCGGTATGTGCGCCGCGCTGGCCAACGTCGAGGACGACAACTGGGAGTGGCACGCCTTCGACACCGTCAAGGGCGGCGACTACCTGGCCGACCAGGACGCGGTGGAGATCATGGCCAAGGAGGCCATCGACGCGGTGCTGGACCTGGAGAACATGGGCATGCCGTTCTCCCGCACCCCCGAGGGCCGCATCGACCAGCGCCGGTTCGGCGGGCACACCCGCGACCACGGCAAGGCCCCGGTGCGCCGTGCGTGTTACGCCGCCGACCGCACCGGCCACATGATCCTGCAGACGCTGTACCAGAACTGCGTCAAGCACGGCGTGGAGTTCTTCAACGAGTTCTACGTGTTGGACCTGGTGCTCACCGAGACCCCGTCGGGCCCGGTGGCGACCGGCGTGGTGGCCTATGAGCTGGCCACCGGCGAAATCCATGTCTTCCACGCCAAGGCGATCGTGCTGGCGACCGGCGGGTCGGGCCGGATGTACAAGACGACCTCGAACGCGCACACCCTGACCGGTGACGGCATGGGCGTCGTCTTCCGCAAGGGTCTGCCGTTGGAGGACATGGAATTTCACCAGTTCCACCCGACGGGCCTGGCCGGGCTGGGCATTCTCATCTCGGAGGCGGTGCGCGGTGAGGGCGGCCGGCTGCTCAATGCCGACGGTGAGCGGTTCATGGAGCGTTACGCCCCGACGATCGTCGACCTGGCCCCCCGCGACATCGTGGCTCGCTCGATGGTGCTCGAGGTGCTCGAAGGCCGTGGCGCCGGGCCCAACAAGGACTACGTCTACATCGACGTGCGCCACCTCGGTGCCGACGTGCTCGAGGAGAAGCTGCCCGACATCACCGAGTTCGCCCGCACCTACCTGGGTGTGGACCCGGTCACCGAGCTGGTGCCGGTCTACCCGACCTGCCACTACGTGATGGGCGGAATCCCGACCACGGTGACCGGACAGGTGCTGCGCGACAACACCGCCACCGTGCCGGGCCTCTACGCCGCCGGCGAGTGCGCCTGCGTGTCGGTGCACGGCGCCAACCGGCTGGGCACCAACTCGCTGCTGGACATCAACGTGTTCGGCCGCCGCGCCGGTATCGCCGCGGCGGAGTACGCCAACTCCCACGAGTTCACCGAGATGCCGGAGAACCCGGCCGACATGGTGGTCAACTGGGTCGCCGACATCCTGTCCGAGCACGGCAACGAGCGCGTCGCCGACATCCGCGGTGCGCTGCAGCAGTCGATGGACAACAACGCCGCGGTGTTCCGCACCGAGAAGACCCTCAAGCAGGCGCTGAGCGACATCCACGCGCTCAAGGAGCGCTACGCCCGAATTACCGTGCACGACAAGGGCAAGCGCTTCAACTCCGATCTGCTGGAGGCGATCGAGCTGGGCTTCCTGCTGGAGCTGGCCGAGGTCACCGTGGTCGGTGCGCTCAACCGGCAGGAGTCCCGCGGTGGGCATGCCCGCGAGGATTACCCCAACCGCGACGACGTCAACTACATGCGCCACACCATGGCCTACAAGCAAGGTCCGGACCTGATCGCAGACATCCGGTTGGACTACAAGCCGGTGGTGCAGACCCGCTACGAACCGAAGGAACGGAAGTACTGATGTCCGAGGGCTGTTGCTCATCAGATTCAGGATGCTGCTCGTCGGGTCCGGCGAGCACCACGCCGGTGGCGCTGGTCGACGGCCCGCCGGCCGGTGACCCGCCCCTGCCCCCGGTCCCCGAGGGCGCGCAGATGGTCACGCTCAAGATCGCCCGGTTCAACCCGGAGAACCCCGACCAGTACGCCGCCACCGACGGCTGGCAGAGCTTCCGGGTTCCGGCACTGCCCACCGACCGGTTGCTGAACCTGCTGATCTACGTCAAGAGCTACCTGGACGGCACGCTGACCTTCCGCCGGTCCTGCGCGCACGGCGTGTGCGGCTCGGACGGCGTGCGGGTCAACGGCAACAACAAGCTGGCGTGCAAGCTGCTGATGCGCGACATCCTGCCCAAGAAGCCGGGCAAGGAGCTGACGCTGACCATCGAGCCGATGCGTGGGCTGCCGGTGGAAAAAGACCTCGTGGTCAACATGGAACCGTTCATGGACGCCTACAAGGCGATCAAGCCGTACTTGATCACCACCGGCAATCCGCCCACCCGGGAATGGATCCAGAGCCAGCACGACCGGCACCGCTACGACGACACCACCAAGTGCATCCTGTGCGGCATCTGCACCACCAGCTGCCCGGTGTACTGGAGTGAGGGGTCGTATTTCGGGCCGGCGGCGATCGTCAACGCCCACCGGTTCATCTTCGACTCACGCGACGAGGGCGCCGCGGAGCGGTTGGACATCCTCAACGAGGTCGACGGGGTGTGGCGCTGTCGCACCACGTTCAACTGCACCGACGCCTGCCCGCGCGGCATCGAGATCACCAAGGCGATCCAGGAGGTCAAGCGGGCCTTGATGTTCGCCCGCTGATCTCCCACCCCAAGCCGGCCTGAGCCCGGCTCAGGGCGCGTCCTGGCCGGGTGTTCCCGCGGTGCCGGGTGTGCCGTTACCGCCGATTCCACGGTCGCCGCCGTCCCCGCCGTCCCCGCCGTCACCGCCGTCGCCACCGTCGCCGGCCGGGGAGGGCGCGGTTCCGCCGGGACCGCCGTCGCCGCCGCGGCCACCGTGGCCGGGCGCAGGTGACGACGGGCTCCACACGTCGTCGCCGCCGTTGCCGCCGGTGCCGCCCGCGCCGCCGTTCCCGACACTGGCGGTACCGCCGGTGCCCCCGTCCCCGCCGAACCCGAACATGCCGATGCAGCCGCTGCAGGAGGAACCCAGCTGGTTGCCGCCGCTGCCACCGTTGCCGCCGTCGCCACCGACACCGCCCAGGGCGCTGCCGCCTCCGCCACCGCCGCCGCCACCGCCGGGGCCCCAGCCCTCATCGGGGTCCGTCAAGTCGACTCCGCCGGCGCCGCCCTGACCGCCGGCGCCCCCGGCATTGCCGCCGCCGGCGCCGCCGGCACCACCGTGGCCGCCGTCGCCCAGCTGCACGGTGAAGGCACTGAAGTCACCTCGAGCGCCCTGGCCTCCGGTGCCGCCCGTGACGCCGCCGTCGCCGCCATTTCCTCCGGCGCCGCCGGTGAGGCCGCCGTCGCCGCCGTTGCCGCCGGTGACCCCGCCGGTCCCACCGTTGCCGCCGTCACCGCCGCGTCCGACGCCGCCGCCGCCACCGTCCCCGCCGTTGCCACCGGTGATGCCGCCGCCACCACCGTCGCCACCGGCACCGCCGTAGCGGACGAAGACGTTGCCGCCGTTGCTGGCGCCGCTGCCACCGTTGCCGCCGTTTCCGCCGATGCCACCGGGGCTGGGGTCGCTGTAGCCGTTGCCGCCATCGCCGCCGGTTCCGCCGTTATCGGTGCCGAAGAAGCCGTTTTGCCCGTTGGTCCCGCCGCCGCCGCCGGTGCTGCCGGCGTTGCCGCCGGCGCCGCCCGAAACGAGGGCGGTGCTGGCGTTGCCGCCGTCGCCGCCGTCGCCGCCGTCGCGGCTGACCGCGCCTCCGTCCGCCCCGTTGCCGCCGTTACCGCCGAAATTGGAGCCGCCGCGACCGCCCGAGCCGCCGTTGCCGTTGGCGCCCACCACCGTGCCGCCCTGAGCGGTGCCGGCATTGCCGCCGTCGCCGCCGGCGCCGCCATGACCACCGGTGCCGCCGGCACCGCCATTGCCGCCGTCGGCGCCGGCCACGGTTCCGGAGCTGGCGTCGTAGCCGTGACCGCCCTGCGAGTTCCCGCCGCTCCCGCCGTCGCCGCCGCGTCCGCCGTTGCCGGCAGAGGTGCCGGCGGCGGCGCCTCCGTTACCGCCGTTACCTCCGGTACCGCCGGCGCCGCCGACGCCCCCGGCGCCGCCGGCGGTTCCGTTCGGGCTGGCCGCGGTGCCATCGGCACCCGTGGCGAGGGTGCCGCTGTCCCCGCGGCCGCCGACACCACCGTTGCCGCCGTTGCCGAGCAACCCGCCGTTCCCGCCGTTGCCACCGTGCCCGCCGGCGTTGCCGGTCGCCGTCCCACCGACGGGGTAGCTGTAGCCGGCGCCACCATTGCCACCGTTGCCGGATAGGACGGTCACCGGGGCGCCATTGCCACCAGCGGTGCCGTCGAGGCCGCCACCGCCGACCGTGGTACCGGCCGTGCCGCCGGCACCGCCGACACCGAATGTGCCCGGGTCCCCGCCGTTGCCGCCATCCCCGCCGTCGGGGGTGGCGGCATTTCCGGCGCTACCGCTACCGCCGTTGCCGCCGCGCCCAGCGGCAGCGCCGGCGCCGCCCTGACCGCCGTTGCCGTTGGCGCCCACCACCGTGCCGCCCTGAGCGGTGCCCGCATTGCCGCCGGCGCCCCCGGTCCCACCGGAACCACCGGTGCCGCCGTCGCCACCGTTACCGCCGTCAACCCCGGCTACCGATCCGTTCGCGGGGTTGTAGCCCCTACCCCCGTCGGCGGTACCGCCGGAACCACCGGTCCCGCCGGCGCCACCGTTGCCGGCGGTGTTGGCGGCCAGCATGCCCCCGTCACCGCCATTGCCGCCGGCACCGCCGGAACCACCGGTGCCGCCGACGCCGCCGTCGGTTCCGTGCGGGCTGGCCGCGGTCCCGTCGAACCCGTCGGCCCGGGTGCCGCTGTCCCCGCGGCCGCCGGCCCCACCGTTGCCGCCGTTACCGGCCGAGCCGCCGTCGCCGCCATGACCGCCGGCACCACCGGCACCACCGGCATTGCCGGTCGCGCTTCCGGTGTAGCTGTAACCGGCCCCGCCCCGGCCGCCGTTGCCCGACACCGTGCTCACTGCGGCCCCGGATGCGCCGGATGCGCCCGCGTCCGCGCCGACGCCGCCGGCCGCGCCCCCGGCGCCCCCGGCCGCGGCCACTCCGGCGTTCCCGCCGTTGCCGCCGTCGCCGCCCCCGGGCGTCAGGATGTCTCCGGCTGCACCGTCGCCGCCGTTCCCGCCGACACCGGCGGCACCCCCGGTGCCACCTTTGCCGCCGTCACCATGGGCGCCGGTGACCCACAGGCCCTGTCCGCCCGTCCCGCCGGCGCCACCGCCTCCGCCAAGACCGCCGTCCCCGCCGTCGCCGCCGTCCTGACCGGCTCCGCCGGCCAGCTCGGCCATCCCGCCCGCACCACCGGAACCGCCGGCACCACCTACACCGCCCGCACCGCCGGTCCCGCCGGCCCCGGCGGTGCCGAACAGCCAGCCGCCATCACCGCCGGCACCGCCGACACCACCGGCACCACCGACACCGCCGTTACCGCCGTCAACACCGGCCAAGCCGGCCACACCGGTTATTCCGGCACCACCAACCCCGCCGGTACCGCCCGCGCCGCCGCTGGAGAACCACCCCCAGCC
>NZ_MVHU01000029.1 GCF_002086285.1 Mycolicibacter kumamotonensis | reverse complement strand
CCGCCCAGCCCGCCCCGCCGCAACCGGGGCCGGCGACTGCGCCGCCGCCGGCGCCCTAGATGTGGCCTGAGCGGCGACGGCACGCCGCACGGCTAAACTGCGTGCCGTGATGATCACGCTCGACCATGTCACCAAGCAGTACAAATCGTCGGCCCGCCCGGCGCTGGACAACATCAACGTCAAAATCGACAAGGGCGAGTTCGTGTTCCTGATCGGGCCGTCGGGTTCGGGCAAGTCGACGTTCATGCGGCTGCTGCTGGCCGAGGAGACGCCGACCAAGGGCGACATCCAGGTGTCGAAATTCCACGTCAACAAACTGCCCGGCCGCCACATCCCGAGCCTGCGGCAGGTGCTGGGATGCGTGTTCCAGGATTTCCGGCTGCTGCAGCAGAAAACTGTGTTCGAGAACGTCGCATTCGCCCTGGAGGTGATCGGCAAGAAGCCGGAGATGATCAATCGGGTCGTCCCGGAGGTGCTGGAGATGGTCGGGTTGTCCGGCAAGGCCAACCGGCTGCCCGGCGAGTTGTCCGGCGGCGAGCAGCAGCGGGTGGCGATCGCGCGCGCATTCGTCAACCGGCCGCTGGTGCTGCTGGCCGACGAGCCCACCGGCAACCTCGATCCCGATACCAGTGAGGACATCATGGATCTGCTCGAGCGGATCAACCGCACCGGAACCACGGTGCTGATGGCGACCCACGACCACCACATCGTCGACTCGATGCGCCAACGGGTCGTGGAGCTGTCGCTGGGGCGGCTGGTGCGCGACGAACAGCGCGGTGTTTACGGGATGGACCGCTGACGTGCGCTTCGGCTTCCTCTTCAATGAAGTCCTGACCGGGTTGCGCCGCAACGTCACCATGACCGTGGCGATGATCCTGACCACCGCGATCTCGATCGGTCTGTTCGGCGGCGGTCTGCTGGTGGTGCGCTTGGCCGACCAGTCTCGCAACATCTACCTGGACCGGGTCGAATCGCAGGTGTTCTTGAACACCGACGTCGCCGCCGACGACCCGAACTGCGAAGCGCAGGCCTGCAAGGCACTGCGCGAGCGCATCGAGGCACGCGACGACGTGAAGTCGGTGCGCTATCTCAACTCCGACGACGCCTACGCCGACGCGATCCGCAAGTTCCCGGAGTTCAAGGATGTGGCGAGCAAGGACTCCTTCCCGGCGTCGTTCATCGTCAAACTGGAAAACCCCGAGCAGAGCAAGGATTTCGACGCCGCGATGGCCGACCAGCCCGGCGTGCTCAGCGTGCTCAATCAGAAGAAGCTGATCGACCGGCTGTTCGCCGTACTCGACGGGCTGAGCAGTGCCGCGTTCGCCGTCGCCCTGGTACAGGCGATCGGGGCGGTGTTGTTGATTGCCAACATGGTTCAGGTGGCCGCTTACACCCGCCGCACCGAGGTGTCGATCATGCGGCTGGTGGGGGCGAGCCGCTGGTACACCCAGTTGCCGTTCCTGGTGGAAGCGGTGCTGGCGGCGACGGTGGGTGTGGTCATCGCGATCGCCGGTCTGATCGTGGTGCGGGCGCTGTTCCTCGACAACGCGCTCAGCCAGTTCTATCAGGCACATCTGATCGCGCGGATCGACTATGCCGACATCCTCTACATCTCACCGATCCTGTTGGTGCTGGGCGCCGCGATGGCCGGGGCGACGGCGTACGTGACGCTTCGTCTGTACGTGCGGCGGTAGCGGTGGCCAAGAAGGCGGCGGCCAAGCGCAGCGATAAGCAGATCGTTGCGTCGAACCGTAAAGCACGGCACAACTATTCGATTCTGGATGTGTACGAGGCCGGGGTGGCGCTGCTGGGCACCGAGGTGAAGAGCCTGCGGGCCGGCCAGGCCTCGCTGGTCGATGCGTACGCCACCGTCGACGACGGGGAGGTGTGGCTGCGCAACATGCACATCCCCGAGTACAAGCACGGCAGCTGGACCAACCACGACCCGCGACGCGCCCGTAAGCTGCTGTTGCACCGACGCCAGATCGACATGCTGATCGGCAAGATCCGCGACGGCAACCTCACCCTGGTGCCGCTGTCGGTGTACTTCACCGAAGGCAAGGTGAAAGTCGAACTGGCGCTTGCCCGCGGCAAGCAGGCCCATGACAAGCGGCAGGATCTCGCCCGCCGCGACGCCCAGCGTGAGGTCACCCGCGCGCTGGGACGGCGAGCCAAGGGCATGTGATCGGCGCAGCACTGGCACTGCTTTCGGCGGCCGGCTTCGGTTTCAGCGATTTCGCCGGTGGCCTGGCCGCTCGCCGGGTACCGGCGCTGCGGGTGGTGCTGGTGTCCTACCCGGTGGCGCTGGTGGTGTTGGGCGCGCTGGCGATCGGGGTCGGCGGGCCGATCTCGCGGGGCGCGATCGGCTGGGGCCTGGCCTCGGGGGTGGCGCTGGGATTGGGCGGATGGTGGTTCTACGCCGCCCTGGGTTCAGGCCCGATCTCGGTGGTGTCCCCGGTGTCCGCGGTGCTGACGGCGGGGGTACCGGTCGTGGTCGGTGTGCTTCAGGGCGAGCGGCCCGGACGGGTGGCCGCGGCCGGGATCGTGCTGGCCCTGCTCGCCGTCGCCCTGGTGAGCCGGGAGGCCACCGACGAGGACGTCCGGCCGCACCGGTTCACCCGCAAGGTGGCATTGCTGACCGTCGGTGCCGGCGTGGCGTTCGGATTCGACTTCGTCTTCCTGCACGAGGCGCCGGCTGATTCCGGACTGTGGCCGCTGGCGTTCGCGCGGGTGGCGGCGGCGGTGCTGGTGATCACCGCGGCGACCGGCGCCCGGGACCTGCGGGTGCCCACCGGCCGGGCGCTGAGGCTGGCGCTGCTGGCCGGGCTGGCCGATGCCGCTGCCAACGTCGCGATGCTACTGGCATTGCGCGGCTCGCAGTTGTCACTGGCCAGTGTGCTGATCTCCCTGTTCCCGGCGGTGACGGTGGTGCTGGCCATCGTGGTGCTGCGCGAGCGGGTGCATGCCGGGCAGGTGGTCGGCATGGTGGCGGCGGTCGCGTCGGTGGCGATGATCACCGCCGGATAGCGGTATCACAGCGGCGACGCCGGGGTTTAGCATCGAAGTCCATGACCGGCCCCGGTGTGACCCTGCTCGACAAGTCCGAGGTATTGGCGGGGCTGTTCGCCTGCTGGGAATCGCTGGACCGGCTGCTGGCCGGCCTGACCGAATCGCAGTGGTCCCGGCCGGTTCCCCTGCCGGGCTGGTCGGTGCATGACGTCCTCGCGCACATCGCCGGCACCGAATCGATGCTGCTCGGCAGTCCCACTCCCGAAAGCGATCTCGACGTGTCGGCGCTCGAGCACGTGCGCAACGGCGTCGGTGTGAACAACGAGTGCTGGGTGCGGCACCTGCGCGATGAATCCGGCACCGATCTGCTCGCCCGGTTCCGGTCGGTGACCGAGCAGCGGCGCGCGGTGCTGGCGCAGCTGTCCGACGACGACTGGAACGCGCCGACGGTGACACCGGTGGGGCCGGACAGTTACGGCCGGTTCATGCGGGTGCGGGTCTTCGACTGCTGGATGCATGAAACCGACATCCGTGACGGGCTGGGCCGGCCGGCGTCGGATGCGGAGCTGGCCGGACCGGCGGCCCGGCTGGCCCTCGATGAGATGGCTGCCGGCATGGGATTCGTGGTGGGCAAGCTCGCCGGCGCGCCGCAGGGCTCCCGGGTGGCCATCGAGCTGACCGGACCGCTGGCACGGACCGTCCGGGTGGCCGTCGACGGCCGGGCGCAGGTGGTGGACGACTTCGGCGGCCAGCTGCCGACGGCCACCATCACGATGGACGCGGTGGCGTTCACCCGGGTGGCCGGCGGGCGCGCGGCACCCGGGGCGGTCGAACTCGGCGGTGACCGGGAGGTGGCCGCGGGCATCGTCGAGCACCTCAACTACGTCATCTGACGCGGCCAAACCGCGCCGCGGGCCCCGGGGTGTCCCGGGAAGAAATTGTCGCGACCCGTCGTTGCAGACCGGTACCATGGGGTGTCTCGCCGAAACGGCGGGGTAACCGCAGGTGATGCAGAGATAGGGACAGGGGGCTGAAAGGTTTCGACTTCGCGCGTCGAATCAAGGGAAGCGTGCCGGTGCAGGCAGGAGACCACCGTAAGCGTCGCTGTAACCAAGTAAGCGCCAAGGTTGCACTTACTCCGGCTAAGGTCGCTCTTCAGAGCGACTTCGCCCTCGCTGCCTAAGCGACGGCGGGCCTGTCAGACCGGGACCTCCCTCGGCCCGGACCCTGGCATCGACTAGAGGGATCCACCGATACGTCCGGTCGCGGGATTTATCGGGACACCAACAGCGACTGGGATCGTCATCTCGGCTCGTTCGCGTGACCGGGAGATCCGAGTAGAGGCATAGCGAACTGCGCACGGAGAAGCCTTGAGGGAATGCCGTAGGACCCGGGTTCGATTCCCGGCAGCTCCACACCAGGTAGCCGGCCAGAGCCACCCGCTCTGGCCGGCTTTCCTTTTGGGCCGACCGGTGGGACTCGCGCTCCGTGCGGCGTCATGGCATCCGGCGGCGGTATCAGTCGGGGTCCGTTTTTTCCGGGCGGTCCCAGGACTCGGGCAGCAGCGGCACCACGGGGGCGGCCCCGAAGGCGTCACCGCGCAGCCGGACCAGCCCCGTCGAGCACGCATCGCCTCGGCGCGCCGTACCGGTGAAGCCCAGCGGCCCGGCGCCGGTCTCCGAGGCGGCCGAGGCCGGATCGACCGGAAACTGCGTCGACTCGGCGTCGAGGGCCATGGTGGCGTCGGCGTATTCCTCCATGGCCACACGCCGGCGGCGTCGTGCCCGCAACGGCGCCCGCACCGACGGTGCCTTGGCAGCGGTGGCGGCCGAAACGCCGGCGGCCGGTGCGGTGGCCTGGTCGCGGTCGATCAGGGTGGGCCCGGAGTCTTCGGCATAGCCCCCGAAGACCAGATAGCCCGAAATCTCCGCGCCGCCCACGGGCAGTGCCGGCCCGCTGGTCGCCGGAGTGGCCGGGCTCGCGGGTGCCCCTGCTGCGGCTCCCGCGATGGGGCTGGCCAGGCCGTAGCCCATCAGGTCGGGACGGTCGGATACCGGTGCGCGGTGCGCCACTGCGCCCAGCGCCGGGGCGGGCGTGGGCTGCGGCTCGGACGCCTCGGGCGCGGGCTCGGACTGCGGCTGCATCGAGGCGATGAAGTCGTTGATGGCGGAGATGAACAGCGGTAGGAAGATGGGGATGCGCACCGCAATCGTTATGAGGTGCAAGACATTCGACCAGAAGACGATGTTCCAGAACCAGAACCAGAACCAGAAGTTCGCCTCATCAAGCGGATCCGTCGGGTCTTCGCCGCCGGGGCCGGCGTCGGCGGCGACGATCGGCGGGGCCGGTTCGGTTCCGGGCAGCGACGCCAGTGCCGCACCGGACACCGCCTCATAGGTCGTCATCACCGTGGCCGCCTGAACCCACATGCGGGCGTAGTCCGCCTCGTTGAGCGCGATCGGGATGGTGTTGATGCCGAAGAAATTGGTGGCGGTCAGCACCCCGTGGACAGTGTGGTTCAGCGCCAACTCGGCCAGGGTGGGCATGGCCGCCAGGGCGGTGCTGTAGGCGGCCGCCGCGATTTCGTGTTGCGCGGCGCTGCGCGCGCTATCGGCACCGGCCCGGGTCAGCCAGTCGAGGTAGGGCGCGTGGGCTGCGACGTAGCTGTCGGCGCTGGGGCCGTTCCACGTTGTCGACCGGGTGGCGCCGAGCACGGTGACAAGCTCGGCGGCGATCGCGGAGTATTCGGCACTCAGCGCCGACCAGGCTCCCGCGGCACCGAGCAAGGCGCCCGGGCCGGGTCCGTTGCTCAGCAGGGCGGAATGCACCTCGGGTGGGGATGCGATCCAGATCGCAGCCATCAGCGTCTACAGCGCCCGGTTATCGGCGCGGGCGAGAAACTCGGCCGCGCGGCAAGCGGATCTCGCGCGCTGTCCGCATCATGACACCGAAGTCCGCGAAACGGGACTTGCCACATGGCGTGAAGATAGCAATGCCTAACCTAAATTTAAAGTGCTTGCCGGGTGGAGTGATCGAGCCCATAGCCACCCGCCCGGAGCGCTCCGCTGCAGGCCACGCGGCCGTGGCCGGGCCCGGCCAGCGGCGATAACCTGGGGTATGCCTGCGAAAACCGAGATCCGGGTGGCCCGGGTCTACGACGAACCTCGCCCCGAGGACGGGCAGCGGATCCTGGTCGACCGGGTGTGGCCGCGGGGGTTCCGCAAGGACGACCCGCGGGTGGGGCACTGGTTCAAAGACGCGGCGCCCTCCCGCGAGCTGCGCAGTTGGTACAACCACCAGCCCGAACGCTTCGACGAGTTCGTCACCCGCTACACGGACGAACTGCGTACCCCGCAGGGCGCGGCCGCGTTCGACGGCCTGCGTGAGCTGACTCGCGGCAAAAAGACCGTCACCCTGGTGACCGCGACCCGCGACCTGGACGGCAGTCAGGCGGCGGTGCTGGCCAAACTGCTCGACCAGCACTGAAGCCGGGGCCAGCCCGCCACGCTAGCTGCGGCCTGCGGTGGTGATCAGTGTGCCGATCGGGATGCTCACGATCAGCGCCGCGACGAACAGCCGGTAGGCGATCAGCGCCCAGCCGCGCCGTGCCGGGCGCCGCACCACATAGAGCAACCACACCAACACCACGAACAACACTGCGGCACCGATGTCGAACACCACGATGCGGTCGGTGACGACACCGAGCACGATCGCCGCGCCGGAGAGGTTGAACGCCGCCGAGGTGAGCGCCGCCGCGCCCGGCGTCAGTGGCTCGGCCGCCAACAATGCTTGCCCCGCACCCAGCACCAACTGGCCGACCCCGAGCACCAGCACCAGATAGGCGACCGCCCACACGCCGTGACGGGTCGGTGACGGTGCGGCGATGGCCGCCGCCAGCGCACCGCCGGTGACGATCGCGGTGGCGCCGGCCACCACAAAAGGTTTGAACGAGGCCCGCTGATCCCACAGCGCCAGCGCCGCCGGCCGCTGCGGCGGGTCGTTCGGGCCGGCCACCCCGGCGGCGACGTCGTTCATCGCCGGACCTCGTCGCCGCCTGGACAATTCATCATGATCACGCCTCCGGGCTTGAGATTACCGGGGCGCGGCATCGACCCGCCGCACCGCGATCCGCGTCGCGTGCAGCGCCGCGCTGCCCGGTTGCCGCAGGTCCGGGGCGGAGGCGACAGCGCCCGTTGCCTAAAATCGGCAGGTGACTTCTGATTCCCCGGCCGCCCGCATGGGGCTGCCGCGGGAGGTCTTCGTGTTGCTCGGTGCGAATTTCCTGATCGCGCTCGGCTACGGGGTGGTGTCGCCGGTATTGCCGGTCTATGCCCGCCATTTCGGCGTGAGTATCTCCGCGACCACCTTCCTCATCACCGCGTTTGCGCTGATGCGCCTGTGCTTCGCGCCGGTGAGCGGTCTGATGGTGCAGCGGCTGGGGGAACGCCGGGTCTATGTGACCGGCCTGCTGATCGTGTCGGTGTCGACCACCGCCTGTGCCTTCGTTCAGACCTACTGGCAGCTGCTCGTGTTCCGCGCGCTCGGCGGTGTCGGTTCGACGATGTTCTTCATCGCCGCGGTGGGCCTGATGATCCGCATCAGCCCGGCGGATGCTCGCGGGCGGGTGGCCGGGATGTTCGCCACCGCGTTCCTGCTGGGCACCGTCGGCGGTCCGGTATTAGGCAGCCTGACAGCCGGTTTCGGTCTCAGCGCGCCGTTTCTGTTCTACGGTTCGGTGCTGCTGGTCGCGGCCACCGGCGTGTTCGTCAGCCTGCGCCATTCGCATCTGGCCGAACCGGCCGACTCGACCGGGCCGACGGTGTCGGTGCGCGCAGCGCTGGGCCATCGCGCCTACCGGTCGGCGCTGCTGTCCAACTTCGCCACCGGCTGGTCGGTGTTCGGCCTGCGGGTGGCGCTGGTGCCGCTGTTCGTCACCGAGGTCTTAGACCGCGGACCGGCCTTCGCCGGTCTGGCGCTGGCCACGATCGGGATCGGCAACGTGTGCGCGGTGTTGCCCAGCGGCCACATGTCCGACCGGATCGGCCGCCGAGGCCCGCTGATCACCGGCCTGGCGGTGGCCGGCGTCGCGACGCTCTTGCTCGGTGCGAGCTCGTCGCTGGCGATGTTTTTGGCCGCGGCATATCTGGCCGGTCTGGCCTCGGGCATGTACGGGGCGCCGCAGCAGGCCGTCATCGCCGACCTGGTCGGCAACCAGGCCCGGGCCGGAACCGCGGTGGCCACCTACCAGATGATGTCCGACCTCGGGTCGATCGTCGGGTCGCTGGTGGTCGGGCAGATCGCCCAGCGGCTGTCGTTCGAGTGGGGCTTTGCGATCAGCGGCGCGGTGCTGCTGGTGGCAGCCGTGGCCTGGGTGCTGGCACCGGAGACCCGGGCACGCAGCCCGATCGGCGAAATCACAAGCGCGACATGGCTAGGCTCGGTAGATGGTGACGCTGGACCGGCTGGTCAACGTAGTGGGCAGCTACGGGGTTCATCTGCGGTTCTGTTCCGTCCCGCGGACGACGCAGCTGAGCAGCGTCGTGATGCACGAGGTGAACGGTGATCGCGCCGTCATCGGCGACGTCCTGCTGGCCGTCGGCGCCCGCTCGGTAAAGGAGGCGGTGCGTTGGGCGGTGGCCGCCAAGGCCGTCGCCGTACTGGTGCGCGACGGCGAGGACAAGACCGCCTTCGCCGGCGAGGGCGAGTCGCTGGCGGTGCTGGTGCTGGATCCGGCGGTGTCCTGGAGCGAGCTGGCCGCTGTGGTCTACGGGCTGGTGCTCGAAGGCCGGGAGACCGAATCGGGCCGCGGCCCAACGGATCTGTTCGCGGTCGCCGACAGCCTGGCAGATGCCGTCGGTGGAGCGGTCACCATCGAGGACCACCTCGGCCGGTTGCTGGCCTACTCGCGCGGCCAGCGGCACGCCGATCCGGCGCGCTCGGCGACGATCCTGGACCGCCAGGAGGCCGCGTCGCTGCGGCGGTTGTTCGAAAAACGCGGCGTGCTCGAGCATCTGGACCACCACGACGAGCCACTGTTCGTCGCCGCCGACCCCGAGCACGGCCTGACCGGCCGGATGGTGGTGGCGATACGCGCCGGCCGCGAGCTGTTGGGAGCGGTGTGGGTCGCGTGCCCGGCCCCGCTGAAAGGGCAGCGGTTGACGGCACTGGCCGACGGTGCCCACACCGTGGCCTTGCACGTACTGCGATCGCGGGCCAGTGCGGACCTGGAACGTCAGGTCGAATCCGAGTGGGTGACCCGGCTGCTGGAGGGCCACACCGACCCGGCCGACGCCGCGGCCCTGGTCGCCCGGTTGGGTCTGCCCCGGGCGCCGCTGCGGGTGATCGTGGTGCACACCCGGATCGCGACCCAACCGCACGCCGGGCTGTTGCTGGTGTTCGAGGCCGTCACCACCGGGTTCGGCTGGTCGCGTCCCGGGCGCAGCGCGCTGGCCGCCAACACGGTCTACACGGTGCTGCCCGCTCAAGACGCGGCGCAGGCCCGGCAATGGGTGAGTGGGCTGCGCTCGGCGCTGCCCCCGCAGGCCACTGTGCTGGCCGGAATCAGTGCGGTCGCCGACGTGGCCGAGTTGGCGGCGGCGCGCCGCGAGGCCGAGGAGTGCCTTGAGCTGCACCAGGCCGCGCCGCCCGACACTGCGCCGCCGGCCTACGACGAGGCTTGGGACGAGATCGTGCTGCGACGGCTCTACACCGCGGCCCGCGCCGGCCGGGTACCGGCGCGGGGGCCGGTCGCCGAGCTGCGCCGCCACGATGCGGCACATGGGACCCCGTACGTGGCTACGCTGCGGGCCTGGCTGGATGCCCAGGGCGATCTGGCGCGGGCGGCGGAGCGGCTGGGCGTGCACAAGAACACGCTGCGCTACCGGTTGCGCAAGATGGCGGAGGTGACGCCGCTGGGCCTCGACGATGCCCGCGCCCGGTTCGCGGCGATGATCGAGCTAGCGGCCGGTGACATGTCGGTTTTCGACAAACGCTGACGTCGTCGTTGTGTGATTCGGTCAAGCCGGTTTTCGGTGTTCAGCGCATCATGGACTAATGGGTGCGGACAATCGGATCGACGGCGTGCCACGGTCGGTGATCGTGGTGGGCGCCGGCATCGTCGGGTTGTCCACCGCCTGGTTCCTGCAGGAACGCGGCGTGCAGGTCACCGTCGTCGATCGCGTCGGCGTCGCGGCCGGTTCGTCGTGGGGCAATGCCGGCTGGATCTCGCCGGCCCTGGCCATCCCACTCAATGAGCCCGCCAACCTGCGCTTCGGGCTGCGGTCCCTGCTGAGCAGGGGCGCGCCGCTGCAGATCCCGCTCAACGCGGGCCCGGCGCTATGGGCCTTCTTGGCGCGCTTTGCCGCGAACAGCCGCCCGTCGGCGTGGCGCCGCGCGGTGCGGGCCAACGCGCCGCTGAGCGCCGAATGCATCGAGGTCTACGACGTGCTGGTGGCAAACGGGGTGGATGCCCCGGTCACCGATGCCCCGATCACCGCGATCTTTCGCACCTCGGCCGACGCCGAGCGCCTGCTCGACGAGTTGCGGCGGTTCTCCGAGGCCGGCCGGCCGGTGTACTGCACCGAACTGACCGGTGCGGCGCTGCGCGAGCGGGTGCCGTTGGCGTCGTCGGCGGTGGCCGCCGCGGTGCAGATCGACGGCCAGCGCTTCCTCGACCCCGGCCGGTTCGTGACAGCGTTGGGACGCGCGGTGGTGGACCGCGGCGCCGAGCTGCACACCGTGGACGTCACCGACGTGACGCCGTCGGGGGACGGAGTGGTAGTGACGGGCCATGACGGTACGACATTGACCGCGGCGGCAGCGGTGATCGCCAGCGGTGCCTGGCTGTCGCAGCTGGCGGCCCGCTGGGTTCGGGTGCCGGTGCGGGCCGGACGCGGCTACTCCTTCACGGTCCCGGTCGACGGCCCGGTCACCGGCCCGATCTACCTGCCCGATGCCCGGGTGGCCTGCACACCGCTGAACGCCAAACTGCGGGTCGCCGGAACCATGGAGTTCGGCGATCCGGACGCCCCGGTCACTCCCGCCCGCGTCGAGGCCATCATCGCGGCGACCCGGCCGCTGCTCGACGGGGTGCGCTGGGCCGAGCGCACGGACGTGTGGGTGGGCCCACGCCCGGTCAGCCCCGACGGGCGCCCCCTGGTGGGCGAGGTGTGTCCGCGCACCGTGTACGTCGCCGGTGGACACGGGATGTGGGGCCTGACGCACGGTCCGGTGACCGGTCGATTGCTGGCCGAGCAGATCACCACCGGCAAGCAGTCCACCGTGTTGCGTGAACTCGACCCGCTGCGCTGAATCTATCTGATACCCAAGCCAATTGAAGTTTGTAAAGGAGATTGTCGATGGCTGATTCGCAAGGTGTCTGGATGACACAGCAGACCAAGGACCGGCTGCTGGCCGAGCTGGCCGAGTTGTCCGAGCCGCACATCGGTTCCAGTAGCGCTGACATCACCGAACAGCAGGCGCGCCAGGCCCGGATCCACCAGATCCATGACCTGCTGGCGGTCGCGGTCGTCGGTGAGGATCCGCCGGATGACGGTGTGGCCGAGCCCGGCATGGTGCTCACGGTCCGCTACGACGACGGGGACACCGAGACCTTCCTGCTGGGGGTGCGCGACGACGACCAGAGCGGGCTGGACGTGTACTCGCCGCAGTCACCGCTGGGCAAGGCCATCACCGGGGCCCGTCCCGGCGAGCAGCGCAGCTACCAGGTGCCCAGCGGTGCCAGTGTGACCGTCACCCTGCTCGACGCGGTGCCCTACGGGCTGCATCAGACCCAGCATCCGGCCTGAACGGGTCGCCGAGTGACCAGGTGTTTTGAGCCTGGGTATGGCGGTGGTGTAGCTTCGATGAGCACGACACCGCGGGGCTATGGCGCAGCTGGTAGCGCACCACACTGGCAGTGTGGGGGTCAGGGGTTCGAGTCCCCTTAGCTCCACTCATTTTTTGAGTACCGGCGTTCGCTCTGCGTTGACCAGGCAAAAATGCGAGTAGGCCGCCTGGTGAACGCAGATTCAACGTCGCTGATCCGCATCAGTGCGGTAACGAATCACATTGCGCGCCGAGTAACTTACACCGCTGTGATACGGTTCCAATCGCAGTCGAAAAACTGCGTGTCCGGGGGGCTGGATACTACAATCGGAGTTTGCGTTGAAGAGCCTCGGGAGACCCGGTATCGCGATATTCGCCGGTATTGGCTTGTGTGCAAGTGCACTGATTTTCAGTGCCAGTGCGGCAGCCGCGCCATCAATGGCGCCGCTGCCGATAGGTGGGCCGATCTGTAACGGCGGCCTCACCGCGTTCGTGGGACCGGCGGGCGCCGCAGCGCCGGCTGATGCGACGCTGGTCGACACCACCGCAGTGGTGGCGGGGGCTCCTTGTGGGCCGGCCGCCGCGGACCTGACTACTCTCGCTGCTCCTGTTGTGCCGATGGGACTTCCCGGGCCGGTTCCGCCGGTGCCGATCGCCCCGATTCCGGTGCTGCCGGGAGCGCCTCCTCCGGTGCCGCTGGTGGCGCCGGGACCGGCCGGAGCCGCCGCGGCGAGTCCTCTCGTGGGAATGGCTGCAGACGCTGCCGGCGCCCCCATCGGCCTGGCCGGCGGCACCAAGTAAGCCCCTCGGTAAAGGGCCTGCGACCATCTGGCCGCGGGCCCTTTTCCGCGCGTTGAATTCGCGGGAAGAATAATTGTCGAATTGTTATTCCGATGCGACGTTTTTGTTGCGATCCTATGGGGGCAATATCGAATAAAATGGCGGCAGTCAGGCGTCAATAATTCGTCGCGGCGTGCCCGCGCAATACCCGGCGATATCGTCGAC
The DNA here is from genome assembly GCF_002086285.1 of Mycolicibacter kumamotonensis. GTDB lineage: Bacteria > Actinomycetota > Actinomycetes > Mycobacteriales > Mycobacteriaceae > Mycobacterium > Mycobacterium kumamotonense. The sequence goes on along the minus strand of NZ_MVHU01000029.1, from coordinate 47,394 downwards.
GATATCCCGGTAAAACCGGTCCATGCATTTCTCGGTGACATACCCGAGGTGCGGCGTGAGCACGGTATTGGGCAGGGCGGTCAAGGGATGGCCGGCCGGTAACGGCTCCTGACCATAGACGTCCAGCCCCGCGCCTCTGATCCGGTTCGTGCGCAGCGCTTCGATCAGCGCCGCCTCGTCGATCAGGCCGCCGCGGGAGGTGTTGATCAGGATCGCGCCGGGTTTCATCGCGGCGAGCTCATCGCGGCCGACGATGCCCCGGGTCGTCTCGGAGAGCACCAGGTGGATCGACACGACGTCGGCGGTCTCGAAGAGCCGGCGCCGGTCCAGCAGCTCCGCCTGCGCTTCGGCAGCGCGTTCCGCGGTCAGGTTCGGGCTCCACGCCGTCACCCGCATGCCGAAGGCGTGGCCCACCGCGGCGACCCGCCGGCCGATGCGGCCCACTCCGAGCAGTCCCAGCGTCGCCCCGGCCAGATCGGCGCCGACGGTCTGCTGCCAGCGTCCGGCCCGCAGCGCCGCGTCCTCGACGAGCAGGTGGCGCTGTAGGGCGTGGATCAGCGCCCAGGTGAGTTCGACCGTAGGGGTGATGATGCCGCCGGTGCCGCACACCGTGATCCCGAGCCGGTGAGCGGCCGCGGTGTCGATAGCGGCATTGAACGGGCCGGTGGTGACCAGCAGCTTCAGCGACGGCAACCGGCCCAGCAGGTCGGCGTCGATCGGCGTGCGCTCGCGCATCGCCACCACGACCTCGCGATCGGCCAGCCGGGCGACGAGTGCATCACCGGGTGCGATGTGCTCGCGCAACGCGAGCAACTCGACGGGCCGCGGGATGGCCGACCAGTCCACGGTTTCGGCGATGCCCTGGTAGTCGTCGAGTACCGCGATACGCAACGGCGCGGAAGTGTCCATCTCAGAATGCGTCCGGGTTGCGCTGGATCGCCTCGGGCACCGGATGCTGATACAGCCGGGAGGCGTTCTCCCAGGTCAACTTCTGGATCACCCCGGGGGCCAGGTCGCCGATCTGCTCGTGGATGACACGCTGGGTGTGCGGCCAGGTCGAGTCGCAGTGCGGGTAGTCGGCCTCGAGCATGATGTGGTCGGTGCCGATGCGCTCATGCTGGCAGAACGACGACTGGTCTTCGACGGCGCAGAACCAGAAGTTGCGTCGCAGCACTTCGGCCGGCGACAGGGTTTCACCGAGCGCTTTCCACGTCCCGTACATCTCGTGATAGCTGAGCATGTGGTCGAGCCGGTCGAGAAGCCCTGCGACCCAGCCGATCCCGCCTTCGGACAGGCAGATCTTCAGCTCGGGGAACCGGCTGGGCAGCCCGGAATACAGCCAGTCCACCGCGGCCGAGATCGCGTAGGCGAAAAACAGCACGCCCGCCACGTCGGGCGGTGCATCGTCGGTGGTGGCCGGCGCCGAACCGGACGATCCGATGTGCAGGTTGACTACGGTGCCGGTGTCGGCGCACGCGGCGATGAACGGATCCCAATGGCCGGAGTGAATGCTCGGTAGCCCCAGCATGGCCGGGTTCTCACTGAAAGTGACGGCGCGGAAACCTCTTTCGGCGTTCTCGTAGATCATCGTCGCGGCCAGTTTCGGGTCGAGCAGCCACGGGAGCTGGCATCCGATGATGCGGTCGGGATAGGTGCCGGCCCAGACTTCGTGGTGCCAGTCGTTCCAGGCCCGTACCGATGCCAGGGCGAGGTCGCGGTCCTTGGTGGTCAGCTGCAAACGCTGACCGGCGAACCCCGGCAGGAACGACGGGAAGTTCAGGGAGGCGTAGACGCCGTTGAGGTCCATGTCCTTGATGCGTTCGTGGATGTCCCAGGCGCCGCGCCGCATCTCGTCGAACCGGGCGGGTTCGAAACCGTACTCCGACACCGGCCGGCCGACGACGGCATTGAACCCGACGTTGGGCAGCGCCTGGCCGGCGTAGATCCAGGTCTGGCCGCCGTTGTCGGTCTCGACCACCTTGGGTGCCCGGGCGGCGAGGCTGCGCGGCACGCGGCCTTCGAAGGTGTCGGGGGGTTCGACGATGTGGTCGTCGACCGAGATCACCGTGTAACGACGTTGCGCCCGTGGTGGTTCGGGCAGAAACGTCACGGTGCGCTCGCCGCCGACTTTGGCGGTGGTGAAGTTCGGGTCGGAGCTGAGTTCGTCGATCGATTTCACCGAAAGCCTCGATTCTGCTCAGTCCAGCACATGGGGGTCGGCCTTGATGGTCATGCGCGCCGCACCGGCCCAATACACCTCGGCGGCGCGTTCGATCAACGACGCCTGCATGCCGGCCATGTCGGACCGCTTCATCGGCGCGGGGGTTCGCCCCGTCAGCATGACGTGATAGGCCAGCTTGCAGACCCGTTCGATGGTCGCTGACCGATATACCGCCTCGGCCAGGGTGCGTCCGGTGACGATCACCCCGTGCGACGCCAGGATGGCCGCGTTCGCCTCGTCGATGCGCAGGGCCAGGTCCCGGGCGAGGGCGGCGCTGTCGATTTCGCCGTCGTAGCTGTCGATGAAGCACAGGTCATCGAGGAACAACGAGCCGGTCTGGTGGACCAGGTCGGGCAGCGTCTGTAGCGATGCCAGCAGGCTGACGTAGTAGGGGTGATTGTGGATGACCACCCGGGCGTCGGGGCGGGCGCGATGCAACTCGGTGTGGATATGAATGGCCGGGGTGACATCCCAGCGGCCCCGGACCACCCGGGCGTCCCCATCGACGGCGCAGATATCGGAGGCGGTGAGTTCGGCCCACCACAATCCCCATGGATTGACGAGCATCTCGGCCTGGCCGCCCGGCTGCCAGGTGATGTGTCCCGCCATGTTCTCGGCGAAGCCGATGTCGGCGAGGTGGCGAAACGCAACCGCGAGCGCCTGGGGGTCGCTCAGCTCGACCCCGATCGGCGGCATGACCGCGGGGGACCAGACCGCCGAGCCGCCTGGCCGCGCCGGTTCAGTCGTGCCCATACTCGCCCGCCGCCGGCCCCATCATGACCAAATCATATGAAAATAAGCCGGATCGTCAATCCCGTCGCGGCGGTTCAGTCCTCATTGTCACGCGACGTGCGGGACCCGCCCGGCCGGATCATCGCGGGATCGACGACTCCCGACCAGCCGGGGTAGCGCTGGGCGTGCACCAGGTGTGCCGCCGCCAGGTCGCGGGCCCGCTGGGCGTCGCCGACGTCGATCGCGTCGATCACCTGACGGTGGTCTTCCAAAACCGCTCGCCGCTCGGACACCGGCACCGTCGAGTGGTCGGTGACTTGGGTGGACCAGCTTTGCTCGTGGGCCGACCACAGGGTTTCGAGCGCGCCCGCCATGACCAGCATCGTGGCGTTGCCGCAGTGGGTCACCAGGGCTTCGTGGTAGCGCCGGCTGGCCGAGGTCGCCTGGGGCAGGTCATCGACGGACGCTATCGATTCCTCGTGCAGTTGCCGCAGAATCGGTACCACCGTGCTTTTGCGGTCCGGTCGCTCCGCGCACAGCGCCGCGCAGGCGGGCTCCACCTGAAGCAGCGCGGTGCCGACATCGGCGAGGCTCACCTGCTGGGAACCCAACACCAGCCCCATCGTATAAGCGACGTTTGCTGGGCTGGGCCGGTGAATCACCGCGCCGCCACGTTTGCCGCGGCGCACCGTCAGCAGTCCCTCGGCTTCCAGAATCCGCATGGCCTCGCGCAGCGACGGCTTGCTGATGGCGAACTCGACGAGCAACTCGTCCTCTTTGGGCAGCACCTGATCGTCGGTGAGCTGGCCGGCCAGGATGCGCCGACGAAGCTCGTCGGCCACCTGCTCGGCGAGCCGCCGGAATCGGACGGTAGGTGCTGCCACGGGTCGAGTGTGCCAGATCGAGCGCCGTTCACCGCGCCGATAGAGGCGTTGTATCCAAATGATTTGTGTCATACGATCGCCGTGCGAGAGGGGACCACGGGCGTGCAGCACTGGACTGTCGGCGACGTTTCAATCCACGCGGTTCCGCAGGCGGTCATCCCGATCCCGCCCACACGTCTGTTCGCCAATGCACCCGAGCGATTTCCGTCGCCGCTGGTGCCGGACTACGTCGACGGCTCGGGCAACATCCTGATGGCGATCCAGTCCTACCTGATCGTGTCCGCAGCGGCACGCGTACTTGTCGACACCTGCTTCGGCGAAAGCTTCCTGCGCTCCCGCAACATTCCCGACCGCCACGAGCAGTCCCTGGCCGCCACCGGATTTCGTCCCGCCGACATCACGGCGGTGGTGTGTACCCACCTGCACCGCGACCACGCCGGCCGCAATACGGTCGAGCGTGACGGGCGGTGGGTGCCGACGTTCCCCAACGCCGAGTATCTGGTGACCGCGGCCGAGCACGACCATTGGCGCGAGTTCACCGGGGAGGACCGCGCGCCCTCGGAATGTGTTGCACCGTTGGAACACCACGGAAAGCTGCGGCGGGTCGGCCCGGATCACCGCGTGACCGACAACGTGCAGCTGATGCCGACCGCCGGCCACACCCCGGGCCACGTCTCGGTGCGCATCGAGTCCGCCGGGGCAGTGGCCTACATCAGCGGCGACGTCGTGCATCATCCGATCCAGATCTCCCACCCCGAGATCACCGCCCTGCCCGATGCGGACGCGAGCGCCGCCCGGACCAGCAGGCTGCGGCTGCTGCGCCGGGTCGCCGACGAGCGCGCGCTGCTGCTCGGATCGCACTTCACCGCGCCGTCGGGCGGGTTCATCGACGGCGCCCGACAAACGTGGCAACCGCTGGTCGACAGAGAGGCATCCCGATGACCCAGACACGCCGCCTGCTCCCCGAGGGTTTCGACTTCACCGACCCTGCACTCATCGCAGAACGGATCCCGCACGAGGAGTTCGCACTGCTGCGCAAGACCGAACCCATCTGGTGGAACGACCAGCCGTTCGGGATCTCGGGCTACCGCGACGCGGGGTATTGGGTTGTCACCAAACATGCTGACGTGCGAGCGGTGTCACTGCAGGACGAGGTGTTCTCCTCGCACGAGAACACCTCGCTGATCCGCACCAACACCACGAGCAACGCCGATGTCCACGAGGCCAGCCGCGACAACGTCATGCTGTTCCTCGACGGACCCAAGCACGCCAAGTTGCGCCGGATCGTCTCACGCGGGTTCACCCCGCGAGTGGTCGCGGGCATGCGGGAGTCGCTGGATCGTCAGGCGCGGGAGATCGTCACGGCCGCCGCCGAACACGACACCGGCGACTTCGTGACCGAAGTCGCCTCGCAGTTGCCGCTGGCGACCATCTGCGAGCTGATCGGGGTTCCGGCAGACGAGCGCCAGCAGGTCTTCGACTGGAGCAATCGCCTGGTGGGCGGTGGCACCGGTGAGCCGGCGGCCGTCGCCGACGGGATGCAGGCCTCCGCCGAACTTCTGGGCTACGCCTACCAACTGGCCGAAGACCGCAAGAGTCGTCCGCGCGACGACATCGCCACCGCCTTGGTCACCGCGACGATCGACGGTGAGGCGTTGAGCGCGCTGGAATTCGGCTATTACGTGATGATGCTGATGGTCGCCGGCAATGAGACCACCCGTAACGCCACGTCGCAGGGGATGCTGGCGTTCTTCGACCATCCGGATCAATGGCGGTTGTTCGTGGCCGAACGCCCCCCCGACCATGGTCGACGAGGTGGTCCGCTGGGCCACGCCGGTGATCTCCTTCCAGCGCACGGCGCTGCGCGATGTCGAACTCGGTGGCGTGCAGATCCGCAGCGGCCAGCGGGTCGGGATGTTCTATGGATCAGCCAATTACGACGAAGAGGTCTTCGACCACCCGTTCACCTTCGACATCCTGCGAAGCCCCAACCCCCACTTGGGTTTCGGGGCTCCCGGAGCGCACTACTGCATCGGCGCGAATCTCGCCCGCATGCAGATCAACCTGATCTTCGGAGCGGTGGCCGACATCATTCCCGACATTCACCAGCTGGGTCGCCCATCGCGATCCGTGCTGCCCTGGATCAACGGGATCGACGCGATGCCGGTGGAATTCGGCGGCACCTCGACGCCCTAGAGGTGGTCTCGGCGCACTATTCCTTGATGATCACCGGGTCGCCGATGTTGACCCGGTCGAAGTACCATTCCGCGTCCGTGGGGCTCAGGCCCACGCAGCCGTGGCTGACGTTCTCCAGGCCCAGCGAGCGCAGCGCCCAGGGCGCGGAATGGACGTAGAGTCCGCGCCGCGAGATGCGCACGGCCTGTTCGACGTCGAAGCGGTAGCCCTCGGGGTCGTCGATCGGGATGCCGACGCTGCTGGAGTCCATCAGGACTTTTCTCTCCTTGGCCAGCACGGTGTAATTACCTGTCGGCGTGGGGAAGTCGGACTTACCCAGGGTGGCGGGCAGCACCCCGTCCTCGCCCCAGTGCGGGCGGTGGTGCGGTGCCGGCAGGGGACCGGCCGCCTCGTCGTCGACGGACACGGTGAAGGTGTGTGAGGAGATGCTGGCCACGCCCACCACCTTCGCTCCGGTGGCGAAGTCGGCGGAGCGCTTGCCCACCGAGAGTGCCACGGTGCTGTGTGCCGGCCAGTATCGGTCAGGAACCCAGTGCACCTCGGTGTCGTCGACCCACTCGAAGTTTCCGGTCATGGCCGGGGTCGACCGCACCGCGTTGGCGCGCTCGGCGGCACGGCGGTCGAGCACCGGGGTGGAGAACTTCACCACCACCGGATGTGCCACACCCACGACCGCACCCGACGCCGGCTGGATCGACGAGATCGCACTACCCGAAAGCTGGTTGGCGGCCGCCGAACCCGTGGCCGGCGGGGTGAGCACCGTGGTGACGGCGACCCCGACTACGACAATTGCAGAGCGCACCGATATCCACATCTCCCGCTTACCTTCCCGACCAAATAACACAAGTTATCGCCGTTGATGGTAAGGAGATTCGGGCCGCCGACCCCGCCGTACATGCCCACGACTCGGTCAAGGCTTCATTAAGGTTTGGCCACGAGCCCGGCGAACCGTCCGGTTCTCGAGTGATTACCCGGCGAAACCGGGCAGCAGCTCGAGCGCGATCGCCCGAACCGGCACGTGCGCGTCCAGCTGAGCCAGGATCGCCACCGTGGTCCCCACGACCCGCGCCAGCACCGCCAGGTTGGGCGGCAGATTCAGTTGGCGCGCGGTCTTGATCTGGTGAATCGACTGATCCAGTTGTGCGGCGACCAGTTTCTGCAGCCACTCGCGGCTGAAGTGGAACACCTCCGGTGCCACCGGCTCGACGTAGCGGCGCAGCAACTCGTCGACCTCCTCCACCGAGATCTGCGCGCCGGGCTGGATGAAACCGGCCTTCTCCAGTGTGGGCAGCAGCAGGTCGTAGTTGAACTGGCCGGCGAACCGCAGCGCCATCCCCAGCTCGACCGGCAGGCCGTCGGGCAGCGGCGCCACCGCGCCGAAGTCGATGACGCCCATCCGGCCGTCGGGCAGCAGCATGAAGTTGCCCGGGTGGGCGTCGCCGTGCACCATGCCCACCCGCGCCGGTGCGTCACCGATCAACTCCACCAGCCGGGCGCCCAGCAGGTCGCGTTGCTCAACGCTGCCCCCGGCGATGATCTGCGCCATGCCGACGCCTTCGATCCACTCCTGGACCACCACCTTGGGGGCACTGGCCACCACCTGTGGCACCGCGAAATGCGGGTGGCCGGCATAGGCCTTGGCGAACGCGCGCTGGTTGTCGGCCTCCAGTCGGTAGTCCAGTTCCATGTCGGCGCGCTCGATCAGTTCGTCGACCACGCCCTGCACGTCGGCGCCGGGGGCCAGCGGCTTGAGTATCCCGGTCAGCCGCCGCAAGGTCTTCAGGTCGGCGCGCAGGGCCTCGTCGGCGCCGGGGTACTGGATCTTGACCGCGACCACGCGGCCGTCGGCCCAAACCGCCTTGTGTACCTGCCCGATGCTGGCGGCGGCGACCGGGTCGTCGTCGAAGGAGGAGAACCGCTGCCGCCACCGGGTGCCGAGCTGGACGTCGAGCACCCGATGCACCTTGGTCGCAGCCAGTGGCGGGGCGTGCTTCTGCAGCTTGGTCAGCGCTTCCCGGTAGGGCTCACCGAACTCGGTGGGCACCGCCGCCTCCAGAACCGAGAGCACCTGGCCGACCTTCATGGCGCCGCCCTTGAGCTCACCCAGGACGGTGAACATCTGCTCGGCCGCCTGCTCCATCAGTTCGGCGGTGACTTCGTCTTTGGACCTGCCGGCCAGGCGTTTCCCCAACCCGAGCGCGGCCCGCCCGGCGTAGCTCAGCGGCAGACCTGCCAGCTTCGCATTGCGCGCCGCCCCCCTGCGGGTGATGTCAGCCACCTATCGATCATGCCCGAAGATGCGCGCGCTCAGCAGCAGCGTCCACCGGGATCGGTGTCATAACGCCGCCGCCAGTAGTCCCGCTCGGAGAGCACCGGTTCGCCGGGATGGTCCCGCCGCCGGTATTCCAGGTAGCGGCGGTAGTGGTTGTCGCCCATCAAGGTGGCCCAGTACCAGCCGATGTGGCGGGCCGCCCGGACTAGCCGGTGTGAGCGTCCCACTGTGCCTGTACCTTTCGCTCGGCCGCCGAGGGGAGCAGCCCCGAGGGTGCAAATCGCCGCGACAATACCGGCGCTGCCTCGGTAGTCGGCGCTGTGGCGCGAATCGCCTTGAACGACACCACGAGTCCGGTCACGAACACGACCGCGACCAGGCTGGCGAACACGATCGACAGGCTGCCCTGGATGAACGTGTTACGGACGACGTCATGCAGCTGGGTCGGGTCGGCCGCCGACCCGAACGATGTCTCGCCGACCCGCTCGGCGGCCCGGTAGGCGAAATGCTGCGTCCAGTAGCCCACCCGCGGATCGCCGGAGAAGATCTTCTGCCACGACGCCGTCATGGTGACCGCGAGATCCCACAACAGCGGAATGCCCGGAACCAGTGCCCATTTGAGTCCCGAGGTGCGCCGGCCCCGTTTGATCACGATCACCGTCACCACGGTCAACGCGATCGCGGCCAGCAATTGGTTGGCGATGCCGAACAGCGGGTACAGGGTGTTGATTCCGCCGAGCGGATCGGTCACCCCCATCAACAGGATCGAACCCCAGCCGGCGACCACCGCCACGCTGCACACCCACGCCCCGGTACGCCAGCCGGGGTTGGCGAGCCTGCGCAGCGGCCCACCGAGGTTGCTCAGGGCGTCGGACAACATGAAGCGGGCCACCCGGGTGCCTGCATCCACGGTGGTGAGGATGAACAGCGCCTCGAACATGATCGCGAAGTGATACCAGAACGCTTTGAGGCCCGGCCCGCCGAAAACCCTGCCCAGCACCTCGGCCATGCCCAGCGCCAGGGTCGGCGCCCCGCCGGTGCGCGACACGATCGAGGACTCGCCGACGGCGGTGGCGGCCTCGCTGATCTGTTCGCCGGTCACCGGCGGCCCGCCGAGACCGAGCCCGTTGACATAGTCGGCGGCGGTTGCGGCGGTGCCGCCGGTGGAGGCCACCGGAGCGTTGAGGGTGAAGAAAAGGTGCTGATCCAGAATCGACGCGGTGATCAGCGCCATGATCGCGACGAAGGACTCGGTAAGCATGCCGCCGTAGCCGATCAGCCGCATCTGGCTCTCTTTTTCCAGCAGCTTGGGGGTGGTGCCCGAGGCGATCAACGAATGGAATCCCGACAGCGCACCGCATGCGATCGTGATGAACAGGAACGGGAACAGCGAACCGGCGAACACCGGCCCGTCGCCGCTGTGGGCGAACGCCGAGACGGCGGGAGCGGCCATCACCGGCTGGGCGATCACGATTCCGGCGGCCAGCAGCATGATGGTGCCGACCTTCATGAACGTCGACAGGTAGTCGCGCGGCGCCAGCAGTAACCACACCGGCAGCACCGAGGCGGCGAAGCCGTAGCCGATGATGTACCACGACAGCGTTACCGGCGACAACGTGAACCATGCCGCGCCCCAGGATGTTTCGGCAACCCAGCGGCCGGACGCGACGGCGCCCAGCAATGCGACGACGCCGATCAGCGACACCTCCGAGACTCGGCCGGGTCGCAGGAAGCGCAGGTAGATTCCCATGAACAGCGCGATCGGGATCGTCATCGCGATCGAGAACACCCCCCAGGGGCTGACCGCCAGTGCCCGGACCACGATCAGTGCCAGCACCGCGATCAGGATCACCATGATCACCAGCACCCCGATGATCGCGGCGGCACCGCCGACGGGGCCGAGTTCTTCGCGGGCCATCTGGCCCAGCGAGCGGCCGCGGCGCCGGGTAGAACACCACAACACCAGGTAGTCCTGTACGCAGCCGGCGACCACCGCGCCGATCACGATCCAGATCGTGCCGGGCAGGTAGCCCATCTGCGTGGCCAGCACCGGGCCCACCAGCGGGCCGGCGCCGGCGATCGCGGCGAAGTGATGGCCGAACAACACCCGCCGGTCGGTGGGCAGGTAGTCGGTGCCGTCTTCGAAGATCTCCGCGGGAGTCGCATGCTCGTCGCGGGGCGCGACGATCTTACGTTCGATAAGTTTTGCGTAGCAGCGGAATCCGATGATGTAGGTGCACAGCGCGGCGACCACGAACCACACCGCGTTCACCGACTCGCCGCGGGTGAAGGCGATCAGTGCCCATGCCACCGCGCCGACGGCGGCCAGCGCACCGAGCGCCAGCTTGTGGCGTGCGGAGACCGGGGAGTGGTCGACAACGGCGACCGGTGGCAGTCCGGGGTCGGTCTGCAGATAGGTCACCGCGCCGTCGCGTCGCTCGATCACCTCCGGCGTGGTCGGTGCGGCCACGGTCACCTCCTTGAGGCCTGCCGGATGCCCGAGTGGCAGCGGGTTCCGAGCGGAACGATAACTTGTTCGGTGATACTCAAGTACTTGTCGAAGGAGTTCGCATGGAGATCAGTGGCAAGAAGGTCGTCGTCGTCGGTGGCGCCTCGGGGATGGGCCGGGCAACCGCTGAGCTGCTGGCGTCGCGCGGCGCCAGCGTGGCGGTGCTGGACCGGGAGGGCTCGGAGGGCAAAGAGGTCGCGGCCGGTTTCGGCGGCGAGTTCTACCCGGTTGACGTCACCGACTTCGCCGGCACCGAGGAGGTGCTCAAGAACGCGGTCGAGGCCCTGGGCGGCCTGCACGTCATCGTGACCACCGCAGGCGGCGGGATCGCCAAGCGCACGCTGTCCAAGTCCGGGCCGCACGACCTAGAATCGTTCCAGTCCGTCGTCGACCTCAACCTCGTCGGCACGTTCAACATCAGCCGGCTCGCTGCGGCGCACATGAGCGTCAACGAGCCCGAAGACGAGGAGCGCGGCGTCATCATCAACACCGCGTCGATTGCGGCGTTCGAGGGGCAGATCGGCCAGGTCGCCTACACCGCCGCCAAAGCCGGCATCGCCGGCATGTGCCTGACCATGGCCCGTGACCTCGGGTCGGTGGGCGTCCGGGTGCTGGCGATCGCCCCCAGCCTGTTCGCTACCGGTCTGACCAAGGGCATCCCGGACGAGTTCGCCAGCGCCCTGACCAAGGATGCGGCCTTCCCCAAGCGGCTCGGCCGCCCGGAGGAGTATGCCAAGCTGGTCGCCGCCATCGTCGACAACCCGATGCTCAACGGGCAGTGCCTGCGGCTCGACGCCGGGCAGCGCTTCGCACCCAAGTAGATACCGACCAGGAGGCCTTCAATGGGCATCGCAGTAACCGACGACCATCGCGAATTGGCCGAGGTGGCCCGCGGATTCTTGACCGCCCAGAAGGCCCGAGCGGCGGCCCGTGCGCTGCTGGATGCCCCAGACGAGGGCAGGCCGCCGTTCTGGGACGAACTGCCCGCCCTGGGCTGGCTGGGCCTGCACATCGGCGAGGAATACGGCGGCTCGGGCTTCGGGCTGCCCGAGCTGGTGGTGGTGATCGAGGAGCTGGGCCGGGCGGTGGCACCGGGGCCGTTCGTGCCGACCGTCATCGCCTCGGCGGTGATCGCCGCCGCCGGCACCGCCGAGCAGCAGGCCCGCCTGCTGCCCGGCCTGATCGACGGTTCGGTCGTCGCCGGGGTGGGACTGGCCGGTGATGTCGTCCTGGACGGCGGCGTGGCCTCCGGGGACACCGGGGTGGTGCTGGGGGCGGGCCTGGCCGATGTGCTGCTGGTGGCCGCCGGCGAGGACGTGCTGGTGCTCGAGCGGGACCGGGCCGGGGTCAACGTCGAGGTGCCCGGCAACCTCGACCCGACCCGCCGGTCTGGGCGGGTGACGCTGACCGGTGTCGGGGTGAGCGCCGACGACATCCTGGCCGGCGGGCGCGAGTCCGCGCTGGCACGGGCCCGGGTGCTGTTGGCCGCCGAAGCGGTCGGCGGTGCGGCCGACTGCACCGATTCGGCCGTCGAGTACGCCAAGGTGCGCGAGCAGTTCGGCCGGCCCATCGCCACGTTCCAGGCCATCAAGCACCATTGCGCGAACATGCTGGTCGGTGCCGAGTCGGCCACCGCCGCGGTCTGGGATGCCGCCCGCGCCGACGGGGAGGACGAGTTCGCCTTCCGGCTGGCCGCCGCGGTGGCCGCCACGCTCGCGTTCCCCGCCCACGTGCGCAACGCCGAGCTGAACATCCAGGTGCACGGCGGTATCGGCTACACCTGGGAACACGATGCCCACCTGCAGCTGCGCCGTGCCTTGACGGTGCAGGCGCTGTTCGGCGGCGACGCACCGGCCCAGGCGGTCTTCGAGAGCGCGGCCGCAGGCATCACCCGGGCCAACAGCCTGGACCTGCCGCCGGAGGCCGAGGAGTTGCGCACGCAGATCCACGCCGACGCCGCGGAGATCGCCGCGTTGAGCGGTGAGGAGCAGCTGGACCGGCTGATCGCGACCGGCTACGTGATGCCGCACTGGCCCAAGCCGTGGGGCCGGGCTGCCGACGCCATCGAGCAGCTGGTGATCGAGCAGGAGTTCAGTGCCGCCGGTATTCAGCGGCCCGACTATTCGATCACCGGCTGGGTGGTCCTGACCCTGATCCAGCAGGGCACCGACTGGCAGATCGAGCGCTTCGTGGAGAAGGCGCTGCGCCAGGAGGAGATCTGGTGCCAGCTGTTCTCCGAGCCCGACGCCGGCTCGGATGCCGCCGCGGTCAAGACCAAGGCGACCCGGGTCGAGGGCGGCTGGAAGATCAACGGCCAGAAGGTGTGGACTTCCGGTGCGCACCTGTGCCGGCGCGGACTGGCCACGGTGCGTACCGATTTCGACGTCCCCAAGCACGCCGGCATCACCATGGTGATCATCGACATGGAGGCGCCCGGGGTGCAGGTGCGGCCGCTGCGTCAGATCACCGGCGGTTCGGAGTTCAACGAGGTGTTCTTCAACGACGTGTTCGTGCCCGACGAGGACGTCGTCGGCGAGGTCAACGAAGGCTGGAAGGTGGCCCGGGCCACCCTGGGCAATGAGCGGGTCAGCATCGGCGGCGGCGGCTCCTTCACCGCCGGGATCGACCAGCAGCTGATCGCACTGGCCCAGCAGGGCAGGCAGCCGGTGGCCGACGCGTCGGTGCGGATCGGCCGGTTCGTCGCCGACGAGCACGCGCTGCGGCTGCTGAACCTGCGCCGGGTGGCGCGCAGCATCGCCGGCGCGGGACCCGGACCGGAGGGCAACGTCACCAAACTCAAACTCGCCGAGCACATGGGCGACGGTGCGGCCATCGGAGCGGCGCTGCTGGGCCCGGCTGTGGCTCTCGAGGACGGCCCGGGTGCGCTGGCCGGGCGGATGGTGATGGGTGCGCGCGGCATCGCGATCGCCGGCGGCACCTCGGAGGTGACCCGCAACCAGATCGCCGAGCGGATTCTGGGGATGCCCCGCGACCCGCTGATCAAGTAGCGTCTCCTACGCGCGACCCGTGCGAACGTGCGGCGCGTTACGGGCGAGCGTGCGTGTTTGCGCGGCGACACGCCGTCTGCGGTGGCATTCTGCGCACGCTCGCTCCCGGTGAGGAGGACGTGAAATGGCAACCGTCGCCGACCATGTCATCGCCACCCTCAAGCGCAGCGGAGTGCACCGCGTCTACGGGATCCCGGGGGACAGCCTCAACGGCTTCACCGACGCGATCCGGCGGGCCGGCGACTTCAGCTGGGAGCAGGTCCGTCACGAGGAGACCGCGGCGTTCGCCGCCGCCGCCGACGCCGCACTGAGCGGGAGGCTGGCGGTGTGCGCCGGCAGTTGCGGACCCGGCAACCTGCACCTGATCAACGGGCTGTACGACGCCCAGCGCAGCCGGGTGCCGGTGCTGGCGATCGCCGCACACATCCCGCTCGCCGAGATCGGCTCGGACTACTTCCAGGAAACCCACCCCCAGAACCTGTTTCGCGAATGCAGCGTCTACTGCGAACTGGTCAGCACCCCCGAGCAGGCACCGCGCATCCTGGAGTTGGCGATGCGCGCCGCGGTCGAGGAGAACGGCGTCGCGGTGGTGGTCGTGCCCGGGGAGATCTTTTCCACCCGGGTCGAGACCACCGCCTGGGGAGCGCGTCCGGTGCTGCCCGCCGGGGCGGTCTGCCATCCCGACGAGCGCGCCCTGAGCGCCGCCGCGACCATGCTCAACGCCGCGGACAACGTCACCATCCTGGCCGGTGCCGGGGTGGCCGGCGCCCACGACGAGGTCATCGACCTGGCGCGCACGCTGGCGGCGCCGATCGTGCACGCGCTGCGCGGCAAGGAATACATCGAATACGACAACCCCAACGATGTCGGTATGACGGGGCTGCTCGGATTCGCCTCCGGTTACAAGGCGATCAGGGAAGCCGACGTGCTGTTGATGCTCGGCACCGATTTTCCCTACCAGCAGTTCTATCCCGAACGCGCGAAGATCATCCAGGTCGATATCCGCGGCCGCAACCTGGGACGACGCACCCCGATCGACCTCGGGCTGCTGGGTACGGTGGTCGACACCGTCGCCGCGCTGCGCCCGCTGTTGGCAACCAAGACCGACCGCACTCATCTGGAGCGGTCGCTGGGGCACTACCGCAAGACCCGCAAGCGGCTGGACGCATTGGCGTCCAACGATCGGGACCGCACCCCGATTCGTCCCGAATACGTTGCCGCGGTGGCGAATCGATTGGCGTCCGACGACGCAGTGTTCACCGTCGACGTCGGGTCCCCGGTGGTGTGGGCGGCGCGCTACGTGACCATGAACGGGCGACGACGACTGATCGGGTCGTTCAACCACGGCACCATGGCGTGCGCGCTGCCGCACGCGATCGGCGCGCAGACCGTCGACCGCCGGCGACAGGTCATCGCCCTGGCCGGCGACGGCGGGCTGGCAATGCTGTTCGGCGAGTTGCTGACGCTGGCGCAGAATCGGTTGCCGGTCAAGGTGATCGTGTTCAACAACTCGTCGCTGAACTTCGTCGAACTGGAGATGAAGGCCGCCGGCATCGTCAACTTCGGCACCGAACTGCACAACCCCGACTTCGGCGCCGTCGCGAGCGCACTAGGCATGTTCGGGCGCCGGGTGGAGCAGCCCGGTGACCTGGAAGCCGCCCTGTCCGATGCGTTCGGCTACGACGGGCCGGCCGTGGTCGATGTCGTCACGGCCCGTCAGGAACTGTCGATTCCGCCGGCGATCACCGCCGAGCAGGCCAAGGGGTTCTCGCTGTATGCGATTCGGACCATCCTCGCCGGCCGCGGCGAAGAACTGCTCGATCTGGTGACCACCAATGTCGCCCGGCGCATCCTGAATTGAGCCGAAATAATCGGGTTGCACACCGAGCCGAGCCCGACTAGCCTGGCCGGATCATGCGTCATCTGCTCGTAGTAGCCGGTACCCGCAGCGGGGTCTGATCCAGACCGACCCCCCGCTGTGGGTCGGAGGCTATTACCCGTCGGTCACTCTCCACCGAGCAGAAGAGACCGACACATGACCACAGCATCATTCGCCGAGCAATTCCGGGTTCCGCTCCCGCGTGAACTGCGCGACCAGGCCGCGCGGCTGTCGTGGGACGGCTTCGTCTCCGCCTACGGCCGCGCCGGAGGACCGCTGACACTGAGCCGGTGGCGCTGCCTGGACGCCGAGCGGCCCGCCGCCCGACTGGGTCCGCAGGGACGCACCTACCAGGCGACCATCGCCGTGCGCGGCGTCACCGGCACCTGCACCGCTGCCGCGTCCGGACCGCTGGCCGCACTCACCACGATGCTGCACGACCGCGGAATCACCCTGGAAATCTTGGGTTTTCACCAGCTTCGGTGCGGCACCGAGACCGCCACGTTCATCCACGGCTCGAACGGCCGCGGCGCGTCCTGGGCGGTGGGCTTCGCGCCCGAGGCCGGGCGCTCCGCGCTGGAGGCGGTCATCGCCTGTGCCAACCGCCTCCTGAACGACCGGTGAGGCGCGGATCTACAGCCGGCGCAACACGATCGGCATACCGTCCATCGGAATCGGCATGCCGCCGTAGTCCCAGCGCGGTTGGTAACCGGGCCGGGCTACGTCCAGCTGGTAGCGGCGCAGCATCCGGTGCAGGATGGTCTTGACCTCGAGGCGTCCGTAGTTCATCCCGATGCACTTGTGCGCGCCGCCGCCGAACGGCGCCCAGGCGTAGCGGTGCTTCTTGTGCTCGGCGCGCGGCTCCAGGAATCGTTCCGGGTCGAACTCGCGGGGGTTGGTGTAGAGCTCGGGCAGCCAGTGGTTCATGCCCGGCCAGGTGACGACGTTGGTGCCGGCCGGGACGTAGTGCCCGAGCAGTTCGGTGTCGCGCACCGCCTGGCGCATATTGAACGGCAGCGGGGTGACCAAGCGCAGCGACTCGTCCATCACCAGGTCGAGGGTCTCCAGCTTCTCCAGCGACTCGATGTCCAGCGGTCCGTCGCCGAGCCGCGCCGATTCGTCGCGGGCCCGCTCCTGCCACCGTGGGTTGGCGGCCAGGTGGTAGGCCATGGTGGTCACCGTCGACGTGGTGGTGTCGTGCGCGGCCATCATCAGGAAGATCATGTGGTTGACGATGTCTTGATCGCTGAAGGTGTTGCCGTCGTCATCGGCGGTGTGGCACAGCACCGACAGCATGTCGGCGCCCTCGACGCGCCGGCGTGCGGTGACCCGCTCGGCGAAATAGGCTTCGAGCACCTTGCGGCCCTGCAGGCCCTGCCACCACTTGAACGGCGGCACCGCGGTGCGGATGATCGCACCGCCGGCGCGGGTGGTCTGCTCGAACGCGTGGTTGACCTTGGTTACCAGCTCGTGGTCCTCACCGGGTTCGTGGCCCATGAATACCACCGCCGCCACGTCGAGGGTCAGTTCCTTGGCCGCGGGGTGGAACAGGAACCGGGCGTTGTCGGTCGGCCAGTCGGCCACGATCGGGGTGATCACCCGGTCCATGGTCTCGACGTAGCTGGCCAGTCGCGGCCGGGTGAACGCCCCCTGCATGATCCGCTTGTGGTGCAGGTGCTCGTCGAAGTCCAGCAGCATCAGGCCGCGGTCGAAGAACGGCCCGATGACCGGGATCCAGCCGGTGGTCGAGTAGTCCTTCTGCTTGTTGGTGAAGATGGCCTGGGTGGCGTCGGGTCCCAGCGCGACGATCGACGGCAGTATCGGCGACTCGGCGAAGTACACCGGGCCGTACTTGTTGTAGATGTGCAGCGGGAAGTCCGGCCCCTGGCGGAACATCTCGATGATGTGGCCCAGCAGCGGCAGCCCGGAGTCACCCATGATGGGCTTGAGCTCGCTGCCCGGCGGCGGCTCGGCCAGCGTCTTCTGCTTCCAATCCACGTTCAGCAGCCGCTTCTCGATGGCGCCCATGCCGGGGATGGTGTTCAGCGTCGGGGTGAACCGGCGCTTGGCCTGGTCGAGCAGATACTGCGGGGTGGTCATGGTCGTCATCGGCTGGCTACCTCTCGTTGATGGCGTCATAACGCGCAGCGATTTTGGTGCGTGTGGCAACCGTCACGCAACCACATCCTCAGGTTAAAGTTGACGCGTGTCAAGTTTGAATCCGGCGCGGCGTGGTGCAAGGTGCAAGGGGTGAGTATCCAGCGTGACGCGGGCGGCCCGGCTACCGGCGATGCGCCCCAGCGCCGAGGCGATAAGCAGCGCCAGGCGATTGTCCAGGCGGTGCGGGAACTGCTGGAGGAAAAGCCGTTCGCGGAGCTGTCGGTGAGCACCATCAGCGATCGGGCCGGGGTGGCCCGGTCGGGCTTCTACTTCTATTTCGATTCCAAATACGCCGTCCTGGCCCACATCCTCGCCGAGGCGACCCACGAGCTCGAAGAGCTCACCCACTACTTCGCGCCGCGCGGTGCCGACGAATCGCCGGCGGCCTTCGCGCGACGCATGGTAGGCAGCGCGGCGGCGGTTTACGCCCACAACGATCCGGTGATGTCGGCGTGCAACTTGGCACGCAACAGCGATGCCGAGATCCGCGAACTGCTCGACGCCCAGATCGACGCGGTGATCAACCAGATCGTCTGCGTGGTCAACGACGAGATCGCCGCCGGCACCGCGAACCCGATCAGCGACGACATCCCCGCACTGGTGCGGACGCTGGCGGCCACCACCGCCTACATGCTCTCCGGCGACAGCGCCTTCCTGGGCGCCGACGGTGACGTGCAGGGCGGCGTGCGAGTGCTCGAGGCGCTGTGGCGCACCGCGCTGTGGAGCGGAAGTACGGACGCGGTCGGGGATTGAAACGTCCGTGGTCGGTACCGCCGGTATCGTCTGCACCCATGACACGCGTTGCGGAGTACTACCGGGGCAAGCGGTGCTTCATCACCGGGGCGGCGAGCGGGATCGGTAGGGCCACCGCGTTACGGCTGGCCGAGCTGGGCGCCGAACTGTATCTGACCGACCGCAACGCCGACGGACTTGCCGAGACCGTCGCCGACGCGCGGGCCCTCGGTGCGCTGGTGCCCGAGCACCGGGTGGTCGACATCGCCGATTACGACGAGGTCGCCGCCTTCGGCGCCGAAATCCACGAGCGGCACAGCGCGATGGACATCGTGATGAACATCGCGGGGGTGTCGGCGTGGGGGACCGTCGACCGGTTGACCCACGAGCAGTGGAGCAAGATGGTCTCGATCAACCTGATGGGCCCGATCCACGTCATCGAGACATTCCTGCCGCCGATGGTCGCGGCCGGCCGGGGCGGCCATCTGGTCAACGTGTCCTCGGCCGCCGGGCTGGTCGCTCTGCCGTGGCATGCCGCCTACAGCGCGAGCAAGTACGGCCTGCGCGGGGTGTCCGAGGTGCTGCGCTTCGACCTGGCGCGCCACCGCATCGGAGTGTCGGTGGTTGTTCCCGGCGCGGTGAAGACCCCACTGGTCAACACCGTGGAGATCGCCGGGGTCGACCGCGATGATCCGCAGGTCCAACGCTGGGTCGGTCGGTTCGCCGGCCACGCGGTGACACCGGAGAAGGCGGCGGAGAAGATCCTGGCCGGGGTGGCCCGTAACCGCTACCTGGTCTACACCTCCGGCGACATCCGGGCGCTCTACGCGTTCAAGCGGCTGGCGTGGCTGCCCTACAGCGTGACCATGCGCCAGGTCAACGTGCTGTTCAGCCGCGCACTGCGCCCATCGAGGAAACCCCTGACCCGGTAGGGCGCTGCGGAATGAATCGGGACCGGTTCCGGTTCGCCTCAGGCATGACGGTGAATCGGAAGCTCACGGTGCTGGTGTTGGTGGGCAGTCTGCGCAAGGCATCGGTCAACCGCCAGATCGCGCAATTGGCGGCCGAGACCGCCCCGAGCGGTGTCACGGTGACGGTCTGCGAGGGCTTGGGTGAGCTGCCGTTCTACAACGAGGACCTGGATGCTCCGGCGGTGCTGCCCGCGCCGGTGGCGGCCCTGCGGGCGGTGGCCGCTGACGTCGACGCTGCCCTGGTGATCACCCCGGAATACAACGGCACCATCCCGGCCGTGCTCAAGAACGCCATCGACTGGTTGTCCCGTCCGTTCGGTGACGGCGCGCTGAAGGGAAAGCCGCTGGCCGTGATCGGGGCGGCCCTGGGCCGGTACGGCGGCGTGTGGGCGCATGACGAGACCCGGAAGTCATTCGGTCTCGCCGGGCCGCGCGTGGTCGAGGAGATCAAGTTGTCGGTGCCCATCGGCACCCTGGACGGCAAGCATCCCCGTGAGCACGCACAGCTGGTTTCCGACGTGCGCGACGTGGTGGCGAAACTGGCCGCCGAGGTGCGCTGAACCGCCCTGAGGTGTCTTTGCTGGAAGGCGTGCGCGGGCCCGCCGCAGGGCGGCCGTTGTCGGTGGCCGATGGTAGACCTGTCGGCATGGGCCACCGAGCTGGATTGTGTGATGTGCGACACGCCGGTGCGGGGGAGGCCGCAGGCTTACAACCAGCGAATTTCAAGAATGTTGTTCGGAACATCTTGTATGACTTCTCAAGGACACCCACTAGGTGTAGTGTTTCAAGCACCGACAGACCCCGGATCCCCCGGCTGACCGGACTGCGGCGAGCGGCATCGATTCGGTGCCCGGAGCTGCGGCGGAAGCGGGAAATCCAAGGCCTTGGCGGCCCGCTGAAAGTAATACCTGATCCGTCATCTGTTCGTTGTCGACGATTCGCTGAGGAGTCTGCCGCCCATGAGCATCACCGTTTACACCAAGCCCGCGTGCGTGCAGTGCAACGCCACCTACAAGGCGCTGGACAACCAGGGCATCGCCTACGAGACCGTCGACATCACGCTCGACTCCGAGGCGCGGGACTACGTGATGGCGCTGGGTTACCTGCAGGCCCCGGTCGTCGTCGCCGGCGACGAGCACTGGTCGGGCTTCCGCCCGGACCGCATCAAGGCGCTGGCGCAGACCGCGCTCAGCGCGTAATCGGCCGCCCGGTCGGGTACGGGTGGAGTCTGACTGAGAGCTGAAGGGGGTCGCCGTGTCTGCGGATCGTGAATGCAGCCTGGTGTATTTCTCCTCGGTGTCGGAGAACACCCACCGCTTCGTGCAGAAGTTGCAGCTGCCGGCCATCCGGATCCCGCTGCACGGGCGCATCGAGGTCGACCACCCCTATGTGCTGGTGCTGCCGACCTACGGTGGCGGCCGGGGGACACCGAACATCACCGATGACGCCGCGGGCGGCTATGTGCCCAAGCAGGTCATCGCGTTCTTGAACAACGAACACAACCGCAGCCTGCTGCGCGGTGTGATCGCCGCAGGCAACACCAACTTCGGTGCGGAATTCTGCTACGCGGGCGACGTGGTCGCCCGCAAGTGCGCGGTGCCGTACCTGTACCGATTCGAATTGATGGGAACCGACGAGGACGTGCAAGCCGTCCGCGCGGGCTTGGCCGAATTTTGGAAGGACGAGGCATGCCACCAACCGCTGCAACTGCAGAGCAGGTAACCGCAACCACCCGCAGCACTCCGGTGGGCGAGTTGGACTTCCACGCGCTCAACGCGATGCTCAACCTGTACGACAGCGACGGCAAGATCCAGTTCGACAAGGACGTGCTGGCCGCCCGCCAGTACTTCTTGGAGCACGTCAACCAGAACACGGTGTTCTTCCACAACCAGGACGAGAAGCTCGACTACCTGATCCAGAAGGACTACTACGAGCGCGAGGTGCTCGACCAGTATTCGCGCAACTTCGTCAAGTCGCTGCTGGATCGCGCCTACGCCAAGAAGTTCCGGTTCCCGACGTTCCTGGGTGCGTTCAAGTACTACACCTCCTACACGCTGAAGACCTTCGACGGCAAGCGCTATCTGGAGCGGTTCGAGGACCGGGTGTGCATGGTGGCGCTGACCCTGGCGGCCGGTGACACCGCGCTGGCCGAGAAGCTGGTCGACGAGATCATCGAGGGTCGCTTCCAGCCCGCCACCCCGACGTTTTTGAACTCCGGCAAGAAACAGCGCGGCGAGGCGGTCAGCTGCTTCCTGTTGCGCATCGAAGACAACATGGAGTCGATCGGCCGCTCGATCAACTCCGCCCTGCAGCTGTCCAAGCGTGGTGGGGGAGTGGCGTTGCTGCTGAGCAACATTCGCGAGCACGGCGCCCCGATCAAGAACATCGAAAACCAGTCTTCCGGGGTCATCCCGATCATGAAGCTGCTGGAGGACTCGTTCTCCTACGCCAACCAGCTCGGCGCCCGTCAGGGTGCCGGCGCGGTGTACCTGCACGCCCACCACCCCGACATCTACCGGTTCCTGGACACCAAGCGGGAGAACGCCGACGAGAAGATCCGGATCAAGACGCTGAGCCTGGGCGTGGTGATCCCCGACATCACCTTCGAGCTGGCCAAGAAGAACGAGGACATGTACCTGTTCTCGCCCTACGACGTCGAGCGGGTCTACGGGGTTCCGTTCGCCGACGTCTCGGTCAGCGAGAAGTACTACGAGATGGTGGACAACGCGGCGATCCGCAAGACCAAGATCAAGGCGCGCGAGTTCTTCCAGACCCTGGCCGAGCTGCAATTCGAGTCCGGCTACCCGTACGTCATGTTCGAGGACACGGTGAACCGGGCCAACCCCATCGAAGGCAAGATCACCCACTCCAACCTGTGCTCGGAGATCCTGCAGGTCTCCACCCCATCGGAATTCAACGACGACTTGTCATACGCCAAGGTGGGCAAGGACATCTCCTGCAACCTGGGTTCGCTCAACATCGCCAAGGCGATGGACTCGCCCGACTTCGGCCAGACCATCGAGGTCGCGATCCGGGCGCTGACCGCGGTGTCGGACCAGACCCACATCTGGTCGGTGCCGTCGATCGAGCAGGGCAACAACCAATCCCACGCCATCGGGCTGGGCCAGATGAACCTGCACGGCTATTTGGCGCGGGAGCGCATCCACTACGGTTCCGAAGAGGGCATCGACTTCACCAACATCTACTTCTACACCGTGCTCTACCACGCGCTGCGGGCGTCGAATCGTATTGCGCTGGAACGGGGTCAGGCGTTCGTGGGATTCGAGAAGTCCAAGTACGCCTCCGGGGAGTTCTTCGAGAAGTACATCAACCAGGTCTGGGAACCCAAGACGGCCAAGGTGCGCCAACTCTTCGCTGACGCGGGTATCCGGATCCCCGACCAGAACGATTGGCAGCGGCTGAAGGAATCGGTTGCCGCGCACGGCATCTACAACCAGAACCTGCAGGCGGTGCCGCCGACCGGGTCGATCTCCTACATCAACCACTCGACTTCTTCGATCCATCCGATCGTGTCCAAGATCGAGATCCGCAAGGAAGGCAAGATCGGCCGCGTCTATTACCCGGCGCCCTACATGACCAACGACAACCTGGAGTACTACCAGGACGCCTATGAGATCGGCTACGAGAAGATCATCGACACCTACGCCGCGGCCACCCAGCACGTGGATCAGGGGTTGAGCCTGACCCTGTTCTTCAAGGACACCGCGACCACCCGCGACGTGAACCGGGCGCAGATCTACGCTTGGCGCAAGGGAATCAAGACGCTGTACTACATCCGGTTGCGTCAGATGGCGCTGGAGGGCACCGAGGTGGAGGGTTGCGTCAGCTGCATGTTGTGACGACTGGCCGCTGACGGCGCAGATTCTGTGGCCGCCGAACTACCGACGACAGGCCTGATCTACGGGGTGAGGCTTCGATCGGAGTTCGAGTCCCGCTATGTCGGTCTGACGACCAAATCGATTGGAGTCCGCCTCAAGCAGCGTAGCTCGGTACTAGTCTCCCGCTGTCCAGAATCGGGTCCGCTATGCCTGTTGTGCATGCAGCGGCTCGAGGCGTCGTTGCTCGCGCAGCAGGTTTGGGCACACGGTGGGGTAGGCATGGTGCGGGCCCATTGCAAGGCTCACCCGCACCGGCGTGGATAGGGTGGGCTGGGTGACCCGGATCAGACCTTTCCTCATGTTCCAGGGCGGCACCGCCGCCGCCGCGATCGAGATGTACCTGGCGGCGTTCCCGGGCGCCTCGGTGGTGTCCTCGACGCCGCACCCCGACCCGGCCACCGGCATCATGCTGGCCGAGCTCGACCTGGCCGGGCTGCGGGTGCTGGTCAGCGACAGCGCCGTCAAGCACGGATTCGACTTCACCCCGTCGAGTTCGCTGTTCGTGGACGTCGCCGACCGCGCGGAGCTGGAACGGCTGGTGGCCGCGCTGGGGGAGGGCGGCGCCACCCTGATGCCGCTCGGCGACTACGGTTTCTCCACCGCGTTTGCCTGGGTCAACGACCGATTCGGGGTGTCCTGGCAGCTCAACCTGCCCTGAGTGGTATTCAGGCCGGCCGGGGGACCGAGGCGGCCCTGCCCTGCCCGATCCAGGTGGGGATGGCTCGACGCACCTCGGTGGGCCCCGACAGTGCGACGCTGCCGTCGTGCATGGCATGTGACCAACCGAGGTCGCCACGCCAGATCCGGGTCAGGACCCGCAGACTGGTCTCGACTGTGCCGGTCACCTCGTAACCCGGGTCGAAGTCGCACACCTCGGCTTGGCCGTTGGCGACCACCAGCCACCACCGTGACGCCTTGGCCGCCACCCCGCCGAGAATGAATTCGACCGTGGTGCGTGACCGCGGCCAGTCACCGATCGCGATGGTGCGGCGGATATCCCAGAACAACAGGTGGGGGTCGAGGTCGGCGTCGCCGAGGTCACTGATCCAGCGCACTCCCCACGCGGTGAGCGCCTCTACCGCGCCGGCCAGATCTTGTCCGCACGGGGTGAGGGAATAGGTTGCACGGCCGTCGGTTTCGGTGCGCTCGACCACGCCGGCCCGGACAAGCGACTTGAGCCGCTTGGAGAGCAGCGCCGGTGACATCTTGGGGACGCCACGGCGCAGATCGTTGAAGTGAGTGCTGCCGAGCAGTAGTTCGCGCACCACCAGCAATGTCCAGCGTTCGTCGAGCAGCTCCATCGCCTTGGCCATGGGGCAGAACTGGTTGTATCCCGACATCTGCGTACCTTTCGTGGATCGCCGAATCTATGGTCTCGCAGCCGGCCCGCCCGGTACAGATCCTGTAGCGCGGTCGGTACAGATCTAGAACTGGAGGCGTGCGACGGCCGGACCGACGATGGGTTCACCGGGTGCGAGAGGAAGTCAGAACCGATGAACGCTGTAGTGAACGACATTGAGGCCAAGCACCGTGCGCTGTGGGCACTAGGTGATTACGCGGCGATAGCCACCGACGTGGTGGCGCCGTTGGGCCCGGTACTGGTGAGCGCCTGCGAGGTCGGGCCACGAGACCGCGTGCTCGACGTCGCCGCGGGAACCGGCAATGCGGCGACCCCCGCTGCGGCCACCGGCGCCCACGTCGTGGCCAGCGATCTCTGCCCGCAATTGGTACAACGCGGGCGCGCGACGGCTGCGGAACGCGGTGTCGAGCTGGATTGGCGTGAGGCCAACGCCGAGGCGCTGCCGTTCGACGACGCCGAGTTCGACGTGGTGATGTCCTGTATCGGCGTGATGTTCGCACCACACCATCAGTCGGCCGCCGAGGAGCTGATCCGCGTCTGCCGCGCCGGTGGCCGCATCGGTGTGATCAGTTGGACGCCCGAGGGTTTCATCGGGCAACTGTTCGCCACCATGAAGCCGTACGTGCCTGCGCCTCCGGCCGGGGCCGGCGCGCCGCCGCTGTGGGGCAGTGAACCCTACGTGCGCGCCCTACTCGGGGAGCAGGTCACCGATGTGGCAACGCAACGGCGCGAACTGATCGTCTCCGCCTTCGCCGACGGCGCCGCGTTCCGCGACTACTTCAAGGAGAACTACGGGCCCACCATCGCCGCCTACCGCGGGATCGCCGACGACCCGGATCGGGTGGCTGCACTCGACGCCGACATCGCGGCATTGGCCGATCGCGCGCTGCAAAACGGGTCGATGGGTTGGGAGTATCTGCTGCTGACCGCCCGTAAGTCCTGATTCCGTCTGATGATCAGAATCAGCTCTCGCGAGCCTGCTCGGCGCGCTCCGCTTTGAGGCGTCGCTGCTCGCGCAGCACCTCCTGGTAGCTCTCGCGTTCGGCGACCAGCCACGGCGGCTTCTCCTCGAGCAGCGCGCCGATCTGCTCGGTGGTGAGCGCATTTCCCACGCCGCTTCGGGTCAGGCCGGAGATCGAGATGCCCAGCTTGGCTGCCACCAGGTTCTTCGGGTGCGGCCCGTTCTTGCGTAGGTCCTTGAGCCACGGCGGCGGGTCTGCCTGCAACGCGGCGAGCTCGGCGCGGGTGATCGAGTTCTCCTGGAACTCCGCGGGTGTCGCGGGCAGGTACACGTCCAGCTTCTTGGCCGCCGTGGCGGGTTTCATGGACTGGGCGTTCGGCCTGCTCATGGCGCCAGCCTATCGGTAGCCTGAGGCGGTGAACCCGCCTTCCCTCACCCTCGGGTACGTCCCCGGCGGGACGCCCGCGAAGTGGGCGCGAGTCTGGGCGGAGCGCCATCCGGACGTTCCGTTGCTGCTGCATACCGTGGAAGCCGCCGACGCGGCCGCAGCGGTGCGGGACGGCACCGTGGATGTGGTGCTGCTGCGGCCGCGGCCCGACACCGCGGGGCTGGTCGTCATCCCGCTCTACGCGGAGACGACGGTGGTCGTGGTGCCCAAGGATCACGTCTTCAGCGCCGTTGATGAGATCACCCCGGGGGACCTCGACGGCGAGCCGGTACTGCTCCCAGCCGACGACGTCGTTGCCTGGATGGACGCGCCAGGCAAACCGATCGATCACCGACCCGAAACCACCAGGGATGCAATAGAACTCGTCGCCGCTGGTCTCGGTGCGCTCATCGTTCCGCAGTCACTGGCGCGGCTATATCACCGCAAGGACCTCACCTACCGGCCGATCGCCGACGCACCCACCTGCCCGGTGGCGCTGGCCTTCCCGGAAGGGGCGCAGTCGGAGCTGGTCGAAGAGTTCGTCGGCATCGTGCGGGGCCGCAGACCGGGTTCGTCACGCGGGCAGGCTCAGCCGGCGCCGAAACGCAGCGCGCGGGAAAAGACCCTCGCCAAGCAAGCCGCGCGAGCCGCCGCGGGCAAAATCGCCCGCAAGCCGGGCCGCGCCGCGCGCGGTCGGCGCTGAGCTCAGCGGCAGGGCGAGCGTAGGCCCAGCATCAGCCGGATGAGGTCGGATTGGCGATGCGTTCCGGTCTTGTCGAAGACATGCTGCAGGTGCGTTTTGACGGTGGCCTGCGACAGCGACATACGTTCGGCGATGTCTTTGACTCCGCCGCCGTTCAGCACCATGACGGCGATCTCGGTTTCACCCCGCGTCAGGCCGTAGTGGCGGCGCAACAACGCTGGCGCAGTGTCGGATTCGTGTTCTGGATCAGCCACGACGACGATGGCGCGCCGGGCGAAACCGGTGGCTCCGGGCGGACCGGAGGGCAGAACCTCGATGACGTAGGGCCGATGACCCGAGGAGCGAGCGCACAGCAGGGAGCTTCCCGCCGGGTGATTGTCCCCGGGCGTCACCGCGGCATGGATGCTGCACCGCAGCGCAGCGTCGGTGCTGGCGGCTGCCGCTTCGAGTCGCCCGGCGCGGACCAGAAGTCCGTCGGCCGATCGCAACAGCTGCTCAGCGGCGGAGTTGGTGTAGACGATCGTGGAGTCGGTGGTGACGACGATGACGGCGTGGCCGAGCGCCTCACTGAGCGCACTGAGGTCGTCGGCGCAGCGACGCAGGCGTTCCAAGTGCGCTTGGCTGCGCAGGGCCTGCTGCAGATGCGGCACCAAGGCGTTGACCAACGGGACGAACGGCGTCGGCGGGCGTGGCCCGGCGGCGAGGAACATCAGCGGGGCGGGGCCGTCGGTGAGGCGTACGAACAGGCCGTCCGTCATCTCCAGCGGGCTCAGCCAGTCGACGTTGAACTCCGAATCCTTCTGCAATTGCACCAGCGACCGCCCGCGGCGCAATTCTCCGACGGGGCTGTGTTCGACGGCCTCGAGCACGTAATCGATCCGGTGGTAGTACTGCTCATAGTCGAGGCGCACTTGCGGGGCCAGGTGCGCGGCTTGGACCGACCGGCCGTTTCCGTCGGCTCGGATCAGCGCGCAGCTGTGTACATCGAGGGTGTGCCGAAGCTGGCCCAGTGCCACGGTCCAGTTCTCGGGTGCCATCACCGAGCTGTATACGCTCGCGACTATTCGGGAGAAGTCGTCCAGGGTCGCCATCGCTGCACCCAGGTCTTTCGCTCAGCGGACATATGGCCCGTTTATCGGACATTCTGCTCCCGCGGGACGCCCGGTTGCTCTGGATTTTCCTGGGAAAATCTCAACCGTTCGGATGAGGCGCGGCGCGAGCCCGGCCTGATTTGCTGACCGCTATGACCGTGGACGATGTCGGGGTCGATGTTCGTGCGCTGCCACTTGCGCCGAAGAACCCGTTGCCGTACCGGCGGCAACTGCGCGAGGTCCGGCAACTGCATACCGGAATCGAGGTATTGCGGGACGCCGGCGGGCCGATAACCAGGGTGGAGCTGGCGCCGCGCTGGCTAGCGCCCCCGGTGGTGGTGGTGACCTCGCCGCAAGGTGCGCATGACGTGTTCAGCAGCGGCGGTGTCGATCGCGCCCCAGCCCACGACGAGTTGCGCCATCTGATGGGGCCGAACCTGTTCGACCTGCGCAATGATGCCTGGTTACCGCGGCGACGCACGTTGCAGCCACTGTTCACCAAGCACCATGTCCGCGGGTTCGCCGGGCATATGGCACAGGCTGCCGAGATGATCGCCACCGGTTGGGCTGATGGGTCAACGGTCGATTTGGACGCCGAGTGCCGCCAGTTGACCTTGCGGGCCCTGGGCCGTTCGGTGCTCGGCGTCGACCTCGACGAGCAGGCCGCCGAACTGGGTGCGCCGATGCGCATCGCACAGGAGTACGTGACGGATCGGGTGTTTGCTCCGGTACGCGCGCCACGCTGGTTGCCGACCCCGGCGCGACAGCGCGCCCGCGCCGCCAGCGCCACCTTGCATCGGATCGCCGACGAGATCCTGCAGGCCTGTCGTGCCGACCCCGAGCGCGACGCACCGCTGGTCCGGGGACTGATGGCTGCAACCGACCCAGACACGGGCCGTGGATTGACCGACCGTGAGATCTGCGACGAGCTGCTCGTGTTCATGCTGGCCGGTCACGACACCACCGCCACGACGTTGGCTTACGCGTTGTGGGCCTTGGGAAATCACCCCGATATCCAGCGCAGGGTCGCCGCAGAGGTCGCCGAGCTCGGTGCGCAGCTCAGCCCTGACGATGTGCCCAGGCTGCCGTACACCGTCCAGGTCTTGAATGAAGCACTGCGGTTGTGCCCGCCCGGTGCACTCAACGGCCGAACCGCGGTGCGCGATATCGCGGTGGACGGCTATCGGGTTCAGGCCGGCTCCATGGTCGGGGTCGGCATTTATGCGATGCACCGCGATCCGACGCTGTGGGAGCGCCCACTGGAGTTCGATCCGGACCGATTCAGTCCGCAGAACTCTGCAGGCCGTAACCGGTGGCAGTACCTGCCATTCGGCGGCGGGCCACGCAAATGCGTCGGGGATCACTTCGCCATGCTGGAAGCCACCCTGGCGCTGGCCACCTGCGTGCGGCGCTGCGTGATCCGCTCACTGAGCACGGAATTTCCGATGGCGGTGCCGTTCACGACGGTCGCCGCCGAGCCGATCCACGCGCGCGTCACGCAGCGGGCGCACTGCCGTGACGCGCAGCCGATAGCTCAGCGGCACCCGGGCACCGCTCGACTCAGTAGGTGTGCCGCGGCCCCTGCTGCCCCCGGTAGAGCCGGGTGAGCAGGACGTCGCGGAAGCGCGCGTTGTCGACGAACTTGAGTCCGGTGTTGGCCACCGCCGGTATCCCAGCGAGCTTGTGGAACAACCGGCCGCGCCGGTACTCGCGGCCCCAGGCGGCGTACATCCGCTGGGCGTAATTGGTGAAGTCGTCGGGCCCGCCGTTGGTCAACGCCGCAACCGCGCACTCACCGGCCGCCAAGCCCGACTCCAACGCCTTGGAGATGCCGGCACCGGAGGTCGGCCGCCCCGCGCCCAGCGAGTCCCCGGCGAACAGCACACCGGGTCGCCACGGCGGCCAGGCGGTGAAGCCCATCGGCAGCCGCCAGGCCCGCACCGTCTTGGATTTCTTCAGCTCGGTGATAGAGGGCAGCTCCCAGTCCCGCGGCAGCGTCGCCAGGAATTCGCCGAGGAAGTCCGTGGCGTTGATGGCCTGCCAGTTCTTGTAGCTGTTGATGTAACCCAAGCCGATGTTGACCCGGCCGCCGCCCAGCGGGAAGACCCAGCCGTACCCCGGCAGCTGGTCGCCCTGAAACACCAGCTTCAGGTAGATGTCGAGCGAATCGACGTCGGGCCGGGTGGCCGGCATCTCGGCGCGGATGGCGATCGCGGAATAGCCGTTGTACTGCGAGTCCAGCTTCAGCGCCCGCTTGATGGGCGAATAGGCGCCGTCGGCGGCGATCACCGCGTCGGCCAGCACCTTCTCGCCGCTCTTGAGCGACACCCCGACCACCCGGCCGGTGTCGTCGAGAATCGGCCCGGCGGCCTCGGCGGACTGGCGGATCTGCGCCCCGGCCGATTCGGCGTGCTTGAGCAGCAGGGTGTCCAGCTCGGGTCGGCGCGCCACATACCCGTGATCGGGCATTCCCGGCCGACGAGGAAACGACAGCTGCCAGGCGCTCGGGCTGAACACCTTGACCTGATTGACCCGGTGAAACTTGTCGACCTGCTCGGACAGGCCCATCTTCTGCAGGTAGCTGACCGCGCGGGCGGTCAGGCCGTCGCCGCAGGGCTTGTCGCGCGGGAAGTCGGCCTTGTCCAGTACGACGACGCTCGCGCCGGCCTGGCGGGCCTGCCACGCCGCCGCCGATCCCGCCGGTCCTCCGCCGACGATGGCCAGGTCGAATCGTTGTGTCACTACGTCTCGTCTCAGATATGGGCGCGGCCGCGTCTGGGGCCACCGGGACTGTCCGTCGATGCTAACGGACCAGGTCACCGCGCGGTCTCCCCAGGTGAGCTGCGAGAACGCGGTAAGGTGCTTGACGTGCGCGGAACGAGCAGAGTCAACCCGGCCGACAACGGCGGGAAGAAGGTCGACGCACGCAGTGAGCGCTGGCGCGAACACCGCAAGAAGGTCCGCGGGGAGATCGTCCAGGCCGCATTCCGGGCCATCGACCGGCTCGGACCCGATCTGAGCGTGCGGGAGATCGCCGAAGAGGCCGGCACCGCCAAGCCCAAGATCTACCGGCATTTCGCTGACAAGTCCGACCTGTTCCAGGCCATCGGAGAGCGGCTGCGCGACGAGCTGTGGGAGGCGATCATCGCCTCGATCGACTTCGCCACTGACTCCCTACGCGACATCATCCGGCGCAGCGTCGAGGAGTACGTGGCCCTGGTCGACGCCCATCCCAACGTGCTGCGGTTCTTCATTCAGGGCCGGTTCCCGGAGCGTTCCGAGTCGACGATGCGCACCCTCAACGAAGGCCGCGAGATCACCCTGGCGATGGCGGAGATGTTCAACAACGAACTGCGCGACGTCGAACTCGACCGGCAGGGGATCGACCTGGCGGCGTTCGCGGCCTTCGGCACCGCGACATCGGCCACCGACTGGTGGCTGGGCCCTGAACCGGACAGTCCACGGCGGATGGCGCGTGAGACGTTCGTGGCATACCTGGCCACGATCATGATGGGTGTGGTCAGCGGCACCGCCGAGAATCTCGGTGCCACCATGGATCCGGACCGGCCGATCCACGAGGCCGTCCGGCGTCAACCGGTCGCCTGACCCCGGCGATTTGCGCTGCGGGGCACGGCTGGGTGTCAGGCGCCACGCCAGCGCAGTGCCTCCAACGCCACCGCCACGCGCACGCTGTTGTCGGCCAACGGCGTCGGTAACAGTTCATCCGCGCGAGCAATCCTGCGCAGCAACGTGTTTCGGTGCAGAAACATCTGCTCGGCTGTTCGCGAGGCGTTGCACTGGTGATGGATGAAGGTGAGAACCGTCTGCCGCAGTTCGCTGTCGGCGGACGCGAAGTCGCCGAGTGTATGGGTGATGAATCGGTCCGCCTGCTCCGGATCGGCACTGACCAGCGCCACCAGTTCGATATCGGTGAATCTGGCGACGCGCTGGGTGGACCCCAGCCGCACCATCACCCGTTGAGTGGCGACGGCGTCGAGATGGCTGCGCCGGAACCCGTCGATGCCGGCCACGGTCGTGCCCACCGCGATCTGTACCCCCGGCAGCTTGTCCACTGCAGCGGCGACACTTGCCAGGTCCGGCCCGGCGGGCCCGGGGACCCACACCCAACGGGTGGCCGCGCTCGCCAGCACCGACAACGCGCGCTGCCCGCCCTCGGTGCGCGTCAGCACCTCGGCCGCCGCGTCCAGATCCGCCAGGTTGGTGGTGGAGTCGTCGCCCCAGATCACCGCAGCGGTGTGGTGCTGTTCCAGCCGGTAACCGAGTCGGCTCTCGGCGCGCTGTCTGGAGATCGTCGCGCCGTCCAGGATCAGTGCTACCGTTTCCCGGCGTTCGGCGTGCGTTCCCCGGGTCAGCGCCTCGCGTTCCCTCTGCATCTGCTCGCCGATTCCGGCGATGGTGGCATCGATGAACGACGTCAGTGATCGAGAGGTGACGTCGAGCAGCTCGCGCAGTTCGTCGGGATCTCGCGTCAAGGTGAACGCGGTCTGCATCCATGACCGCCACGCCACGTTCGTCCCGACCCGATAGGCGTCCAGCACCGCAGATTCGTCCAGGCCGCGGCGGAACCCGTCGCGGACGATCACCAGTGACTCCGTCGAGAGGTTGGCCGCTACCGGCTCCCCGGGATGACTGAGATTGGCGGCCGCCCAGTGCATCAGGTTGGACCGATTGCTCCGGCGGATACCTTCGGCGAGAACCGGATCCGAGGCGATGGCCTGCGTGTACACGGCGGACAGGGTGGCTTCGTGAAGCTCGTCGAGCGCCTCCGGGGGAGCGCTGACCAAGGCCTGGGCGGTCTGCCGGATCAGCTCGCAGACCCGCTCGGAGGGCCTCTCCCAATCCATCGGCCGAGCGTAGCGCAATGGTGCAAAGTGCATCTATTGATCGGTTAACTCGGTGCGAATTGCTCTTACGCCTGAAATTCGGTGCAGCGAACAATCAGGTTGCTATCAGGTGACAGCCGTCACAGCGCACCTTGACCACACACCGGAGGACCACATGTCGCGCATCGGATCCACACAACGCGCTGCCGTCGGGCGCGCCCACTGCAAGGCGGTTCAGCGGCGCCGGGCGCGGCAGCGGCTGCGCGTCGTCGCCGCAACCGCACCGGGCGCGGTGGCCGGGGCGCTGGCGATGGCGCTGGCCACCCCGCACGCGGTCGCGGCCACGGGGCCGACGGCCGATATGCAATCGATCATCGACCAGCTGCTCGATGCGCAGCAGCAGGTGTACGACACCAACAGCCAGTATCCGTTCATCATCCCGTCGGATCTTGAGTCGCTGCCGCAGTACATCCAGGGCCTGGCAGCCACCGAGCTGGTGTTGCAGTACGGGGAAATGTTCAACCCCAACACCGGAATCCAGTGGCTGCTCGGGTTCCCGTGGGACGCCAACTCGGCTGACCCGGGACAGTTCTACATCCTGGTGAACCCCGACAATCAGTACGGTGTCATCCCGATCAGCGCGGACGGCACGTACACGATGACGGTCCACCCCGGCGCGGGCAGCCTCGATGTGTCGTTCACAACGCTGTCCGGCACGATCGGTTCGGAGCAGGGCTACCTGCCGACCGGTCATGTGCTCAGTCTGTCCGGGGCGACACCGAATGCTGACGGCAGTTACACGATTACCTTCAGCCCGACACAGCATGACGGGAACTGGATCGACACCAGCGGCGCCGAAACCATGCTTATCCGCAACTCCATCGGTGACGCCGGATTACCGCACGACTTCTTCTCGCTGCAGCAAGACGGTGTTGCGCCGACGTATCACCTGCCGTTCCTCTCCGACGAACAGCTGACGTCGCTGTTGAGCAACGTCGCCAGGGACATCCCCACAACGAACGCCGATGCCGTCTACTACGACCAGACCGCGATCCCGAATAGCCTCCCGCCCAATTGGATGACACCCGTGGCCTCGTCCACCACCGCGATCAACGGACTCATGCCCGGTCAATACAGCACGATGGGGCACTTCCAACTGGACGACGACGAGGCGTTGATCGTCAAGGTGCCCAACCTCGACGCTCGGTACTCGGGCCTGGAGCTGGCCAACGCGTGGGGTCAGAACGTTCCGATTGTGACCGCACAGGGCAGCTTGAACAGCACCCAGACGTTCGAGGATCCCGACGGCTACACGTACTACGTCATCAGCGGCAAAGATCCCGGGGTCGCCAACTGGATCGACACCGGTGGCCTCGTCAACGGAATGCTCGGAATTCGCTGGCAGGGAGTGCAGGGCGATCCGACGGGCTCGCAGACGTTCTCCCAGGTGGTGAACGTCGCCGACGTCAAGGACTACCTGCCGGCCGATCATCCCCTGGTCAGCCCCGACGAACAGGCAGCACTGCTGCACGAGCGCCTGTTCAACTGGAACTACAACCAGGACCAGGACCACGACATCTCCTGGCTGGGGGCCAACCTGCTGCGCTACCAGGTTATGGCTGCGATGGGCGAGGAGAACTTCGAGAAGATCTTCGGCAGCCAGGTTGATGCACCGACCGTCTGGGACCGGATGAGCGACCCCGCGCTGATGCCGAACCTGGACGCCGTCTCTTCGGAGTTCTTGACCAACCCGGCCGGTGCCATGGCGGCGTTGGTCGGCAATATGCCGTTGGCGGTCAAAGACATCGAGATGCCGATGCTGCTGGCCATGATGAGCTCGAAGGCTGTCATGGACCAGACCTGGCAGAGTTTGCAAGGCGACTTCAGCTCCGGCGACTGGACGCAGGCGTTGACAACGCTGACCGGTGGTATGGAAAGGCTCGGAACGGTCTTCGAGCTGGCCTGGGACGACCCGACCACTGGCATCATCGCAGGCCTGCTCAACGCACGTGACGACATATCGACCGGAATTCTCAACGCCGGCAACAGTTTTGATCTGAGCGGGTACGCGCCGCTGATGGAGTCGCTGGTAGATCTGAACCAGCAGGTGATGGCCGCCCTCATGGGCTGAGCGTCCTAACCGCCGTGCCGCCTTTCCGCACCACCCTGCGGGAGGCGGCACCGGCGTTGACGGACTCAGACCCAGCAAACACACTGAACATCGACACCCGAAAAGGGGAGGACGCATCATGACGCTGACCGATCACACCGCCGAGGACGCCGGGCGACGTGCACCGGTACGCACCCGGGCGCTCATCATCGGGACCGGATTCTCCGGCCTGGGCATGGCCATCGCGCTACAGAAGCAGGGTGTGGAGTTCCTCATCTTGGAGAAGGCCGACGAGATCGGCGGGACCTGGCGCGACAACACCTACCCGGGCTGCGCCTGCGACGTGCCGTCGCACCTGTACTCCTTCTCCTTCGAGCCGAAGGCCACCTGGACCCGACTGTTCTCCCCGCAACCGGAGATCCTCGACTACCTCAAGGGCGTCACCGACAAATACGACCTGCGCCGCCACATCCGGTTCGGTTCGAAGGTCACCCGCGCGGCGTGGGACGACGATGAGTTCCGCTGGCATGTGTTCACCGAAGACGGTCAGGAGTATGTGGCCCAGTTCGTGATCTCCGGTGTCGGTGGCCTGCACATCCCGCGGTTTCCCGACATCGAGGGGATCAACGAATTCGCCGGTACCGCATTCCATTCCGCGCAGTGGGACCACAGCGTGGACTTGACCGGCAAGCGGGTCGCG
This sequence comes from Mycolicibacter kumamotonensis, assembly GCF_002086285.1. Classification (GTDB taxonomy): domain Bacteria; phylum Actinomycetota; class Actinomycetes; order Mycobacteriales; family Mycobacteriaceae; genus Mycobacterium; species Mycobacterium kumamotonense. The sequence goes on along the minus strand of NZ_MVHU01000029.1, from coordinate 11,735 downwards.
GTCATTGGAACCGGCGCCAGCGCGATCCAGATCGTGCCCGCGATCGTCGACCGGGTTGCTGAACTGCAGCTCTACCAGCGCACCCCGGCGTGGGTGGTGCCGGTGCCGCATCATCAGCTGCCGGATGCGGTGCGACAAGCCTTCGTGGTGGTGCCCGGACTGCGCTATGCGGTGCGGGCGGGCATCTACTGGGCGCTGGAAGGCGTCGGATTCGCGATGACCAAGCGACCCGGCCTGCTGCGTGTGATCGAGGCGATCGGCAAGCTCAACATCCGGCGCCAGGTCCGCGACAAAGAGCTGCGCCGCAAGCTGACCCCGCGCTACCGGGCCGGCTGCAAGCGAATCCTCTATTCCGGCAACAACTATTACCGGGCGGTGGCCGATCCGACCACGACGCTGATCACCGAGCGGATATCCCGCATCACCGCCGACGGCATCGTCACCGCCGACAATGTGGAGCGCCCCGTCGACGTCATCGTCTACGCGACCGGATTCCACGTCACCGACTCCTACACCTACGTCGGCATCACCGGGCCGAACGGCGAGGATCTGGTGGAGCGCTGGAACCGCGAAGGGGTGGAGGCGCACCGCGGCATCGCCGTGGCCGATATGCCCAACCTGTTCTTCCTGCTGGGTCCCAACACCGCGCTCGGCCACACCTCGGTGGTGTTCATGATCGAGTCGCAGATCCGCTACGTGGCTCAGGCGATCGCCGCCGCCGATAAGGCCGGCGCGCAGGCCCTGGCGCCCAGCCGGGCCGCCCAGGACCGCTACAACGCCGAGTTGCAGGACAAGCTGGCCGGCTCGGTGTGGATGACCGGCGGCTGCAACAGCTGGTACCTCGACGAACACGGCGTCAACCGGACCCTGTGGAGCGGGATGACCTGGCAGTACTGGCAGTCCACCCGCTCGTTGCGACCCGGCGAGTACCGATTCTCCGGAGTCGGCTGACACGACACGCAGACACAACTTCTTGTGTTGCGGCGGGTTGTCGGCCCCCAGGGGTAGTGTCGGGGGCCTAGCTTCCCGCGGGTGAAATGGGGTTGTGGTGAGCGAAAAAGTGAAGCTGATCGACCGGGTCTCGGCGATCAACTGGAACCGGGTTCAAGACGACAAGGATCTCGAGGTCTGGGACCGATTGACCGGCAACTTCTGGCTGCCGGAGAAGGTGCCGGTCTCCAACGACATCCCCTCCTGGGGGACGCTGACCGACGACGAGAAACGGCTGACCATGCGGGTCTTCACCGGCCTGACCCTGCTGGACACCATCCAGGGCACCGTCGGCGCGGTCAGTCTGATCCCCGACGCGCTGACCCCGCACGAAGAGGCCGTTTACACCAACATCGCCTTCATGGAGTCGGTGCACGCCAAGAGCTACAGCCAGATCTTCTCCACGCTGTGCTCGACCGCCGAGATCGACGAGGCGTTCCGCTGGTCGGAAGAGAACGTCAACCTGCAGCGCAAGGCCGGCATCGTCATGCAGTACTACCGCGGTGACGAGCCGCTCAAGCGCAAGGTGGCCTCCACCCTGCTGGAGAGCTTCTTGTTCTACTCCGGGTTCTACCTGCCCATGTACTGGTCGAGCCGGGGCAAGCTGACCAACACCGCCGACGTGATCCGGCTGATCATCCGCGACGAAGCCGTGCACGGCTACTACATCGGCTACAAATTCCAGCGTGGACTGGCCGCCGTGGATGAAGCCAAGCGCCAGGAGCTCAAGGACTACACCTACGAGCTGCTCTTCGAGCTCTACGACAACGAGGTCGAGTACACCCAGGATCTCTACGACGGGGTCGGGCTGACCGAGGACGTCAAAAAGTTCCTGCGCTACAACGCCAACAAGGCGCTGATGAACCTCGGCTACGAGGCGCTGTTCCCGCGCGACGAGACCGACGTCAACCCGGCGATCCTGTCGGCGCTGAGTCCCAACGGCGATGAGAACCACGACTTCTTCTCCGGTTCGGGTTCGTCGTATGTGATCGGCAAGGCCGTCATCACCGAGGATGAGGACTGGGAGTTCTAAAGACGCGCGGGCCGGAGGCCGGGGAGCATTCTCAACCCACCGTGGCCAGGTCGGGAGCCAGGTAGTCGTGCGGCCACGGTGGCTCCGGGACGTCGACGCCGAACGGTGTGCCCCAGCGGTTTCTGGATGAAACCTCTTGCACGGGACGCCGATTGGCCGCGACACCCCATATGCCCCGGGGATAGCCAAGCGCGAGCATGGCCGACATCTTCCAGCCGTCCGCGACGGGCACCCCCAACATCTCACTGATGCGGTCCTCGACGTTGCGCAGCACCATCGTCATGACGCCGCCGACGCCCTCGGCGCGGGCGGCCAGCAACGCACTCCAGATCGCCGGGTAGATGTTGGCGCCGCCGAGGTCGTCGATGGCGAAGACGAACAGCAGCAGCGGAACGTCTTCGAAGTGGTCGGCAAGATAGTCACCCGAGCCCTTGATTCGGCGCATGGTCTCGGCATGCTGGGTCGGATCCGCGCCGGGCGCCGGCGCGGCCATCGGCCCCATCCCGCCCGCGAACTTCTCGTACTCGACGGCGCGGGCCTCCCGGAACAGCTGGGCCAGCGCGCGTTTGAGTTCGGGATCATCGACAGCGAGAAAATGCCAGCGTTGGGTATTGCCGCCATTGGGGGCGCGTACCGCGGCATCGAGGATGCGGGCCTGGGTGTCCAGCGGAATCGGATCGGGCCGCAGCCGCCGCATCATCCTGGTGGTGTACAGCGCTTCGTGGATCTCCATGTGCCTGCTCCTTCCCGCTACTCGGGCCATGGGCTGTTGAGAATGGCCTCGACCAGGTTGCCGCGCTGGAAGCCGGGATCGAAGTGGGCCAGTACGTCATCGTTCATCGTCCCGAAGGTGGTTTCCGGACGATGCTTCATACCGCTGTTGAAGGCGGCCAGAATGCGGTTTTTGAACTCCGGGCGCGGATGGGCGGTGATCACCGCGTCAATGTCGGCCGTGGCGAGGTCGTGCTTGCCGACGCCGACCACATCGGTCTTGACACCCGCTGCGAGCAAGGCGGTTTCGGTGTCAAGGCGTGCGGGGACCTCCGGTGTCGTGTGCAACGCAATGCCAAGCCACACCCTATCGGCGTCGGACGGGTCGACGTCGTGCTCCAACAGGAACTGCCGTGCCGCGTCGGCGCCGTCGATCTCGAAGCGCTGAGTTGAATTTTGGTAGCGCGCGGTGAGGCCGAAGTCGTGGAACATCGCCGCGACGTAGAGCAGTTCCAGATCGGGTTGTTGCCCCGACCGGCGACCGTGCAGCGCTCCGAACAAGTACACCCGGCGGGAGTGGTGGAAGAGCACGTCGTCTTCGGCGCTGCGAACGAGATCGGTTGCCTCTCGGGCGAGCCGGGTGTCGGGTACGACGACGTCGGCGATGGTCTCGATCGGCTGGATGGTCATGGTCGGTCTCCTCGGTGGGGCGATCAGTAACCAGATTGCGGCCGATGCGCCCGGTTCACAGGTGTCGATTGAGCCGTCAAAACCTCAGATCGCGACACAATGAATCCGTGGCCGAACCCAGCGCACCAACGCGGGTCGTGGTGATCGTCGTGTTCGACGAGGTGACGATGTTGGACGTCGCGGGAGCCGGTGAGGTCTTCGCCGAAGCCAATCGCTTCGGAGCGAACTACCAGATCATGCTCGCATCCGTCGACGGCGGCGACGTCACCACCTCGATCGGGACGCGATTGGGTGTCACCGAGTCCCTCGCGTCGATCGTGTCCGCCGATACCGTCATGGTCGCCGGGGCCGACACCCTGCCCCGCCGCGCGATCGACCCAGGACTCGTGGAGGCGGTCAGGTCGCTCGCCGGCCGCACCCGACGGCTGGCCTCCATCTGCACCGGATCCTTTGTCCTGGCACAGGCCGGTCTGCTGAACGGCCGCCGCGCCACCACCCACTGGCACGACGTCGGATTGTTTTCGCGCGCCTTCCCCGAGATCACCGTCGAGCCGGATGCCATCTTCGTCCGCGACGGTGATGTGTTCACCTCGGCGGGGATTTCCTCGGGCATCGACCTGGCGCTGGCACTGGTCGAGATGGACCATGGCGCAGATCTTGTCCGCGCGGTGGCCCGCTGGCTGGTGGTCTATCTCAAGCGGGCAGGCGGGCAATCGCAGTTCTCGACACTGGTCGAGGCCGACCCGGCGCCGCAGTCGCCGCTGCGAGCGGTTACCGATGCGATCGCCGCCGACCCCGGCGCGGACCACCGGGTGAGCGTCCTCGCCACCCGGGCCTGCCTCAGTACGCGGCAGTTGACACGCCTATTCCGATCCGAGCTGGGGATGACTCCGGCCGACTATGTCGAAAAGGTCCGCGTCGACGCCGCCCGTGCCGCCCTGGACGCCGGCCACACCGTCACCGACACCGCACGTCTGGCGGGCTTCGGCAGCACCGAAACGCTGCGGCGGGTATTCGTCGATCACCTCGGCGTTTCGCCGAAGGCCTACCGGGACAGATTCCGCACCGCGCTGCAAGGCTGAACGCCGGGCGCGCCGCCCCGGCTATTTCGCCCGAACGACGACCCGACCGCGCTTCCCGGTGTTTGCATATTCCAGTGAAGAGCGTTGATCGACCCGCTGCCGGCGCCCGGCCGGGCGTTCAGTTGGCCCTGGCCACCTGGGTGTCGATCATCAACTTCTGGGCCTGGAACCTCATCGGCCCGGTGGCCCTGACCGACGCGGCGCGGATGTCGCTGGGCAGCACCCAGGTCGCGTTGCTGGTCGCGACACCCATCCTGGCCGGCTCCCTGGGCCGGCTGGTGGCCGGGCCGCTGACCGATCGGTTCGGTGGCCGCGCCATGTTCATCGGGGTGTCGCTGGCCTCGATCGGCCCGGTGCTGGCGGTAGGTGCGGCCGAAGCCGCGGCGTCCTATCCGCTGGTGCTGGCCTCGGCTCTGCTGCTGGGCATCCCCGGCACGGTGTTCGCGATCGGTATTCCGTTCGCCAACAACTGGTATGAGCCGGCCCGCCGTGGTTTTGCCACCGGCGTATTCGGCATGGGCATGGCGGGCACGGCGCTGTCGGCGTTCTTCACCCCCCGCATGGTGCGGCGGTTCGGATTGCTGCACACCCACTACATGATCGCGGCCGCGCTGGCGGTCACCGTCTTGGTGTGCATGGTGGTGATGAGCAACGGCGAGTACTTCGCGCCGAACACCTCGCCGGTGGTGCCCAAACTCACGGCGGCCGCCCGGTTGCGGGTCACCTGGGAGATGTCGCTGCTCTACGGCTTGGTGTTCGGCGGGTTCGTCGCGTTCAGCAACTACCTGCCCATCTACATCAAAACCGTGTACGGGTTCTCGCAGGTGGCCGCGGGTGAACGCACCGCCGCGTTTGCGCTGGCCGCGGTGCTGGCCCGGCCCGTCGGCGGTGCGCTGGCCGACCGGATCGCGCCCAAGTACGTCGTGTTGGCCTCGCTGGCGGTCACCGCGGTAATGGCCGCGGCCGCCGCCCTCAAACCGCCGCCCGACGTGTTGTCGGCGGCCACGTTCATCACGCTGGCGGTCGGGTTGGGTATCGGCACCGGTGGCGTATTCGGGTGGGTGGCCCGTCGCGCCCCGGCCGGGTCACTGGGGGCCGTCACCGGAATCGTCTCTGCGGCAGGGGGATTGGGTGGTTATTTCCCGCCGATCGTGATGGGCGCTACCTACGACCCGGTGCGCAACGATTACACGGTCGGACTGCTGTTGCTGGTGGCGACCGCGCTGATCATGTTCGGCTACACCGCGCTGCGGCTACATACGCGCGAACCGGAAACCTCGCCAACCTCATAGTGTTGTCCTTACGCCGATCACCATCGCTATTCGAATTCAGGAGGGCCACCGATGACGACTCACACCGACCACACCAAGCGTTCTCGGACCTGGATCATCGGAGCCGTGATCACCGCCCTGCTGGGGCTGTTCTTCGCGTTCGATGCCATCCCGAAGATCCTCGGCATGTCCTTCGCACGTGAAGCCACCGAAGGACTCGGGTTCTCCCCGGACAAGACCGCCGTGATCGGCTGGGTGCTGGTGGTGTGCCTGGTCGTCTTCCTGATCCCGCGCACCGCGGTGCTGGGGGCATTGGGCCTGACCGCCTATCTGGGCGGAGCCGTGACCGTCAACCTGCTCACCGACAAGCCGCTGGCCGGCTTCGTGCTGTCCGGGGTGTACGTCGGCGTGCTGGTGTGGATCGCGCTCATCCTGCGGCGGCCGGAGTTGCTGCGCGTGTTGGGGCTGCGGCGCGAGTGAGCGGCTCAGCGGGCCGGCAACTGGTCTAACAGCTCGTCGAGGAATCCACCAGCCTCGCGCCCGGCCGCCTCGACGTCGCCCGCGGCGATCGCCTCCAGCAAGCCCCGGTGCCGGATCTGGTCCGCCCGCACCGGTTTCCCGCTCGCCGTGGCCACACTGGCGACGACCACTTCGGTGAGCCCGCAGTACAGCTCGGTCAACACCGGGTTGTGCGCGGAGCGGACCACGGCCAGGTGGAAATCGGTGTCCGCCCGCGCGAAATCCTCATCTCGACCCTGCTGTTGGTGATCGTCGCGGCGCTTTAGCAGAGCGCGCAACTCGGCCAGGTCTTCGTCGGTGCGGGCTACGGCGGCCATCCGTGCCCCCTCAACCTCCAGGCAGCGCCGCACCTGTAGCACGTCGCGCAGTTCCGGGCCGCACAACCGACGCACGGCGCCGGACACCTCGCTGGTGGCGCGCACGTAGGTCCCATCGCCCTGACGGACCTCCAGAATGCCGGCGTGGGCCAGCGCCCGGACCGCCTCGCGCACGGTGTTGCGGCCGACCCCGAGCGCCTCGGCGAGCTCCGGCTCGGGGGGGATTCGAGAATCGACGGGCCATTCCCCGCCGGTCACCGAGGCCCGGAGCTGGTCAATCACCTGATCGACCAGGCAGGTGCGGCGGGTGGTGATCAACGGCACAGTATCCTCCCGTCATCCAATCATCGGATGTATGCGATCCTACTTTAGGTGACCCGCGCAGCACGTACCGAAAGACTCGGCGAGTACGAGCGTGACCTTGAACTGGAGCTCGAGGGCGCCGCCGAGTTCCGGCCTGCGACGATGGCGGCCGGCGGCGCCCTGCTGACCGTCGCGGTGGTGTTGACCGCGCTGAACCTCCGCCCGGCCATCACCAGCGTGGGCCCGCTGCTCCCGGAGATGCGGGGAGCCCTGGGCGCCTCGGACACCTGGGCCGGTGTCCTGACCACCTTGCCCGGTCTGTGCTTCGCGGCAGCCGGCCTCGCCGCGCCGTGGTTGTCCCGAAGGATCGGATTGGCCCGTACCGTCTCGGCGGCGCTGCTCACACTTGTTGCGGGACTGCTGATCCGGATCTGCGATGGCGCCTTGGTCGTGCTCGGCGGAACACTGGTCGCGACCGCGGGAATCGCGTTGATCAACGTGCTGATCCCGGTGATCATCCGCGGATCCTTCCCGGCACAGGTCGGGCTGATGACCGGGATCTACACCGCGGCGCTACAAGGGGGAGGAGCACTGGGCTCGGCAGCCACCCCGATGCTGGACGACGCGCTGGGAGGCTGGCGATCGGCGCTGGGCGCGTGGAGTGCCCTGGCGCTGCTGGCACTGGCGGCATGGGTGGTGGGTGCCCGCGGATTCGATCGGCCCGGATCCACCGCACCCGCGGCCGCGACGAAAGGCCGATCGCTGTTGCGCAGCAAACTGGCCTGGACGGTCACCTTGTTCTTCGGCACCCAGTCGTTCCTCGCCTACGTGGTGCTGGGCTGGCTGCCGGAGGTGCTGATCGACAACGGCATCAGCGAAACGCGTGCGGGCCTGCTGCTCGGCCTGATCTCGCTGATCGCCGTGCCGATCAGCTTGATCGTCTCGCCGCTGGCCGCCCGGCGCGACAGCCAAAGCGGATGGATCGTCGGACTGGGAACGCTCGGCATCACCGGCATGGTCGGTCTGCTGATCGCGCCCGCGGCCGCACCGCTGCTTTGGAGCGTGCTGGTGGGGCTCGGGATGAGCGTTTTCTCGTTGGCGCTCACCGTGATTGCGCTACGTGCCCGCGACGCGCAGGACACCGCGAGCCTGTCGGGGATGGCGCAGGGTTTCGGCTACCTGCTCGCAGGCGTCGGCCCGTTCCTGTTCGGTCTGTTGCACCACGTCAGCGGTGGATGGACCGTGCCGTGGCTGATGGTGCTCGCCGTCTACCTGGTGCAGACGTCGGCGGGTGCACTGGCCGGGCGCAACCGTTACGTCTAGTGCGTCTAGCTCAGGGCTGTCGCAAGGACGCGGTGTCGATCACGAACCGGTAGCGCACGTCGGAGGCCAGCACCCGCTCGTAGGCGGTGTTGATGTACTCCGGCTCGATCACCTCGATCTCGGGCCGCACGTCGTGCTCGGCGCAGAAGTCCAACATCTCCTGTGTCTCGGCGATCCCGCCGATCAACGAACCCGATACGCTGCGCCGCATCCTGACCAGGGGACCCGGCGGCACCGCCAGGGCACCCTCCGGCATGCCCAACTCCACCAGCGTGCCGTCCAGGGTGAGCAGGTTCAGATAGGCGCCCAGGTCCAGGCTCGCCGACACGGTGTTGAGGATGATGTCGAAAGTGCCGCGTTGCTTCTTGAAGGTGCTCGGGTCGCTGGTGGCGTAGTAGTGCTGAGCACCCAGGCGCAGCCCGTCCTCCATCTTCTTCAGCGACTGGGACAGCACGGTGACCTCGGCGCCCATCGCGGTGCCCAGCTTGACGGCCATGTGGCCCAGACCGCCGAGGCCGACGACCGCAATCCGCTTGCCGGGCCCGACATTCCAGTGCCGCAGCGGTGAATAGGTGGTGATGCCGGCGCACAGCAGGGGAGCGGCCGCGTCCAGGGGAATCTCGTCCGGGATGCGCAGCACGTAGTTCTCGTCGACGACGATCGCGCCGCTGTAGCCGCCCTGCGTGGGTTGGCCGTCACGGCCGATGCCGGCGTAGGTGCCGACCATGCCGCCGCCGGTGCAGTACTGCTCCTGGCCGGCCAGGCAGCTGGGGCACTCGCGGCAGGAGTCGACGAAGCAGCCGACGCCGACCCGGTCGCCGACCTTGTACTTGGTGACCTCGGATCCGACCGCGGTCACCACGCCGGCGATCTCGTGGCCGGGAACCAGCGGATATTGCGGAGCGCCCCACTCGGCTTTGACGGTGTGGATGTCGGAATGGCAGATACCGGCGAAGGCGATGTCGAACGCCACGTCGTGCGGACCGGGGTCCCGGCGGGTGATGGTGGTCCTGGTCAGCGGGTCGGTCGCCGAGGTGGCGGCGTAAGCGGAAACGGTGCTCATAGTCGAGATTCCTCTTCGGGGATACCGGCAATCGTAAAAACATAGCTTAACAAAGTTATTTGCCGTGATGCCCGGGCGACGCGGTGAGTTCGGTCACCGGCGACGGATGCGCTTGCAGGACGAGCCCGCCTGAGGCTCAGTTGATCGGTGCGCTCACCCAGCGCAGGTCCTCGACCACTCCGCGGGCCGCGACCGGTCCCTGCCCGGTCTGCCATATCTCGTTGTTGACCACGAACACCCGGCTGTCGCGGTTGGCCCCCAGCCGGCGCCACGAGACGCTGTCGAACACTCTGGCCGCCCGCGCCTTGGCCGCCGGCGAGGTGAACGAGACGTAGACGATGTCGCCGTCGGCCGCCGAGAAGTCCGCGCGGCCGCCGAGATCGCTTTCGCCCGCGGCGATTTCGATGTAGGGCTGGTCGGTGAACCGCTGCGACGGCGGCCGGTCCACGCCGACGGTCTTGAGCACGCTGGCAGCGAAGTTGGCCGCCCCGTACACCCGCAGGCCACTGTCGGTGAGAGCAACCACTGAGACCTGAAAGTGGGTGGCGTCGCTGACCTCGCCGGCCTCGGTGGCGTCTTCACTGAATTTGTCGAGCACCTGGTCGGCGGCGCCGCTGCGCGCGGTCGCCGCGCCGACGCCGCGCAGGTTGTCCTCCCACGCCATGCCCGGCGCCGCGGTGAACACGGTGGGCGCGATCGCGGCCAGCTCCGGATACCGGGGCGTCAGGCCCTGCGCGCCGAGGATCAGGTCCGGACGCAGTGCGGCGATGGCCTCGATGTCGGGGTTGCTGCGGGTGCCCACGGCCGGCAGCCCGTGTACCACGGCGCCCAGATATGACGGTTGGCTCTCCGAGCCATCCGGCAGCGCAGCCCCGACGATGCGGGACTGCAGGCCCAGGGCGCACAGCGCATCGAGCTGATCACCGGAGAGCACCACGATGCGTTCTGCTTCCTCGGGCACCTCGGTACCCGGCGGCTCCACCCCGTCCGCGTTGTGCACCGATCGCGTCGGCGGCCCCGGATCGGCGCGGGCCGGTTCGGGCGCGCAGGACTCGTCGGGGCGGCGGTCGTTTCCGAGCACACCGGCCCCGGCGACCATGGTGGTGGTGGTGGACGTCGGTGCCGATTCCGTCCCCTCACCGGCGCAACCCGCGACCGTGATCAGCATCACGGCCAGTGCTGCCGCCGACACCGCTCGCCGGTTCGCCCTGGTCACGCGGTGACGGTAACACCCGGGTGGGGCAAGTCCCGTGGGGAGACGAATACGACAGTTTGTAGGAGGCCTATACCGACGGAGCGAGGCCCGGGGTTAGGATTCGAGCCAAGTCCCGGGATGCCCATGTTTGGAGGAATGTTGACCGCCGAAGCACCCCCGCGCGCAGAACTCGAGCCCAGTCGGCCATTCCCGCCGTTGATGGGTCCCAAGGGCGGCCTGCTCTACAAGATGATCACGACCACCGATCACAAGCTGATCGGCATCATGTATTGCGTCGCCTGCATGGTGTTCTTCTTCATCGGCGGTCTGCTGGCGCTGCTGATGCGCACCGAGCTTGCCGCGCCGGGCCTGCAGTTCCTGTCCAACGAGCAGTTCAACCAGCTGTTCACCATGCACGGCACGGTCATGCTGCTGTTCTATGCCACCCCGATCGTGTTCGGCTTCGCCAACCTGGTGCTGCCGCTGCAGATCGGCGCGCCGGACGTGGCCTTCCCGCGGCTCAACGCGTTCTCGTTCTGGCTCTTCGTATTCGGCGCCACGATCGCACTGGCCGGTTTCATCACCCCGGGCGGTGCGGCCGACTTCGGCTGGACCGGCTACACCCCGCTGAGCAACGCGGTGCACACCCCGGGCGCCGGAGCAGACCTGTGGATCATGGGCCTGGCCGTCGGTGGCCTGGGCACCATCCTGGGTGGAGTCAACATGATCACCACCGTGGCGTGCATGCGCGCCCCCGGGATGACCATGTTCCGGATGCCGATCTTCACCTGGAACATCCTGGTCACCTCGATCATGGTTCTGATCGTCTTCCCGCTGCTGACCGCGGCCCTGCTGGGCCTGGCCGTTGACCGGCACCTGGGCGGACATATCTACGACTCCGCCAACGGCGGCGAGTTGCTATGGCAACACCTGTTCTGGTTCTTCGGCCATCCCGAGGTGTACATCATCGCGCTACCGTTCTTCGGCATCGTCAGCGAAGTGATCCCGGTGTTCGCCCGCAAGCCGATCTTCGGCTACGTCACCCTGGTCTACGCGACGATGAGCATCGCCGGGCTGTCGACGGCGGTGTGGGCGCACCACATGTACGCCACCGGTGCCGTGCTGCTGCCGTTCTTCTCGCTGCTGACCCTGATGATCGCCATCCCGACCGGGCTGAAGTTCTTCAACTGGATCGGCACCATGTGGCGGGGCCAGATGACCTTCGAGACGCCGATGCT
>NZ_MVHU01000028.1 GCF_002086285.1 Mycolicibacter kumamotonensis | reverse complement strand
GACGCCGAAGGCATGGCAAAAAACAACAACAAACAAAAACCACCAAACACACTATTGAGTTCTCAAACAACACGCCCGGTTTTCAGGCAACCCCGCCACTCTACTCGGAAGCCGGAGTTGAGTCAACTCCGACTTTTTCGGGGCTACCGGAAGGTCTTCCAGACTGCTCGGCGATCCGCGTGCGGCGCGCCGGCCTGATCTATCTTACACGCTCGATTTCGGCTCCGAGACCGGCCAGGTACTCCACGAACAACGGGTAGCCGCGATCGATGTGATAGACGTCGTGAACCTCGGTGTCACCGTCTGCGACCAGGCCCGCAAGCACCAAACCGGCGCCGGCGCGGATGTCGGAGGCCCACACCGGTGCACTCGAGAGCTGCGGCAGACCGCGCACCACCGCGTGGTGTCCGTCGGTGCGGGCGTCGGCCCCCAGGCGGATCATCTCTTCGACGAACCGGAAGCGGGCCTCGAAGACGTTCTCGGTGATCATCGAGGTGCCGTCGGCGATCGCCGCGAGACCGATCGCCATGGGCTGCAGATCGGTGGGGAAACCGGGGAACGGCAGGGTGGCGACGTTGACGGCCTTGGGCCGGTCGTACTGGACCACCCGGAAGCCGTTGTCGGACTGGGTGATGGTCGCCCCCGCGTCGTGCAACTTGTGCAGGACGAGCTGCAGATGGGCCGGGTCGACACCGGTCACCGAGATGTCACCGCGGGTCATCACCGCCGCGATCGCCCAGGTTGCGGCGACGATCCGGTCGCCGATCACCTCGTGTTCGGTCGGGTACATGCGCGGCACCCCGGTGATCTTCAGTGTCGGGGAGCCCGCGCCTTCGATCTGCGCCCCCATCTGGTTGAGCATCGTGCACAGGTCGGCGACGTCGGGTTCGCGCGCCGCGTTGTGGATGGTCGTCACGCCGTCGGCCAGCACCGCGGCCATCAAGATGTTCTCGGTGGCGCCGACCGAGGGAAATTCCAGCTGGATCTCGGCGCCGCGCAGCGCCTCGGCGTGGGCGACCACGCAACCGTGCTCAATATTGCAGGTGGCGCCCAACTGGCGCAGGCCGGCCTGGTGCATGTCGAGCGGCCGGGACCCGATCGCGTCACCGCCGGGGAGCGCGACCTTCGCGCGCAGGCAGCGGCCCACCAGCGGCCCGAGCACACAGACCGAGGCCCGGAACTGACGGACCGCGGCGAAGTCCGCGTCGTATTTGGGTTCGTCCGGCGAGGTGATCCGCACCGTGGTGCCGTCGAGTTCCACAGTGGCGCCCAGCCCGCGCAGGACCTCGGCCATCAGGGGCACGTCGAGAATGTCCGGGCAGTTGGTGATGGTGCTGGTGCCCTCGGCCAGCAGTGTCGCAGCCATCAGCTTCAGGACGCTGTTCTTAGCGCCGCCGACGGCAACTTCACCGGACAGCCGATTGCCGCCGGTCACCACGAAACGCTCACCCACCCGCGTCAGTGTAGTGACGACTCGGCCCCGATCCCGAAGGAATCCCGGCGCCGACCGAGCCCGCCTCGCACCCCTTGCCGCGCCCGGTACGGTTTGGACCATGGCAGTGCACATCACCCGCGTCTACACCCGTACCGGCGACGACGGCACGACCGGGCTGAGCGATTTCTCCCGGGTTCCCAAGACCGATCCCCGCCTGGTGGCCTATGCCGATTGTGAGGAAGCCAACGCCGCGATCGGTGTCGCGATCGCGCTCGGTAAACCCGACGAAACGGTCGGCGCGACACTGCTGCACGTCCAGAACGACCTGTTCGACGCGGGCGCCGATCTGGCCACTCCCGTGGTGGCGGACCCCAAATATCCGCCGCTGCGGATCACCCAGGACTACATCGACCGCGTGGAAGCGTGGTGTGACGAATACAACGAGCCGCTGCCGCCGTTGAACTCGTTCATCCTGCCGGGAGGTTCGCCGCTCTCGGCGTTGCTGCACGTGGCCCGCACCGCGGTGCGCCGCGCGGAGCGCTCGGCGTGGGCAGCAGTCGACGCGGATCCCAACGGGGTGTCCGTCCTGCCTGCGAAATATCTGAATCGGTTGTCGGACTTGATGTTCGTGCTGTGCCGGGTGGCCAATGCCGACGGCGACGTACTCTGGCAGCCTGGTGGCGACCGGACCGACCGTCCCAAGAAATAGGCGGCGCCAACGGGTTTCGGAGGCTCAGTAACTCTGGCGGCGAGACCGCGGTGAGGGGCGCGCCTCCAGCCAGGACAAAAATGCGGTGCGGGCACCGCGGTCCAGTGCGATCTCGAACCCGGCCCGGCGGTCCTGGGTGATATCGCACAGTTCGAGCACCACGATCTCATCGGTCATGATGTCGAACTCGTCACCGCGGGGGGCGCGACGCGAAACCACGTCCACGCCGCGGCGGGACAGCCGGCGGTCCGGCCACAGTCGCACACTCGAGAGCCGGTAGAAGGCGGCCTCGCCGCCGCGGTACCGGACCACGCCATGTCGCCAACCGTGCCCGCCTACCGCCGGTAGATCACGCATGATCGCCGCGGTACCGCCCTGGCGCAGCTTCCACAACCGGTAGCTCAGCGCGAGGACGGCGCCGAAAAGCACGGCGACGAGCACGACCATGCACATCATGGGCGTGCTCATCGATTCATGCTCCGCTAATCGATGACACCCAGGGCGCGCAGCCGCGCACGGCCCTTGGCCGCAACACGGGGGTCGCCGGACTGCGCATCGTGCCGGGCGGACGCCTCGTCGATCTCTTCGACGAAGTCCACCGACTCCGCCAGGATGCTCACCCCTTCTTCGGTGACCGACAGGAACCCGCCGTGGATGGCGATGCGCAGGTCATCCTCGTCCTGGCGCTCCACCTTCACCATTGCGTCGTCGACCAGCTGGGCGACCAGCGGAATGTGCCGCGGGTAGATCCCGATCTCGCCGACGGTGGTCCGGGTGAAGACGAACGTCGCCTTGCCCGCCCACACCTTGCGATCGACCGCGACGATGTCGACGTCAAGCTCGGCCACTACCCACCGCCTTTCGCCGCCACAAGATTCCGGGTCACAGCTTGGCGCCCAGGCTCTCGGCCTTCTTGGCCAGGTCGTCGAGGCCACCGATGAGGAAGAACGCCTGCTCGGGCAGGTGGTCGAAGTCGCCCTTGGTCAACCGGTCGAACGCCTCGATGGTCTCCTTGAGCGGCACCGTCGAGCCGGGCTGGCCGGTGAACTGCTCGGCCGCCATCATGTTCTGGCTCAGGAACCGCTCGATACGCCGCGCCCGGCCGACCAGCTGCTTGTCCTCTTCGGACAGCTCGTCGATACCGAGAATGGCGATGATGTCCTGCAGGTCCTTGTACCGCTGCAGGATCCGGATGACCTCCTGGGCGACGCGGTAGTGGTCTTCACCGACGATGGCCGGGTCCAGAATGGTCGAGCTGGAGGCCAGCGGGTCCACCGCCGGGAAGATGCCCTTGGAGAACACCGCACGGGACAGTTCGGTGGTGGCGTCCAGGTGCGCGAACGTGGTCGCCGGCGCCGGGTCGGTGTAGTCGTCGGCGGGCACGTACACGGCCTGCATCGAGGTGATGGACCGGCCGCGGGTCGAGGTGATCCGCTCCTGCAGCTCACCCATCTCGTCGGCCAGCGTGGGCTGGTAACCCACGGCCGAGGGCATGCGGCCCAGCAGGGTGGAGACCTCGGAGCCGGCCTGGGTGAACCGGAAGATATTGTCGATAAACAGCAGCACGTCCTGGCCCGCCTCGTCGCGGAACCACTCGGCCATGGTCAGCGCCGACAGCGCCACGCGCATACGGGTGCCCGGCGGCTCGTCCATCTGACCGAACACCAGCGCGGTGTCCTTGAGCACGTTGGCGTCGGCGAGCTCGACCCACAGGTCGTTGCCCTCACGGGTGCGCTCACCCACGCCGGCGAACACCGAGGTGCCTCCGAAGTTGCGGGCGATGCGGTTGATCATCTCCTGGATCAGCACCGTCTTGCCCACACCGGCACCACCGAACAGGGCGATCTTGCCGCCGCGCACGTACGGGGTGAGCAGGTCGACGACCTTCAGCCCGGTCTCGAGCATCTCGGTGCGCGGTTCCAGCTCGTTGAAGGCCGGCGGCTTGCGGTGGATGCCCCAGTGCTCGAAGTCCTCACCGTAGCCCGGCTTGTCCAAGCAGTGGCCGAGGGCGTTGAACACGTGGCCCTTGACCTCGTGGCCGACCGGCACCGAGATCGCCGCGCCGGTGTCGGTCACCTCGACGCCGCGCACCAGGCCGTCGGTGGGCTGCATCGAGATGCAGCGCACCAGGTTGTCACCCAGGTGCTGGGCCACCTCAAGGGTCAGCGTCTTCGCCAGCTCCTCGAAAGTGATGTCGGCGTGCAGCGCGTTGAACAGCTCGGGCACCGCGCCCCGGGGAAACTCGACGTCGACGACGGGGCCGGTCACGCGCACCACGCGGCCGGCGGTTGTCTTGTCAGCGGTAACAGTCATTATCTTCTTCGCTTCCTAGTGCTTAGCGGGGGCTTACCGGGCGGCGTCGGCGAGCGCGTTCGCACCACCGACGATTTCGCTGATTTCCTGGGTGATTTGGGCCTGGCGCTCGCGGTTGGCCTCCAGCGTCAACGCCTTGATCAAATCGTCGGCGTTGTCGGTCGCCGACTTCATTGCGCGCTGGCGCGAGGCCAGCTCCGATGCCGCCGAGTCGAGCAGCGCCGCGTACACGCGGGTGGTCAGGTACCGCGGCAGCAGCGAGTCGAACAGCGTGGTGGCGTCGGGCTCGAACGAGTACAGCGTCCGCGGACCGGTCTCCTCGCCGACATATTCCACCAGCATCGGGGCGATCCGGCGCGCCTCCGCCGACTGCGACAGCATCGAGCGGAAGTCGGTGGCGACGACGTGCAGCTCGTCGACGCCCAGCACCCCGTCGGCACCCGGATGGCTGCCGTCGTCGTCCACTCCGGCCAGGAACGCACCGACCAGGGTCGAGGCGATCGTGGCGGCGTTCTCATACGTCGGCTGCTCGGAGAAGCCGGTCCATGAGTCGGTGATCGTCCAGTTCCGGAAGCTGTAGTAGGCCAACGCTTTGCGGCCCACGACGTAGAGCACCGGGTCCTTGCCCTCGGAGCGCAGCAGGGCGAACAGCTCCTCGGCCCGGCGGAAGACGTTGGCGTTGTACCCGCCACACAGACCACGGTCGGACGACACGACCAGGACACCCGCCCGCTTGGGCTCGCTGCGCTCGACGAGCAGGGGGTGGTCCAGGGCCGCCTCGGCGGCCAACGTCGTGAGCATCCGGGTGATCTCGGTGGCGTACGGCCGCGCCGTCTCGAGCCGGGCCTGCGCCCGGCCGATACGCGAGGTGGCGATCAGCTCTTGGGCCTTGGTGATCTTCTTGATCGACCCGGCCGAGCGGATCCGCCCGCGTAGTTCCCGAAGTGTGGCTGCCATGGCGGAGTTACTTCTTCTTCGCCGGCGCGGCCTTGCGGACCTGCACCGCTTCCTTGCCGAGCTCGTCCTCGTCAAGCGCCTCAACGTGTTCATCGGGCACCACCGAACTTCCGTCGGTGGCGGCGAAGCCCTTCTTGAATTGGCTGATGACCTCGACCAGCTTCTCGCTGGCTTCCTCGGAGAGCTTCTTCGAGTCGCGGATACCGCTCAAGATGTCGCTCTCGGAGGCCCGGATGTGGTCCAGCAGCTCGGATTCGAAGCGGCCCACGTCCTCGACCGGCACCGAGTCCAGGTGCCCCTCGGTACCCAGGAAGATCGAGACCACCTGCTCCTCGACGGGCATCGGCGCGTACTGCGGCTGCTTGAGCAGCTCCACCAGTCGGGCACCGCGCTCCAGCTGCGCCTTGCTGGTGGCGTCCAGGTCGGAGGCGAAGGCGGCGAAGGCCTCCAGCTCGCGGTACTGCGACAGGTCCAGACGCAGCGAGCCGGCCACCTCCTTCATCGCCTTGATCTGTGCGGCGCCACCGACACGAGACACCGACACACCGACGTTGATGGCCGGACGGACACCCTGGTTGAACAGGTCGCTCTCCAGGAAGCACTGGCCGTCGGTGATCGAGATGACGTTGGTCGGGATGTAGGCCGAGATGTCGTTGGCCTTGGTCTCGATGATCGGCAGACCGGTCAGCGAACCACCGCCGAGCTCATCGGAGAGCTTCGCGCAGCGCTCCAACAGCCGGGAGTGCAGGTAGAACACGTCGCCGGGGTAGGCCTCGCGGCCCGGCGGGCGGCGCAGCAGCAGCGAGATGGCGCGGTAGGCCTCGGCCTGCTTGGTCAGGTCGTCGAACACGATCAGCACGTGCTTGCCCTGGTACATCCAGTGCTGGGCGATCGCCGAACCGGTGTAGGGGGCCAGCCACTTGAAGCCGGCGGAGTCCGACGCCGGGGCGGCGACGATCGTGGTGTAGTCCATGGCGCCGCCCTCCTCCAGCGCACGGCGCACGCTGGCGATGGTGGTGCCCTTCTGGCCGATCGCGACATACACGCAGCGGACCTGCTGGTTGGGGTCGCCGGTCTCCCAGTTCTGGCGCTGGTTGAGGATGGTGTCCACACACAGCGCGGTCTTGCCGGTCTTGCGGTCACCGATGATCAGCTGACGCTGACCGCGGCCGATCGGGGTCATCGCGTCGACGGCCTTGACACCGGTCTGCAGCGGCTCGCTCACGCTCTGGCGCTGCACCACCGAGGGCGCCTGCATCTCCAACGGACGGCGGGTCTCGGCCTCGATCTCGCCGCGCGCGTCGATCGGCTGCCCCAGCGGGTTGACCACGCGGCCGAGGAAGCCGTCGCCGACCGGCACCGAGAGCACCTCACCGGTGCGCTTGACCTGCTGGCCCTCTTCGATGTTCTCGAAGTTGCCCAGGATCACCGCACCGACGTTGTGCTCGTCGAGGTTCAGTGCCACGCCCAGCACCCCGCCGGGGAACTCCAGGAGTTCCTGGGTCATCACCGAAGGCAGGCCCTCGACGTGTGCGATGCCGTCGCCGGCGTCGATGACGGTGCCGACCTCCTCGCGCGCGGTGTCGGCGCTGAAGGAGCTCACGTACTCCTCGATCGCCCCCTGAATGTCGTCAGAGGAGATTGTCAACTCTGCCATGGCTTTTCGTCTTCCTGCCTTCGAAATTGGTTGTGGGCTCTGGGACCGGGTAGGTCTTGGTCAGTCGGGCAAGTGCGTCTTCGCGGCGGCCAGGCGCGACGACAGCGTCCCGTCGATCACCTCGTCGCCGACCGAGATCGTCAGCCCGCCCAGCAGTGCCGGGTCGACGCCGACCTGCACCCGCACCGGGTGGCTGTAGATCCGGCTCAACACGGTGTTCAGCCGGGCGCGCTGGGCGTCGCTGAGTTCGGCGGCGGCGCCGACGTTGGCGACCACCTCGCCGCGGCGCGCCACCGCGATCTGGGCGAGTTCGGTGACCGCCTGGTGGGCGGACTGGCCGCGCAGCAACTGGACCGTCTGCTCCAGCAGCGCGGTCGTGATCGAGTTGGCGCCGCTGCCACCGCCGATGACGTTGCGCAGCAACCCGACCCGGCTGGCGGCCGGTGTCGCGGTGTCACTGAGCAGGGTGTCGAGGCGGGGTTGGGCGTCGAGCACGCGAGAGAACCGGAACAGCTGGTCCTCCACCTCGTCGGCCGTGCCTTGATGCTCGGCGGAGAGCAGCAGGGTCTGCCGGGCGAGGTGTTCGACGGCAGCGATCAGGTCGGCCTCACTGGACCACCGGGTGGAGGCCGCGTCGGTCACCAGCTTCAGGGCGGGGGCGCCGATCTTGCCGGAGAACAGCCGCTGCACCAGGCGCACCTTCGGCGTGGCGTCTTCGGTCGGCGTGGTCAGGTGCCGGGTCACCACCGTCTCGCGTGCCAGCAGTTCGGCGACCGCGGTCAGGTCACCGGCCAGAGCGGACAAGCCCTGCTCGTCCAGGCCGCCTGCCGCCTCGCCGAACTTGTCCAGCAAGCCTGTCAGTGCCTCCCGGCTCGCGGAGCGCATCCGGGCCAGGATCGGCGATTCGACCTCGACCGACTTCGGGGCCATCGCGTCGAGTTCGTCGAGGAACCGGTCGACGGTGCTGGCCTGCCGTTGCGGGTCGGCGACGTAGTCGCGAACCAGGTCGGCCGCCCGCTGCACCGCTTCCGCGCCGAGGCCGGACCGCAGCTCACGGACCAGCTGGGCGCGCATCAGACCGACCTGCTGGCCGCCGGCGGACTTGACGCGTTCGGCCTCGACCTCGGCCTGAGAGCGCAGTTGCTCGGTGATCCGCTCGGCATCGGTGCGGGCTTCGGCGGTAACCCGCTTCGCCTCGGTCTCGGCCTTGGCCAGCGCGGTGGAGTGCGCCTGGCTGGCCTCGGCCAGTCGAGCGGACGCGGCCGCAGCCTCTTCCAGCTGCCTGCGCACCGACTCCTGCTGGTCGGCCATCAGCTTGCGCACCGGCGGAACCACGAACTTGACCAACAGCCAGACGATGACCGCAAAGCCGACCAGCTGCCCGATGAAAATCGACATCTCTGTTGCTACCGCCCCGTACTCGCCGCGGAAAGTGCCTCGACCTCAACGCCGAGGATCCGGCTGGCCAAGGTGGCAGACAGCGTCTCCACCCGGGCCTGCAGCTGCTCACTCACCGCATCGCCTTCTTGCTTGAGCTTGTCGGTGGCGGCCTGCAATGTCGAGGCCACCTCCGCCTCGGCCGCCGAGCGCTGCTCGTCGATCACCTTGCGCCCCTCGGCACGAGCTTCGTCGCGTGCCGTGCTGGCCTCAAGGCGCGCCGCCGCCATCTGCTTCTCGTAATCGGCATCGGCGGCCGCGAACTGCTCGGCAGACTCCCGGTTGTCGGCGAGCGTCTTGGTGACCATGTTCTCGCGCTCCCGCAGCACCTTCATGATCGGCGGCACCACGAAGGTACTGATCACGCCGAGCACGATCACAAAGATCGCGAGCACGACGAAGAAGGTGCCGTCGGGAATGAGGAAGCTCTTCTGCGGGCCTTCCTCAGCCGCCTCGCTCATAGCGAGAACAGCAACGCTCATGTCACCCATCTTGTGCGTTACTGCTGCGCGGCGATCGGGGTGGCGAAGACGAACAACGCCATGAAGGCCAGGTTGATGAAGTAGGCCGCCTCGACCAGACCAACGGTGATGAAGAACGGGGTGAACAGGCGACCCTGCGCTTCGGGCTGACGGGCGATGCCGGCGATCAGGGCGTTACCGGCGATACCGTCACCGATACCGGCGCCGATGGCACCGCCGCCCATGATGAGACCGCCGCCGATGAGGGCACCGAGTCCGATCAGATTGGGATCTGCCATTTCATTCCTCCTTGCTAGCTGGTAGTGCTCTACCAGGTCTGATGTGGTCGTGCAGGTACTACTAGTGGTGGTCTTCTTCGAGCTCCATGGCCTGGCTGAAGTACAGGATGGTCAGCAGCGCGAAGATGAACGCCTGGATCAGGCCGACGAACAGGTCGAAGGTCTTCCAGATCGCGTTCGGCGCCACCATGAAGTAGGGGCCGAGCAACGCGATCAGGCTGACCAGGATGCCGCCGGCGAAGATGTTGCCGAACAGACGCAGAGAGAGCGAAACCGGCTTGGCGACCTCTTCGACCAGGTTGATCGGAGCCAGGATCGCAACGTGGCCCTTGAGCAGCCGCAGCGGGTGGCCGAGGAAGCCACGGCGCCAGAACCCGGCCAGGTGGTAGCCGCAGAACACGAAGAGCGCCAGGGCCAGCACGAAGTTGATGTCGCCGGCCGCCGAGGTGATCAGCTCATGGATGCCGTGCTCGTCGGCGTACTGCACCGGCAGCACCGACAGCCAGTTACAGACCAGGATGAAGACGAAGATCGTCACCGCCAGGGGCAGCACGAACGGGGCGATCTTCATCCCGATGGCACCCTCGATCTGGTTGCGCATCTGAATGGTGATCGCCTCGAAGAACAGCTGCACGCCGCTGGGGACCCCGGTCGAGGTGACTTTGGCGCGCAGGAAAAGCGCCAGGGCGATCACGATCACCGCTGCGATCGCGGTGGAGGTGATGGTGTCGATGTTGACCTCACCGACCAGCGGCCATACCGCGGTCTCGTGGTGGCCGACCTCGATGGCCCCCTCAGCCAGGATCGACTCAGTCATTATTCGTCCCTTCAGCGCCGGACTCTGACGCTTGCGCGCGGAGCTTTTTTACCACTGGCAGCATGGTGGTCAGCACCAGCACTACCTCGAACAAGGCCAATCCGAACAGCGCGCCGAGGCCCTCTGGACGGAACTGGTAAGCGATCGCCAGGCCGATCACGCTGATGACCAGCAGACGAGACGCCGAGTTCAGCGCCATCTTCTTCTTCAGCGGATGGTCAGAGGCGGTGATCTTCAGCGCGGACCGGCGGATCAGCAGTGCATTGCCCAGGCCGAGCGCCAAGCCCAGCCCGAAGAACACTCCGAAGAGCGGTCGGCCGAATTGAGCGGCCGCAGCGATTGCGGCAGCGGTCAGAGCGACACAGATCAGTGACAGCCGAATCGGCTGGAACACCACCGACGGCAACACCAACGGCGCATCCTGCGCTGGTGTCGTCACCGCCTCACCCCAATCTCGACTTGCCCTGCGTCACTGTCGTGAAGTTGCCCGCCGAGCGTATCGGATGCCCGAACGCGCTACGGAACCACCTACAACACCATCGTAGACGGTGCTACTACCGCGCGTCGTAGGGGCTGTCTTCCAGGCCGTCCTCGCGACGCAGCAGCGGAATGAGCGTAACCACAATCGCGATGAGCATCGCGCCCAGCATCACCGCCCCGGTGTAGCGCGGGTCGAAGAAGATGGTGCCCGCGGTGCCGAACGCGACTATCGCCACCCACAGGTAGATCAACAGCACCACCCGACGGTGCGAGTGGCCGATCTGCAGCAACCGGTGGTGCAGGTGCATCTTGTCGGGGCTGAACGGGCTGCGTCCGGCGCGGGTGCGACGGATGATCGCCAGCAGCATGTCCAGCGCCGGCACACACACCACCGCCGCCACCAGCAGGAACGGAGACAGCAGCGCGAACACGTCGCGAGCGCCGTACGCGCTCTGCGAGATCGGCCCCGCCGCGGTCGTGGAGGCGGCGGCCAGCATCAGCCCGATCAGCATCGAGCCGGAATCGCCCATGAAGATCTTGGCGGGATGAAAGTTGTGCGGCAGGAAGCCCAGACAGGCCCCGGCGAGCACCACCGAGATCAGCGCCGGCGGGTAGAAGAGCACGTCGCCGCCGTGATCCTGCAGTAGGCCCACGGAGAACAGGCAGATCGCCAGTGCCGTGATCAGACCCAGCCCGGCCGCGAGCCCGTCGAGGCCGTCGACGAAGTTCATCGCGTTGACCACCGACACCGTCAGCGCCAGGGTGAGCAGGATCGACGACACCTGATCCAGCACCACCGTGCCGACGCCGCCCATCGGGATGTAGAGCACGCTCCAGGCGACGCCCATGGTGACCAGCACGCTGGCCGCGGTGATCTGGCCGGCGAACTTGGTCAGGGCGTCCAGGCCCCACTTGTCGTCGAGCAGGCCGATCCCCATGATGACGCCGCCGGCCAGCACCACCGCCGGCATGCCGGTGGAATAGACGAAGCCCCGGGTGAGCGCAGGCAGCTGGGATGCCAAGAAGATCGCGGCGACGATTCCGACATACATCGCCAGCCCGCCCATCCGGGGGGTCGGCTGCACATGAACGTCGCGTTCGCGCGGATAGGCGACCGCACCGAACCGCGTGGCGAGCCAGCGGACCGGCCCGGTAGTGAAGTAGGTGATGATCGCGGCGGTCAACCCGACCAGCGCGAGCTCACGCAGCGGCACTCCGGCGCCACGGTCGGCAAGCGCGAGCAGGCTGGTCACGGCGCCCCTGTCAGCGCGGCCGGGTCCAGCCCCAGCACCGCCCCGATCTGCTCGGCCGAGACCGGCCCGGCCCGGACGATGCGCGGCGCGGGCCCGGTCAGATCGACGATCGTCGAGGCCTGCCCCTGCTCGGCCGGGCCCGCGTCGAGGTAGACGTCGACGGCCTCGCCGAGTTGGCGGCGCGCCTCTGCGGCGTCGACGGCCGGTGCGCCGCCGGAGACGTTGGCGCTCGACACCGCCATCGGGCCGACGGCTTTGAGTACCTCAAGCGCCACCGGGTGCAGCGGCATGCGCACCATGACGGTGCCTTGGGCCTCCCCGAGGTCCCACTGCAGTGACGGAGCCTGGGTGACGATGATGCTGAGCGCCCCCGGCCAGAACGCCCGGATCAGCTCGCGGGCGGTATCGGGCACCACCAGGGCCAGCCCGTCGATGGAGTTCCACGACCCGACCAGCACCCCCACCGGCATCTCACGACCCCGCGCCTTGGCTGCCAGCAACGCGGTCACCCCGGCGGCGTTGAACGCATCGGCGCCGATACCGTAGACGGTGTCGGTGGGCAGCACCGTCAACCGGCCGCTGCGGACCGCGTCGATAGCCGCCGCGATACCCGCCGCGCGCTGATCGACGTCTGCACAGTCGAAAACCTCTGTCATGGTTAGCCGTTCCTGACCGCCGTCACGAACCGGGGCCGGCCGGTCAGGTCCGATCGGGACACCACGTGATCGAACGATCCGGTGCTGCACACGGTTTCGACCGTCGCCGCCGCGGTGGTGTCGTCGTGTTCGACAGCGAACAGGCCGCCGGGACGCAGCAGGCGTGCCGCCAGGGCCGCCAGCGGTGTGATCACCGACATGCCGTCCGGGCCGCCGAATAATGCATGCGCCGGATCGTGCTGAGCTACTTCAGGATCCAACTCCGCGCCTTCGGGGATGTAGGGCGGGTTGCTCACCAGTAGGTCTACCCGGCCGGCCAGCTCCGAGAGCACACCGGGCGCGGTGACATCCGCGCGGATCAATTCCACCGAGGTGTCCGCGCAGTTGCGTTGCGCGTAGCTCAGCGCGGTTAAGGAGTCATCCACGGCGAGTACCCGGGCGTCGGGAAGACTGGCGGCCAACGCGATCGCCAGCGCACCCGAACCGGTGCAGGCGTCGACGATCACCGAGGGCGGCGGAAATCCTTGGGTCCTAGCCGCTTTCAGCACCCATTCCAGCATCGCCTCGGTTTCCGGCCGCGGGATGAACACTCCCGGACCGACGTGCAGCGTGACCGGGCCGAACGCCGCGGTCCCGACCAGATGCTGCAACGGGATCCGGGATCGGCGCGCGGCGACCAATTCCCGGTAGCGGCCGAAGAAGACGTCGCCGGGTGGATCCAGCAGCGCCAGCCGGCCGCGATCGGTACCGGCGGCATGCGCGGCCAGTTCCTCGGCGTCGTATCGGGCCGAGTCGATTCCGGCATCGGCGAAGACCGCTGTGGCGGAGTCGATCGCGTCCCGGAGTGCGTTCACGACGTCCCCTGCAACCGGGATTCTTTGTCGGCGGCGGCCAGCGCGTCGAACAGCGCATCGAGGTCCCCGTCGAGGACCTGGTCGAGGTTGTGCGCCTTGTAGCCGATGCGGTGGTCGGTGATCCGGTTTTCCGGGAAGTTGTAGGTGCGGATGCGCTCGCTGCGGTCCACGGTGCGGATCTGGCTGGCCCGATCGGCCGAGGCATCCGCCTGGGCCTGCTCCTCGGCAACCGCCTGCAGCCGGGCCGCCAAAACCTGCAATGCCCGGGCCTTGTTCTGCAGCTGCGACCGCTCGTTCTGGCAGGTCACCACGATCCCGGTCGGCAGGTGTGTGATACGTACCGCGGAGTCGGTGGTGTTGACACCCTGGCCGCCCTTGCCGGAGGACCGGTAGACGTCGATACGCAGATCCGACTCGTCGATCTGGACCTCGCCGACCTCTTCGGGCTCGGGGTAGACGAGCACGCCGGCGGCGGAGGTGTGGACGCGGCCCTGGGATTCGGTCACCGGCACTCGCTGCACGCGGTGCACCCCGCCCTCGAACTTCATCCGCGACCACACGCCGTCGGCGCTGTCGCCCTTGCTGGCGATGGTCAGGGTGGCGTCTTTGTATCCGCCGAGGTCGGAGGTGGTCTCGTCGAGGACGGTCACCTTCCAGCCCTGACGTTCTGCGTAGCGGATGTACATGCGGGCCAGATCGGCGGCGAACAGTGCCGATTCCTCGCCGCCTTCGCCGGATTTGACCTCGAGCACGATGTCGTCGGCGTCGTGCGGGTCGCGGGGCGCCAGCATGTCGGTGAGGGCGGTGTCCAGTTCGGCGACACGGGCCTCGAGTTCGGGTACCTCGGCGGCGAACGACGCGTCGTCGGCGGCCAGTTCCCGGGCGGCCTCGAGGTCTCCGCGGGCCGACTCGAGCTTGCGGTGGGTGGCGATGATGGGGGCCAGTTGGGCGAAGCGCCGACCGGCGCGACGCGCCTCGACCGGATCGTTGTGCAGTTCAGGATCCGACAGCTGCGTTTCCAGGGCGGCGTGCTCGGCCAGCAGGGCGTCGATCCCCTGAATGCTTTGAGTCATCTCACCTCCATCCCCGAACGCAAGCCGACGCCCGGATGACGTGCTGGCACGTTCCGGGCGTCGGTGAGGGAGCTACTTGTCGTCGGCTGCTGCAGTTGCAGCGGCACCGGCGTTGCGCTTGCCGTAGCGCTTCTCGAAGCGTGCGACCCGGCCGCCGCTGTCCAGGATCTTCTGCTTGCCGGTGTAGAACGGGTGGCACTGCGAGCAGACCTCGACCACGATGTGGCCGCTCTCCTTGGTGCTGCGGGTGGTGAAGCTGTTGCCACAACCGCAGACCACGGTGGTCTCGCCGTAGGCAGGGTGAATGCCAGATTTCATGATGTCCTCTTCGATCGTGGGTCGCCGGGTCGCCCGCCTGTGGGCTGGACGTGAACCGGAACCTGAGGTGTTCGATTATGCCAGCTGCGCTGTCGGCTCCCAAAACGCCGGGAGCCTCCCCCGCTATTCCGTGCGCTCGGTCAGTCGTTGTCCATGCCCGGCGTGGTCTTGGACACCTGGACCAGGAACTCGTAGTTGTTCTTGGTCTTGCGCAGCTGACTCATCAGCAGGTCGATGGCCTGATGCGAATCCAGGCCCGAGAGCAGCCGACGCAGCTTGTGCACGATCGCGAACTCGTCCGGCGAGAGCAGCAGCTCGTCCTTGCGGGTGCCCGACGGGTTGACGTCGACGGCCGGGAACACCCGGCGCTCGGCGATCTTGCGGTCCAGCTTGAGCTCGGCGTTGCCGGTGCCCTTGAACTCCTCGAAGATCACCGTGTCACCGGTGGAGCCGGTCTCGACCATCGCGGTGGCGATGATGGTCAGTGAGCCGCCGTCCTCGATGTTGCGGGCCGCGCCCAGGAACCGCTTGGGCGGGTACAGCGCGGTGGAGTCCACACCACCGGACAGGATGCGGCCCGACGCCGGCGAGGCATTGTTGTAGGCACGCCCCAGCCGGGTGATCGAGTCCAGCAGCACCACGACGTCCTTGCCCTGCTCGACCAGGCGCTTGGCCCGCTCGATGGCCAGCTCGGCGGCCTGGGTGTGGTCCGACGGCGGCCGGTCGAAGGTCGAGGCGATGACCTCGCCCTTGACCGAGCGCTGCATGTCGGTGACTTCCTCGGGCCGTTCGTCGACCAGCACCACCATCAGGTGGCATTCCGGATTGTTGCGGGTGATCGCGTTGGCGATGTCCTGCATGATCGTGGTCTTACCGGCCTTGGGCGGCGACACGATCAGCGCACGCTGCCCCTTGCCGATCGGCATGATCAGGTCGATGACGCGGGTGGTCAGCTTCTCGCTGGTGGTCTCCAGCCGCAGCCGCTGGTTGGGGTACAGCGGGGTCAGCTTGGAGAACTCGGGGCGCTTCTTGGCGTCCTCGACGGGTCCGCCGTTGACGGAGTCCAGCCGCACCAGCGGGTTGAACTTCTGCCGCTGGTTGGGCTGTTCGCCGTCGCGGGGCACCCGCACCGCGCCGGTCACCGCGTCGCCGCGGCGCAGCCCGTTCTTGCGCACCATGTTCATCGACACGTAGACGTCGTTGGGTCCGGCCAGGTAGCCCGAGGTGCGCACGAACGCGTAGTTGTCCAGCACGTCGAGGATGCCGGCCACGGGCTGCACGACGTCGTCTTCGCGCAGTTCGGCGTCGCCGCCCTCCCCGCCCCGTTCGCCACGGCGGCGACGGTCCCGGAAGCGCCGGCCGCGTCGGCCACCGCGTCCGTCGTCGTCGTCGGCGTTCTGCTGGCCGCCGCCCTGCTGGCCCCGGTTCTGCTCGTCGCCCTTGGACTGAGACGAGTCCTCGGACTTGGCGCCCTCACGGCGGCCACCGGCCTGGTCGGCCTTCTCGTCGGGCTTGTCCTGCTTGCGGGACTCGTCCTGCTTGCGGGACTCGCCCTTGTCCTGGTCTGCGCCGCCGTCGACGGAGGGCGCGCCGGTACCGCGGCTGGCGCTGCGCCGCTCGCGACGCGGCGGCGCCTCGGGCGCTCGGGCCTCGCCGGTCTCGGCGGCCTCGGCGCGCGCCGGCTCAGCACCGTTGGCCGCGCCGTTGGCAGCGGACTCGGTGCGGGTGGCCTCGGCGTTCTGGGCTTCGGTGTTCGGGGCTTCAGCCTTCGGGGCTGCGGCGTTGCCGCCATTGCCACCATTGCCGCCGCTGCCGCCGACCTCGCGGATCGCGGCGATCAGCTCGCTCTTACGCATCCCGGAGGTGCCTTTGACGCCGACGCGGTTGGCCAGCGCCCGCAGCTCGGGCAGCACCATCGCCGACAACGAGGGCTCCGGCGTGGTTGTTGCGGCACCGTTGTCCGGCGCCGCAACGGGGGCCGACTCGGTGGTGGGCGCAGCGACGCCGCCGCTGGTAGTGGAGGCCTCAGCGGCCACCTGGCTCGGGTTCTCGGGAGCGCTCTGGGCAGTCGGCAGTGAAGCCTGCCCAGTGCCGCCTTCAGCCGTGAAGAGGTCCGTTTCGGTCACGGATTTCCTTTCTTCCCTCGTCGGTTTTGTCACGCGAGGGGTTGGGTGCATTCAGCGGAGTCGCCGAGTGCGTGTCACCGTCGACGGTGTAACGGTGATACCCGTATCGACGGCATCGAATCGCAAGCCGTCAGCTACGGGAAGAATTTGGTGGCATCCCAGTGACATCGCAGTCTGATCCAGGTGCTGATGCCGCGAATGCGGGACGGGACCGAGGATAACGCGCTTCGGAGCCTGACGCAACAAGAACCGCGGCGTGCCTCACCCGGGCACCACCACCCCGCTGTTCCACTTGACCGCGTCGCCGACCCGCATCTCGGCCACCGTGAACGCCCGCGCCGCCGGAGCCTCGAGCACCTCAGCGGGCAATTCGGCCGCGGTGCTCAGCGCGATCACCGCCGGCCCGGCGCCGGAGAGCACCGCGGCGATTCCATGCTCGCGCAGCAGTTGCAGGAACTGCGCCGACTCGGGCTGCGCCGTGGCGCGCTGCGGCTGGTGCAGCAGGTCCTCGGTGGCCGCCATCAGCAGGTCCGGCCGCTCGGTCAGCGCCACCACCAGCAGCGCGGCGCGACTGACGTTGAATCGGGCGTCGCGATGACTGACCTGCTCGGGCAGCAGCATGCGCGTCTCCGCGGTCGACGATCGCAGTTCCGGTATCGCCGGGAACAGATGGATGTCGGGGTGCAGGCGCAGCCCTGCCGCCGCATAGGTCACCTGTTCTGCCGCACCTTCGCCGCTGCTCTGGGTCCAGGAGACCACCGCACCGCCGAGCACCGCGGCCGCGGCGTTATCGGGGTGGCCCTCGAACTCCGAAGCCAGCTGGATCAACTGGGATTCCGACAGCCCGGGCCGATCAAGTTGCGCGACAAGGCCGTTGACCGCGGCCAAGCCCCCGACCACCGCGGCCGCCGACGAGCCCAGCCCACGCTGGTGCGGGATGGCGTTGCGGCAGCGCACCACCATCCCGGGGACATCGACACCGAGTTCCCGCAGACCCCGCTGGATGCCTTGGACCACAAGGTGATCCGACGTCAGTGGAACCTGGCCGGCGCCCTCCCCCTCGACGTGGACCACCAGCCCGGACTCGACCGTCTCGACGATGACCTCGTCGTAGAGGCCCAACGCCAAGCCGAGACTGTCGAAGCCGGGACCCAGATTGGCGCTCGACGCCGCCACCGCGACGCTGGCCGTCAACCCGGTCGGCAACAACTGAACCACTAGGCCAGCCCCAATTCGGCGACCACCGTGGCCGCATCGACGGGAACCGCGGTGACCTCGGGCAGATCCCTCAGCGCGGTGTCGGGATCCTTGAGCCCATTTCCGGTGACCGTGCACACGATGGTCGACCCACGCGGCACCCAGCCGTCCTGCACGGATTTGAGCAACCCGGCGATGCTGGCCGCCGACGCCGGCTCGACGAAGACGCCCTCGGACTGGGCCACCAGGTGGTAGGCGGCCAGGATCTCCTCATCGGTGGCGGCCAGGAACCGTCCACCGGAGTCCTGCTGTGCTTCGACGGCCTGCGTCCACGACGCCGGCGAGCCGATGCGGATCGCGGTGGCGATGGTCTCGGGGTTCTTGACCGGTTCGCCGAGCACCAGCGGCGCGGCACCGGCGGCCTGGGTACCCAGCATCTTCGGCAGCTTCTCGGTCAGGCCGTCGGCGTGGTACTCGCGGTAGCCCTTCCAGTACGCGGTGATGTTGCCGGCGTTGCCGACCGGCAGCGAGTGGATATCGGGTGCGGTGCCCAGCGCGTCGACGATCTCGAAGGCCGCGGTCTTCTGGCCCTCGATGCGCACCGGGTTCACCGAGTTCACCAGGGAGATGGTCGGGAAGTCGGTGGCCATCTTGCGGGCCAACTCCAGGCAGTCGTCGAAGTTGCCGTCGATCTGGATGATCCTGGCGCCGTGCATGACCGCCTGCGCCAGTTTGCCCATCGCGATCTTGCCCTGCGGGATCAGCACCGCGCAGGTGATGCCGGCGCGTGCGGCGTACGCCGCCGCCGAGGCCGAGGTGTTTCCGGTCGAGGCGCAGAGCACCGCCTGCTGGCCGCGGGCCACCGCTTCGGTGACAGCCATCGTCATGCCGCGGTCCTTGAACGAACCGGTCGGGTTGAGCCCCTCCACCTTCAGGTGCACCGTGCACCCGATCTGTTCGGAGATCCGCTTGGCATGTATCAGCGGGGTGCCGCCCTCGTGCAGGGTGATGGCCGTCCAGTCGTCGCCGACGGGAAGACGGTCACGGTAAGCACCGATCAAGCCGGGCCAGGGGCGATGGATCGGTGTCCGGGTGGAGCTCACTGGTCTGTTCCTTCCAGTCGTAACACGCTGGCGACCTGCTGGACCGCATCCAGTTCGGCCAGCGCCGCAACGGTTTCCGACAATGCCGATTCGGCGGCGCGGTGGGTGACCACCACGATGCGGGCACCGGTCAATTGGCCCTCGTCGTCGGACACGCCTTCCTGGCGCACCTCGGCGATGCTCACCTCGTGGGCGGCGAATTCGGCTGCCA
The DNA here is from genome assembly GCF_002086285.1 of Mycolicibacter kumamotonensis. Taxonomy (GTDB): domain Bacteria; phylum Actinomycetota; class Actinomycetes; order Mycobacteriales; family Mycobacteriaceae; genus Mycobacterium; species Mycobacterium kumamotonense. The sequence continues at coordinate 41,042 of NZ_MVHU01000028.1, read as the reverse complement.
CCGTGGACAACACACCCGGCTTGTCGGCGACGTCCATGCTCACGTAGTAGCGGGTCTGCACGTCGCCGATCGGCGCGATGGCCAGTTGGGCGTACTTGGACTCGCGCGGCCCGCGACCGCCCTGCACCCGGTTGCGGGCGGCCATCACCAGATCGCCCATCACGGCCGAGGCGGTCGGCGCACCGCCGGCGCCCTGGCCGTAGAACATCAGCCGGCCGGCCGCCTCCGCCTCGACCACCACGGCGTTGAATGCGCCGTTGACGGTCGCCAGCGGGTGCTCCAGCGGTACCAGAGCAGGGTAGACCCGAGCCGAAACCCGCTGTTGGCCATCACGTGTGGTGATGCGTTCGCAGATCGCCAGCAGTTTGATCGTGCAGCCCAGGGCGCGCGCCGCGGTGAAGTCTTCGGGGGTGATGTTGGTGATGCCCTCGCGGTAGACGTCGTCGGCGGTGACCCGGGTGTGAAAGGCGATCGACGCCAGGATCGCGGCCTTGGCGGCGGCGTCGTAGCCCTCCACGTCGGCGGTGGGGTCGGCCTCGGCATAGCCCAGCGCGCTCGCGTCGGTCAGGGCGCTGGCGTAGTCAGCGCCGGTGGAGTCCATTTCGGACAGGATGTAGTTGGTGGTGCCGTTGACGATGCCGGCCACCCGCAGCACGGTGTCCCCGGCCAGCGACTGGGTCAGCGGCCGGATCACCGGGATCGCACCGGCGACACTGGCCTCGAAATACATGTCCACGCGTGCCGCCTCGGCCGCCTCGGCCAGCGCCCCGGTGGACCGCGACAGCAGGGCCTTGTTGGCGGTGACGACCGACTTGCCGTGCGTGATCGCCCCCAGGATCGCTTGGCGGGCGGGCTCGACCGGCCCCATCAACTCCACGACGATGTCGACGTCGCTGCGCGACACCAGGCTGTCGATGTCGTCGGTCAGCAGTTCGACCGGCACGCCGCGATCAGCGGCCACCCGGCGCACGCCGACGCCGCGCAGCACCAGCGGAGCACCGATCCGGGCGGCCAGGTCATCAGCACTGGCCTCGATGATCCGGACGACTTCACTGCCGACGTTGCCCAGCCCGAGGACGGCGACGCCCACCGGACTCGCGGAATCGGACACGCTTACCTCACCTCCAGGCTGATCAGGTCATCGACGGTTTCCCGGCGCAGCATAAGGCGAGCCTTCCCGTCACGCACCGCCACCACCGCCGGGCGGGTGAGCAGGTTGTAGCGGCTCGACATCGAGTAGCAGTAGGCGCCGGTGGCGGCCACGGCGATCAGATCGCCGGGAATCAGGGTCTCGGGCACCCAGGTGTCGCGGACGATGATGTCGCCGGTCTCGCAGTGCTTGCCGACGACACGCGCCGGCACCGGGCCGGCATCTGTCGTCCGCGACACCAGCCGGACGTCATACTGCGCGTCGTAGAGCGCGGGGCGGATGTTGTCGCTCATGCCCCCGTCGACGCTGACATAGCGGCGGTGGGCGGTGGCGCTGACATCGACATCTTTGACGGTGCCGACCTCATAGAGCGTGACGGTGCCCGGCCCGGCGATGGCACGGCCGGGTTCGACGACCAGGGTCGGGGTGGGCAGGCCCACGGCGGTGGACTCCTCGCGCACGATCGCGGTGAGTTTCGCGGCGAGCTCGGCCATCGGCGGCGGGTCGTCCTGCGGCAGATAGGAAATACCCAGTCCCCCACCCAGGTCGATGACCGACAGCTGGGCGGTCTTGTCGACACCGAACTCGGCGACCACGTCGCGCAGCAGTCCGATGACCCGGTGGGCGGCCAGCTCGAAGCCGTCCACGTCGAAGATCTGCGACCCGATGTGGCTGTGCAGGCCGATCAGCCGCAGATGGTCGGCGGCGAACACCTTTCTGATGGCCTCCATCGCCGCACCGCTGGCCAGCGACAGACCGAACTTCTGGTCCTCGTGGGCGGTGGAGATGAATTCGTGGGTGTGGGCCTCCACGCCGACGGTCACCCGGACCAGCACGTCCTGGGTGACACCGGCCTCAGCCGCCACCGCTTCGAGGCGTTCGATCTCGATCATCGAGTCCAGCACGATGTAGCCGACGCCGGCCTCGACCGCGGCGGTCAGCTCTGCGACCGATTTGTTGTTGCCGTGCACCGTGATCCGCTCCGCCGGGAAGCCGGCGTGCAGCGCGACCGCCAGCTCTCCCCCGGTGGCGACGTCCAGACCCAGGCCCTCCTGGTCGATCCAGCAAGCAATCTCGCTGCACAGGAAGGCCTTGGCGGCGTAATGCACGTTGTCGCCCCCACCGAACGCCTCGGCGATCTCGCGGCAGCGGCTGCGGAAGTCGTCCTCGTCGATGACGAACAGCGGGGTGCCGTACTGCTGCGCCAGGTCGGTGACGGCCACACCGGCGATCCGCACCACGCCGCCGTCGTCGCGAACGGCGTTGCGCGGCCACACATTCGGTGCCAGTTCCAGCAATTGCTGCGGGGTCTGCGGCCGCGGCGGCAGACCGTCGTGGTGAATCCCCTCGGCGTGGCGCGGCCCGGCGGGGTGGACGTTCACATCCGCTCCGGTGCGCTCACACCCAGGATGCCCAGGCCGTTGGCGACGACCTGGCGGGTGGCCTGGCACAGCGCCAGCCGGGCGGTGTGCAGATCATTGGGCTGCTCGTCACCCTGCGGCAATACCCGGCAGCTGTCATAGAACCGGTGATAGTCACCGGCGAGGTCTTCCAGATACCGGCACACCCGGTGCGGCTCACGCAGCGCGGCAGCGGTTTTCAGCACCCGCGGAAACTCCCCCAGGCTGCGGATCAGCGCGCCCTCCTTCTCGTGGGCGAGCAGCCCGAGATTGGCGGTGTCGGCGCTCATGCCTAGTTCGGCGGCGTTGCGGGCCAGCGCCGAGAGCCGGGCGTGGGCGTATTGCACGTAGTAGACCGGGTTTTCGTTGCTCGCCGAGGACCACAGCGCCAGGTCGATGTCGATCGGGGTGTCCACCGAGGAGCGGATCAGGCTGTAGCGGGCGGCGTCCACGCCGATGGCCTCGACCAGGTCGTCGAGGGTGATCACGGTGCCGGCCCGCTTGCTCATCTTGACCGGTTGGCCGTCGCGCACCAGGTTGACCATCTGGCCGATCAGCACCTCGACTGCTGCCGGGTCGTCGCCGAAGGCGGCCGCGGCGGCCTTGAGCCGGGCGATGTAGCCGTGGTGGTCGGCGCCGAGCATGTAGATGCACAGGTTGAAACCGCGCTCGCGCTTGTCCAGGTAGTAGGCCAGGTCGCCGGCGATGTAGGCGGGCTTTCCGTCGCTTTTGATCACGACGCGGTCCTTGTCGTCGCCGTAGGCGCTGGTGCGCAGCCAGGTGGCGCCGTCTTTCTCGTAGATGTTGCCGTTGGCGCGCAGCCGCTCGATGGCCTGCTCGACGCGGCCGGAGGTATGCATCGAGTCTTCGTGGGTGTAGACGTCGAAGTCGGTGCCGAACTCGTGCAGCGATTCCTTGATGTGGGTGAACATCAGGTCCACGCCGATGGAGCGGAACGTCTCCTGCGCGTCGGGACTGTTGAGCGCGTCGGGCACCTTGGCCTGGATTTGTGCCGCGATATCGGTGATGTAGGCGCCGGCGTAGCCGTCCTCGGGGGCCGGCTCGCCCTTGGCGGCGGCGATCAGCGATTTGGCGAACCGGTCGATCTGGGCGCCGTGGTCGTTGAAGTAGTACTCGCGGGTGACCGCCGCACCCTGGGTGGACAGCAACCGGCCCAAGGCGTCGCCGACCGCGGCCCAGCGGGTACCGCCGATGTGGATGGGGCCGGTGGGGTTGGCCGAGACGAACTCCAGGTTGACGTTGAGCCCGTCGAACTCACTCGAGTGGCCGTAGTCGGTCCCGGCTGCCACGATGTTGGCCACGATGGTGCCCTGCGCCGAGGCGTCCAGGCGGATGTTGACGAAGCCGGGACCGGCGGTTTCGGCCGAGGCGACCCCGTCGGCTTGTGTCACGGCGTCGGCCAGCCAACCGGCCAGCTCACGCGGGTTGACACCGACTTTCTTGCCCAGCTGCAGGGCCAGGTTGGTGGCGTAATCGCCGTGCTCGGGGTTGCGCGGCCGCTCGACGGTGACCGCCGCGGGCAGCGCGGCGGGGTCCAGGTCATGCTCGGCCAGCACCGCGGCGGCGGTGGTCTTGAGCAATTCGGCCAGATCGGCGGGGGTCACGAGGCTCCATCCTATGGTCTGACGTGGTCAGGACCCGAATCCGTCCGGTTCTTGGGCATCGACTCTCATGCGCTAGTCTGTCAAAGCCCACACGGCGCCGTAGTACGTGCGCCCCCGTAGCTCAGGGGATAGAGCGTCTGCCTCCGGAGCAGAAGGCCGCAGGTTCGAATCCTGCCGGGGGCACTTCCAAAATCGCCTCTGCCGTGCGTTACGGGCCGGCGTCGAGCAGTCCCCGGAAGGCACCGCGCCGCGCCGAGCCTCAGCCCCAAAGCCATACCGCCACCGGCGGTTCGGGATAGGCTGCGTCGCGATAGCAAGTAGTTGAGATTGCGCCGCGAGGGACGACGATGACTGCTGTGCAGGACCACGAGACGGATTTCGCCCGGCCCTGGGCCCCGCACCGGTTGCGCATTTACACCGGCACTGCCCTGTTCGTGCTGGGCATGTTCCTGCTGCTGACCATCGCGATCGGCCTGCGCATCATTCCGGCCAGCTTCCGGGTGGATGTGATCGCCAACATGATCTTCGGGATCCCGGTGATGCTGCTGCCCTTCGTGATCCTGTGGGCGGCACCCGGCGAGCATCGCGGTCGGCTGGACCGGGCTGCCGAGCTGACGCTGTTCTACATCCCGTTCACCGCGGCCAGCCAGATCGGCTACGAGCTGATGTTCCTGATCGGTCAACCGCTGGGCTGGTGGGCGCCCACCGACGATCCGGGCTGGAAGTGGCTGTGGTGGCAATACGGACTGGCCGACACCCGCTACGTCAGCGGCAATCCGTGGGTGTTCGCCCTTGAGGTGGTCGGGGTCAGCACCGGCATCACCGTCTTCGTGATGTGGACCAAGCTGCTGAGCTCGACGCTGCCGCTGGAGTCCCGGATCCGCTGCCTGTGGGTGGTGTTGGTCGGCATCTCCATGTTGATGAGCAGTACCGCGGTCTACTTCCTCAGCGAGCTGGGGGCGGGGTTCGCCGACATCGGGCAGGACAGTTGGGGCTTCTGGTTCAAGTTCATCGGGGAGAACGTGCCGTTCATCGTGTTGCCGCCGCTGGTGATCTATGCGACGTACCTGCAGATCGACCACCTGACCCGCCAAGCGGGCGCCCGCGACGCTGATTAGCGATCGCTCAGCGCCAGCCGTTCGGCGCGTGCATTCACCAGAACATCACGGCCGCGGGAAATAGAAGACCTAGGCGCTCTCGCTATTCCGCTCTTCGCGGATAGCGGAATCACCTCCGGTAGGCCTTCCACGCCCCTAGGGTCGACCACGTGACGATTCGACTTGGCTTCCAGATCCCCAACTTCTCCTACGGCACCGACATTTCAAAGCTGTTCCCCACCGTTATCGCCCAAGCCCAAGAGGCCGAGGCCGCCGGGTTCGACGCGGTGTTCTTGATGGACCACTTCTACCAACTGCCCATGCTGGGCTCTCCCGACCAGCCGATGCTCGAGGCCTACACGGCTCTGGGTGCACTGGCGACCGCGACCGAACGGGTCCAGCTGGGCACGCTGGTCACCGGCAACACCTACCGCAACCCGACGCTGCTGGCCAAGATCATCACCACCCTGGACGTCGTCAGCTCCGGCCGGGCGATCCTGGGCATCGGTACCGGGTGGTTCGAGCTCGAACACGACCAGCTGGGTTTCGAGTTCGGCACCTTCACCGACCGGTTCAACCGGCTCGACGAGGCGTTGCAGATCATCCTGCCGATGCTCAACGGCGAGCGCCCGACCTTCGAAGGCAAGTGGTATCGCGCCCGTGAGGCGATGGCCGAACCCCGCTTCCGCGACCACATTCCGCTGCTGATCGGCGGCAGCGGTGAGAAGAAGACGATCCCGCTGGCGGCTCGCCACTTCGACCATCTCAACCTCATCACCGGATTCGACGAGCTGCCGGGGAAGGTCGACGCGGTCCGGCGTAGCTGCGAGGAGGTGGGCCGCGACCCGGCCACCCTGGAGACCACCATGTTGCTCACCGCGCTGGCCGGCGACGCTGTCAGCGCCGACCAGATCCCCGCCGAGATGAGTCAGCGGATGGTGGTCGGCAGCCCGGAATCGATCGCCGAGCAGATCAAGACCAAGGTCCTTGATGCCGGCGTGGGCGGGGTGACCATGAACATCCCCGGCTACACCCCCGGGGTGATCGCCGAGGTCGGTGCGGCGTTGCACGCGGTGCTCGACGCCTGATCCCACCGTGCTCGGCCCGGTCAGTCACGACGACAAGCGGTGAATGGCAGCGAAGATTCGCTGTGAGCGCGCGGTCATGTCGGCAGCGCTCTCGCCGGGGTTCTGCCGCCACCAGGCCACCAGAGCCGAGACCACGTTCTCCCAGACCAGCGTGATCGCCGACAGGTCCTGCGGGTCGGTGACCCCGAGGCCGGCCAGAGCCGACGCCACACCCTCGGCAGCCTGCCGGCGCAAGGCACGTCGTTGTTCACGGGCCGCATCGCGAGCGGGCCCGGCGGGCACGGTCCGGTCGTAAATCACCGGCCAGTCGCTGGGCCGGCGAGCCAAGCACTCGAAAATCGCTGCCAACACCCGTGTTCCGCTCACCACACTCACGGGCGTCTCGGATCGCTCACCCGACTCAACGGTGCCGGGCGCTGTCATGGCGCCGCCGATCGCGTCGATCAGCGACCTGCCCGCACGGCGCACGCACGCTATGTAGACACCCTCTTTGGACCCGAAATAGCTGAGCACAAGGGTTTTCGAGACGTTGACGCGCGCCGCGATCGATCCGACCACGGCGCCGGCATACCCCCGTCGTTCGAATTCCTCACCGGCAGCGTCCAAGATCGCCGTCTCCCGCACCTCGCGCGGAACGCCCTTGGTTCCACTACGGTGATTCGCCACCCGGCAACCCTAGCGATGTGAGAGCTATCACTTTGACCGAGGCGTGCACGAATGCCAATGTTACCGCCAGGTCACTTCAGGGGGTTTGCATGTCCGGGTTGCTCAACGTGATGCCGCTACCGCGGGTCGGTGACCGGTCGGGCGCGCAGTGAGCGCCGCAGTGCCGGACCGACGAAGCCGGGTGCTCGACGCCGGCGGGCGCGGCCTCGTCCGCCGGGTGCTGCCGCTGCTGGACCGCCGGCTTACGGCCTCGGTGCAGCCGTTCACCCAGGCCGCCCAGATGCGTCCCGAGCTGGACAGTCGCCGATGGGCCTGGACCCATTACGGATTCTTCGTCGCCGATCTGCCCGAGCCGTATCGCTACGTCAACACCATGACGCTGATCGGAACCACCGGCACCGTGATCTTCGACAATGGTGTGGTCGCCGCAGCTGATGCCCGGGACAACACGACCGTCTTCTCGTCGACCGCAGCGGGAAACCATCATCACTACCGCGCCTACGACGCCCGTAACGAGTGCCGGTTCGCCGCCGACGGGTCGTCGCTGCGCTGGGGTGAGGATCTGCAGGTCCATGCCGATCACCCCCGCTATCGGGTGCGCGGCAGCTACGGCACCTTCGGGGTCGAGCTCGAGTTCGACGCCGCCGAGCAGGTCTCCTATTTCGTGAAAACTCCGATCTACGACCATTTCAGTCTGCTGGCCCCCTACAGCGGCACCCTTGAGGACGGCACCGCGAGAATTCCGGTATCGGGAATCGGGACCGTGGAATACGCCCGTTGCATCAGCCCGCAAGCGCTGACTTCGCGTCCCCTTCCGGCGGCGGCTCGCCTGCCGGTCGATTTCTTCACCTACCAGATCATCGTGTTGCCCGACGGCACCCAGCTCTTACTCACCGACGTCCGCGCTTCCGGCGCCTCCGCGTGCCGGCTGGCCCAGGTGCGCTCGACCGACCGGCCGGCCGTCGTCCATACCGACACCCATTTCGCGGTCCTCGAATACGGCGAACCCGAAGTCGATCCGATGGGCCGCGCCATGCGCGTCCCGCGCCGGTTCCGCTGGACCATCCGCGACCGGGATCGCGAGATCGGCTCCATTACCGGCACCGTCGACGCTCCCCTTCGCTTCGGTCACGGCCGCGGCTATTCGGGTGCGTACAGCTACGACGGAAGCTGGTGCGGCAACCACGTCAAGGGCTCCGCATATCTCGAGTGGGTCGATTGCGAGCGACGAGACCGACCATGACCAGATCCGTGGGTACCACACGATCGGGGGGCCTCCGTGGCGCACAACCATGAACTCAAGTTTTTCGGCAGCGTCTCGCGGTTCGCCGCCCGGCACGCCTGGTGGGTCCTCACCGCCTGGCTGATCGGTGCGGGCGCACTGAATATGCTTGTGCCACAGCTGGAACACACGGTGGCTGAGCATTCCGCCCCGTTCATCCCGGAGAACGCGGCTACCGAGACACTGCGTCAAATGTCGCAAGAGTTCGGTGTTCCGGCCTCAACGGCCGTCGGCAGCATCGTGCTTTCCAGCGAACGCGCCTTGGACGGCGCCGATTTCGAGTATTACCACGAACTGGTGCAACGATTGGTCGCCGACAAGGACGACGTCGCCTACGTCATGGACACATTCAGCAACCCCGGGCTCGGCGGCCTGGGAATGAGTCCGGATCGCAAGTCACTGCACCTACTGCTCGCCACCATCGGTGATGTGGGTTCGACCCGCGCACACCAATCAACGGAGAATATCCGTGCCGAGATCACCGGGTTGGCGCGCCCGGACGGCCTTGAGGTGAACTTCACCGGCCCGTCGCCGACGCTGTCGGATCTGTTCGCCGCGATCGACACCTCCCTACTGATCATCACCGCGGTCTCACTGCTGTTGATCACCGCGATGCTGCTGGCGGTGTATCGATCGCTCGCGACAGCGTTGATTCCGATGCTGACGGTCGGCATCTCGCTGGCCGTCGCGCGCCCGATCGTTTCGTGGCTGGGCGCCCGGGAACTGCTGTCGATCTCGAATTTCACGATCGCACTGGCCACCGCCATGGTCTTGGGCGCGGGCACCGACTACGCGATCTTCCTCCTGGCCAACTACCACGAGGGCCGGCGCAGGGCGGTGCCCGTCGACGACGCAGTGGCCCGCTCCGGCTCGCGCACCGCCGCCATCATCATCGCCTCGGCGCTGACCATCGCCGGTGCCGGAATGGCGATGATCTTCACCAAGGTGGGAATGTTCCGCACCGCCGGCCCACCCATCACACTGGCCATCGCGATCACGGCCGCCGTCAGCTTGACTCTGACCCCGGCGCTGGTCGGGCTGTGGGGCCGGCACGGATATGCCGAACCGCGAGCTCTCAACGAGCGCGCCTGGCGTCGGCGTGGCGCCACCATCGTGCGCCATGCCCCGGCGCTGGCCGCCGCTTCACTGGCGTTCCTCATCGCGACCAGTTCGGTGCTGCTCACGTTCCGGCCGAACATCGACGAGAACGCCATGCAACTGCGCAGCACCGACAGCAAACGCGGATACGAACGGGTATACCGCCACTGGGGAGTCAACGAAGCCGCCCCGGAATTCATCGTCGTCCGAGCCGACCACGATATGCGCAATACCAGCGACCTGGCCGCCCTGGACCTGATCGCCAGGGCGGTCGGCAACCTACCCGAGATCGCCTACGTCCGCTCGATCACGCGCCCTGACGGAAACCCGTTAGCCGAAACGGCCGTGGGGTTTCAGACCGCACGGGTCGCCGACGGTCTCGCCGAAGCGGACCGCAGGGTAGGGACCGCATTGCCCGAGTTACGGCGCCTGGCTTCGGGAGTCACCCAACTGCGCGACGGATCCGGTGATGCGGCTGCACGTATCCCGCAACTGACCACCGGCGCCCACCAGGTGGTCACCTTGGCCCGGACCCTGCTGAGCACACTGGAATCGGCGAACCGACTGGTGTCGATTATCTCCGATGGTTCACTCGACGTCGCGACGCTGGTGCACAACGTCTCGACCGCAACCGCGGCCCTTGACGCCGTCGCCGCTGAGATCGACAGCGGCCGCGACAAGATCGCCGCATCAACAGCGGGGTTGCACGCGGTGTTCGATCCGCTGACTACCGCGACCGCGTCGCCGATGTGCGCAAGTGACCCGGGGTGTATTCGTGCCCGCGCGGCATTCGACGAACTCAACGACGCCACTGGCGGTGCCGCACTGACCGCGATCACCGCCGCCCAGATGGTGGCCCCGATCGTCCCCGACAACGCCGTAGCCAGCGCGCTGTCAGTCCTGCCCGACCTGCGCGACACCGCCAACGGCTTACGTTCGTTGCTCGACCAACTCGGCTCTCGCACCCCCGAGCAGGCGCGCACGGACCTTAACGCCCTGACCGCCGGGATCGAGGAACTCGCCAGCGGCATCGGGCGCCTCCACGACGGACTCAACCAGGTCAAAGCCGGCACCGACACCATGGTCGAGCTCACCGGGGAACTCAGCGACGGACTGAGCCGGGCGACACAGTATCTGCAGGGACTGTCGGCGAACACCACCGACGGCGCCGGTCGGGGCTTCTATCTGCCTCCGCAGGCGCAGCACGATCCGCGGTTCACCGCCGGTCAGCAGTTGCTCATCTCACCTGACGGACGTACCGCACGGATGCTGGCGGTATGGGCGGTGAATCCCTACTCGTCGCAGGCGCTGCAGGCAGTACCCCGGATCGTCGAGACCGCGCGCAACGCCGCCACCGGGACCGTGCTGCAGAACGCCGGCATCGAGACCACGGGCCTGGCATCGCTGTCGCAGGGGCACATCGATCAAACCTGGCGAGACTTCGCGCTGTTCGGCGTGGTCGCCGTCATCGCCGTGCTGCTGGTGTTGATCGTCATATTGCGCAGCCTTGTCGCACCGCTGGTGATGATCGCAGCCGTCGTGTTGTCCTTCGCCTCCGCGGCCGGGGTGTCCACCTTGATCTGGCAACACCTCATCGGCATCGACGTGGACTGGTCGGTGCTGCCGGTCTCGTTCATGGCGCTGGTCGCCGTCGGCGCCGACTACAGCATGCTGTTCGCCGCACGAATCCGAGAAGAGTCCCACAGCGGCGTGGTCAGCGGAATCATCCGAGGGTTCGGCAGCACCGGCAGTGTCATAACCACCGCCGGGATCGTCTTCGCGATCACCATGTTCGCGCTCACCAGCGGAACGGTCCTCAACCTTGTCCAGATCGGTTCCACGGTCGGTATCGGCCTTCTGCTCGACATCACCGTGGTGCGCACCTATCTGGTTCCGGCGGCCATGAGCCTGCTCGGCGAACGCATGTGGTGGCCGTCCCGGCCGGCTCAGCCCAGCACCGTGCGCATCAGCATCACGTCGTAGGCGTTCCACAGCGACAACGTGAAGTACACCTCTTTGCCTGTCGACCAGGGGTGCAGGTAGGGCGCGTAGATGCCGCCGGGAATCTGACCGGTGGGGATCAGCGTCTGCTCGGCGCTCCACGGGCCCTGCGGCGTGGGGGCGAATCGGGCCACCACGTCATTGCCGCCGTTGCCGTACAGCGCCAGATACTGCCGCAGGTAGGTGTTGTACTGCACCGACATCTCACCCACCGGCCCGGGAATCACCGGGGTAGCCGCAGCCGGATTGTTCGGCACCCACGATCCGCTGTCACCATTCCAATACTGGTACGTCGTGAGGTCGGGAATCGTGCGCTCGGGCACCCGCGACAGGTACGCCGAGCCGCCGCGACCAGCGGGGGTCCCGTAGGAGTACAGGTAGCCGTCGCCCCCGCGCAGGAACGCGCCCATCTGGAATTTCTCGTTACCGGGGACGAAGCGCGCCCGGGGGACGTTCTCCGGCGACGTCGAACGCACCGTGCCCGGATAGACCCCCCACGTTTCGCCGTTGTCGTTGGAGACCGCGATCGCCGAGTAGTTGGTGGACCATTCGCCGTCGCGGCCCCACTGCTTGATGGACATGAAGTTCATGTACTGGTTGCCGGCGATCCCGATGGCGGCGGTGGGGATCATGCCCTCCTGGTGCGGAGACAGCTTGACGGCGGGCAAGATCTGCTTGGAGAAGTTCGCTTGGCGCAGTGGCGAACCCGAGTGCCTGTTGCCGACCGCGCCGGGGCCCACGGTGATTCCGTCGGCCAGGTTGTTGTCCGCACTGCGGAACAGCACGTTCTGCCGCCACTGTTTGCCTTGGATGCGGCAGTAACCGAAGGTGTCACCGAACGCGTAGAGGACCTGGCGATTGGCGGGATCGCCGTTGTCCCAGGGGATTCCAAGGTCGGTTCCGGAGATGCCGAAGCGTTGCAGCGTTTGGTTGGGGCTGTTGGGTCCGGTCACCCACTCCACCAGCGACGTCTGGGAACCCGCGATCGCCCCGGCGGCATCCGCGGTCGACAGCCCCGGATCGGCGCCGGCGTTCGGAACGGGCTGAACCGGTTGGGCGGCGTTCGGCGCGACCTGACCACCCGGGTACGGCGCCGGAGGCACCACCGCGGCCTGCTGTTTGACGGTGCCGTTGGGGTTGATCAATGCGGCGATCAGCGGGCCCAGTTTGGGCAGTGGCGCACTGTCATTGGTGCCGCGGGGCCGTCGCCCGCTCGGCAGTTGGCCGGCTCCGGTCGCCGGCGAACCCGGCGGCGGATCGATGTTGGCCTCCGGCGCGTTACAGGTCGCCGCCATCGCCGGGGGTGCTAACTCGGTGGCGAGCACCATCCCGAGCGCGACCGCCGGCACCATCGCCGCCGAGACGATTCGACGCGTCGCCGCCATGTCACACCTTTCCGGGACCGCTCCGGGCCTCGCCTGTTGTGACGATAGATGCTGGTGAGGCGGTTGTGACTAGTGAGCTATCGATAGAGACGCTTCCGTAACCGTGTCGCAACGGCCGACGGACGGCTGCCCGGGCGCCTCAGCGGCCGAACTCGGCGACCACCTCCGCGGCGCGCCGCAGCTGGTCAGGGTCGGAACTGGTGGGAATCAAATGGATCTCATCGGCACCGATCGCCTGGAAGCTGCGCAGCAGGCCGAGAAGCTCGTCCTCGCTGCCGGCCCAACCCGTGGTCGGGGCCATCGCCTCGACGTACTCGGCGGGAATCCAGTTCATATAGCGCAGCAGGTGCTCGCGCACCTGGTTGCGGGCGGTGTTGTGCTCGCCCAGCGCGAACCAGAACGAGGTCGCCAGATACGGTTTCGCCTTGCCCGCCTGCTGCCACGCCTGCCGGGCGACATCGAAGAGCTCGTTCTGCTTGGCCACGTCGAGGTCCATCGTGATGCCGGCCAGACCCTCGGCCCACGTGGCCGCGCTGCGCAGGGTCTTGGGGCCGATGGTGCCGACCACCAGCGGCGGGCCGCCGGGCTGCGCCGGCGCCGGCCCGACCGGCAGCACCGACTCGGTGAGCTTCTCCCCCGCCCAGACCCGCTTCATGATCGCGACCCGCTCGGCCATGTCCCGCATCGTCTGCGTCGCCGGATCAGCGCCCACCGCGCAGTAGTCCTCATGACGGCCGCCCACACCGACGCCGACGGTGAGCCGCCCGCCGCTCAGCAGGTCCGCGGTGGCCAGCGCCTTGGCCAGCATGACCGGATCGTGCAGTTGCGGAACGATCACCGTCGTCACCAAGCGCACCCGCTCGGTCCACGCCGCCAGCGCCCCCAGCAGGGTCAGGCTGTCGGGGTTGGTGAAGGCGATCCGCTCGCCCCAGGCCAGCGATGCGAACGGTCCCGCATCTATCGCACACGCCCAGTCCCGCAGCAGCGTGGCATCCAGATCCGGCTCCATTACGGGCATGGTCATTCCCACCTGCATGCCCGCGATTGTGGCATGGACGACACGCGGGACCGACACTGGAGGAATGAGCATTTCCTTCAACCACACGATCGTCGCCACCCACGACAAGCACGCCTCCGCGGCGTTCCTCGCGGAGCTGTTCGGCCTGCCCGACCCGCAGCCGTTCGGTCACTTCATGGTCGTCGGGCTCGATCACGAAGCCAGCCTCGATTACGCCGACGTGCCCGACAGCGAGGAGATCCGGCCGCAGCATTACGCATTCCTGGTGTCCGAGGACGACTTCGACGCCATCTACGGCAAGATCTCCGCGCGCGGCATGGAGCACTGGGCCGACCCGCGCGCTGAACGCCCCGGCGAGATCAACCGCCGCGACGGCGGCCGTGGCGTGTATTTCCGAGACCCCAGCGGCCACGCGATGGAGATCCTCACCCGCCCGTACGGCTCGGGTTCGTAGCACTCAGCCCGAATCAGCCCCCGGCGGTCAGCGAGGCTCGACGAAGGAGAGGCGAAGCTGGACCGCCGAATCAGCCCCGGCGGTCAGCGAGGCTCGACGAAGGAGAGGCGAAGCTGGACCGCCGAATCAGCCCCCATGGCCGCGCTGGCGCTCCTGGGTGCGGTAGTCGGCGGCGAACTCCGCGACGTGCGCGGGCAATTCCCCCGAGGCCACGTCGGCCAGGCTGGTCTGCTCGAGCACCGAACGCATGCTGGCCCGCAGCGCCCGCCACACGTCGGTCAACGCGGCGGTCGGGCCCGAGTAGGGCAGGTCGCCCAAGCCGATGTCGCGGACGCTGGCCAGTGGGCCGTCGATGCAGCGCAGCACGTCGGCGACGCTGATCTCGGTGGCCGGGCGGGCCAGCTCGTAGCCGCCGTCGCGGCCGCGCTGGCTGCGCACCAGCCGGTCGGTGCGCAGATCGGAAAGGATGTCGACGAGAAACTGCGCCGGGATGCCCTGAGCAGCCGCAATATCGTCGGTCTTGACCAGCGTGCCCGGCTCGGCGGTGGCAAGCTGAACCATCGCCCGCACCGCATATTCCGCCTTGGCCGACATCCGCATCCTGGGGATTCTGCCATCCGGCCGGATTCCGGCGATGTCAGCCGATCGCGGCGAGCACCGCTGGGGCGTATTCGGGGCGGCACACCACCAGGTCGGGCATCAGTGGATCGGGCCGGTTGTAGGCCAGCGGCGAGCCGTCGATGCGCGAGGTGTGCAGGCCGGCGGCGCGCGCGACGGCCACTGGGGCGGCCGAGTCCCATTCGTATTGCCCGCCGGCGTGCACGTAGACATCGGCGATGCCCTGCACGACGGCGGCGACCTTTACCCCGGCCGAGCCCATCGGCACCAGCACACCGTTCAGGTGCTCGCGGACGGCTTCGGCCAGCGCCGGGGGCCGGCTGCGCGACACCGCGATGCGAGGCGCCCCGGTGTGTTCGGGTGGGGCGGGCACAGTCGGGGTGGCCAGGGTGATGCCGCGGGCGGGCAGGGCGATCGCGCCGGCTATCAGTTCTCCGGCCTGCCACAGTGCGACGTGCACGGCCCAGTCGTCACGGTCGGGTTCGGAGAATTCCCGGGTGCCGTCCAGGGGGTCGACGATCCACACCCGCTCGGCCTGCAGCCGCACCGGGTCATCGGCGCCCTCCTCGGACAGCACCGCGTCGTCCGGGCGTTCGGTGCCCAGCGCGGTCATCAGGTAGTCGTGAGAGCGCTTGTCGCCGGCCGCTTTCCGCTCCCCCTGCGGCGCATCGGCCAGCTCGTCGCGAACCGTCAGCAACAGGCGGCCCGCGTCGGTGGCGAGCTGGGCGGCGAGCTCGTGGTCGTTCACCGGCGGGAATCGATGGCGGCGATGACCTGGCGGGCCTGCGTGTCGACGCTGTCCTGCGGGGTCAACCGCACGTCCGGGTTGCGTGGCCGCTGGTAGGGGCTGTCGATCCCGGTGAAGTGGGTGATCAGCCCAGCTCGCGCCTTTGCGTAGAGCCCCTTGGGGTCTCGCTGCTCGCAGTCCTCCAGCGGGGTGTCGCAGAACACCTCGATGAAGTCGAACCCGGCGTCGGTGTGCACCTGGCGGGCCAGCTGGCGGTGTTCGATCAGCGGGCTGATCGCCGGCACCAGCACGATCTGGCCGGAGTCGGCCAGCAGGGTGGCCACGTGTGCCAGCCGGCGCAGGTTCTCGGCACGGTCGGCCATCGAGAACCCGAGGTCGGCGTTGAGGCCGTGCCGCAGGTTGTCGCCGTCGAGAACGTAGGCGGGCGTTCCCCTTTCGAGCAGCAGCTGCTCGACCCGCATGGCCACCGACGACTTGCCGGCGCCGGACAGTCCGGTCAGCCAGACCGTGCGGCCCTTCGACAACCTGTCCGCCGCGGTGACCAGAGACTCGTGGCGCACCGTGTTCGGGCTGGCTACGCGGCCCGACACGTCACGCAGCACCATCCCGGCCGCCACGGTTCCGTTGGTGGCCTGGTCGATGAGGATGAACGAGCCGGTGGCATCGTTGTGGCTGAACTCATCGAGCATCAACGGCACTTGGGCGCGCAGCGAGACACGTCCGAGTTCGTTGAGCTTCAACTCCTCGGCGTCCTTGTCGCGGTGCAGTGTGTTGACGTCGAGGCGGTAGTCC
Organism: Mycolicibacter kumamotonensis; assembly: GCF_002086285.1. GTDB lineage: Bacteria > Actinomycetota > Actinomycetes > Mycobacteriales > Mycobacteriaceae > Mycobacterium > Mycobacterium kumamotonense. Next base: position 24,620 of record NZ_MVHU01000028.1, on the reverse strand, counting down.
AACGCCATCACCCGCACCCGGGTGGTACGCGTGGTGTGCTTGATGATGTAGTCGTTGCCCGGCTGCAGCGAGGCGCCGTCGGCCATCCAGCACACGGTGGCGTCGAAGTCCTGGGCGACGCGTGGCTGGTTGTTGGTGCGGGCGATCATGTCGCCGCGGGAGATGTCGATGTCGTCTTCGAGCATGACCGAGACCGCCATCGGCGGAAACGCTTCGTCCACTGCACCATTGGGGCCCTCGATCGCGGCGACCCGGCTTGGTTTCCCGGACGGCAGCACCACCACGTCGTCACCGGGACGAAGCACCCCGCTGGCCACCGTGCCGGCGTAGCTGCGGTGGTCGGCGTGTTCGTGGGTCTGCGGGCGGATCACGTACTGCACCGGGAACCGCACGTCGACTAGGTTGCGGTCACCGGCGATGTAGACGTCTTCGAGGTGTGACAGCAGCGCGGGACCGTCGTAGTAGGGGGTTTTGTCGGACTTGGTCACCACGTTGTCGCCGAGCAGCGCCGACATCGGGATGGTGGTCACGTCGTGCACGTCCAGGCGGGTGGCGAACGAATGGAAGTCATCGCGGATCGCCTCGAATCGTTCGGCGTCCCAGTCGATCAGGTCCATCTTGTTGACCGCGAGCACGATGTGGCGGATCCCGAGCAGCGACGCCAGGAAGGTGTGCCGGCGGGACTGCTCCTGCAGACCGTGCCGCGCATCGACCAGCACGATCGCCAGCTGGGCGGTCGAGGCGCCGGTGACCATGTTGCGGGTGTACTGGATGTGCCCTGGCGTGTCGGCGATGATGAATTTCCGCTTGGGCGTGGCGAAGTAGCGGTAGGCGACATCGATGGTGATGCCCTGCTCGCGCTCGGCGCGCAGGCCGTCGGTGACCAGCGCCAGGTCGGTGTAGTCGTGGCCGCGCTCGCGGGAGGTGCGCTCCACCGAGGCCAGCTGGTCTTCCATGACGGCCTTGGAATCGAACAGCAGCCGCCCGATCAGGGTGGATTTGCCGTCGTCGACCGATCCGGCCGTCGCGATCCGAAGCAGTGTGGTGGCCGCACTCATCAGAAATACCCCTGCCTCTTGCGGTCTTCCATGCCCGCTTCGGAGATCCGGTCATCAGCGCGGGTAGCTCCGCGCTCGGTCAGCCGCGACACCGCGGTCTCGGCGATCACCGCCTCGACGGTGGCGGCCGTCGACTCCACACAGCCGGTACAGGTGACGTCGCCGACGGTGCGGAAGCGCACCGAGGTCTCGAAGACTTCCTCGCCGTCGGCGGGCCGCAGGAACTCGTGGTCGGCCAACAGCATCCCGTCCCGGCGGAAGACCTTGCGCTGATGCGCGAAATAGATTGTCGGCAGGGCGATTTCCTCGGCACCTATGTAGGACCAGATGTCGAACTCGGTCCAGTTCGACAGCGGGAACACCCGGATGTGTTCGCCGGGCCGGTGCCGGCCGTTGTAGAGGTTCCACAGCTCGGGGCGCTGCGCCTTGGGGTCCCACTGGCCGAACTCGTCGCGGAAGCTGAACACCCGCTCCTTGGCGCGCGCCTTCTCCTCGTCGCGCCGGGCACCGCCGAACGCCGCGTCGAACTTGTTCTCGCGGATGGCCCGCAGCAAGGTGACGGTCTGCAGGGGGTTGCGGGAGGGACCGTCGTCGACCACTCGCCCGGCGTCGATGTCGTCCTGCACCGAGGCGACCACCAGTCGGACCCCGGTCCGCTCGACGAGCTCGTCGCGCGCGGCGATGACCTCCTCGAAGTTGTGGCCGGTGTCGACGTGCATCACCGGGAACGGCAGCCGGCCCGGCGCGAACGCCTTCACCGCCAGATGCAGCATGACGATGGAGTCCTTGCCGCCGGAGAACAGCAGCACCGGACGCTCGAACTCCGCGGCCACCTCGCGGATGATGTGGATGGCCTCGGCCTCCAGGGTGCGCAGGTGCGTCAGCTGATAGTGCCCGGCCGTAGTGGCGGCCGGCGGCGCGGTGATGTTACTGGTCATGATGTCCTTGCCGGGATATCCGATAATCCTGGTGAGATTTACCAGATTAATGATTATAGCCGGGTATATAACCAGGCGCTCGGGGTGCTGTCAACGTGATCCCGGCTTCCCCGCGATGTGATCCCGGCTCCCCCGCGAGGGTGCGTAGTTGTACGCCATAACCGGCGTGTTGGCGCGCAAACACGCACGCTCGCGGGATGGGAGAAGGGGGAAGGGGGAAGGCTCGCGGGAAGAAAGGTCAGAGGGTGATTTCGCCGAGCTTGCCGGTGGCGACGTCGAAGACGAACCCGCGCAGCGACGTAGTCGCCGTGATGAACGGGCTGGCCTTGACCCTGCGCAACGACTGCTTGACGTCCTCGGCCGGGTCGGGGAACGCCTCGGCCGCCCAGCCGGGACGGATGCCGGTCTCCTCCAGGATGGAGCGCTTGAACTCGTCGTCGGTGAAGGTGAGCATCCCGCAGTCGGTGTGGTGGATCAGGATGATCTCCCGGGTGCCCAGCAGGCGCTGGCTGATCGCCAGCGACCGGATCGCGTCGTCGCTGATCACGCCCCCGGCGTTGCGGATGCAGTGCGCTTCACCCTCGTTGATGCCCAACGCGCGGTAGACGTCGAGCCGGGCGTCCATGCAGGCGACGATCGCCACGTGCTTGCTCGGCGGCATGGGCAGCGGACCTTCGAAGGTCTTCGCATACTCCGCATTGTTGGCCAGGTAGTCGTCGGTAACAGTCACAAAGTTCTCCATCTGTCGCAGTCCGCATGACGAGCCTAGTAAAAGTTCCCCGGGAATCCAGGATAAAAATCATCGGAATTCGTGCGCTGCGGGCGACGCCTCACCCGGCTCACCCCGACGTCACCGCCCACCCTTTACCCTGTGCTGATGCCGGACGTCTGCGAGGCCGCGCCGTGATGCGGTTCCTGGCCGGCCGAGCGCTGAACTACCTGGTGCTGCTGGGCCTGGCATCGTTTCTGACGTTCTGCCTGACCTCGCTGGCGTTCGCCCCGCTGGACTCCTTGATGCAGCGCAATCCCCGTCCCCCGCAGGCCGTCATCGACGCCAAAGCCGCTGAACTGGGCTTGGATAAGCCCATTCCGCTGCGCTACGCGCACTGGGCCTCGCACGCCGTCCGCGGCGATTTCGGCGTCACCGTCACCGGCCAGCCGGTTTCGGGGGAACTGGGGCGGCGCATCGGGGTCAGCCTGCGGCTGCTGGTCGTCGGCTCGCTGGCCGGCACCGTCATCGGCGTGGTGGCCGGCGCCTGGGGGGCGGTGCGTCAGTATCGCCTTTCCGATCGGGTCATCACCCTCGCGGCGCTGCTGGTGCTGTCGGTGCCGACCTTCGTGCTGGCCAATCTGGTGATCCTCAGCGCGCTGCGGGTCAACTGGGCACTGGGCGCCCAGCTGTTCGACTACACCGGCGAGACCTCGCCGGGGCTGATCACCGGCTTCTGGCCGGGCCTGGCCGACCGGCTGCAGCACCTGGTTTTGCCGTCGCTGACCCTGGCGCTGGGCGCCGCGGCCAGCTTCAGCCGCTATCAGCGCAACGCGATGCTCGACGTGCTGGGCCAGGACTTCATCCGCACCGCACGCGCCAAGGGTTTGACGCGCCGGCGCGCGCTGTTCAAACACGGGCTGCGCACCGCGCTGATCCCGATGGCCACGCTGTTCGCCTACGGGGTGGCCGGGCTGGTCACCGGGGCGGTGTTCGTGGAGAAGATCTTCGGCTGGCACGGCATGGGCGAATGGGTGGTGCAGGGCGTGGCCACCCAGGACACCAACATCGTCGCGGCGATCACGGTGTTCTCCGGTGCGGTGGTGTTGGCCGCCGGGCTGCTCTCCGACGTGATCTATGCGCTGCTCGATCCCCGGGTGCGGGTGTCATGACCGCCGAGATCGAGTTCGCCTCCCGGCGCACCCTGGTGCTGCGCCGCTTCTTGCGCAGCCGCACCGCGGTGGGCGCGCTGGCGCTGCTGGCGGTGATGTTCCTCGGCTGCTACACGCTGCCGGGCCTGCTGCCCTACTCCTACACCGACCTGGATTACGACGCCCTACTGGTTCCGCCGGGCGCTCGGCATTGGTTGGGCACCAACGCTTTAGGCCAGGATCTGCTGGCGCAGATCCTGCGCGGCATGCAGAAGTCGATGCTGATCGGGGTGTGCGTGGCGCTGATCTCCACGGTGATCGCCGCGACGGTGGGGGCGATCTCGGGGTATTTCGGCGGGTGGCGCGACCGGATGCTGATGTGGCTGGTGGACCTGCTGCTGGTGGTGCCGGCGTTCATCCTGATCGCGATCATCACCCCGCGCACCAAGAACAGTGGCAACATCGCGCTGCTGGTGCTGCTGCTGGCCGGATTCAGCTGGATGATCAGCGCCCGAATGGTGCGCGGGCTGACCATGAGCCTGCGCGAGCGTGAATTCATCCGGGCCGCACGGTATATGGGGGTGTCCAGCCGGCGCATCATCATCGACCACATCGTGCCGAACGTGGCGTCGATCCTGATCATCGACACCGCACTCAACGTCGCGGTCGCGATCCTGGCCGAAACCGGCTTGAGCTACCTGGGTTTCGGCATCCAGCCGCCGGACGTCTCACTGGGCACCTTGATCGCCGACGGCACCGCCTCGGCGATCACCTTCCCGTGGGTGTTCCTGTTCCCGGCCGGCGTGCTCATCACGATCCTGGTCTGCGCCAACCTCGCCGGGGACGGCCTGCGCGACGCCCTGGACCCCGACGCCGCGAGTCTGCGGGGCCGCGGATGAGTGCCCTGCTGGAAGTGACCGACCTGGCCGTGACGTTCGGCACCGGCGCCGAGGCGGTGAATGCGGTGCGCGGCATCAGCTACCGGGTCGACCCGGGCGAAGTGGTGGCGATGGTCGGCGAATCCGGCTCCGGCAAGTCCGCGGCGGCCATGGCGGTGATGGGGTTGCTGCCCGAGCATGCCCGGGTGTCCGGGTCGGTGCGCCTTTCCGGAACCGAACTGATCGGCCTGGGCGACACCGCGATGTCGAAGTTCCGCGGCGCCTCGATCGGCATGGTGTTCCAGGACCCGATGTCGGCGCTCACGCCCGTCTACACCGTCGGGGATCAGATCGCCGAGGCCATCGAGGTGCACAATCCCCGGATCGGGCGGGCCGCGGCCCGGCGCCGAGCCGTGGAACTGCTGGAGCTGGTCGGGATCGCACGGCCGCAGGAGCGGGCGCGGGCCTTCCCGCACGAGCTGTCCGGCGGGGAACGCCAGCGGGTGGTGATCGCGATCGCCATCTCGTGCGACCCCGACCTGCTGATCTGCGACGAGCCCACCACCTCACTCGATGTCACCGTGCAGGCCCAGATCCTCGAGGTGCTCAAGACCGCGCGCGACGTGACCGGCGCCGGGGTGCTGATCATCACCCACGACCTCGGGGTGGTCGCCGAATTCGCCGACCGGGCACTGGTGATGTACGCCGGGCGGGTGGTGGAAGCCGCACCGGTCGAAGCGCTGTACCGCCGGCGCAAAATGCCGTACACGGTGGGGCTGTTGGGTTCGGTGCCACGCCTGGACGCTGCCCAGGGCACCCGGCTGGTGCCGATCCCCGGCGCGCCGCCGTCGCTGGCCGGCATCGAGCCCGGCTGCCCCTTCGCGCCGCGCTGCCCTTTGGTCACCGAGGAGTGCCGTGCCCAGGAGCCGGAGCTGCTGACGGTCGGGCCCGAGCATTCCGCCGCCTGCATCCACACCGATCAGGTGGGCGAGCGCAGCGCCGCCGACATCTATGGCGTTCGCACCGCCGTTACCGTATCCGAGCCCGGTGACTCCCCCACCGTGGTGCGGGTGCGTGACCTGGTCAAGACCTACCCGCTGACCAAGGGCGTGCTGCGCCGCAGTGTCGGGGAGGTCCGCGCGGTCTCCGGCGTGAGCTTCACCTTGGAGCAGGGCCGCACGTTGGCGATCGTCGGCGAATCCGGATCCGGTAAATCCACTACGCTGCACCAGATCCTGGAACTATCAGCGCCGCAGTCGGGTTCGATCGAGGTGCTCGGCACCGACGTCGCCACCCTCAAGCGCGATGACCGCCGTGCCCTGCGGCGGGATCTGCAGGTGGTGTTCCAGGATCCGGTGGCCTCGCTGGACCCGCGGCTGCCGGTCTTCGAGGTGCTCGCGGAGCCCTTGCGCGCCAACGGTTCCGACAAGTCCTCGACGCATGCCCGGGTGGCTGAGCTGCTGGAGCTGGTCGGGCTGCGGCGCAGCGACGCCGCACGGTACCCGTCGGAGTTCTCCGGCGGCCAGAAACAGCGGATCGGTATCGCCCGCGCGCTGGCATTGCAGCCGAAGATCCTCGCGCTGGACGAACCGGTGTCCGCGCTGGATGTGTCGATCCAGGCCGGCATCATCAACCTGCTCCTGGACCTGCAGCAGCAGTTCGGGCTGTCGTATCTGTTCGTCTCCCACGACCTGTCGGTGGTCAAGCATCTGGCGCACACCGTGGCGGTGATGTTCGCCGGGTCGATCGTGGAACAGGGCGAGGCGGATCAGGTTTTCGGTGCCCCGCAACACGATTACACGCGCCGGCTGCTGGCCGCCGTGCCGCACCCGGAGCCGGCCCCATGACGTTGACTCTGCGCTCACGGCGACATTGCGCGAGAAGGGCCCGCCCTGGGCGCAGAGTCAATCGGGTTGCGGCCCTGGTGACGGCTGTCGGGCTGGTGTTGAGCGGGTGTGCGGCCGTCGACATCACCGCCCCGGAGGGCGCATCGAAGGTCGGCAGCGCCAGCGACATCAACCCGCAGGATCCGGCCACACTGCGCGACGGCGGGAGCCTGCGGCTGTCGATGAGCCAGTTCCCGCCGAACTTCAACCCGCTGCACATCGACGGCAACCTCGCCGAGAACGCCGCCATGCTCAAAGCCACCATGCCGCGGGCGTTCATCATCGGCGCCGACGGCTCGGCCACGGTGGACACCGACTACTTCACCAATGTGGAGTTGACCGGCACCAACCCGCAGACGGTCACCTACACCATCAACCCGAAGGCGAAGTGGTCCGACGGCACCCCGCTGTCCTGGGCCGACATCGCCAGCCAGATCCATGCCACCAGCGGCGCCGACGGCGGGTTCGCGATCGCGACCACCAACGGCGCCGAACGAGTCGCCTCGGTCACCCGCGGCGTCGACGACCGCCAGGCGGTGGTGCGCTTCGCCAAGCCCTACGCGGAGTGGCGGGGCATGTTCGCCGGCAACTCGATGCTGCTGCCGGCCAGCATGACCTCCGATCCGGACACCTTCAACAAGGCACAGCTGAGCCGGCCGGGCCCGTCGGCGGGGCCGTTCATACTGTCATCGCTGGACCGCACCAGCCAGCGAATCACGTTGGTGCGCAACCCCGCCTGGTGGGGCAAGCGCCCGAAGCTGGACACCATCACCTACCTGGTGCTCGACGAGTCGGCGCGGATGCCGGCGTTGCAGAACCACACCATCGACGCCACCGGAGTGGCCACCTTAGATCAGCTGACAATCGCGCGGCGCACCGAAGGCATCGCGATCCGTCGCGCACCGACGCCGGCCTGGAATCACTTCACCTTCAACGGGGCGCCGGGGGCGATCCTGTCCGACAGGGCGCTGCGGCTGGCGGTGATGCGCGGTATCGACCGGACCACGATCGCCAAGGTGACCCAGCGCGGGCTGACCGCCGACCCGGTGCCGCTGAACAACCACATCTACGTCGCCGGCCAGGAGGGCTACCAAGACAACTCCGCGGTGGTCGCCTACGACCCGGAGCGGGCCAAACGCGAGCTCGATGAGCTGGGCTGGAAACTGCACGGGAAGTTCCGGGAGAAGGACGGGCGCCCGCTGGTGATCCGGCACCTGTTCTACGACGCGTCGAGCACCCGGCAGTTCGCCCAGGTGGCCCAGCACAATCTGGCCCAGATCGGGGTGAAGCTGCAGCTGGACGCCAAGGCCGGTGGCGGCTTCTTCACCGACTACGTCAATGTCGGCGACTTCGATATCGCCCAGTTCAGTTGGGTCGGTGACGCTTTCCCACTGGCTGGGCTGACGCAGATCTCGGCGTCCTACGGCGAGGCCAACTTCGGCAAGATCGGCAGCCCGGCCATTGATGCAAAGATCGAGGAGACCCTGGAGGCGCTGGACCCGGCGGTGGCCCGCGCCCGGGCCAACGAGGTCGACGCGCTGCTGTGGGCCGAGGGGTTCAGCCTGCCGCTGATCCAGACCACCGGCAATGTGGCGGTGCGCAGTTCCCTGGCGAACTTCGGCGCGCCGGGCCTGGCAGATCTGGACTACACGGCGATCGGGTTCATGAAAGACTGATGACCGCTCAGGCGCTCAAGTCGATGCGGTGGGCGTCGGTGACGCTGCGGTAGCGGTCCGGGCTGCAGGTCAACACGATCACCTGGCCGTCCGAACCGACCGCGTCGAACACCGCGCCCATCTTCTCCAGCCGGTCGGGGTCGGTGAAGCCCAGCGCGTCGTCGATCACCACCGGGACGCTGTCCTCCTTGGCAACCAGCGCCGCCCCGGCCAGCCGGGTCAGGATGCCCAGCTGTTCCTTGGCGCCCCCGGAAAGTGACTCATAGGGCACGGTGCGACCGTCGAGGGTGCGCGCGCAGATCTTCAGATCGGTGTCGACGTCGACTTCGAAATCGGCGCCGAACACCTTCGCGCCGAGCCGCTGGATCTCGGCGCGGAACGGCTCGACGTAGCGGCGGCGGGTGTCGTCTCGGTGGCGGTTCATCGTGGAACGCAGCAGCGCGGCGGCGCGTGCCCTTCGCCCGATCCGATCATGTTCGGCCGCAACGTGTTCCCGTGCCGTCTCTGCGGCGTCGAGCTGGCCCCGGCGGCCCTGGGTGCCGAAGACGGCGAGTTCGACCTCCACCTCGTGCAGCGCGCGGGCGGTCTCGGCGTGCCGGGCGCCCAGGTCTTGCGCCGCGGTCTGCGCCGCGACGAGTTCGGCGTCGACCGCATCGGGCGCCGCGGCGCCCAACTGTTCGGTCAACTCGGCCACCCGCTGCTGCGCGGTGCGCACGGCCTGCGCGTTGGCAGCAGCGCTGGCCGCCAGGTCGTCATCCCTGATCTCCGCCCGCTGGTCGGCGAGACGCTGACTGACCGACTCCAGCTCAACGCGTTGCGCGGCCACCTTTTCCCGCAGCAGCGTCAACCGGGTGGCGGCCTCGGTGCGACGCGCGGCAGCCTCCTGGGCCGTTCGGCGCAGGGCTTCGCAGTCGGTGTCGGCCTGCACCCGCAGCGCCTCGGCCGCGTCACGGTCGGCGCGGGCCTGTTCGGGGGTGATCCCGTCGGGGATCGCGCCGTGCTCGTCGCGCAGCCGCGCTAGCCGGGCACGCAGTTCAGCGACGTCGTCGTCGCCGCGCAACGCGGCCAGCGCGGCGCTCAATTGGTCGCGGCTGCCCTCTAGTTCGCGGCGCCGCTGGTCGGCGTGACGCGCCTGCGCAGGTTCGGACACGCCCGCTGCCGCCAAGGCATCGGCCAGCTCGGCTTGTGCCGCAGCATGTTTGGCACTGGCCGCCCGCGCGCTGTCGCCGGGCCGGACACGCACGCTGAGCAGGCCGGGCAAACCGACCTCAAGGCCGTCGGTGACAGTGGCCGACCAGCTCTGACCGGCGGACAGCGGGGTGTGCTCGCCGGCGATCACCAGATCGATGTCGGCGACCGCGGTGAGCTCCAGCGTCGCCGAGATCGCGGCCAGCGACGCCTCGCTGCGGTCGCAGGCCGCGACCGCGTCTTCGATCCGGCGCAGCATCGGCTCGGTCACCACGATCTGCGCCAGCTCCGCCGCCACCTGGGCGAGCTGGCCTTCGGTGTCATCGAGGCGCTCGAGCCGGGCGGCCAGCCGGTCCGCCTCGTCGCGGGCGGCGAGTTGGTCGACGACCCGACGAGCCGAAACGGCGCGTTCGGTGGCGGCGGCCAGCCTGTGGGCGGCGCCGGCCGCGGCGGCCTCTGCCGCGGTGGCCTCGGCCTCGGCGGTGGCCTGCGCCTGCGCGGCGGCGTCGATCTCGGTGTCCAGCAGGGCGATCGCGGCCGCGCGGGATTCGAGGTCGTCGCGCAGCCGCTGCCGCTGGGCCTGGACGCTGTCGGTCGCGGCGCAGGTGCCTTCGGCCCCAGTGGCCACCAACTGCGCGTCGCGAAGCCGGCTGCGCAGCTCGGCGATCGCGGCGCCGGCTTTCTGCGCCGCGCTGTGCCGGGCATCCGCGGCGGCCTGCTCCTCGGTCAAGGCCGCCAACTGCTCGGACAGCTCGGCGTGCCGCTGCACCCGCTCGTCCACTTCGGCGAGCAGCTCGGCGCACCGCGCCACCTCGGCGTCGGCGTCGGCCACTGCGGCGATGGCGCTTGCCCACTCCCCGGTGGGGCGTCCGGTCGCGGTGAAGTACCGCGCGTACTCGGCATCGATCCGCTCGATCAGCAGCGGCTCGGTTCCGCTGAGGGTGGCGGTGTCACCGGCGGCGACGTCCAGCGCCCTGGACAGCGCATCGCACCCGGACAGGTCCACCGCCGCGGTCGAGGCCGCCTGCAGCACCCGTTGCGCCTCCCACAGGCCGGTGTCCATGGTCTCGTCCAGCATCGCGCGGACCCGGTCGTGTGCCTCGTCTCCGGTGAGCTGCTCGCGGCGCGGCTCCAGAATGGTCAGTTGCGTCCGGGGCGCCTTGTGGAAGCGTTTGTGATAGACGAAACGGTAAGGGCCGGTGCTGATCTCCGCGGTGACCTCGGCGCCGACGTCAGCGTGAGTCGGCTTGACCTGTTTGACGTCCTTCTTGGCGGAGCGGTCCTTGGACTCCAGCAGCAGGTCCAGCGCCTCGATCATCGAGGACTTGCCGATCTCGTTGGCGCCGCACACCACCACCACGCCGTGGTCGGGGAAGTCGATCTCCCGATGGGCCACGCCGCGGTAGTTGGTCAGCGCCAACCGGTGCAGCCTCATGCCACCCCCCGATCGACCAGGCGCAGCAGCAGCGCCAGCGCAGCTTGGGCGTCTTCGGAGGCGCCGGTGTCGTCCGCGCGCGCGGCGGCGACCAGTTCCTCGACCGCGTCCGCGGCGAAACCGCCGAATCCCAGGTCGGAGAATTCACCGTCGGCGGGAACCACCACCAGGTGGGTATGACGTTTCCAGGTGCCCACCCAGGCGAACAGCCGCGAATAACGGTCCAGGCAGACATCGAGGGCAGCCCTGTCGGTGACGCTGAGCGAACCCGTCAGGGCCAGCTGGACGACCGTGCGTTCCTTGTCCGGCAGCTGGTCGAGGTTGATGTCCAGGTCGGTGACGTCACGGCCGGTGTCGAGTTGGCGGTGCAGGGTCAGGAAACGCCACCGGCCGACGTGGCGGGAGTCGACGCTCACGGTGCCGTCGGTCTCGTCGATGTCGACCACCAGCACGTGGCCGGGGTCGGATTCGATGTCGTCGAAGTTGGTGGGCTCCGGGGAACCGGAATACCAGATGCGGCCCGTCTCCCCGACTCGGGTGCGGGAGTGCTTGTCCCCCAGGGCGACATAGTGGATCGCGCCGCGGTCCAGGGCGTCCTGCAGGGCCGCAAGCCGAATCAGCGCGGGGTTGTTCGGGTCGGGGTCCAGCGCGTCGACGCCGCCGTGGGCAACCAGGACTCGGATGGTGCCGTCGGCGGGCAGGCCGTCGAGCACGGCGCTGGCCAGGTCGGTGGTGGGCCGTTTGGATCGCCACGGCGCGGCGACGATCTCCAGGCCGGGGCGCACCCGATGCACGCCGGCGGTGTCGAGCACGACGACGTTGTCGGGGCACTCTGCGGTGAACAACGCGCTGGTGTAGACCGACGCGGCATCGAGCGGATCGTGGTTTCCGGGTAGCAGGTAGACCGGGATTCCGATGGTGCGCATGGCCTCCAGGGACAAACTGATGACCTCGGGGGCTAATTGATTGTCCTCGAACACGTCCCCGGCGACGACGACGAACTCCGCACCGGTCTCCTTCGCCAGCGCCCCCAGCCCGGCCACCGCGTCGCGCCGGGCCGCCGAGTAACGCGGCTGGGCGTCGCCGGCCAGGAAGTGCCGGGTCATGCCGAGCTGCCAATCGGCGGTGTGCACGAATCGCATGTCGGTCCTGTCCCTTTCCGCCGGTCCGTCAGCCGGGCATCGCGAGTGTATGGCCGGTCACCGACAAGCCCGCGGACCTTGCCCGGCAGGTCCGGGCGGCGCATGACGACGTGACCACGGAGGTCACACGCGCCACATCGGTAACGCCAACCGGGGGGTGAGAGGAGTTCGAATCGGATATCGCATGCGCTACTTCGGCGATCGCCGACGGCCCTACCCTTGGGCCAATGAGCAACGAGCACCGCACCCTGATCCTGCTGCGGCACGCCAAGTCCGACTATCCGCCCGGGGCCCTCGACCATGAACGCCCGCTGGCCAAGCGCGGAATCCGGGAGGCCGGGCTGGCCGGCGACTGGCTGCGCGCCCGGGACCCCGAGATCGACGCGGTGCTGTGCTCGACGGCCACCCGCACCCGGCAGACCCTCGAGCAAACCGGGGTGAGCGCACCGGTCCGGTACCTCGACGACCTCTACGAGGCGGCGCCGGGAACCGTGATCGCGACGATCAACACCGTCGGCGACGACGTGCACACCCTGCTGGTGATCGGCCATGAGCCGGCCATGTCGAGCGTCGCCCTCGGGCTGGCCGGCGCGCCGGGAACCGATGCCGCTGTTGCCCAGCAGATCTCAGCGAAGTTCCCGACGTCGGGGATCGCGGTGCTGCACGTGAGCGGTGGTTGGGCGGGCGTGGAGCTCGGGACGGCGGCCCTGGTGGACTTTCACGTGCCACGCTGATCGCCCGAGGCTGCGGCGCGCTCGGGGCCGGGCTCAGCGCTTTGGTTCGCAGGCGAGCCCGTCACCGTCGCGGTCGAGTTTCGCCGAGTAGGCGGGATCGTCCTGGGTGATGTTGTAGCGGCCATCCGCGTGGGCTTCGGAGCAATTCTTGTAGGGCGGGTCGGCCACGGCCACGGGGGCGACTGCCACACCGGCAGTCGCTGCACCCACGACAACGGCGACCAGAAGACGGTGACGCATCATCCTTGCCCTCTCCTTGGGAGTCAAACCTGCACAACGACAGTGAATCTGACAGTTACCAGAGGGTGACTCTAGCCACCGGCAGGCCCAATTGTCCTGGAATCGGCATGAGGTCGCCCCCCTCGCGGGTGCGCGGGTGCGCGAACACCGTTCGGCTACGGCCCTGGTCTCGCTAGGAGTTCGTCGCGAGCGTGAGCTCCATCAGCTTGATCGCCTGCTCGCACGCGTCGATACCGGGCGCCTGCGGGTTGACCCACCAGCCGACCACGCCGGCGGCGTCGCTGGCCACTCCGCACGAGCCGTTCGGGTCCGCGGGGCGCATCACGATCGACGGCACGCCCACGATCGTCTTGTTCTCGATCTGATACTGCAGGAACTCGGCGACCTTGCGCTCGTTGTCCAGGCTGCCCTGCTCGAACCAGAACCGGGTGATGTCGATCAGCCCGGCCGGGTTAGCCGCCTGCCAGCGGCAGATCGCGCCGACGAAGGTGCTCTGGATGTCCAGCGGGTCCGCCCCCACCGTCTTGGCCAGAATGTCGGTGGTCAGCACCTCGCACTCCTTGAGCAGGTTGGGGTACTGCCGCTCGGAGTTGTTGTTGCGCTGAGTATCGCCGGAGCCCGCCTTGACCGCGGTGCCGCCCACCTCACGCGAGCAGGCGGTCGGTGCGATCAGCACGGCCAGCAGCGCGAGCGCGGCAAAAATCCGGCGGCTCATTTGGCGTTCGCAATCGACTGGCGGGTCAGCTCTTTGGCGACGTCGCACGGGTCCGGGAACGGCTTCTGGGCGAAACTCACCGACCACTCGATGAAGTCGTCCTTGAACTGGATGCCGATCTCGCACAGGTTGTCGCCCATGGTCGGGGCGGTGCCGATCGCGATGAAGCCGCTGTGGCCGTCGATGTTGATGTCCTCCACCGACGTGCGCGACACCTCCTCGGTCTTGCGTTCACGCCCGATCGGGCTGCCCCGGTACCAGGAGAAGGAGAAGTGCGGGCCCATGATCCCGCCGCGGGCCAGCCACTGGCAGCCCACCGAGTTCTGCGCGGTGTTGACCAGCCCCGACACCCGGGTCAGGTTGGTGACGGTCTCGTCGCTGATGCCCCCGCACTGCGGGAAGGACGGCCCGTGAGTGCTCTGATCGGACTTGGACGCCGGGGACTCGCCGGACTGGGCTTCGGTCGAGCCGGAGTCGGAACACCCGGCGAGCATCGGAATCACGGTAGCGACCGCCAGGGCCGGGACCGTCAGTTTGAGCCGCACACGATGCACTGTAGCGGCACCACCGCCGGGCAACCACGACACACCGGGTGACCAGTCGGTTTGTGTCGCCCCGGCAGCCTCACCAGCAGGTGCGGCCGGCCCCGGTGTGCGACAGTAACCCCATGCTCCTGGCGCTGCTGCGCTGCTACCTCAGGCCGTACCGGTGGCCGGTCGCGGCGGTGATGACCCTGCAGCTGATCAGCACCCTGGCCTCGCTGTACCTGCCGACCGTTAACGCCTCGATCATCGACGACGGGGTGGTGCGCGGCGACACGGGAGTCATCACCCGGCTGGGCGCGGTGATGCTCGCCGTCACCGGAGTGCAGGTGCTGTGCGCGGTCGCGGCGGTCTACTACGGCGCGCGCACCGGGACCGGCTTCGGCCGGGACCTGCGCCGGGCGGTGTTCACCCGGGTGATCGGCTTCTCCGAGCGCGAGACCACCCGGTTCGGCACGCCGACGCTGCTGACCCGCACCACCAACGACGTCCGCCAGATCCAGCTGGTGGTGCAGCTGGGCGCCACCGTGCTGGTCGCCGCGCCGATCATGAGCATCGGCGGGCTGCTGATGGCGCTGCACCAGGACGTCGGACTGTCCTGGCTGCTGGCGGTGGCCGTGCCGGTGCTGGCGGGGGCCAACTACGCGATCGTGGTGCGGATGCTGCCGTTGTTCCGCCGGATGCAGATGCTGATCGACAACATCAACCGGGTGCTGCGCGATCAGCTCACCGGGATCCGGGTCATCCGCGCCTTCGCCCGCGAAGCCCATGAGCAGGACCGGTTCGCCCGCGCCAACCTGGCCCTGTCGGACACCTCCATGACCGTCGGCAACCTGCAGGCGCTGATGCTGCCGGCCACCACGCTGATCATCAACGCCTCCAGCGTCGCGCTGATCTGGTTCGGCGGGCTGCGCATCGACGCCGGGCAGATGCAGGTCGGATCACTGATCGCGTTCCTGTCCTATTTCATGCAGATCCTGATGGCGGTGCTGATGGCCACCATGGTGGTGGCGATCCTGCCCCGCGCCGCGGTGTGCGCCGAGCGGATCACCGAGGTGCTGTCCACCGAGCCGGCGCTGAGCACGCCGATGAACCCGGTGACGCCGTCGTCCAGCACCGGCGAGGTCCGGCTGGCCGCGGTCGGCTTCGCCTATCCCGGCGCCGACCGGGCGGTGCTGCACGACGTGTCGCTGACCGCCCGGCCCGGCTCCACCACCGCGGTGGTCGGCTCCACCGGGTCGGGAAAGTCCACCCTGGTGTCGCTGATCTGCCGGCTGCGCGACGTGACCGAGGGCGCGGTGCTCATCGACGGCGTCGACGTGCGCGACCGCGACCCCGAAGAGCTGTGGTCGGGGATCGGGCTGGTGCCGCAGCGCGGCTATCTGTTCTCCGGGACCGTCGCCGACAACCTGCGCTACGGCGCCCCGGCCGGCGCGCAGGTCGGCGACGAGCAGATGTGGGAGGCGTTGCGGGTGGCCGCCGCCGACGATTTCGTCGCCGCGCACCCCGACGGGCTGGCGATGCCGGTGGCCCAGGGCGGGATCAATCTGTCCGGTGGGCAGCGGCAACGGCTGGCGATCGCCCGGGCCGTGATCCGCCGGCCGTCGATCTATCTGTTCGACGACGCGTTCTCCGCGCTGGACACCGGCACCGACGCCGCCGTGCGGGCGGCACTGCGCGAGGTGGCCGCCGATGCGACGGTGATCATTGTGGCGCAGCGGATCTCGACGGTCGCCCAGGCCGATCAGGTGATCGTCATCGATGACGGTCGGGTGGTCGGCGCCGGCACCGACCAGCAGTTGCTGACCGGGTGTCCCATCTACGCCGAGTTCGCCGAATCCCAATCACTGGCCGGAGGGCTGCGGTGACGGCCCCGGTGATGGATTCGACCGCGCGGCCCATCGACTTCTCGGCGACCGCGATGCGGCTGGCGCGGCGGATGGGCCCGCAGCGCAGGTTGATCGCCGCGGTGATCGCATTGTCGCTGGGCGGCATCGCGATCGGGGTGGCCGGCCCGCGGATCCTCGGCCATGCCACCGATCTGATTTTCAACGGGGTGATCGGCCGCGGCCTGCCGTCGGGCATGAGCAAGCAGCAGGCCGTCGAGGCCGCCCGCGCCGCGGGACGGGGCACCTACGCCGACATGTTGTCCGGGATGGATGTGGTGCCGGGCGCCGGCGTCGACTTCACCGCGGTCGCGCGCACGCTGGCCCTGGCGATGAGTTTGTATCTGGTTGCCGCGGTGATGGTCTGGACCCAGGCACGGCTGCTCAACGTGATCCTGCAGCGCACCCTGCGCACCCTGCGCCGCGACGTCGAGGACAAGATGCACCGGCTGCCGCTGCGCTACTTCGACACCCAGCGCCGCGGCGAACTGTTGAGCCGGGTCACCAACGACGTCGACAACACCGCGACGTCGGTGTCGATGACGATCAGCCAACTGTTCTCCTCGGTGCTGACCGTGCTGGTGGTGCTGGCGATGATGCTGTCCATCTCGCCGCTGCTGGCCGCGATCACGCTGCTCGGCGTGCCGGTGTCGCTGCTGGCGGTACGGGCGATCACCCGGCGCTCGCAGCGACTGTTCGCCGCGCAGTGGGCGGCCACCGGACGGCTCAACGCCCACCTGGAGGAGACCTACAGCGGCTTCACCCTGGTCCGCACGTTCGGTCACCGGGACTGGGCGCAGCAGCGCTTCGACGAGTGCAACGACGAGCTGTACCGGGCCGGGTTCGGCGCCCAGTTCCTCTCCGGTCTAGTGGCACCGGCGACCGGAGTGATCGCCAACCTGGGCTACGTCGCGGTCGCGGTGATCGGCGGTTTCCAGGTGGCCACCGGCCAGATCACCCTGGGCAGCATCCAGGCGTTCATCGCCTATGTCCGCCAGTTCAACCAGCCGCTGGGCAACCTCGCGGCTATGTACAACACGCTGCAGTCCGGGGCGGCCAGCGCCGAGCGGGTATTCGCCTTCCTCGACGAGCCCGAGGAGCCGGCGGCCCCCGCGGTGCCACTGTCGCTCAACGGTTCCGGGCTGCGCGGGCGAGTCGAGTTCCGCGATGTCAGTTTCGGCTACCGGCCCGGGGTTCCGGTGATCGAGGATCTGTCGCTGGCCGTCGAGCCGGGCAGCACGGTGGCGATCGTCGGGCCGACCGGGGCGGGCAAGACCACCTTGGTCAACCTGCTGATGCGGTTCTACGACGTGGATCGTGGGCAGATCCTGATCGACGGCGTCGACATCACCTCGGTGGATCGCTCGACGCTGCGTTCCTCGATCGGGATGGTGTTGCAGGACACCTGGCTGTTCACCGGGACGATCGCCGACAACATCCGCTACGGGCGGCCCGACGCCTCGGAAGACGAGGTGCTGGCGGCCGCCCGCGCCGCGCACGTCGACCGCTTCGCCGAAGCGCTTCCGGACGGTTACGCCACCCGGGTCAGCGACGACGGGGCGGGGATCAGCGCCGGAGAAAAGCAGCTGATCACGATCGCCCGGGCGTTCCTGGCCCGCCCGCAACTGCTGATCCTCGACGAGGCCACCAGCTCGGTGGACACCCGCACCGAGCTGTTGATCCAGCGGGCCACACGCGAATTACGCCGGGACCGCACCAGTTTCATCATCGCCCACCGTCTTTCGACGATCCGTGACGCAGACCTGATCCTGGTGATGCAGGCCGGCCGGATCGTCGAGCAGGGCACCCACACCGAGCTGCTGGCCCGCCGGGGGGCGTATTGGGCGATGGCCGAAGGCAATTGACCTTGCGATCCTCGGGTTAGGGATCTTCGTCGTCTTCGCGGTCGCGTAGGAGTTTTTCTCCGGTGGTGGTAGGTGTTGGTGCGGGGTCGGCCGTGGTCGAGGTGGGGTGGGGGCAGGGTTTCGGTGGTGCCGTCGTGGCGTTTGCGGGTTTTCCAGCCGTGTGAGGTGATCAGTTGGTGATGCGGGCCGCAGCGCAGGCTCAGGTCGTCGATGTCGGTGCGGCCGGTTTTGGCGTAGTCGGTGTCGTGGTGGACTTCGCAGTAGTAGCCGCCGATGGGACAGCCCGGGTGGCTACAACCCCGTTCTTTGGCATAGAGCACGATGCGCTGGCCCGGTGAGGCCAGACGTTTGGTGTGCAACAGTGCGAGTTCTTTGGCGCCGTCATAGATCCGCAGGTAGTGATGGGCGTGGGAGGCCATCGCCACGACATCGCGGATCGGTAGCCAGGTACCCCCGCCGGTGTGGGCCTTGCCGGTACCGGCCTGCAGATCGGCCAGGGTGGTCGAGACGATGATGGTGGCCGGCAGCCCGTTGTGCTGGCCCAGGTCCCCGGAGGCCAGCAGGGCACGGCCCATCGCGGTCAGGGCGTCGTGGTTGCGCTGCGGTGCGCTGCGCGCATCGGCCTCGATCTGGGCTTGGCTTGGTGTGCCGGCGATGCACGGCACCGGGTCGTCGGGATTGCACATACCCGGAGCCGCCCAGCGGGCCAGCACCGCATCGAAGGTGGCGCGCGCTTGCGGGTCCAGATAGCCCTTGATGGCACTCATGCCGTCGCGGTCCTGGGGGCCCAACACCAGGCTGCGGCGTTTGGCGCGTTCCTCGTCGGTGTAGTTGCCGTCGGGGTGCAGGTGATCGGCCATGCGGTGGGCCAGGGTGGCCAGTTGATCGGGCCGATAGCCCGCGGCCAGCTCGGCCAGTTCCGCTTCGGCACGCGCCACGGTGTCGGTGTCGATATCGTCGGGCAGGTAGGTGAAAAACGAGCGGATCACCGCGATATGCGCCGCGCCGATCTGCCCCTTTCGTTGGGCGGCGGCGACCGCGGGACGCACCGGGTCGAGGGGTTCACCGGTCAGGCTGCGCCGCGGCCCCAATTCGGCGGCCTCGGTGATGCGCCGCCCGGCCTCACCACGAGTCAGGTGTAGTTCATCGGCGAGCACCCAGCGAGCCTTGCCGCCCACCTCGGCCGGATCCGCCGCGGCCACCCGATTCACCAGCGGGTGTTCCACCGCCGGCAGCCGGCGACGCAGCATTTCGCAGCGCCGCAGGATCGCCACACACTCCCGCGGGGTCAACGCCTCGAAATCCAGCTCCAGCGCCCGATCCAGTCCTGCGGCCAACGCGTCGAAGACCCCGACGACCACCTCGCGACCGTTCGAACACATGTGCTAATCATAGCCACGCCCCCCGACAGTCCGCCGAAACCATCCACAAGCAAAACCACAGTGACACAAGTGAATACAGTGACCAACAACCCCGAAGAATCCGCTGCGGATCAGCCATTGCCGACCGGTGGTCACCGGCGTAGATTCGACCGCGAAGCAGGCCCGGAAATGACCGAACCGAAGAGCTGGTCAGTGGATGAAAGCCAGCCGCGCAGGAAGTGTAAGACGCTCCCCACGTCAGCCGGGCCTGCCCTATTGTGTGCTGCCGGTCAATATTTCAGCTGCAGTACATCGGCCAGCTGACGTCGCGGCGTCGGCGCCGGAACCTTCTCCAACACCGGCGTGCCACCGACCCGGATCAGAACTTGCGGCAGGTCGTCACGGCCAGCCAGCCCGGCCAGCATCGCCCGGCTGGCCGGTACCTCCGTCAGATGCGTGACCGGGCAGGTGGCCAGACCGGCCATGGTGCACTCCAGCAGCACGGTCGAGAGCGCCTCACCGCAGGCCAGCGCATCGGCCGGCTCATCGGTCTCGGTGGACAGCAGCACGATCTTCGAGTGGTCGTCGCCGACCTCGATGCGCCGCTCCCGGTTGTTGGTGACCGGAAAACTCCGCCCGATATCGACCCGGTCGCTCTCCGCGGCCGAAACCAGCGCGCTCTGCGGGATTCCGTCGGAGACCTCGAACGGCGCTGTCCACCAGCTGAGTTCGGCGTGGTACGACGAGTCATAGAGTCTCAGCGCCTCGGTGACCTGGGAGGCCTCCGCGAGTTGGGAACGCACGTCGTCGGGAAGCACGCACAGCCGCACCGGCCCCTCGACGCTGCTGTGCAGCACGGCCTCGAAGGGCGCCCAGGCGCTCGGTTCCAGAAACGGCAGTCGATCGGTGCGCCGCATCAGGATCGCGTTGGCGCGGTAGCGCTGTAGATCGGTGACCCGGTCGGAGGCGGTGAAGCCGATCGAGGCGAGGTGCTCGGGTCGCTGCGGATCCGGGAATCGCTGCACCTCGGCCGTCCATCCGGCGACGTCCATCGCCACCCGCAGGTGATCGAGCACCGCTCCGCAACTGATCAGCGCCTCGCGCGCGGATTGATCGCCGTGCACCGCGCGGTTGGGATCCAAGAACAGGTCCAGCCGGCCGGGCTCAGCCACCCACCGCCAGGGCTGGCTGTTGTGCAGCGACGGCGCGCGGCATGCCAGCCGCACCGCTTCGGCTACTACTTCGGACTTCACCAATGTTCCCACCACGACTCACCTCCACCTCACCTCACAGGTTCCCCGGAGGGCGGGCCTCCCGACAGGGCCGTTAGTCCTCGCCACGGTCGGCATTGGACCGTCAGCCCTCGGCGTCTTCGCCGCAGCGCCGGACCCGGAAGACGCTCACCTCACCCTTGATGCCCTTGAGGTGCCGCGCTCCCGCGAACGACCAGCGGAATGCGTCGTCGTCGGCGAGCGCGGCCTGCACCGGCCCGGTGACCAGCACCGAACCCGGACGCGCCACCCCGGTCACCCGACTGGCCAGATTCACCGGGCTGCCGAACCAGTCCCCGACCCGGCTCACCGCCTCCCCGGAGGCGATACCGGCGCGCAGCCGCGGTAGCTCGCCGTCGGCCTCGGCGGCGTCGATCAGCCTCAGCACCGCATCGACCATGGGCGCCGGCTCCGGGCTGACGAACATCACCGCGTCGCCGATGGTCTTGATGAATCGCACCGGCGGGACGGCGATCTCACGGCCCAGCACCGCCAAACGCTCGGCGAGCTGCACCAGCTCCTCGGGCGGCACCATCTCCCCGAGCCGGGTGAACCCGACCAGGTCGGCGAACGCCACGGTGACCTGCCGCGCCCCCGGCAGCGGCGCGCCCGCCATGCGCTCGCTGGCGGTCACGGCATCGATGTCGAGCTGGTGACGCAGCTGCAGCATCAGCATGTCCTGAACGAAGGGGCCCAGCATCGGCGCCAGCGCCGCCACCAGGTCCCGCGACCGCTGCGCGATCTGCAGCTCGGTGACGCCCGGCTCACCGATCGCCGACAACACCGTGAAGCGCATGAAATCAGCGGTGTGCGACAGCCCGTCGGCCAGCACGCGGGCCGTCTGCAGGGCGTGTTCGGCGTCGATACCGGCCTCGATGAAGCGGCGGGCATGCACGGCGATGCTGGCGTCGGCACGCATCAGCGCGGGGGCGTCCGGATCGTCGACCCAGGGCAGCCCGACCGCCCGCAACAGCCGCTGCAACTGCTCGAGGTCCACCCCGGTCGACTCACTGATCTCGCGCGCCGACACGTAGGTGCCGTCATCGCCGACCAGCCGGCGTGACGCCAACAGCATCGGCGAGACGTTCCCGCGAATCTGATCAGCGGTGATGCCCTGTCCTAGCAGCCATTCGATCAATTCGGCGCGTTCGGCGCGCGCAGGGCCGTCCAGCCCGTCGAGCAGTTCGTCGATCTTGGGATCAGCCACGCCGCAAACGTATCTCCCGGCAGACTGTCGGGGTGGCTGAAGTCTTCGATGCGCTGACCGACGACCAACTCCGCGCGCGCGGGACGATCAAGTGGAACCACTTCGAGCCGGACGTGTTGCCGCTGTGGATCGCCGAGATGGATTTCCCCACCGCGCCGGCGGTGCTGGACGGTATCCGCGCCTGTGTGGCCGCCGAGGAGTTCGGCTACCCGGCGTTCGGGTCCGATGCGCTGCCGGTGGCGGCGGCACGCTGGTGCGAGCGGCGCTACGGCTGGGCCGCCCGCCCGGAGTGGGTGCGGGTGGTGCCCGACGTGCTCAAGGGCATGGAGGTGGTCATCGCGTTCCTCACCCGCCCGGAGAGCCCGGTGGTGCTGCCGGTGCCGGCCTACATGCCGTTCTTCGATCTGCTGCTGGTCTCCGGCCGCCAGCGGGTGGAAATCCCGATGACCCAAGATGACTCGGGGCGCTATCTGATCGACCTGGATGCGCTGGACGCGGCGTTCGCCGCCGGCGCGGGGTCGTTGATCCTGTGCAACCCGAACAATCCGCTGGGCACCGCGTTCACCGCCGAGGAACTGCGCGCGATCGTGGAGATCGCCGCCCGCCACGGCGCCCGGGTGATCGCCGACGAGATCCACGCCCCGCTGGTCTACGACCGTCCCCACGTCGCGGCCGCCTCGGTGTCCGACGTCGCCGCCGACACCGTCGTCACGCTGATGTCGGCGTCCAAGGGCTGGAACCTGCCCGGCCTGATGTGCGCCCAGGTGATGCTGTCCAACCAGCGCGACGCCGACGCCTGGGACGGGATCAACATGATGCACACCATGGGCGCCTCCACCGTCGGCATCCGCGCCAACATCGCCGCCTACACCGACGGCGGCGACTGGCTGGACCGCCTGCTGGTCTATCTGCGGAGCAACCGCGACCACCTGAGCCGTGTCCTTCCCGAGGCGGTGCCGGGGCTGCGGGTCAGCCACCCGCAGGCCACCTACCTGGCGTGGCTGGACTTCCGGGCGCTGGGGTTGGCGGTCGAACCGGCCGACTACCTGCTGGGCCACGCGCGGGTGGCGCTGAGCCCGGGCATCCCGTTCGGCGGCGGCCCGGGGTTCGCCCGGCTGAACTTCGGCACCACCCGGGCGATCCTGGATCGGGCGATCGAGGCGATGGCCTTGGCGCTGCGCTGAACCGCTACCGTGGCGGAATGTCCTGCGTGTTCTGCGCCGTGGTGGCCGGCGACGCCCCGGCCGTGCGGATTTTCGAAGACGACGACTATCTGGCGTTCCTCGACATCCGGCCGTTCACCCGCGGCCACACGCTGGTGATCCCCAAGCAGCACAGCGTGGACCTGACCGACACCCCGCCCGAGACACTGGCCGGCATGCTCGCGGTCGGTCAGCGGATCGCCCGGGCGTCCCGCGACTCCGGGCTGCACGCCGACGGCAACAACCTGGTGATCAACGACGGCCGGGCGGCCTTTCAGAGCGTGTTCCACATCCATTTGCACGTGGTGCCGCGCCGCAACGGCGACAAGCTGTCCTTCGCCAAGGGCATGGTGGTGCGGCGCGACCCGGACCGGGAGCGCACCGGGGAGCTGCTGCGGGCAGCGCTGGCCGACGCCGACTCGGCGCAGTCAGACTGAAGCGATGGGCATTTCCAGCTGGGTCGAACGACAGGTCGGGGGGCGCCTGCTGCGCCTGCACAACACGCTGTACCAAGGCACCGGCGGGCGCATCGGCCACCGGTTCCCTGGCCTCCCGCCAAGCGTGCTGCTGCACACCGTCGGCGCCAAGACCGGGCAGGCCCGCACCAACGCGCTGACCTACGCCCGCGACGGGGACGACTACCTGATCGTCGCGTCGTTGGGCGGCGCTCCCCGCTCTCCCGGCTGGTACCACAACCTCAAGGCGCACCCCGACGTCGAGATCAACGTCGGCCCCAAACGCTTCGCCGTCACCGCGCGGCCGGTGCTGCCCGACGACCCCGACTACGCCCGGTTGTGGCGGCTCGTGAACGCCAACAACGCCAATCGCTATGAGGCCTACCAGCGACGCACCGCCCGGCCGATCCCGGTCGTGGTGCTCACTCCCGCGACGTCCACTTAACCGGCTGACTTTCTTCCTACGGAAACCACTTGTCCGTTGTTAAGCGCCTGCTTAGGTAGTACTTTGGCTTGATCACGCACCTGCGCGTGGGCTGTCGGGCGGGGTTCGCCCTCGAGACAAGGTAGGGCCGATGAGCCGACGAGGTAACCCGCGGTCGACTCGCCGGCGCGGGGCACGCGCTGCGATCGGGGCCTTCGCCGCCGCCGGGACCATCGGCGGGGCGTTCGGGCTCAGCCCCCTTGCCCCCGCCCCACCGGCGCACGCCGACGCCGACCTGGACTGGCTGGTCGAACTGTTCGCGCCTGCCGCGGGCCTGGCCGCTGGTTCGGACCCGCTCGAGGCCTCCGACGTGTTTGGACTGGACCTCTACACCGTGCTGCACGACCAGATGCAGACCTGGATCACCAGCCCGCTGGGCATCCAGATCGACACCACCATCAACCAACTCGCCGGGGCCTATCTCATCGGCAACGGGATCGACGGGACCGCCGACAACCCCAACGGCGGCGCCGGCGGCCTGTGGTTCGGCGACGGCGGCGACGGATATGACCAGACCCTGGCCGCCGTCACCACCGGCCTGCGGCGTGCCGTCGGCCTGCACGAGGCCGGTGCCGCCGGTACCACCCGCGCCGCCGT
>NZ_MVHU01000027.1 GCF_002086285.1 Mycolicibacter kumamotonensis | reverse complement strand
CAGCACCGACCGAGGCCCAACCCGCCGGAACGGAGGTCGCCTGAAACTCACCGATCCACAGGATTTGACAATTCCTCCGACGATCTCGGCTACCGAGCCTGCGCTGACCAGCGGGACGCTCAACGGGCCGAAGGATGTCAACTGGGCCTGTCCGGCGAACGCGAAGCCGAGCAGGGTTGCCCGGTCGACGTCGAGATCGGGGTAGACCTCCCGGAACCACCGTAACGGGGCCTGGACATCCCGCTCAATCAGCGTCGCCTCGTCGGTTCCTTCGCGCGCCATGATGGTGCGAAGCCGCGCGACGGCGTCCGGGTCGAGTGCCTGGCTCTCCAGCATTTGCACGAACGCGACCGGAGGCACACCGGCGTTGCTGAACTTCACCGATCGTGCCCCCTGAGCCCAATCCACAAGTTCCTGATCCGCGCAAACATAGCGGAAGCGCTCGGATTGGACAATCCTGTTAACAAGTATTCACATTCAGGGCAACTTAAGAGGAGTCGGTAATGGCCGTTGTCACTTTTGTCTCCCACGACGGCGACAAGCACCAGGTGCCTCTCGAGGAAGGCCAGTCACTCATGCAGGTCGCGACCAACAATGCAGTGCCTGGCATCGACGGCGACTGCGGAGGCGAAGCGGCGTGCGGGACCTGCCACGTCGTCGTCGATCCGCAGTGGTCCGATCAGGTCGGCTCCTCCGGCGCCGTTGAAGAAGAGATGCTCGCGATGAACCCCGAGCGTCAGCCGACCTCTCGGCTGTCCTGCCAGATGCAGGTCTCTGAGGCGTGGGACGGCTTGATCGTCCATCTGCCCGAGTTCCAACTGTAGCGACGAGAGAGACGGATAAGACGTAATGAAGGTTTCTGAAGCAATCACCGAGAAAGTGCAGGCGACCATCCCGATGGACCTGCAGATTCAAGGCGCACACCTGTATGACAAGACCCGGCGTTTGGTGACCGGAACGAACGGGAAAAGGCTCTTCGCCGAGAGCCCCATCCCACCGGTCGAGGACGTCGAACTCGCCGACATCGACCTCAGCAACCCTTTCCTCTATCGTCAGGGGCGCTGGCAGTCATACTACGAGCGCCTGCGCAACGAAGCTCCGGTCCACTATCAGCCCAACAGTCCGTTCGGTCCGTTCTGGTCCGTCATGCGGCATGCCGACATCGTGGCCGTCGAGAAGAACCATGAGGTCTTCTCCTCCGAGCCCTTCATCATCATCGGGGCCCCGCCTCGTTTCCTTGATGTCGCGATGTTCATCGCGATGGATCCGCCACGCCACGACAGGCAGCGGGCCGCTGTCCAAGGGGTGGTCGCGCCCAAGAACCTGCGTGAGATGGAGGGTCTGATTCGATCACGCGTGCAGGAGGTGCTGGACAACCTGCCCGTGGATCGGCCGTTCGACTGGGTGCAGAATGTCTCGATCGAGTTGACCGCGCGGATGCTTGCAACCCTCCTGGACTTCCCGTACGAGCAGCGTCGCAAACTCGTCGAGTGGTCAGATCTGGCAACCTCGATGGAGCAAGCCAATGGCGGTCCCTCGGACCTTGACGAGACGTTCGCAGGCATGCGCGACATGGCGCGAGGTCTCAGCGAGCACTGGCACGACAAGGCGGCCCGGACAGCTGCCGGAGAGGAACCCGGCTTCGATCTGATCACCATGCTGCAGAGCAACGAGAGCACCAAGGATCTGATCAAACGACCGATGGAGTTCTTGGGCAACCTTGTGCTGCTGATCGTCGGAGGCAACGACACCACCCGGAACTCGATGAGCGGCGGTGTTCTCGCGTTGAACCGGTACCCAGATCAGTTCGAGAAGCTGAAGGCAAACCCCGACCTGATCCCCAACATGGTCTCGGAGGTCATCCGGTGGCAGACACCGTTGGCCTATATGCGCCGGATCGCCAAGGCGGACACTATGCTGAACGGGCAGTTCATTCGCAAGGGCGACAAGGTCGTGATGTGGTACGCGTCGGGCAACCGCGACGAGCGCGTGTTCGATCGACCCGACGACTTGATCATCGACCGGGCCAACGCCCGCAACCACATCTCCTTCGGCTTTGGCATCCACCGCTGTATGGGCAACCGGCTGGCCGAGATGCAGCTGCGGATTCTCTGGGAGGAGCTGCTTCCGCGCTTCGACAACATCGAGGTCGTCGGCGAACCCGAGTACGTGCAGTCCAACTTCGTGAGGGGTATCAGCAAGATGATGGTCCGACTCACCCCGAAATCCGCCACATGACGTTGGAGCGGACGCTCATCGTCGGGGCCAGCCATGCCGGGGCCCAACTCGCGGCCAGTCTGCGCCAGGAAGGGTGGACCGGTGAGATCGTCCTCATCGGCGACGAGGCGGCGCTGCCCTACCAACGCCCTCCGCTGTCGAAGGCATATCTGGCCGGGAAGTGCACAGTCGACGAGCTCGCGATCCGCAACGCCGAGTTCTACACCAAGCAGCGAATCCAACTCCTGGATGCGACGGTGGAGGCGATCGACCGCTCGGCGGGTCAGCTCTCGCTGAACACCGGCGACGCATTGCCCTACGACAAGCTCGCGCTGTGCACTGGCGCCCGCCCTCGTCGGCTCCCTACCCCGGGAGCCGACCTGGCCGGAGTCTTCTACCTACGCACCGCCGCGGACGTCGAGATGATCCGCGAGGCCACCAGCCCCGGGAGTCGGGCTGTGATCGTCGGCGGCGGCTACATCGGACTGGAGACGGCCGCCTCGTTGCGTGCACTGGGTCTGGAGGTCACCGTGATTGAGGCGACCGAGCGCGTCCTCGAACGGGTCACCGCGCCCGAGGTATCGGCGTTCTTCGACCGGATCCACCGCGAGGAGGGCGTCAACATCCGGACGGGCGCGCTGGTCAAGGCATTGTCTGGCGACGGCAGGATCCGCGAAGTAATCCTGGCCGGTGGCGAATCGATTCCTGCCGACCTCGTCATTGTCGGCATCGGCGTTGAGCCCAACACCGAGCTCGCCGCGGCCGCGGGCTTGGTCGTCGACAACGGCGTCGTGATCGACGACCAGGCCCGGACCAGCGACCCCGCCATCGTGGCCGCCGGGGACTGCGCCAGCCACGACATGGCCCGTTACGGCCGTCGCATACGCCTGGAGTCCGTGCCCAGCGCGGCCGAGCAGGCCAAAGTCGCCGCGGCGACCGTCTGCGGGAAGTCCAAGAAGATATCAGCGCTTCCATGGTTCTGGTCAGATCAATACGACCTCAAGCTCCAGATCGCCGGTCTCAACACCGGGTACGACGAAGTCATCCTCAGCGGCGACCCGACCAGGGACCGCGACTTCACCTGCTTCTACCTCCGTGCCGGCGAGCTCATTGCCGCCGACTGCATCAACCGTCCCCGCGACTTCATGGTCAGCAAGCGGATCATCACGCAGCAACTCCCCATCGGCCGGTCCGAACTGGTGCTCGCCGGCTCCGCCTGAGGTGACGGGTCCTTGGGGTGATGGGTACGACGACAGCGAGTTCGGGCTGCATTTCGGAAAGGAACGTCTGTGACGATGATCACGAATGTTCATTTGTGACAACGAGTTTGGTGGAGGTTGATGATGGCGGTGTTCAAGGATGAGGACGAGGTCTATACCTTTCTGGCTGGAATCTTTCGGCGGGGCCTGGAGAAGGAGGGGCTGGCGGATAAGCTCGTGAATTCGGGTGTGGTGTTGCGGGTGCATTACACCGATCCGGACGCAGTGGTGACGGTGGACATGCCGAACAAGGTGGTGCAGACGGGAGCGGGCAGTACCGCGGTGCCCAATGTCGAGCTGTTCATGTCGGCGGACACCGGGAACAAGTTCTGGTTGGGGAAGGTGAACCTGACGATGGCGATGGCCAAGGGGACGGTGCGCGCGAAGGGTCCGGCGGCGAAGTTGATCAAAATGATCCCGCAGGCCAAGAATCTGTTCCCGGAGTACCGGTTGATGCTGCAGAGTCAGGATCGGCAGGACCTCATCGATGCGTGACCGTCGCCTCATCAAGGGTTGTCGGGCGGGCTCTCGATGAGGAGCACGATGCAGGACGTTGCGTTGACGGTGCCCGCGATCGTGGCCCATGCTGCGGCAGTCCATGGCGATCGCGAGGTGTTGACCGCACGCGGACCCGGACAGATCTCTGGGGTGTCGTATCATGAGTTGGGGCAGCGTGCGGCGCGGTTGGCGAATGCGTTGCGCGAGATCGGCATTTGTGGAGATGAGCGTGTCGCGACGCTGCAGTGGAGCAACCAGGAGCATCTGGATGCTTACGCGGCGGTGCCGTCGATGGGTGCGGTGCTACATACGTTGAATCTGCGGCTGCCGCCGGAACAGCTGACGTGGATCGCCAATCATGCCGAGGATCGGGTGATCATCGTCGACGGTACGGTGCTGAACCTGTTGGCGGGGGCGTTGCCGTCGATGACCTCGGTCCGCACGGTGTTGGTGACCGGCACGGGTGACCTTGCCGCAGTGCAGGGGTGCGGAAAGGACGTCCTTCGTTACGACGATGTGGTGGGCGCGCAGTCGAGCACGTTCGACTGGCCCGATGTCGACGAGCGGTCGGCCGCAGCGATGTGCTACACGAGCGGTACTACCGGGCACCCGAAGGGTGTTGTCTACAGTCATCGTTCGACGTGGTTGCACTCTCAGGCGGCGTGCACCTCGAATGCGTTGGGCGTCGGTCATGACGACACGGTGTTGGCGATCGTTCCGATGTTCCACGCTAATGCCTGGGGGTTGCCGTATGCGGCGATGATGGCGGGGGCGCAGCTGCTGCTGCCTGACCGTTTCCTGCAGGCGGCGCCTTTGGTGGAGATGATCGAGGCGGCCCGGCCGACGATGGCGGGCGCTGTGCCGACGATCTGGACCGATGTCTTGCACTACCTGCGCGACAATCCCGGCCACGACGTGAGTTCGCTGAAGTTGGTGGCGTGCGGTGGTTCGGCGGTTCCGAGGTCGTTGATGACTGCCTATGACGAACTGGGCATCCGAATCGTGCAGGCCTGGGGGATGACTGAGACCTCCCCGCTGGCTGCGGTCGCTCTGCCGCGGAACACCGACACCCCGGAGAGGTCCCTTTACCTGCGGGGAACCCAGGGCCGGGTGGTGGCCGGTGTGCAGGCGCGCATCGTTGATGACAGCGGTGCAGAACAACCTTGGGACGGACTGTCGGTGGGGGAGATTCAGATCCGCGGCCCGTGGATCACCGGGTCGTATTACGAGCATGACACTTCGGCGGTGTCGCCGGACGGGTGGTTGCGCACCGGAGACGTCGGGACGATCAGCCCGGATGCGTTCATCACGCTGACCGACCGTTCCAAGGACGTCATCAAGTCCGGGGGCGAATGGATCTCCTCGGTGGAGCTGGAGAACGAGTTGGCCGCTCACCCTGCGGTGCGCACCGCCACCGTGATTGGAGTGCCCGACGACAAGTGGCAGGAACGGCCGCTGGCAGTGGTGGTCCTGGCCGCTGACTGCACCGCCACCGCTGCGGAGTTGACTGAGTTCCTGCGTGCACGGGTGGCCAAGTGGTGGCTACCGGAACGGTGGGCGTTCGTCGCCGACGTTCCGTTGACGTCTACTGGCAAGTTCGACAAGAAGAAGCTGCGCCGCCAGCATGCCGACGGTGAGCTCGCCGTCGAGACGCTGGCGTGAACCATCCACTGCTACGGAAGCACCGACGTTGAGGAGAGGACACACATGAAAACACGCGCTGCCGTGCTCTGGGGCTTGGGAGAGAAGTGGGAGGTCGAGGAGGTCGAGTTGGATCCGCCCGGTGCGGATGAGGTGCTGGTCCGGTTGACCGCCAGCGGGTTGTGCCATTCAGATGAGCACCTGGTGACCGGTGATCTGCCGTTTCCGCTGCCCGTCGTCGGTGGTCATGAAGGTGCCGGCACCGTGGTCGAGGTGGGTGCAGGTGTCGAGGACCTGGCCGAGGGCGATTCGGTGATCCTGACGTTCTTGCCGTCGTGTGGGCACTGCTCTTACTGCGCGCGGGGGATGGGCAACATGTGCGACTTGGGTGCGGCGCTCATGATGGGACCCCAGATCGACGGGACTTACCGTTTCCATGCTCGCGGCGAGGATGTCGGCCAGATGTGCTTGCTGGGCACGTTCTCGGAATACACCGTGGTGCCGAAGGCCTCCTTGGTCAAGGTTGACCACGGGACACCGTTGGACAAGGCGGCGTTGATCGGGTGTGGTGTGACGACCGGGTACGGGTCGGCGGTGCGCACCGGTGAGGTGCGTGCCGGGGATACCGTGGTCGTGATCGGCGCCGGTGGCATCGGCATGAATGCGATTCAGGGTGCCCGCATCGCGGGCGCGTTGACCATCGTGGCTGTCGATCCGGTGGCGTTCAAGCGTGAGCAAGCTGCCGGTTTCGGTGCGACGCATGCCGTTGCCTCCATCGATGAGGCTTGGTCACTGATCAGCGACATCACCCGCGGCAAGCTCGCCGACGTCTGCGTGTTGACCACCGATGTCGCCGAGGGGTCCTACATCGGCGAGGCGCTGTCTTTGGTCGGTAAACGCGGCCGTGTGGTCGTTACCGCGATCGGGCACCCCGAAGACACGTCGATGTCGGGTTCGCTGCTGGAGTTGACGCTGTATGAAAAGCAGATCCGCGGCGCGCTGTACGGCTCGTCGAACGCCGCCCACGACATCCCGCGGCTGGTCGAACTCTACAACTCCGGACACCTCAAACTCGACGAGCTGATCACCCGTGAGTACACCCTCGATCAGATCAACGAGGGCTACGCCGACATGCGATCAGGCCGCAACATCCGAGGACTCATCCGCTTCTAATGCAGCAGCCCAAGCAGGGAACCGCAAAACGGCACCAAGCGAGCTCAGTACAACGATGGAGATGCTGCGGGTCAAGACTCTTCGTTGACGCTTTGATGCGGGAATAGCGATCGAAAGCAATGTGCCGCATATGCATAGGCGGTCGAGCTCGCGCCTGCGATCGGACCGGTCACCAGTTCTGGCTCCTACTGTCAGCGGGGAAGCCCTGATGGAACGTAGCTTTCGACGAGTTCACAGTGCTATTGGATAAGAGAGGAGGCGGCGATGACGAGGATTCAAATTCCCTATCCCCATAGGAAGGGAGGGCACTGTGGTTCCGGTGCGCTGCGTGACCTTACTGAATGGGCCCAACTAGGATGGGGGACAGAAGCACTCAATGAAGGATTGGTCTTCACCCTCGGTGGAGCCTTGGACTTCTCGTACGTCCGCTCTACGCAGTTGTTTCCCCAGATCTACCTGGTAGGACGAGGAAGCGACCTGGAACAAAATTACCTCTCCCGAGTTGGTGCAAACTGCGTCGTGCGATCGACCGATGACGCAGACGTGGGATGGTCATTTGTTACCGACGAAGTCGACAAGGGCCGACCCGTCATGGTCTGGGCTGACATCGGCGAACTTCCTTACCTGCGCGTCCGATTGCACATGAGCCGTCACGACATCGTCATCACCGGATATGATGACGAACAAGGGGTTGCCTATGTGGTCGATAATGACCGCGAGACCACCCAAACGGTGGCTTATGACGACCTGCGCCGGGCGCGGTCCTCGGTAGGGTTCCCTACACCGACCCGGCACACCACATATCACGTCGACTGGCCGGAGCGAGTGCCCGACCTTGGGCCGATTGCCGCCACTGCATTAGCCGCGAGCGCAGCTTTCATGCGCGGCGGTGCCGTAGGTGCGCCGCTACTGCGCATCGAGGCAGCTGAAGTCGAGGCTTCCGGTTTGAAGGGTGTGCAGGAGTTCGCCGATGACGTACGGCATTGGCCAACGGTGTTTGATGACGACGCCCTGACCGCGGCATTGTTCGGGCTCGGGGCGTTCATCGAGAAAGCCGGAACCGGTGGCGGGCTCTTTCGTATGCTGCAAGCACAAGGTTGCCAGAATATCGCCGATCTCCTCGGGGACGCCGCCGCAGCCGAAGCGGCGGCCGCGGCCCGACACGCTTCCCAAGCGTGGTCTGAGCTTGCGGCCGCAGCCACCGATGCCGGCACATCGCTACGGAGTCGTAGTCTCGCTGCGGCCAAAATCGCCGCGACGATCCCGGACTCCGAAACACGCCTCGTCGAAGCCCTCGAAACGGCCAGTCGATCCGTTGGCACTGTCGATACCGGCCTCGAGGCTTATCTGAAAGGCTATCTGTGAGCGACACTTCAAACGAATCGAGTTTCCTGGAGACAACTGGGTTCCTCGATTGGCAGCACGACGATGTACAGCGCTTCACCGAGGACGCGGTCGGTGACGTTCGTGACCCTGTGCAGAAGGCGAGGTTGATCTTCACCGCTGTGCGGGACAGGATTTGGTACGATCCCTATAGCACCGACGACGATCCCGAGCATTATCGGGCGAGCTATGTAGCGACAGCGTCGAGGGCGTATTGCATACCGAAGGCGGTGCTGCTGACCGCGGCAGCTCGTGCGGCGGGCATTCCGGCCCGGCTCGGATTCGCGGACGTGCGCAACCATCTGCAGACCACCACATTGCGTGCCCGGATGGGAGGTACCGACGTGTTCGTCTACCACGGATATAGCGAATTACAACTCAACAACCGCTGGGTGAAGGCCACTCCGGCGTTCAATGCCGAGCTCTGCGCGCGATTCGGTGTACCTCCGATCGACTTCGACGGCCACACCGATGCGCTCCTCCATGCCTACGACGGTGGGGGAAGCCAACACATGGAGTACCTCAACGACCGCGGTTGGTACCACGATCTCCCCTTCACCGACATCGTTACAGAGTTGCATCACCGGTACGGCCCGCTCATGGCTGGCGCCGAAGCCGAGCGTGACGCCTTCTCCCAGGAGTTGTGAGGCGCTGCGGACTGTGTGCCAGTTCATTGTGACGCGATCTGGCCGGCTATGAATACACTGCAGTCCAAGGGATTACGGGCAGGACCAGATAGCCGACAGTGTCCTAATCGGAAGGTGTGCCGCAGCGATGATCTCGGCGGGCTAACGAGTCCTACATACATATCTACCGGCGATCAGCGCTGACGCCGGCGCAATTCTTCAGTCGCGGGGTGAACCACGCGCTACGAGGGTCTATTTAGGAGGGTTTCGTCATCGAAGAGCAAGCGGAAGAAGATTCGGCCATCGCATGGTGGCAGACCTTTCAGAATCGTGCTGTCGCCGCCGACGGCGACTACCTCGATGCGCACCACCCGTGGTGCCTTGGTTGCGGCACAGACAATCCGCACGGTCATCGCCTGCGAGCGCGTCGGCATGGCGACGGGGTGAGTGCCAGGCATATCTTCGACGGCAGACATCGCGGCGCACCCGGTATCGCACATGGCGGCGCAGTCATGACCGTACTCGACGACATGGTGGGCATGTTGCTCTACGTCGTCGGTGAGATGGCCGTCACCCGCAAGTTCGATACCGAGTTCTACGCGCCGGTGTTGCTGGGGGTCCCCTACGAGGTCAGCGCGGAGCTGGTGTCCAAGACCGGCCGGAAACTCGAAGTCCGGACAGAATTGCGCGAGGAGACTACCGGTCAGCTAGTCGCGTCCGCGTCTGGGTTATTCGTCGTCGTCACGCTGGCGCACTTCACTAGTTCCATGCAGAAGGCGACTTCGACACGCTGCATTGTGGGATCGCCCCGGGAGGGAAGATCCTGAGCACCAGCTTTGAAGGTGCCGCACGCCTGGCGATGCGCGACCCACGTCCATTGCCCCGCTCGGCGCGGTCACCATCAACGCACTCATGTACCTGGTCGCCGAGGATCACCTCGACGAGACGGTGTCCAATCAGCGCCGTCATGTTCGACGGCCTTCGCCCGCGTTCAGGAGACGAGATATGAGCACCTACGGCCTGTCGGTTCTCGGCGCGGATTTGAAGTCACTGGCCCAGACCGCACAGGCCGCCGACGCGGCCGGATTCGACGCGGTATGGGCCTCGGAGTTCTACAACCGCTCCGGGTCGATCTCGATGGCCGCGATGGCGAACTGCACGGAGAACTGCCGGATCGGGTCCTCCGTTCTCTACGGCGTCGGCCGAAGCCCCCTGGTGCTGGCCACCGAGGCGCGCGACCTCGACGAACTCTCCGACGGACGACTGGTGCTCGGCATCGGCAACGGGACCAAACGGATGATGAGCGACTGGCACGGCGTGCCCGACGCCTCCGCACCTGCGCTGCGGATGGAGGAACTCGTCATGTTGCTGCGCCGCATCTGGAACCTGCACGAAGGTCCGGTCCATCACGAGGGTCGCTTCTACACGATGAACCTCATTCCAACCGGCGACATGCAGCCCCCGAGTCGGCCGATCCCGATCATCACCGCCGGTGTCCGACCCCGGATGTGCGAGGCGGCCGGGCGGGTGGCTGACGGCCTCGCGGGGCACCCGCTGTTCACCACCACCTACGTCCAGGAGATCGTCCGTCCCGCCGTCGCCAAGGGCGCGGCGCACGCCGACCGTGACCCCAGCGAGGTCGAAATCGTATCCATGGTCATGTGCTCCATCCACGAGAATGCCGAAGTCGCCAGACGCGAACTGGCGCAACAGATCGCGTTCTACTCCGCGGTCAAGTCCTACGAGTTGGTGCTCGACGTGAACGGCTTCACCACCGAGGGACGAGCCATTCGGGATGCATTCACCCGACGCGATTTCCCGGCGATGTTCGCCGCGGTGTCCGAGGAGATGATCGACACCATGGGCGTCGCAGGGACGGCACACCAAGTCCGTGAACAACTAAGACGCTACGAAGGCGTCCTCGACCACATCATGCTGTATTCACCATCGGTCGGCATTGCCCCGGAACGCGTGCAGCAAAATCTCGACAGCATCATCCGAGAATGCTCGCCGGCTTCGATGTCGCCAGGGCGGTCCAGTCCACGTTCAACCTGATCCAAGCATTGCCGCCCACGTCGACCCGGCCCCCCGCGGCCGCATCTAGTGCGCCTTTAGCTCAGTCCCCGATCTTCAACTACAGCCCGGTGCTGCCGCTGGCGCGGTTAGCCGGAGGAGGGTCCGGTCGGACCGTTCTGGCCGGGCATGCCGGGCCCGAAGGTGGCGCCGCTGACCCCGGCAGGGCCAGATCACGCCCGCGCGGGCCAGGCTGGGACACCGCAACCAGGCAGGACCGCGAGCGCTACCCGGTCGACCTGCTGCGGCCGGTCTCAGGTGCCGGCTTGGCCGCTGGCGCCGGTGTTGCCGTTGCTGCCCGCCGTGCTGTTCGTGCCGTTACTCGCGGGTGAGAATCAGGACGGGTCGAGCCTTGTCAAGCTGTGCGATGTGGATTGGTCGCATCAGTCGATGTCGAGGAAGGTACGAGCCGAGTGGCCGGCCAGCGCATCCACATCGTTCGGCGCTGACATACCGGCCGCGAGAATCTCCGCATCCCGTTCGGCGAGACGATGGCGACGTTCCCGTTCCAGCGCCCGTACCACGGCAGCCGCACGGCTGCGGGCGTGTTGTCCCCGGACCTCGTCATCGATAAAAGCGACGATCTCGTCGGGTAAGCGGACTACAATTTGTGTGCTCATTTCATAGATGGAACCAGTTTGGTATGCACTTAAAAGCCGCATATGCTACGGCCAAGGCGCTCACGCCTCGGCTCTGCTGGGGTCGAATCCGTTCGGCCGCAGCCTGAACAGAGCGGGTAGATTCCCGACTTGTCAGCAATGAACGCCTCGTTCAACCCCTTCCATCTGGTCAACACCTACGGGGCGTTCGGGACGGTCGGTCGTTCCCGCCGAGAAGTGGTGATCGAGGGAACCGACGATGCTGAACTCACCGAGACGACTGTCTGGCGGGAATACCAGTTCAAGGGCAAACCCGGTGCGATCGACCGGTTGCCGCGGCAATGGGCGCCCTACCACCTTCGGCTGGACTGGCTGATGTGGTTCGCGGCGCTGTCGCCGGCGTACGCGCTGCCGTGGCGGGAAGCACTGCTGCAACGTCTGCTGCGCAATGATCGGGATACGCTGCGACTGTTGCGACACAACCCGTTTCCCGATGAGCCGCCGCGCTACGTGCGAGCCCTGCTGTACGACTACCGGTTCACCACCCCGGCTGAGCGCCGGCGGGATCGGGCGTGGTGGCACCGCAGCAAGGTGGGCATCTGTCTGCCCCCGGTCTCGGCGGCTCGTCCCGGGCGTTAGCGGGTGTCGATCCACAACGCGGCGGCCGCCATCGCCAGGGTGAGCACGGTTAGCAGCACCTTGTCGACGACGCCCAGCGCTGGTGTCTCCGAGTTCTCCGCCGCCAACCGCCGTTCACGGGCGATCAGAAACAGCGGGAAGGTGACGCTGATCGCGATCAGCAAGCCACCGGCGATGTAGGCCCACACGAAACGCACGTTGTGCCTGCGCGCTTCGAGCACCATCAGGAAGGCTGCGGCCAACAACAGCAGCACGATATCGGCGGTGATCGACCGGGAGGCCGGCGTCACCGTGGTTTCTTGCAGGAACCGCGGGAACACCTCGGCGAAGTCGTAGGCCAGGTTCTGGCTCCAGGTGGCGATCAGCGCGACGACGGCTATCGCGGCGTAGATGGCGCAGCGGATCTTGGCGGCTTTGTCCATTCGGCCAACGTTAACGGCGCGCCGCCACACGTACGGTGGTTTCGGCTCACAGTTCCAGCAGCACGGTCACCGGACCGTCGTTGACCAGTTCCACCGTCATGTGCGCGCCGAAGACGCCGGTCTCTACGTGGGCACCCCACTCGCGAAGCGCATCGCCGAATGCGGCGACCAGCGGCTCGGCGAGAGTCCCCGGCGCCGCGGCGTTCCACGCCGGCCGGCGGCCCTTCGCGGTGTCGGCGTAGAGCGTGAACTGACTGATGACCAGGATCGGTGCACCGACGTCGGCGGCCGACCGCTCACCGTCGAGAATCCTTAACTGCCAGAGTTTTTCGGCGAGCCGCCGCGCCTTGTTCACGTCATCGTCGTGGGTGACACCGACCAGCGCCACCAGCCCCTGGCCTGCCGGTGTGATCGCGCCGACGGTATCACCGTCGACCAAGACCCGAGCCGACGAGACCCGCTGCACCAGAACCCGCATGAGCCCGATGCTAGGTAGGCTCGACGGTGGTGCGAGCGAGAGGGGTGCTCAGGTGTCGGTGCTGGTGGCGTTCTCGGTCACACCGCTCGGGGTGGGCGAGGGAGTCGGTGAGATCGTCGCGGAGGCGGTGCGGGTCGTTCGCGAGTCCGGCCTACCCAACCGCACCGATGCGATGTTCACCGTGATCGAAAGCGACAGCTGGGCCGAGGCGATGGCCGTGGTGCAGCGGGCGGTGGAAGCGGTGGCGGCCCGATCACCACGGGTGAGCACCGTGATCAAAGCCGATTGGCGAGCCGGCGCGGTCGATGCGATGAATACCAAGGTGGAGTCGGTGGAGCGGCACCTGGCGGCGCCACCCGCTAATTGACCGCAACGTCGAGGATGGGCCGGCCCACACCGGCACCCGGACCGTCGAAGTGCCACCATTCCGCGGAGTAGATCGCGAGGCCGCCGGCGCTCATCGCCTCGCGCAGGGTGGCGCGTTCGGCCGCGGCCCGCGCGCTGATGCCGTCGGCGAATGCCGCGGCGCGCGGCGAGAAGTCGTCGAAGTCAGTGCCCATCTCGACCAGGTGCCCCTGCGGGTCGGCGGTCGTCACGTCGACCGACCGGCCGGTCTCGTGGCTGCGGGCCAACGGCCCCGGCCGGGCCACCCAGTTCGGATTCGGGACCACCTCGAACATTCGCACCTGCACCTCGTGCGGCCGGTAGCAGTCCCAGAACACCAGCGTGCGGCCGCGGCCACGCAGCGCGTCGGCGGCCGCTGCCAAGCCCGGTGCCAGCGACTCGTGCACCAGACACCGGGCATCGGCCGGGTACAGCTGCACGCCGGTGAAATTGTTCGCCGTGGCATACCGCAGATCGATGACCGCGTCCGGCACCGCGCTGCGGACATCGATGAAACCGGCCGCGCGGGCCGGGGCGGGCAGCGGCGGCACATCCGATCCCGGAGTCGCCGCGGCAGGCCCGGCCGGCGCCCCGACGGCGATCATCGCCGCACCGATCAGGGCCCGCAGCGTCGCCATGTGCCCATTGTCGCTTCTCAAGCGGCAACCACGACGGTCAGCCGGTGCTCGTCGCGCTCCACCCGCATCCCCGCCCGGCGTGCGATGGCCGCCACGGCCGCGGCGTCATCCGGTTCGGATCGGGTGCTCGCCAGCACCCGGGCCAGCCTGCCCTTATGCGCCTTGTTGAAGTGACTGACGCTCGCCCGCCGACCGTCGGGGTGCTCGGCGACCACGTCGACGCGGACCGCGCCGGGGATCTTGGCCAACGCCGCATAAGACCCGGACCGCAGATCGACGATCAGTTCGGCGGCGGCGATCTCGGCCAGCACCGGCTCCAGCACGGGCCGCCAGCGTTGGGCCAGGCCGGGCCGACCGGGCAGCTTCGATGTCGCCGACAGCCGGTAGGCCGGCACCGGGTCCGTCGCCCGCAGCAGTCCGAACAGGGCCGAGCCCACCGCCAGGCGCTTCGCGGCACGCGCCGCCGCCAAGCCGCGCAGCGAGTCGACGTCCAGTGCCTCGTACAGCACGCCGGTGTAGCGGTTGATCGCCGGTGCCGTCGGCGCGGCGCGCAGCATCGCATTGCGCTCGATCTCAGCATCCTGGGCGGCCGAGAGCGCCAACGCGCGCCGGCTGGCGTCTCGATCCGCGGCCAGGGCGACCAGCTCGTCGACCAGCGCTGCACGTACGTCGGTGAGTTGCGGGGATCCCAGCGCGTCGAGGCGCAGCGGCTTCCCGTCGCCGCCGGTCCGCTTGGTCTCCGACGGGGGTAGCAGCACCATCACAGCGCAGACGTTAATCGAGCCGCTGCACAGACCGCCGCGGTGGCGAGCATCGCCGCGCCGAGGGTGTCGGTGAGGAAGTGATAACCGCAGGCGACCAACCCGAGCATGCCCAGCAGACTCAGCAGTGTCGCCAGGACCACAGCCCAACGCCGAGCCGCCACCACCACCATCATGCCCAGCACCGCGACCAGCAGCGTGGTGTGCCCACTCGGATACTCCAGGTAGGGGCCGTTGCGGCGGTCGAACAGGTATTTGAGGGCCTGGCTGACCGCGGTGACGGCGAACGGGCAGACCAGCACCGCGGCCGCCAGCGCCCACTGCCGCCGGAGCAGTGTGACGACCAGACAACCCGCCAGCACCGCGAGCACCAGCCAGCCGCTGGTGAAGGCCAACAGCCACCGCGGTTGTGCACCGGTGACATCGCGGAGGCGCTGGTCGAACCAGCTGTCGAGGGTTGTCGAGCCCCGGCCCACCGCCCAACCCAGAACCAGCGTCGCCAGCAGGCCGACCGGCGGCCACCAGCGCAGCGCCGCGGCCGCGCTACGGGTGCTCCGGTCTATCGTTAGGCCGATTTCTGAAACAGCGGCAGCAGTGCCTGACGGCGCTGGTCGTTGCCGTCGGCGAGCGCGTGCAGGGCCTGCTCCACCGAGCGCGCCGTCGGGAACATGGCGTCCTCGTCGAAGTCGCCGAGCAGTTCGTTGACCGCCTGGCCCTCGATGAGCGTCCACTCCACGCCCGCGGCGCGGCAGTCACCGTCGAGGACGCACAGCAGCCAGATGCCTGCGGCGGCGAACGAGGTGACCCCGCTCAAGTCGAGCAGCAGCGGTTCCTTGGCCAGGACGAATCGCCGGGCGTGTTCGCTGAGCTGGTCCACGTTGGTGGAATCGATCCGGCCCCGGATCGTGATCACCGTGGCGAGGTGACGGGAGTGAGCTCGGATCTGCGCGCCACCGCACTCGACGGTGGGGTTGCCCTGCTGACTGATCCGCGCCGTATCCGGAGTGGTGATCGTGATAGCCATGCCAGCCCCCGCTCTGCTCGTCTGCTCACTGCCGGTGGATAACCGACCGTGACATTTCCCGACGTTAGGCGGCGAAGTTAAGGCGCGTTGGGCGGCGGATTAACGCTTTGGTGAGATATCGAAGGGCTCCGTCCGCCCGCTGAACGCGGTGATCCGTCCGTCGCGTCCCCGCGCGTCGCCGTGGTAGCGGAGCCGGTAGCGTCCCGCGGCGGTGTCGTCGGGCACCGTCCAGGTCACGGTGATGGTCGACCCGCGGCGGCCGGTCCGGTGCCAGCGGAACGTCGTCGACCAGTCGCCGTCGTCGGCGACGGTGCTCCATCCTTGGCCGGTTTCGCGCTCAACGCGCAGGTAGGTGCCGCCGCGATGCAGGTCGTTGTTCGGGTACGCCCCGGCGAACACCGCCGTCACCGTGGCCCCCGGCTGGTAGCGGGACTGTGGCGGCAGCAGGACGTCCCCGAACCGGTGACCGGGGTCAGGTTCGTCCGGGTGTACGCGGCGCCGCGACCGCCGGTGGCGGGGCGGCTCGGCGGGGGGCTTGCCGTGCGGTGCCGGCCGCTGCTGGTGCATCGCGGTGGCCAACTCGGCGACCACCTGCTGCAGCGCTGCCAGCTCCCAGCGGCCGAACATCGTGCTGCCGCCTTCGTAGCGTTGCTCCTCGTACTCCTCGGGGGTGGTGACGTAGTGCAGGTAGCCGTTGCTGTAGCCGGCCACCAGCACGTCGCGCAGCTCCGCGCCGACGATGGCGGCTACCGTGCGGCGCAGTCGCAGCCCGGCCACGATGGTCACCTCGGCCGGGATGCCGATCAAATACAGCTGCCCGATGCGCAGCAGCTGGATCGGGCCTCCGGTGGCCATCAGGGTCAGGGCCTTGTTGAGCCGGCGTCCCGGTCCCACCGCCCCTTTGGGGGCGTGGGCGTCCCGTAGCCGGGGAGCCAGCCGGTAGACGGTGCCTGCGACCAGCGCATCGATGGGCCGGTTGCGGCCCTGTCTGACCAGCGGGTGCAGTGGGCCGGGGCCTTCGTCGGTGCCGGCCAGGGCCGCCGCGCCGGCCAGCGCGGGGCCGGTTCGATGGGATCGGCCGTCGCCGGTGAATTCGGGCCGGACCTCGAAATCCGACAGGTCGACGTAGGTGGCCCGCGCGTCGAGACCGCCGGTGACCTCGGTGCCGTGTCCGGTGGTCAGGTCGGTCGCCGCGGCCGCCTGCCGGGCGCCGATGATCCGGGTGTTCTCGAACTCGTCCTGGGTGGGGCCGCTGCCGGGCCGGTGGTTGAGGTTGGGCGACATGTCCCCGGCGTTGGTCTGGGCGAAGGCGGCGATGAATTCCGGCGGTTCGGACGCCAGGTAGTCGACGCCGCGGTCGAGGCGCTCCACCTGGTAGGCGGCGTAACCCTTATTGTCGCCGCTGATCAAGGTGTTGCGGTTGGTCATGGACGTGCCGTGGGTGGCGAACCAGTTGACCGCGCCGACCAGGCGGCCGCTGCGTTCGATGCGCAGCAGCGTGCTCTGGGGGTCGATGGCGTCGGGGAAATGGGCGCGGTCGGCGGCCGGGTTGCGGGCGAATGCCGAGGGTGAGCGGTTGCTGCTGGCATCGTGCAGACGGCCAACGGCGAGGCTCAAGCCGGCGGGCGCCAGGTCGGCATGCGCGCGATCGACGGCCTCGCAGATGCCGTCGACGATCGCAGCGAACGTCTGCGGCCGGAACCCGCCGGTGTTGGAGTTGTAGAGCCAGTGATCGGCGTAACCGCCTGGGCCGCAGTGAGTGTGCGTCGCGGTGAGCATCACGTTGTGGAACGTGTACGCCTCGCCGTAGG
The DNA here is from genome assembly GCF_002086285.1 of Mycolicibacter kumamotonensis. Lineage (GTDB taxonomy): Bacteria > Actinomycetota > Actinomycetes > Mycobacteriales > Mycobacteriaceae > Mycobacterium > Mycobacterium kumamotonense. The sequence continues at coordinate 43,341 of NZ_MVHU01000027.1, read as the reverse complement.
CGGCGGCGAGGCGACCGAGCACCTCCTGGTGCACGCTTTCCAGCAGCAACGGCAGTTCGCAGACGACCAGAAGCAGGCGGTCGGTGGCGGCGGCCGGGGCCGGGTGGACGAAAACGAAGGCCCGGGCGCGCAGCCGGTTGTGCAGGCCGGAGGTCTGCTGGGAGGCCACTCCGTAGCCGAGCATCCCGCACTCGGCCGGCTCGCCGGTGATATCGGCGATCCCGCGACCCACCCGATAGTCCTCTGGCATCGCTTCAGTATTCACAACGGTCGGCAAATATCCGGCAGACGCACCCGGTCGACAACTTCACCGCGGACAACGCCGCTGCTAGTCTGCGATGGCTGCCGGTCACCCCGCACCCTCGGCGGCCGAGACAGCAGAGCCCACCGGCGAAAGAGTGTTGTGCGCAGCGGAGAGATCAAAGCCCTCACCGGGCTCCGCATCATCGCTGCGGTGTGGGTGGTGCTCTTTCATTTCCGGCCGCTGCTGCGGCTGGCGTCGCCGGCATTCAGCGACGCGCTGGCCCCGGTGCTCGACCGCGGGGCCCAGGGCGTCGACCTGTTCTTCATTCTCAGCGGATTCGTGCTGACCTGGAACTATCTGGAACGGATGGGGGAGTCGTTCTCGGCGCGGGCTACCCTGCATTTCCTGTGGTTGCGGCTGGCCCGGGTGTGGCCGATCTACCTGGTCACGCTGCACCTGGCGCTGCTGTGGGTGATCTTCACCCTGCACGTGGGCCATGTCCCCACCGAGGACCTCAGCAGGCTGACCGCGACCAGCTATGTGCGCCAGGTTCTGCTGGTGCAGTTGTGGTTCGAGCCGTTCTTCGACGGGTCGAGTTGGGATGGGCCGGCCTGGTCGATCAGCGCCGAATGGCTGGCCTACCTGCTGTTCGGTGGGTTGATCCTGGTGGTCTACCGGATGATGCGGGCTACCTCGGCGCGTGGTCTGGCCGCCCTGGCGATCATCGCCTCGCTGCCGCCGCTGTTGTTATTGCTGGCCACCGGCCAGTTCTACACGCCGTGGAGTTGGTTGCCGCGCATCGTCATGCAGTTCACCGCGGGCGCGCTGGCCTGCGCTTCCGTGCGCAAGCTTGGACTGAGCGACCGGGGGCGCCGCGCCGCCGGATACTGCTCTGCGCTGCTCATCGCCGCGACCGTCGCCATCCTGTACTACTTCGATGCCCATCCGATCTCCGGGCTCTACGACAGCGGCGGCCTGGTCGACGTGCTGTTCGTGCCGCTGGTGATGGCCCTGGCGGTCGGAACCGGCAGCCTGCCCGCGCTGCTGTCGACGCGGCTGATGGTGTACGGAGGACAGATCTCGTTCTGTCTGTACATGGTTCACGAGCTGGTGCACACGGCGTGGAACTGGGCCGCAATACAATTCGAGATCATGCTGGACGAAGGGGCGACCGCGGCAAAGTGGACGGTATGTGCACTGTTGGCGGCGGCGACGGCGTTGTCGGTGCTGCTGTTCCACGGCATCGAGGAGCCGGGTCGGCGCTGGATGCGCAGGATGATCGGTGCTAGGCCCGAGACACCGCAGGTGACGCCCGCGGAGGACCCGTTGGCCGTCGAATCCGTGGATGAGATCCTCGATAAGCGCGCCGCCGCAGTTCCGGTCAGTGTGTCCTGACGGGCTGACCGCGGCTGACGTGCGCGCTGCCGATCGGGGAGGTGGGCTGTGAGTCGGGTGATGACATGTGCGGTCTCGTTGGTGGCCGTCGTCGCCGCAGTCGTGGGGGGAACCGGTTACCTGGCCCGTGGCCACGATTCGGCCCGCCACTTCCAGACTGTGCCGCTGAGCGCTTCGCCGAACCGGGTCGCGGTGATCGGCGACTCCTACACCGCGGGGTTTGAAGACACCGGTCGCGGCGCGGCGAACTGGACCGCGCGGGCCTGGCAGACCCTGGCCGGCCGCGGGATCTACGTCAGCGCCGACGTGGCGGCCGAGGGTGGCGCCGGCTATGCCGTGCGCGGCAACCGCGGCGGACTGTTCGGGGATCTCACCGCCCGAGCCGTGCAGCCCGACGACGCGCTGGTGGTGTTCTTCGGCTCCCGCAACGACCAGGATGTCGAGCCGGGCGAGCTGACCCGGTTGGTCGCCGACACCCTGAGCCTGGCCCGGCGCACCACCCCGTCGGCCCGGATGCTGGTGATCGGGCCGCCGTGGCCCACCGCCGACGTGCCCGCAAACGTGTGGCGCATCCGCGACATCCTCAGCGCCGAGGCACGGGTCGTCGGGGCGGAATTCGTCGACCCGCTGGCCGAACGCTGGTTCGTCGGCCGGCCGGAACTGATCGGTCCCGACGGGGTGCATCCCACCGACGCCGGGCACGCCTACATGGCGGACAAGATCGTGCCGCTGATCGCCGGCCAGCTGCCCAAGCGGACCTGACCCGCCCCGGTCGGGGCCCGAGCCGTAGCAGAATCGGTGGATGGCTGCAATGCGGGTGCTGATCACCGGAGGAACCGGATTCGTCGGCGGCTGGACCGCGAAGGCGATCAGTGACGCCGGGCACCGGGTGCGCTTCCTGGTTCGCAAACCCGCCGGTCTGCACACCAGCGTCGAACGGCTCGGTGTCGACGTGTCGGACTACGTCGTCGGCGACATCACCGACGCCGACTCGGTGCGGCGCGCGCTGGAGGGCTGCGATGCCGTCGTTCATGCGGCCGCGCTGGTCGCCACCGATCCGCGCCAGAACGAGCAGATGATGGCCACCAATTCCGATGGCGCCCGCCACGTGCTCGGCGGCGCCGTCGAATTGGGCTTAGACCCGATCATCCACGTCTCCAGCTTCACCGCGCTGTTTCGGCCCGGGCTCGGCACGCTGCGTGCCGACCTGCCGGTGGCCGGCGGCTCCGACGGCTATGGCCGGTCCAAGGCACGCGAGGAGCGCTACGTGCGCGGCCTGCAGGAAGCCGGCTTCCCGGTGGACATCACCTATCCGGGCATGGTGCTCGGTCCGCCGGTCGGCGACCGGTTCGGCGAAGCCGGCGAAGGCGTACGGGCCGCGCTGCAGATGCGGGTGATTCCTGGCCGCAGCGCCGCATGGCTGATCGTCGACGTGCGCGACCTGGCGGCATTGCACGTCGCACTGCTGGAACCCGGCCGCGGCCCGCGCCGCTACATGGCCGGTGGCCACCGGGTGCCGGCGCGGCAGCTGGCGAGCCTTTTCGCGACGGTGTCCGGCTCGGCCATGCTTGCCGCGCCGCTGCCGGATGTCGCGTTGCGCTGGGTGGGGCGCCTGCTGGATCAGGCCGAGCGGGTGCTGCCGATCAGCACGCCGCTCACCGCGGCGGGCATGCAGTACTACACCCAGATGCCGGCGTCCGATGATTCGCCGGCCGAACGCGACCTCGGCGTGGTGTTTCGTGATCCGCGGGAAACACTGGCCGACACGGTCGCCGCGATTCGGGCTTAGCCGCCTTCACCCGAGTGCGCGGCACCGGGTCCGACGGGTCGGTGGGACCCGGTGGTGCGGAATCGGTCTCGGTAAGCCTTCGGCGAGATGCCGAGGTGGCTGGCGAAGACCCGACGCAGCGTCTCGGTGCTGCCGAAGCCTGCCAGCCGCGCCGTGTCGGTGACGCTGTGACCCGCGTCGAGTGCTGCCCGGGCGATGTCGATCCGGATCGTTTCGACGTAGCGGGCCGGGGTGATTCCCAGTTCCGCATGAAACAGTCGGGTGAGCTGCCGTGTGCTCATCGATGCCCGTGCGGCAAGGGCTTTCACGCTGTGGTCGGCACCGGGATCAGCCGCGATCGAATCGAGAACACCGCGTAGCGCCGATCCCGGTGGTGGATCGCTTTCCACGAGGACCGAGAATTGTGATTGCCCGCCAGCACGTTTGAGGTACACCACCAGAGTGCGGGCTACTTGACGGGCCAGTTCGGTACCGAAATCCTGCTCGACGAGGGCCAGCGCCAGGTCGATGCCCGACGACACTCCCGCCGAGGTGAAGACGTCGCCGTCACGGACGAAGATCGCATCCGGTTCGACATCGATGTCGGGGAACGCGCGGGCCAGCCGCCCGGTGTGGCGCCAATGGGTGGTCGCGCGACGTCCCCTGAGCAGGCCGGCCCGGGCCAGGATGAACGCGCCCGTACACACCGACGTGAGACGGCGGGTGCGGGTGGCGACGGATGTGAGTGCGTGGACAAGCGCCGGATCTATGGGCCGGCCGACCAGCGCATCGCCACCGGCGACCATCACCGTGTCGACAGACTCCAGTGCCGAAATCCGGTCGGTGACCGTGAACGGGATCCCGATCGAGGTCCGCACCGCCCGACCGTCCACCGACGCGACTTTCAGTTGGTACGACGCGCCGAACCTGTTGGCTTCGGCGAACACCTCGGCCGGGCCCGCGACATCGAGAAGTTTCACGCCGTCGAAGACGACGAGCACCACCGTTCTGCTCACCGAAAACACCCCTCACACCTACCCAAGGGCATCAGCGACCTCCGCTCAACCAAGGTCAGTCTGCTGTGACCGCGCTCCGGACCCCAGGGTCATTGCCGCCGTGCATCCCACAGATAGCGACACGATCCCGGTTTCGGTGTCATGGTTGTAGCTGTGCGCCCAGTACTCGCCTCCGGTAGTCGCTCGGGGTAGTGGCGTGCCGCCGTCGCATCACCGTGGCGAGATGTTGGGAGCTGGCGAACCCGCATCGATGAGCGATCTCGGTGACACTCAGCGACGAGGTCGCCAGCAGTTCACACGCCCGCGCGAAGCGGCGGTGCATTAACCAGCGGCGCGGTGGCTCGCCGGTGGCTTCCCGAAAAAGCGCCGCAAGGCGTGTCACCGAGAGGCCTACCGACGCGGCGATCTCGCCAAGATCAAGCTCATCGGCGAGGTGGGCCTCGAGGTATTCGATCGCACGGTGTAGCCGCCAATCACGGTAGGCACCACCTGATTTCGGCGACTGCAGCTGTGTTCCAGTGACACTCGAATGCCGCCGCAACAGACCGGTCACCAGTTGTTGACCGAGTGCGCTCAGCATCGTCCGGGAAACCCTGTCGCCACAGGACATTTCCCGGAGGATCTGCCGAAAGACCAATTCGACGAACGGATCGTGTGAACACATCGGGTCGACGAGGGTGACCGGCTCGCCCATTGCCAGCAGGCCGCTTTCGACGGCCAGCCGCTCGATCATCTCGTGCCGCACGTAGACATGTAGATAGGTGAACGGCCGGTCCGAGGTGAACACTGCGCGCGGTTGTTCTCCGGCCACGACCATGTTCATGTGAAATACCGGATGCGGGCGACTCCATCTCAGCCGGCCGTTGCCGAAGTAGGTGTGGTGGTGGTGTCCGCTGATCGGCATCGCGATGACGTCGGTGTACCTGTCTGCGGTGCGGCTCAGTTCGTAGGACGGCCGGTCCCGGAACCGCCAGATCGCCGCCGACAACGACCCGTCCGGCGTGGCAAGGCAGCGTTGCGGGGCGAACCCCAATCCGCGTGCTATCGCCTCGGGTACCGCAATCATCGAGGAAGCCCGCGCGTAGCGCGACATCACCACAGCAGTGTCGGCTTCGGTGCAACTCAAGCGCAGTGGTCGATGTGACAACTTTCCCACAATAGCTGACATCGCGGGCCGTGACATCGGCGCGACGACGCCGACGAGCGTCTGGTGTACATGCCGCTCATCGCGGACACGCCTTGGCTTCGCCGCTTTGGTAAGACCACGGGGCGGTCGCGGCGCTCGGTGCCGTACCGACGTAACCACGTTCAGCAGAGGAGAAGTCATGCAATTGTCCTGTCACCCGGGTGGAACCGCAGGGGGGTCCGCCGCCCGGGTCCGGCTGTGCGTCGCCGCCGGCGCCGCGGCCGCCAGCGCGAGCGTCGTCGTAGGCCCCGTACCCGCGCCCGACATCGCGCAGATTCGCCGGGATGTGGCGCTGACCGCGGACCGGTTCAACGTCGGGGCTGCGGCCTTGGCCGACGACCCGGGCCCTGTCGTTCCCACTGCGACGGGAGCCGATGCGTTCACGATCGGCGGTTTCACCTTCGACCCGGTCAACGGGAACGAGGAGGGCTACGCCCTCGTTCACCCGCTCACCAGCGCTCCGCCCCTATTGACTCTGGGTGGGGGATTCGCGCTCGGCGGGCCAATGGCCGGGCAGGAATTCGAGGTGTTCAACGCTGCCGACGGCACCGACCTCGGCAGCATCAACACCAGTGTGGTGGTGGCGAATCTGGCGGGCTTCACCAATACCCAGTTCACCGTCGTCGGCGCGCCGCCGGCGACCGATGTGCCCTTACCGACGGTGGGATCGGTCTACGACGTATTCAACCTCGGTGGTGGCTTCGCGAACGTCTACACCGCCGTCGTGGGCGCCGACGATGAACCGGACACCGTCACCGACACGTTCGTGACGCCATTCGGAAACATGGATCTGACCCCGTTGTTCGGCGGTATCGATGCTGCGACTCCGCTGCAGCCCGGCGACGCATTCGCCGAGCTGCAAGCCGGTGCCGCCGGCGGGGGCGAAGACGCCTTTGCGATCGACGGGTTCACCCTCGACCCGTTCACCCAAACCGGCGGCTCCATCACGGAGGGCTTCGCTCCGGTCGCAGCACTGACCGGAGTCGCGCCGTTCCTGAATATCGGGGGCGCTTCGATCGGGGATGCCACACACGGCGGAATCATCTTGGCTCCGCAGAGTTTCGACGTCTATAGCGGTTCCGGTGATGCGGTCACGCAGGTCGGCACCATCACCACCTCTGAGCACGTGACGAACCTGTTGGGGATGACCAACACGCAGCTGATGGTCACTGGTGGAGAAGGCGACGACCTGCCGGCGGTGGGCACCGTGTATGACTCGGTCAATTTCGGCGGCGGATTCACGAACGTCTACACCGCCACCCCGGGACCAGACGGTGTCGTCACCGACACCCTGATCACACCGATGGGGAGTATGGATTTGAGCGCGTTGTTCGGCAGTATCGATGTGGCGGAGCCGCTGAACCCCGGCGATGCGTTCACCGGGTTGGCCGAAACGGCAATCGGCAAGGATGCTTTCAGCATCGGCGACACCACCTTCGATCCGTTCACCGGGGCCGGGGCTAACGCGACCGAGGGCTACACCCCGGTCTTCCAGACCATCGGAGCACCACCGCTGCTCAATATCGGCGGCGGTGTCGCCACCTTCCCCGGCACCTCGATCCTGCTACAGCTGGCACAGCAGAGCTTCCACGTCTACGACGGAACCGGTTCCGATGCCGAACAGCTCGGCAGTGTGCACACCGCGGAGACCGTGACGCAGCTGCTGGGCCTGACCAACACCGCGTTCACCGTCGACGGCGTCACCGCCGCCACCGGCGTGGACACAGCGGACTTGCCCGCGCTCGGCTCGGTGTATGACGTGCTCAACTTCGGCGGCGGTTTCGCCAACGTCTACACCGCAATCCCGGGTCTGGACGGCGCCGAGGGCACCGTTACCGACATCTTGGTGACGCCATTGGGGAACGTGGACCTCAGCGCACTGTTCGGCGTCTTCGACGCCTCCGCGCTGCTGGACCCCGGGGATGCGTTCCTCGGTCTGGACATTTAGGCAGTCCAGTCGTCACCACGGCCCAGGCGGTAGGAACCTACCGCCTGGGCCGTGCGCTGTTCATCGCAGCCCAGCGTCGCAAGCTGTGGGAACTACGGCGCATCTGCCATGGCTGGATCGCCGATTGGGCGACCAGAATCGGATCGAAGTGTTGTTGAGAGGAGAACAGATGCCCGAGAGCAGGTCGGACCGACGGGTGTTGATCACCGGCGCCTCCAAGGGAATCGGGCGGGCGGTGGTGGACCGCCTGGCATCGCGGGGGGTGGAGCCGATCGGTATCGCCCGCACCGCACCCGCGAGTTTTCCGGGGCCGTTCTATCCGGTGGACTTGGCCGACCGTGCGGCCACCGCGCGCACGCTGGATGCGATCCTCGCCGGCGGCACCGTCGATGCGGTGGTCAACAACGTGGGCTTCGCGCACTTCGGCCGGATTGGATCGATCGACCTCGATCACCTGTTTGAGACCTACGACCTCAACGTGCGTACCGCGGTGCAGGTGGTCCAGGCCGTACTGCCGGGCATGGTCGACCGCGGATGGGGCCGCATCGTCAACGTCACGAGCCTGACCACGTTGGGCAGCCCGGAGCGCACGCCGTATGCGGCGGCCAAGGCGGCGCTGGAAACCTGCACCCTGATCTGGGCGCGGGAACTCGCCGAGACGGGTATCACCGTGAATGCGGTGGCGCCCGGCCCCACCGAGACCGAAATGTACCGGGAGCGCAGCCCGGTCGGCTCGGAGCGGGAAAAGGTTTTCCTGCAGAACATTCCGATGCATCGCGTCGGTAGGCCGGAGGAGATCGCACATGCGATCTGCTTCTTGTTGGACGAGGACGCCGGGTACATCACCGGGCAGATCATCCGGGCGGACGGCGGCGGAAGTCTCGCCGGATAAGCCCACGTAGCGAACCGAAAGGAGCTGGATCAATGACCGCAGCATTGGAAACCGTTGCAGGGGTGTCGATCCCCGACACCGCGCTGGTGCGGGAGGCCACCGAGTTCATCCGCGACGTCGAAGACGATCTGCTGTATCACCATTCGCGCCGGGTGTTCTTCTTCGGCGCGCTACAGGGGCAACACCGCGGGCTGGCTCCCGACCTGGAACTGCTCTACGTGGGGGCGATGTTCCACGACCTGGGCCTGACCGAGCCGCGTCGCAGCACCTCGGCCCTGCGTTTCGAGGTCGACGGCGCGAACGCGGCACGGGATTTCCTGCTGGAGCGCGGCATCGACCAAGCCGATGCCCGCAAGGTGTGGTTGAGCATCGCTTTGCACACCACCCTGGGGGTACCGGAATTCCTCGACCCGGAGATCGCGCTGGTCACTGCCGGCGTCGAGACCGATGTCCTCGGCATCGGCCGTGACGATCTGTCCGCGGATCAGCTTGCCGCGGTGACCGTGGCGCACCCGCGACCCGACTTCAAACGCCGTATCCTGCATGCCTTCACCGAAGGCGTCAGACACCGCCCGGACAGCACATTCGGCACGGTGAACGCCGACGTGCTCGCGCACTACGATCCGTCATTCGTCCGTGGCGATTTCGTCGAGACCATTCTGGCAAACAGCTGGCCGGAGTGAGCCTCAGTCGTCTTTGCTGATCAGCTTGCCCAGCGCCACCCGATCCGATGCCAGCAGTTCGTCGATGCGCGGCTGGTTCACGTCGGCGACGATGATCTCGCCGACCTCCTGGTGCACGCTGCTGAAGATGCCGTGCGCCTTCATCTTCTCGGTCTGATACAGGTTGTCCTGGGTGGGCGTGACGTAGTGCACCGCGGCAGCTTTGAACCGGTGGATCAGCCACAGGTGGGTCAGATCCATCAGGCGCTTCTGGCGCAACTTCTCGGCGAAGGTGTTCTGGTCGCGCACGGTCAGGATGCTGCGGCCGTGTCGGTCCTTGATCGGGTCGACGATCACGTTGGCGAGTTTCTCGTCGTCGTCGCCGTAGATCCCGAGTTCGAGGACGTCGGAGCCGGGACGGGTCGGGCGAAGGTGCACGCGCAGACTCTCGGCGAGCTGATAGTGCTCGCTCCACAACGCCAGCCAGTCCTCCAGCAGCTTCTTGGGCACCTCGGTCTGCACCAGGTGCTGGGCCTGGGTGGAGCCGGCGCCCATCGCCTTGGTGGTGGCGGTGCGGCCGGAGGAGGCGGCCAGCGCGGCGTCGCTGCGGGGCCCGCCGACCAGGGTCTGCGGGGTCCGGTAGGGCGACTCGACCAGCCGCATCTTGCGCTGCAGCCGGGCCAGGGCCAGCATGCCGTCCTGCAGCAGGGTGGCCGCGAACTCCTCGGAGGCCACACCGTCGACCTGGTGGCCGCCGTAGGTGATGAAGTTGAAGACGAACCCCATCTTGCCGAGTTCGGCGGGGAAGGCCCGCATCTGATCGTCGGTCATGCCGGTGGTGTCCCAGTTGAACGAGGGGGACAGGTTGTAGGCCAGCATCTGGTCGGGGTAGACCGCATGAATCGCGTCGGCGAACTGGCGGGCGTCGTCGAGGTCGGCGGTCTTGGTCTCCATCCACAGCAGATCGGCGAATGGTGCGGCGGCCAGCGACTTGGCGATCGCATAGGGGATGCCGCCGCGAACCTGGTAGTAGCCTTCGGGGGTCTTGGCCCGCTCGCAGTCCCAGCCCGGATCGGCGTTCAGTTCGGCGGCCTTTGCGTGTGCGGTGTAAAACGGTGCCCGCTCGGCGAATTCGCGCCATTGGGCGGCGGTCATATCGCGCGGGTCGCCTTCACGCTCGGCGAACTCGAGCATCTCGGCCACGGCCTCCCCATAGGTCATCAGTCCGGCGTCGTTCTGCCAGGCCTCGACGAACTTCGATTCGATCTCGTCGTAGACCCGATCGACGGACCGGTGTCCGTTGCCGCGCCAGCCGTCGGCCGCCTTGGTGATCAGGGCGGCGATGCCGTTGCGTTCCAGCCAGGCGTCGGCGGCGGCGTACTCGCCGTCGGGCAGGTCGTAGAGCAGGTGACCGTTGACCTCGGTGACTCCGGCGTTGTACAGCATCCGGGTCATCGCCAGGAAGCAGGCCTTGTAGGCCGGAATCTTCAGGTTGGTGGTGCCCAAAATGAACGGCTGGTCGCGCTCGTCGGCGCGGCTGTCGATCAGGTTGGCCGCCTCGGCGTCGGTGCGCGCCACGATGATGCCGGGCACACCCATGATGTCCAACTGGAACCGGGCGGTGTTCAGACGCTTGATCTGCTCGTCGGAAGGCACCAGCACCTTGCCGCCCTGGTGTCCGCACTTCTTGGTCCCGGGACGCTGATCTTCGATGTGATAGCCGGGCACGCCGGCTTCGACGAATCGCCGGATCAGGTTGCGTACGTGCGGATCACCGCCGTGACCGGTGTCCGCGTCGGCGATGATGAACGGCCGGTAGTCCACGGCCGGGGTCGCGGCGCGCTGTTCTTCGGTCATCTGCAACCGCAGGTACTGCTGATTGCGGTCGGCGGTGAGCAGGGCGCGCACCAGCCCGGCCGCCTCGTCGGGCACCTGACTCAGCGGATAGCTGGCCAGGTCTGGGCCCGGGTCCTCGGTGATGGAACCCTTGGCCGACGTCGCCCAGCCACCCAGGTAGATGCCCTCGATGCCGACCCGCTTCATCACCACCGCCTGGCCGGGGGAGTAGGGACCGAAGGAGGTGATGCTCTTGTGCTCGGCGAACAGTTCGCGCAACCGCGCGTAGAACGCGGTCGCCGCCTCGCGCGCCACGGTGTAGTCGGCGGGGATGGTGCCGCGCTGCTCGACGACCTGACGCGCGGTGTAGAGGCGGGTGATTCCTTCGAAACGCGGGCTGTCGAAGTATTGCTGTGTCGCCACGACGTCGGCCTCGACGTCTCGGCCGGCCGGTGCGCTCGTTGCTGTGTTCGTTTCGGTAGTCGTCATGGATCCACGCTCCTGTTCGCCCCGGTTCGCACCTGTTACTCCCCAGTATTGTGCCGCCGCTGGCGCTGCGATAGCCCGGTTTCGCCATACATCTTCCGTACGCCGCAGACGATGCCCCGGAACTTGAGGCAAGCCGGTGGATTCGGCAGCTTTCGTGGCTATGGTGAACAGTTATGACGGCCCGGTCAGGCCATTGGAGCACCCCCGCGGGTCAACCGCCGCAGCGCATCGCTTCGGCGGATCGACCGATCGGCCGCTGGGGAGCGCGACGGATGAGCCGGCGCTTCGCCGAGGTCGGGGTACAGATCCCGGCGGCCCGCCTGCGGGAGATGACCGCCGGTGCGCCGCCGGGATCGGCGGAGTCGATCGACTACATGTTCGCGCTCGCCGCGACCGCGATGCAACGCGAGCAGAGGCTGGCCCGGGCGCAGCGCAACCGGCGCCGCCTGGTGCATGTGCTCATCGTGGGCGGGCTGATGCTCGCCGCGCTGAACCTGCTGATCTGCATGGGCTACCTCTTCATCAGCCTGGCACTGCACGAACCGGTGATGTGAGTCCCGCCGTACTCGTGGTCTGCGTCAGCCGATCTGTGCGAGTCTGGGCGCCAACTCGTCGCCGAGGCGGCGGACAAAGCCGACCGGGTCGGGGTTGCCCGGCAGCGGCCCGGTGTGGACCAGGTCGAATCCCAAGCCGGCACAGTAGTCCACGGTCCGCAGGTAGCCGTCGAGATCGGCGAACGGGTCGGCGAACAGTCCGACCGTCTTGCGGATCTCGGCCGGATCGCGTCCGGCCTCTTCGCAATGCCGGCGCAGCACCTCAACCTTGCGGCCCAAATCGTCGGGCCGCAGCACGGTGCCGTTGCGGTTCCATATGTCGGCGTACTGCGCCGCAAGCCGCAACGTCTTCTTCTCGCCACCACCACCGATCAAGATCGGTGGCTGTCTGACCGGCTGCGGCGCACAGATGGTCTCAGCCAGCCGGTAGTGCTTGCCGACATAGGGCCCATCGTCCGGGCTCCACATCTGTCTGCAGATCTGCAGCGTCTCCTCGACCATCTCGAAGCGGTCGCTCAGCGGTGGAAGCGGGACGCCGAGGCCGGTGTGTTCCCGTTCGTACCAGCCGGTTCCGATACCGAAGATGAACCGTCCTCCCGACAGGACGTCCAAGGTGGCGGCGGTTTTGGCCAGCACCCCGGGATGACGGTAAGTCACGCCGGTGACCAGCACACCCAGCGGGATGCTGCGGGTCTGACCGGCGACGAAAGCCAAGGCGGTATAGCACTCCAGAAAAGGATCCTGGGCGCGGCCCAGCTGTTCCATCTGGAAGAAATGGTCCTGCATGGTGAACATCGCCGCGCCTGCCTCCTCGGCGGCGACAGCGGCGCCGGCGAGCACCGGTCCGAGCCGGGCCGGGTCACCGGGCTGGAAATCAACAAAATGTATGCCTAATTCCATTGTGATGGACGTCCTTTGCGGTCAAGGCGGATAACGGCACGCGAGGGGCCGCGAACAGCCGGCGACCCATCACATAGTTGCAACCGCGGGCCGCCGAGGATGCTTCCGGGCACCGCTGCCGCAATTCGGCGGGCACCTAGACTGCGGTGCATGAAGGGCTTGGTCCAGATCGAGGAGTGCCTCGACGCGGACGGCGGCATCGTCCTGCCGCCGGGTGACACCCTGATCTCGCTGATCGACCGCAACGTCGCCAATGTCGGCGACGCGGTGGCCTTCCGCTATCTGGACTACGCCGGACCGGTCGAAGGCCGCGCCGTCGAACTGACCTGGGCGCAATTCGGTCGCAGGTTGCACGCCATCGCCGCGCGGCTGCAGGAGGTCACCGAGCGCGGCGACCGGGTGGCGATCCTGGCGCCCCAGGGCCTCGACTACGTCGCCGGGTTCTACGCGGCGGTCAAGTGCGGAACCATCGCGGTGCCGTTGTTCGCCCCCGAGCTGCCCGGGCACGCCGAACGCCTCGATACCGCGTTGCGTGACTCCACCCCGGTCGCGGTCCTGACCACGGCGGCGGCGCGTCACGTCGTCGAGGACTTTCTGGGCGGGCTGCCGCAGCAATTGCGACCACGGGTCGTGACCATCGACGAGATTCCCGACGCGGCCGCCGCAGCGTTCGTGCCCGTGGCAATCGATGTCGACGACGTGTCGCACCTGCAGTACACCTCCGGCACCACCCGGCCGCCGATCGGTGTGCAGGTGACCCACCGCGCGGTGGGAACCAACCTGCTGCAGATGATCCTGTCGATCGACATGCTGGACCGAAACACCCACGGGCTCAGTTGGTTACCGCTCTACCACGACATGGGCCTGTCGATGATCGGATTTCCCGCGGTCTACGGGGGGCATTCCACGCTGATCTCACCGACCGCGTTCATCCGCCGGCCGCAACGCTGGATCAACGCCCTGTCGGACGCATCACGGCGCGGTCGGGTGGTCACCGCGGCACCGAACTTCGCCTACGAACTGACCGCCCAGCGCGGCCTGCCCGCGCCGGGCGCCGACATCGACTTGTCGAACGTGGTGATGATCATCGGGTCCGAGCCGGTGAGCATGTCGGCGATCACTGCCTTCAACGAGGCCTTCGCGCCCTACGGGCTGCCGCGCACCGCGATCAAACCGTCCTACGGAATCGCCGAGGCGACGCTGTTCGTTGCCACGATCGCCCCCGACGCCGAGGCGAGCGTGCTGCACCTGGGCCGTGAGCAGCTCGGGGCGGGCCGCGCGGTGCCGGTGGCCGCCGACGCCCCGGATGCGGTGGTCCAGGTCTCCTGCGGCCGGGTCGCGCGCAGCCTGTGGGCGGTGATCGTCGACGCGGAAGCGGGCCGGGAGCTGCCCGACGGTCACATCGGCGAGATCTGGCTCCATGGCGACAACGTGACCGCCGGCTACTGGGGCCGGCCCGATGAGACTCGACGCGTCTTCGGCGCCCGGCTGCGACACCGGCTGGCGCAGGGCAGTCACGCCGAGCGTGTGCCGAGCGACGGCACCTGGCTGCGCACCGCGGATCTGGGGTTCTATCGCAACGGCGAGCTCTATGTGACCGGCCGGACCGTGGATCTGATGAACATCGACGGCCGCAGTCACTACCCGCAAGACATTGAGGCCACCGTGGCACACGCCTCGGCCATGGTGCGCAGCGGTTACGTGGTGGCGTTCACCGCACCGGCCGATTCCCTCGGCGGACTGGTGATCGTCGCCGAGCGCGCCACCGGAACCGGGCGCGAAGATCCCGCGCCGGCGATCGCGGCGATCCGCGCGGAGGTCTCCCGGGTGCACGGGTTGACCCCCGCCGATATCCGGTTCGTGCCGGCTGGAGCTATCCCGCGCACCACCAGCGGCAAGCTCGGGCGTACGGCGTGCCGCGAGCACTACCTCGCGGGCGCGCTGGACCGTCGCTGATACCGCGGCGTCATCGCCGGCACGCACAGCGGGCGCACAGCCGGGACATGTCGGGCACCCAAAGCAGCTAGCTAGCCTTCCTAAAGATATTGACCGGCGTGCCTTTGCCGGCCGGACATTAGGGGAGGCAATGGATTTCGGAGCCCTGCCACCGGAGATCAATTCGGCCCGGATGTACGCCGGAGCCGGGCCGGGCTCACTGCTGGCCTCCGCGACGGCCTGGCAGGATCTGGCCGCCGAACTGAACGCGACGGCCGCGTCCTACGGTTCGGTGGTCGCCGGCCTGACCACCGGGTCGTGGGCGGGGCCTTCGTCGGCGGCCATGGCGGCCGCGGCCAGCCCGTACATCACCTGGCTCAGCGCCACCGGGGCGCAGGCGCAGCAGGCGGCCGCCCAGGTGTCTGCGGCGGTCGGGGCGTATGAAACCGCATTCGCCGCCACGGTTGCACCTGCGCTCATCGCGGCCAATCGCAGCCTGCAGGCGACGCTGATCGCGACGAACGTGCTGGGGCAGAACACCGCGGCGATCGCGACCACCGAGGCGGAGTACCTGGAGATGTGGGCACAGGACGCAGCGGCGATGTACGGCTACGCCGCAGCGTCGGCGGCAGCCACCCGGCTCACACCATTCACGTCGCCGCCGCAGACCATCGACCCGTCCGGGCAGGCCAACCAGGCCGTGTCGGTGGCACAGTCTGCTGCCGCCACCACCGGAACCGACGCCGAGACGTTGATGAGTCAAGGGCCGCAGCTGATCTCGACAACCCCGGCGGCACTGCAGAGTCTGGCGGCGCCGGCGACAGAGACGTCGTCGGGTGCATCGGCGACGTCGCTGTCCAGTCTCTCCTCGCTGACCATGCCGTTGCGCATGGCGATGATGCCGATGAGCATGCTGATGCGGATGCTCATGGGCGGCACCAACGGAGCCAAGGGGGCTGCCGGGGCGGTAGCGACCGGGGTGGCGCCCGCCGCCGCGGCCGGGGCGCTGGCGTCTGGCAGTCGTGCGGTGACACTGACCGGACTCACCGGCGCTCCGACGGCGACGGCCGGACTGGGCCGGGCCGCCTCGATCGGTGCACTATCGGTGCCGCCGGCCTGGACCGGAGTGGGCGGCAGCGCCGCCCCGTCAGCGACGGCGCTGCCACTGGCCGGTGGGACGACCGCTCCGGCAGCCGGTGCCGGGATGATGCCGCCGATGGTGCCGGTCGGCAATCTCGCCGGGCGCGGCGGCATGGGCGGTGTCGCCACCCAGTACGACTTTCGTCCTAGCGTGATCCCGCGGTCACCGGCGGCGGGGTAGTCGCCGCTACCGCGGGCGGTGCGGTCCGCGCCGGCCGCACTCGGTGTATTTTGCTGGGCCACCAGAACCAACGGCCGAGCAGCGCCGCGATCGATGGGGTCAGAAATGACCGCACGATCAGCGTGTCGAACAACAGGCCGAGCCCGATCGTGCTGCCCGCCTGGCCGATCGAGTACAGGTCGCTGACCGCCATCGACATCATCGTGAACGCGAACACCAGACCTGCCGTGGTGACCACCGATCCGGTACCGCCGATGGATCGGATGATCCCGGTCTTGACCCCGGCGCCGATCTCCTCCTGGAACCGAGAAACCAGCAGCAGGTTGTAGTCCGAGCCAACCGCCAGCAGGATGATGACTCCGAACACCGGCGCGATCCAGTTCAGCGGCAGCCCGAAGATGTGCTGCCACACCAGCACCGACAGGCCGAACGCCGCACTCAGCGACAGCAGCACGGTTCCGACGATCACGGCAGCGGCCACCAGGGCGCGGGTGATCAACAGCATCACGATGAAGATCAACGTCACCGCGGCAACCCCGACGATCAGGATGTCGTAGGCGGAGCCGGCCTGAATGTCGTTGTATACCGCTGCGGTTCCGGTGAGATAGAACTTGGCGTTGGTCAGCGGCGTGCCCTTCACCGCGTCGTGGGCGGCAGCCAGCATCGGCTCGACGAACGAAATGCCCTTAGGCGTGGCCGGATCCGCATCGTAGGTGACGATGAAGCGAGCCGCGGTGCCGTCCGGGGACACGAAGATCGTCAGGCCCTTCTGGAAGTCGGGGTTGTCGAACGCCTCCGGCGGCAGGTAGAAGTAGTCGTCAGCCTTGGAGGCATCGAACGCCCGGCCCATCTCGCTGGCGGTGTCGCTCATCCGTGACATCTGGGTCACCAGGCCGGAGAAACTCGAGTGCATCGCAAGCAGGCTGGCCTGCATGGATTTCGCCACCGAGATCATCGGGTCGAACTGCCCGACGATCTGCGGCAGCACGGTGTTCATGTCGGCCATGTCGGCCAGCAGCGGCGCCATGTTCTCGCTGAACTTGTCCATGCCGTCGTAGGCGTCGAAGACCGAACGGATGGCATGACAGACCGGGATGCCGGTGCAGTGCTGTTCCCAGTAGAAGTAGTTGCGGACCGGGCGGGCGACGTCATCGAAATCGGCGATGTGGTCCCGGATCTCGTCGACGGTCGCGCTAATGGTGGCTATGTCGGCGTTCATGTTCTCGGTGGTGGTGCTCATTCGGGTGACGAGGTCCCGCAGCCGCACCATCGAGTCGACGGTGGCGTCGAGATCGTCGCTCATCGTGAGCATGTCGGCGAGCCGATCGCTCATGAATTGCAGGTTTTCCTGGATCGGAACGGCTTGCATGCTGATCTGGAACGGTATCGACGTGTGGTCGATGGGACTACCCAGCGGCCGAGTGATGCTCTGCACCCGCTCCACCCCCCGGGTGCGAAAGATGTTCTTGGCGATCCGGTCCAAGATGATCATGTCGGCGGGGTTGCGCAGGTCGTGGTCGGTTTCGACCATCAACACGTCGGGATTCATCCGGGCGGCGCTGAAATGCCGTTCGGCGGCGTCATAGCCAACATTGGCTGGCAGGTGGGCCGGGATGTAGAAGCGATCGTTGTAGCTGATCTTCATGCCGGGCACCGCGAGCATCCCGACCAGGGTGACCAATAGTGCGGCGATGAACACCGGTCCGGGCCAACGGACGTTGGCGGTGCCGATGCGCCGCCATCCACGCCCTTCGACCCGGTTGGGGTCGAGCAACGGGGCGGCGACCGCGACGATGGCAGGGGCGACGGTCAGCGCGCCGGCGATCACCACCAGCAGGCCCAGAGCCGAGGGGATGCCGAGTGCTTTGAAATAGGACAGCCGGGCGAAATGCAGACACAGCGAGGCTCCGGCGATGGTCAGCCCCGAGCCCAAGATGACATGCCAGGTGCCGCGGAACATCGAGTACCATGCCGTTTCGCGGTCATCGCCGGCGTTGCGGGCTTCGTGGTAACGGCCGATCAGAAAGATCGCGTAGTCGGTCCCCGCGGCGATCGCCAGCGACGACAACATCGCGACGACGAATGTCGAGAAGCCCAGCAGGCCCTGGTCTCCCAGCAGCGCGACCAGGCCGCGGGCGGTGCCCATCTCGAAACCGACCATCACCAGAACCAGGGCCACGGTGGCGGCGGATCGGTAGACCAGCGCCAGCATGATGACGATGACACCGCCGGTGACGGCCATCATCTTGAGCATGGATTTATCGGCGGCTTCGGTCATATCGGTGGTCAGCGCGGCCTGGCCTGTGACGTAGGCCTTCACCCCGTTTGGTGCCGGCACCGACGCGACGATCTTGCGGACTGCGTCGACGGACTCATTGCCCAGGGTGCTGCCCTGGTCGCCGGCGGTGTTGATCTGGGCGTAGGCGGCGCGGCCGTCGTTGCTCTGCACACCGGCGGCGGTGATCGGGTCACCCCACAGATTCGTGATGTGCTGGACGTGTTCGTGATCGGCCGCAATCCGTTCGATCAGCGCGTCGTAATAGCGGTGGGCGTCCGGACCGAGTTCGGACTCGCCCTCGAGCACCAGCATGACGATGCTGTCGGAGTCGAACTCGTCGAACTTTGCGCCGATGTGCTTCGCCGCGATCAGCGACGGGGCGTCGGGAGGGGACATCGTCACCGCGTGGTCTCGCGCCACCGACTCGATCGGCGGCACCAGTACGTTGAGGCCGACGGTCACCAGCAGCCAGAAGACGATCAGCGGCCAGGCCAGCCTGCGGACCAGCCGCATGTACCACGGCCGGGGATCAGCCGGGGTGCTCATGCGGCTTTGACCAGACAAAAGGCCTGGGCGTGGCGTCCGACCGCGACGTGTTCGTCGTGCACCGAGCCGTTGACGGTGATGCGGCAACCAATCCGGTCGCCGTCACCCTGGGCCACAACGTTGCCGATCACGGCAGGACTCGTTGTGGTGATGGTGAAGCTCCACGGCAGCCGGGCGAACATCGCGCGCCTCGGCTGGGCCCCGTCGTCGAGGTAGCTGATCCGGCCCGTGCTGGTGTCCGGGCCGAAAACCTCGTAGATGACTTGTTTTTCGTTGATGGAGGCGATCGGCTGGGAACCGCTGCCGTCCCAGTGGAAGATCGCGTCGGATCCGAAGGCTCCGCGCAGGTTGAGCACGGCCATGGATCCGGCCACTGCCGCCAAGGCGACCACCAGTGGCAGCCAGGCCCGTTTCGTGATCGTGGCTATCAGACGCACCTCGCACCTCCTGTCCTGCAAAATACCATACCCCGTAGGGTATATAGCCCAGGTCGGTATCCGCCGGTGGAGGTGGTTCGAGCTAGAGGCCGCGCTTTTTCTGCGCCGCGACCGCTTCGCCCAGCCAGCGCCTCAGGAACCGGCGCAGGTCATCTGGCGAGCGATCGGGATCGTTGGGCGCCACGATGAACGAGAGCATGATCCGCAGGGTGAACTCGACGAGTTCGCGCAGGCTGGCCTCGTCGTAGCCGTATCGTTTCCAGTCGACGTCGAACCGTTCGATCATCCGCATCCCGAACGCCCGGGCCTCCTCGGAGGTCATTTCGCGGCTGTGCGTGGACGAGGACGACAGCACCGCCCCCAGGTGCGGCGAGCGGACCACCGCGTCCAGGGTGTAGAGGGTGCCCTCGGTGAGCGCGTCGGCCGGATCGTGAATGCCATGGACGTGCTCGGTCAGCCGGTCGAGAAAGCCGTCGACCGAGGCGATGGCGACGGCGCGCATCAGGGCATCGGCGGTGGGGAAGTAGCGGTACACCGTCTGCCGGATGACGCCCAGCGAGTTCGCGACGTCGGCCAGCGAGACAGCCGACCCGGTCTCGGCGACCAGGTCGACGGCCGCGGCGATGATCCGCTGCCCGGCCTCTTCGTCACTGTGGGGCGGGTTGCCGCCCCAGCCGCGCCGGCGTGCCATCAGCGATCCCCTTGACAACGGTCCTGTACCGAACAATCATACGCGAAGACGTTCATTTGTATGTTGATAGGCGAGGTGGCCATGACCGACCTGATCGTGCGCAAGTTGCGGTTCGCATTCGCCGATCATCCCGTGCCGTTCCTGTGGAACGAAACCAACCCGGCGTTCTCGTCGATGGCCAACGCGGTGTCGTTCCTGGCGATCGGGTTCGAGAAGATGATCGTCAGCATGATCGCCGAGGCCATGCCGTTGATCACCGACCCGGCCGTCGCCGAGGAGGCCGACGCCTTCGTCCGTCAGGAAGGCCAGCATTCGATGGCCCACCGCGGGCACGCACGGGCGCTGATCAAGGCCTACCCGGGGCTCAAGGAGACCCTCGACGAGTGCAACGCGATGTTCGACACGATGACCGCGGAGAAATCCCTGGACTATCGGCTCGCCTACACCGCCGATCTCGAGGCGACATTCACCCCGGTTTTCAAGCTCATGCTCGACCACGACGACACGCTGTTCGCTCCGGGTGATGACCGCGTCGCGTCACTGTTCTTGTGGCACTTCGTCGAAGAGGTCGAGCACCGTAGCTCCGCACTGATCATCTATGACCACGTGATCAACGATCCGTGGTACCGGATGCGGATGGCGCCGTCGATCTTCAAACATGTGATGGGTGTGATCAAGGTGGCCTGCCTGGGGTTCAACAAGCACATCCCGGTGGCGGACCGCAAGGTCGATGCGCTGTCGCTGTTCAGCACCTACCGAGGCAAGCAGGCCTGGCGGCGGCGGATGCCGTTCGGGTGGCCGGCCGATCACGGACCGGTACTCGATGCCTTCAGACATCTGCCGAAGGGGGAGATGCTCACGGCCGTGAACGGTATCGTGCGTAGTCAGCTGCCCAATCACAAACCGGCGCACGAGAAGATTCCGGTCCTGGCCGAGGAGTGGTTCGCCCGCTACGACCAGGGCTACGACGTGACGAAGTGGTACACCGCTGACGAGAAGAGCGCCTGATGTCCGATCTGTGTGCACCCACTTTCGAGAGGCTCGCCGAATCGCTGGGCTTTTCCTGCTCGGAGGCCGGGGGGCTGGCGGAGTTCCGCAATCCGCTGCACCTGGAGAACTGGACGCTGCCGGTCCTGGAGCTGACCGTGATCATCGGGGCGGTGCTGGCGCTGGTCTACGCGATCAACCGGTTTCGGCGGCACGGGGATGCCACCAATCTGGCGCTGTGGTTCGGTGCGATCGCCTATCTGCTGATCATCGAGCCGCCGCTGTATTTTCCGGCGGCGTTCGGCATCGACGAGCATGTCGACACGATGTTCGCGCACAACGTGTTCAGTGTCGATTTCTTGTGGGGCAGGCTGCCGCTGTACATCGTTGCGATCTATCCGATGATGGCGACCGTCGCCTTCGAGATCGTCCGCATCCTGGGCGTGTTCCGCCGCTACGGCGTCGTCGTCGGCGCGGTGTGCGTGGGGTTTGTCCACCACGCCTTCTACGAGATCTTCGATCACCTTGGGCCGCAGCTGCGCTGGTGGGAGTGGTCGGTGGACAACCCGCTCAATCAACCGATGTTCGCCTCGGTGCCGATGGGCAGTGTGGTGGTGTTCGCAGCGCTGTGGCCGGCGTCGCTGGCGTTCTGTGTCCAGCTGCTCGTGGGCCGTCAGGTCGATCAGGGTAGGCGATTCGGTGGGCTGCAGGTGCTCCTGCGAACCATCGTCATCGGCCTGCTGGCATCGCTGGGTACCGGCATCCTGCCGCTGCCGGCGACACTTCTGGGCGCCGCCACCGATGGCCGGTTGCTGGGGATCGCTTATGCCGCAGAGCTTCTGATCATGGTGGTGATTGCCGTTCCGGTGCTTATCCTGCAATGGCGGCGGCTGCGATTGAACCTGATCGTCGGTGGTCGGCACGACAATCCCCTGATCGTCCGCTACGCGGCGGTCTACCTCTCGGTCATGACGGTGTTGTGGCTGACCGCGCTGCCGGCCTACCTCGACGCGGTGGACGGGGTGACCGCCAACGGCGACCCGGTGGGCAGCCTGTGGTACACGATCGTGTGTTTCGCGGTGGCCTACCTGTGCGTCACGGCCGCGGCCACGGTGCCGCCGATCCTGCCGGATGCAGCCGAGCGGGCCGAGCACGCTCCCGCCGGGGTCTGATTCAGCGGCCCTGCCAGCGCGGCGGCCGCTTCTCCCGCCAGGCGCGCATACCCTCGGTGACGTCGTCGGTCGCCCCGACCACCTTGCGCATGGTCTCCCCGAACCGGACGGCGTCGATCCAGCTCATGTCGCCGGTGCGCCACGCCACTTCTTTGGTGGCTCGCTGAGCCAGGGGAGCGGCCTTGGCCAGCGTGCGCGCCCAGGACCGGGCGGTCTGCTGCAGGTCGGCCGGCTCGACCACCTTCCACACCAGACCGATCTCCTTGGCCCGCTGGGCGGTCATCGGCTCCCCGGTCAACAACAACTCCATGGCATTGGCCCAGCCCACCCGGTGCGGCAGCCGGATGGCACCGACGATGGTGGGCACCCCGAGGCGCACCTCCGGGAAACGGAACACCGCCTCGGTGCTGGCGATCACGAAGTCGCAGAACAGCAATCCGGTCAATCCGTAGCCGACGCACGGGCCGTGCACGGCGGCGATGGTCGGCTTGAAAAGCTCCATACCGGACTCGAAGGAGTTGATGGTGGGCTTCTCCCAGAACGTGCCGGCGAACGTGCCGACAGTGCCCTGAGAGTCGGCGAGGTCGGCCCCGGCGCAGAAGACCTCCCCGTTGGCGGTCAGGATCCCCACCCAGGCGTCCTCCTCGGCGCGGAAGCGCTCCCAGGCCGCGTTGAGGTCGGTGCGCAGCGCTCCGTTGATGGCGTTGCGGGCCTCGGGGCGATTCAGCGTGATCGTGGCGACATGGTCGTCCAGCTCGTAGGTGACCAGGGTCATAGCACCACTGCTCCTCATCGCCGGCGCTGCATCGTCGTGGCGCGCGCTCATTGCTGCACCGTACCGTCGGAGCCGTGCGATGGATCATCGATGCGATGAACGTGATCGGTTCTCGCCCGGACGGCTGGTGGAAAGACCGCCATCAGGCCATGGTCCGGTTGACCCGACACCTCGAACGGTGGGCGGCCGCGGACGGCAGGGACGTCACCGTGGTCTTCGAAAGGCCGCCGTCCCCGCCGATCGACTCGGAGGTGATCGCGATCGGCGCGGCGCCGCGAGCCGGCACCAACTCCGCCGACGACGAGATCATCCGGATGGTGCATGCCGACCGGCATCCGCACCACATCACCGTCGTGACGTCAGATTCCGCCCTGCTGGAACGGGTCCGGGAAGCCGGAGCGAACACCTACCCCGCGAAGGGATTTCGCGATCTCATCGAGGCACCCCCGGCCCCGGGCCAAGGACGGGTTCAGTCCGGTCGCTGAGCGGCCGCCGCCGCCCCGGCACGGCGGCCGGCGAACACGCAGTCGGCGATCGACAGCCCGCTGACGTAGGACCGTGATGCGATCCCGATGGCGGTACGCCCGGCGCTGTAGAGCCCGGGGATCGGGGCGCCCTCGGCGTCGAGCACCGCGCCGGTGTCCTCGGCGACGCGTACGCCGCCCAAGGTCAGCATCGGGGTGGGCAGCAACACGTTGGGGCGTACCGAGATGTCCAACAGGGTGAACGGGGCTTTGTCGATACGACGGCGGAATTCGGCCGGTTTGCCGACCGGGTCCTCGCTATCGGAGTCGATCGCGTCATTGTGCGCGGCGACGGTGGCCGCCAAACCCACCGGATCGATGCCGGCGGCCCGTGCCGCTTCCGCAAGCGTCTTGCCGCGTTTGGCGCCGGACAGCATCAGCGCGGCGGACTGGGCGCGCTGAAACCACAGGGTCTGGGTGAGCAGCTGACGCCGAGCCTCCGACATGAGTGCGGCATCGGCGAGAATCCACCCCTTGCTGCCATGGTTTTTCACCAGGGCCTGGCCGAGTGCTGCGCCGTAGCGGGTCTCGTCGAGCACCCTGCTGCCCTTCTCGTCGACGACGATCGAGGAGATGAACGCACTCGGCGGGGTGATGAACCGCCACGCCGACACATTGTCCATCCGGTCGGTCACCGCGCCGACGCTCTGCGCCAGCGCGATACCGCTGCCGTCGTCACCGCTGGTGCCCAGCGGCAGGCCTCCGTTGAACTCCGGTGCGTAGCGTTTACGCCACTCGGTGTTGGCGATGAAGCCGCCGGCGCAGATGATCACCCCGCGGCGTGCGGTGATCTCGATGGGGCGCGCGTGCCGGCGCTGCAACGTCTTGAGTCGGCGTTCCATCGCGGCGCGCAGCGGTGGGTAGTAGACGCCGGGCTTGGAGGAAATCGCGGCCAGCCGCGCGTAGCGCCGCTGGATGCGCCGCGGTGCCTGATCCATCGTCATGGCACGCACCCCGATCACCCGGCCCGCTGCGTCCTGCAGCAGATCGGTGACGCCTGTGTGCGGCCGGAAGTCCACACCGAGCTTGCGCGCCGAATCGGCCAGCGGCGCATAGATCTTCTTGCCCGAGGTGCCCTTTCCGTAGGCCCGGTGGCCGCGCTGCACCGGCGGGGTGTGGGCGCGAAACGCCCCGGCGTTCTCGCTGCCGGAGTGATACAGGTAGTAGCGGTTGTTCGGAAACGACGTCTTGTAGGGGCACAGGCCCGGGTGGAACGGCACCCCGTGGGCGCTCAGCCAGTCGATCATCTCCGGACTGGTGTCGACGAAGCGCTGAAGTGTGCCCGGGCTGACCGCGTCACCGACTTCCAGGCGCAGGTAGTCCAGCATCTGCTCGGGGGTGTCCTCGACCCCGGCGTCTTTCTGGACCGAGGTCCCGCCCCCGGCGTAGATGATGCCCCCGGAGATCGCGGTGGCGCCGCCGCCGTTTGCGCGGTCCACCGCGATGACCTCGGCGCCGTGTTCGCGGGCGGTGATCGCCGCGGAGGTACCGGCTGCGCCGAACCCGACGATGACGACGTCAGTGGTCACGCTGGTGGTGGTCACGCGCTTTCCCCTCGATGACGTGAGCTGGTCGGCCCACAATGTAACAATTCGTAGTCAACGGTCAACGATGATGACCAGCGCATATTATCGCCTACTCCGTTTATAACGGAACGTGTTCTAGTTGGTCGGGAACGCTCCGGATGCCCGTCTTGCGTGGTTTCGGCCGGTTCGGGGGCCAAGATGATCGGTATGCCTGCTCGGTTCCTGCGCGCCGTCGCCGCCCCGCTGCTCGTCCTCGTCTTCACGACGGCGGCACCGGTCGGGGCGGCTCCGGGCCCCGATCCGGCCGCGCTGGCCGCCGATCTGGTCGCCGCCGATCAGGCGCTGCGTAATCCCTCGGCACCCGAACAGGTGCTGGCCGCCGCCGCGCGCCGCCAGCAGGTTGCCTACCGCACCCTGGGCGCCCACCCCGAGTGGGACGCCATCGCCCGGCCGCAGATCCCGCCGGCACTGCTCGCGGTCTACGACCGCAACATCGACGCTCGTCGCCAACTGACCGCCCTCACCCCGCCCAAAGACAGCCTGCCGCCGTGGCGGGTGGTGCCCCCGGTGCCGGCGAACGAACTGCTGGACTGCTACCGGGCGGCCGAGGCGGCGACGGGGGTGCCCTGGAATTACCTGGCAGCCATCAATTTCGTCGAGACCGGCTTCGGCCGAATCAACGGAGTCAGCGATGACGCCGCGCAGGGTCCGATGCAGTTCCTGCCCTCGACCTTCGCCGCCTACGGCAACGGCGGAGACATCCACTCGCCACGCGACAGCATCATGGCCGCCGGCCGGCTGTTGGCCGCCAACGGGTTTGCCACCAATCGGGATCGGGCGATCTGGGGCTACAACCACTCCGATTATTACGTGCGGGCGGTCAACGACTACGCCGCGGTCCTCGGCGGGGACCCGGCCGGGTTCGCCGGGTACTACCGCTGGGACACCTATTACCGCACCACCGCCGGCGATCTGTTGCTGCCGATCGGCTACGCCTCGAGTACCCGCATCCCGGTCAGCGAGTACCTGGCCACCCATCCGCAGTAAGGCCCGGCAGGCGGTTCAGCGGGTCGCGTTGAGGATCTTGATCGCGAAGACCAGCGTGTCGCCCGGCCGGATGCCGGCGGCCGGTTGCCCTTCGGGGTAGCCGTCGGCGGGGATCATGGCAACCGCCACCGTCGACCCCACCTTCTGGCCCGCGATGGCCTTCTGGAAGCCCGGCACGACCCGGTCGAGTCCGAACTCGACCGGTTCGCCGCGCTCGTAGCTGCTGTCGAACACCGACCCGTCTCGTCCGTTGACGCCCATGTAGCAGACCGACACCGTCGCATTGTCCGAAACGACGCGCCCCTCGCCGGCATGCAGCGTGTGCACCTCGGTCTGGGTGACGCTGAACGGCGCCTGCACGGCCACGCGTGGCGCGGCCGTGTCGGTGGAACCGGTCACCGCGACGCTGCCGCTGGCTCCGGTCAGTGTCCAATCCGCCGCCGCTTCGGCAGCCGGCGCAGATGAGGGACACGCGGTCACCGTCTCCGCGGTGGGGGGCATGGTGAACAGATCGGTCACCGAGGACGTCTTCGTCGACGAGGTGTCGGTATCGGAGCCGCTACAACCGGCAAGGGTCAAGACCAACGAGGTGGCAGTGAGTCCGACGAACAAAGGCAGGCGAGAACGATTCACCTTGGTCAGGCTACCGGCCCGGCTTCGACGAGCCAGGCGCCGGTGGGTCACGTCGTGAGTCCTGCTTCTCCAGCGTGAACTGGGTGACATCGATATAGCCGGCGCGGAATCCATCGGAGCAGCCCGTCAGGTAACGCATGTAGCGGTCGTAGACCTCTTGGGACTGGACCGCGATCGCCTCCTCACGGTGGGATTCCAACGCGCGTGCCCAGCAGTCGAGAGTCCGCACGTAGTGCGGTTGCAGGGATTGCCGTTGGGTCAGCGTGAACCCCGCGGCCGCGGCATGGTCTTGCACCATCTCGATGGTGGGCAACCGGCCGCCCGGAAAGATCTCGGTGACAATGAATTTGATGAAGCGGGCCATCGCGAATGTCAATGGCAGGCCGCGTTCTTGCATCTGGGGATAGGTCAAGCCGGAGATGGTGTGCAAAAGCATCACGCCGTCCGGAGGCAAGACGTTGGCGGTCATGGTGAAGAAGTCGTCGTAGCGCTCGTGGCCGAAGTGCTCGAACGCTCCGATGGAGACGATCCGGTCGACGGGCTCGTCGAAGCATTCCCAGCCCTCCAGCAGCACCTGCCGGCTGCGGGAGGTGTCCATCGTGTCGAGCGCCGCCTGGGCGGCGACGGCCTGGTTCTTGCTCAGGGTCAGGCCTACGACGTTGACGTCGTACTTCTCGACAGCGCGGCGCATCGTGGCGCCCCAGCCGCAGCCGATGTCGAGCAGCTTCATCCCCGGCTGCAATCGGAGTTTGCCCAGGGACAGATCGATTTTGGCGAGCTGAGCTTGTTCCAGTGTCATATCCTCGCGCTCGAAGTAGGCGCAGCTGTAGGTTTGGCTCGGATCGAGGAACAGCCGGAAGAACTCGTCGGACAGGTCGTAGTGTGCCTGTACGTCGTCGAAATGAGGCTCGAGATCCTTCGGCATCTGTTCTGCCGCTTTCTAATACGTGCCGAAGACCAGCGCCACGTTGTGACCGCCGAATCCGAACGAGTTGCTGATCGCGTAGCGATAGTCACCCATTCGAGGCTGGCCGGCCACTACGTCCAGGTCGACGCCTGGGTCGAGATGGTGCAGGTTCAGCGTGGGCGGGATAATGCCGTCGCGTAATGCCAGTACCGTCAGGATCGCCTCGACCGCGCCCACCGCGCCGACCGAATGGCCCAGGGCGGATTTCGGTGCGTACACCGCCGGCCGGTGGCTGCCCATCGCATTGCAGATCGCCTGTGCCTCGGCCAGGTCCCCGATGTGGGTGCCCGTGGCGTGAGCGTTGACGTGCCCGATATCGGCCGGTGTCAGCCCCGCGAGTTCGATCGCCCGTGTCATGGCGTAACCGGCTCGCTCGCCGGACGGGTCGGGCGCCACGATGTGGTAGCCATCAGAGGTGATCCCCGCGCCCATCAATCGGGCCAGAATGGAAGCGCCGCGTGCCTTGGCGTGCTGTTCGGTTTCGATGACCATCAGTGCAGCGCCCTCACCGAAGACGAAGCCGTTGCGGTCACGGTCGAACGGGCGGCACGCACCGGCCGGATCGTCGTTGCTGGTGGACAACACGATGCGCATCGCGGCGAAGCCGGCTATCGGTACCGCCTCGATTTTGGTCTCCACCCCGCCGCAGATGGCGATGTCGGCTTCGTCATAGACGATGTCGCGCCAGGCCTGCGCGATCGCTTCGGCTCCCGAGGCGCACGCTGAGACCGGGGTCAGCACCCCGGCCTTGGCGCCTCTCTCCAGCCCGACCGCCGCGGCCGCCGCGTTGGGCATGTACTTCTGAACCCCTAGCGGTGACACGCCTTTCATGCCGTGCTCGACCATGCCCTGATAGCCCCAGACCAGTTCCTCCGGTGAGCCCAGCCCGGTGCCGATGGACACCATCAGACGGCGGGTGTCGACCTCCGGTGATCCGGCGTGGGCCCAGGCCCGCCGGCCCAACACCGTGGACATCTTCTGCAGATACGAAAAACGGTGCAGTTCCTTGTGGGTCAGTTCATGGTCGAATTCTTCGAGCAGGTGGCCGCCGATGCGTACCGGCAGGTGGAACTGCTCGACGAAGGGGTCATCGAGACGGCGAATGCCGCTTTGACCGTCCAGCAGTTTTTTCCAGGTGTCGTCGACGTCGGTGGCCAGTGCGGTGGTCATAGCGACCCCGGTGACCACCACATCGGGAAATCCCTTGCCCGTCGAGAACCTGGTCATGGCAGTCACCCGGCTTTCTGGTGGGGGATCGCTTGGTGAGGATGAACCGGCCGGACTGCGGTCACGCGGGCCGACCCTGTCCCGCGAGAATGCACCGGCGCATCCCGCTCACGTGTTGACCTTCGAAAACGCACCCGCCGTTCCCAACCGAGTCGACTGTCGGGGTGTTTTCCCCGGTGCAGGTCGGCCCAAACGCCGCTTCGCGGAATTTCTCTTCAGCTCAGCGCCGATTGCGGTGCCGCCGAGAGGAGATCATCTTTGGCCCATGGCTCAGGCGACCGGCGGTCACGACGAAGCAGCTGCGCCGAGTCCGGTCCGGACAGGGTGAAAGCGCCGCGATATCGCGGCAGGTCAGCTTGTGGCGCTGAGGATCTTGATCGCGAAGACCAGGGTGTCGCCCGGCCGGATACCGGCGCGGGGCTGACCGTCGGGGTAGCCGTCCGCGGACGTCATCGCGACGGCGACCGTGGAGCCCACATGCTGTCCCGCGATGGCCTTCTGGAATCCCGGCACGACTCCGTTGAGGGGGAAGTCGACCGGGGCGCCCCGGGTGTAGCTGCTGTCGAACACCGTGCCGTCACGACCGTTGACACCCATGTAGCAGACCGACACCGTAGCCGTCGGGGCAACCACCGGCCCGTCGCCGGCCTGCAATGTGTGCACCTGGGTCTGGGTCACGCTGAACGGCGTGGTGACCTCGACCCGCGGCGCTGCCGAGGACGTCGACCCGGTGACCGCGACGCTGCCGGTGGCGCCGTCCAGCGTCCACTCCGGCGTCCCGCCGGCCGCCGCTGCAGCGGTGGGGCAGGAGTCGGCCGCGGTTGCCGTGCCGGCTCCGGCCAGGGGGACGGCGGCGGCGGCAATGCAGGCGGCGAGCCAAACCAGGGAACGCATCCGTGGGGAATTCACCTCCGTCACGCTACAGGCAGGCCTTAGCCGCCGAACAGCATGCTGGGTCGTCGATATCCGGACTCGGCCCGGCGTGAAGCCGGTTATCGGCACGATCCACCCCGTAGGATTCGCTCGTGCATGTTGACGTCATGGCCATTCCACAGCCGCTGGGGAAGGTCGGTGAGTTTGCCCGCCAGACCCAGGCCGCGGGTTTCTCGGGTCTTTTGCTCACCGAAGCCGGCCGCACCGCGTATCTCAACGCCGCCATCGCCTCTCAGGCCGCACCGGGACTGGAGATTTCGACCGGAGTCGCGGTGGCCTTTCCGCGCAGTCCCTTCGTCACCGCTGCGACGGCGTGGGAACTGCAGGAGGCGACGGCGGGAAAGTTCCGGCTCGGTCTCGGCACGCAGGTCCGTACCCACGTCGTGCGGCGTTACGGTGCGGCGTTCGACCATCCCGGTCCACGTCTGCGCGACTACGTTCTGGCGGTCAAGGCATGCTTTTCCGCATTCCGGACCGGGACCTTGGCTCATCACGGGCCGTTCTACGACCTCGATTTCATCACTCCGCAATGGAGCCCCGGCGTGATCGACGCCCCTGACCCCAAGGTGGACATCGCGGCGGTGAATCCGTGGATGCTGCGCATGGCGGGCGAAGTGGCCGACGGTGTGCACGTCCATCCGCTTGGCGAGCCCGGTTATATCGCGCGCCACGTCGTTCCGAAGGTCGCCGAAGGCGCCCACAAGGCGGGCCGCTCCACCGCTGACATCGACATCATCGTGCCCGCGATGACGATCGTCGGCGACAGCGACGAAGAGCGCCATCAGGAACGCGAACTGGTGCGCGCCAGTATGAGCTTCTACGGAAGCACGCCGAACTATGCATTCATCTGGGACGAGGCCGGGTTCGACGGCACGACCGCCCGTATCCGCGAGAAGCAGAAGGCCGGCGACTTCGCGGGCATGGCGGCGCAGATCACCGACGAGCACCTGGCCGTCTTTGCGACCGAGTCGACCTGGGATGAGTTGGGGGACAGTCTGATCGCCAAGTACGGGGGTGTGGCGACTCGCCTGGTCTTGTACAACGCGCTGGGCGACAGCAAGCGTTTCGAACGCTACGGCGAGATCGCGCGAGGTAT
Source organism: Mycolicibacter kumamotonensis (assembly GCF_002086285.1). Lineage (GTDB taxonomy): Bacteria > Actinomycetota > Actinomycetes > Mycobacteriales > Mycobacteriaceae > Mycobacterium > Mycobacterium kumamotonense. The sequence continues at coordinate 12,356 of NZ_MVHU01000027.1, read as the reverse complement.
CTCGAGCCGGTAGTCCCCGGTGGGGTCAGTGGGCCGCCCCTGGATTACCGGGATCTGGTGCCGCGGCCCGCCAGGGCTGCTCGTTGCGCCGCTGCCTCTGCCGCTCGCGCTCTTGATCCTGGACCCAGAAATCCTCGAAGCGCTCGCCGGGGTGCACGTTCGGCATGCGGTTCATCAGGCTGCTGAGCCAGCGCGGCGGGCGTTCCGGTTCCCATTGGGGAACCACCGTGCTGAGTGAGGCGAGGGTCTTGAGCACCACGAAGACCCCGAACAGCGTGCCGGGAGCATCGGTGGCGGCGATCCCGGCGAATCCGAGCAACAACGTCAGATGCACGACCATGACGCGGCCCAGCCCGATATCGGCGGTGCGCTCGACGTCTCGGAACGACCATCGGCGCAGGTCGACCAGATCGAGTAGGAAATTGAGCGTCAGGAACAGCAGTACGCTCAAACACCCCCATCCGGCGCTGCGCCAATCCAGATCGAGGAGTTCAAGCTCAGTCGCGCGGTTGTGCGCCAGCAGTCCCAGAATGGCGCCGAGGAAGATCCCGTGGGCAGCGCAGAAGGCCAGGCTGACGCGGGCGAAGCCGGCCAAAAACGATTGCTTCGCCGGGCCGCCGGATTGCGGTGCGCGATAGTGGAAGTGACCATATCTGGGATTCCAGCGCCGGTGCACGGCGATGCGAGCTATCACGAACAGGCACACGGTCACGTTCTCGAACCAGTACACCACCAGGGTCGTCGCGCCGGACCAATCTTGGGTGAACCAGCCCAGGGCCGGGATGGCGATCACTCCGAGGGCAGCGAACAGCTGAAAGCGCGAGATCGCCGTCGCCCGCGAAGAATCGGGCGACGTCATGATCCGGTCATCAGGATGCGGCGATCCATTGCATCATCATGGGCTCTGGAAGCTCTTTGGAGGGCGAGTTCGCCGACCCGGAGACAACGCGGTCGCCCGTTCCGGTTTACGAACGGCCGGTTCGGGACCGCGCCTCGCTCAACACGGCTTCGATTTCGTCCCAGGTCCGGCGGATGATCTCCGACACCGGGAGAAGTTCGGCAATGCGCGATGACACCTGGCCGGTGTTGGCGACGCTGGCTTCCATGTCGCCGTCGAAGTACAGCTCGGTGACCTTTCCCAGCAGCTGCGCGCCCGGGTCATGTGCTGCGACTCGGGCCGCCAGTCCGGTCCGCAGAACCCGCATGGTCGGATTGCCGGGAATGTCGAGAAGCACTGTGCCGGCGTCGTTTGCCGCCACGATCGCTTCCTTGAAGTTCGTGTGCACCGCGGATTCCTGACTGGCCAGCATCCGGGTGCCCATCTGCACGCCCTCGGCGCCCAACACCAGTGACGCCGCCGCCGACCGTGCATCGCACATGCCGCCCGCGGCGATGATGGGCAGGTCGACGTTTTCGGCAACCAGGGGCAGCAGCACCATGGTCGAGGCCCCGAGCAATGATTTGAATCCGCCGCCCTCGACGCCCTCGACCACCAGCGCGTCGACACCGGCGTCGGCGGCCTTGTGCGCGCCCTTGAGTGATCCGACGACATGCACCACTGTCATCCCGGCGTCGTGCAGCAGTTTGGTGAACAACGCGGGATCGCCGGCCGAGGTGAAGACGTGGCGTATGCCGGCCTCGGCCAGGATGTCGACGATCGAGGGATCCTTCTTCCATCCCTGGATCATGAGGTTGGCTGCCACCGGTTTGTCGGTGAGTTCGCGCACCCGCCGCAGGTCCGCGCGCCCCTCCGGGGTGAGGGTTTCGATCATGCCGAGCCCGCCGGCCTCGGAGACCGCCGCAGCGAGTTCGGCGCGCGCGATGTACGTCATCGGCGCCTGGATGACGGGGTAGGCAACCCCGAGAAGCGACTGGATCCGGTTGGCCACGGCTTATTCAAGCACTTCGGGTTCGAGACGCAGCCGTGGCCATCCGGAGGCGTCAGCGTGTCGCGCCGTGGAGATTCTTGGCTGTCGGCGACGTCGGGACCGCCGACTGATCCGGGTAGGTACCGAGTAGTCGATCCGCGGTTCCGGTGCTGGTGATGGTGAACCAGTAGTGCTCATTCTTGAAGTGGTGCAGTCGGTGATTACGCCAGATCGCCCGGTACACACCGTATTTCGGCTTGTAGTCGGTGTGGATGAGGTAATGCGTCCACTCGTAGACGAGTCCGAGGGCGGTGATGAAGACCAAGAATGTCAGCCCGAGACCGAGTCGATTGAAGACCAGCAACGGCAAGGCGACCGTGGTGGGGATCAGCCAGAGCAATGTCTGCGAGGGGATGAAGATGAGCTCGATTCTGCGCGGTTCACGGTGGTGCTCGCGGTGTTTGCGCGCCAGTAGCGGATCCAAGGTGAACCGGCCGGCAGTGCGCGGTCGCCAATGCAGGATGACGATGTGGATGATCCACTCGAAGACGGGGAAAGCAGCGACCATCAGCACCGGCAGCACGACGTCGCTGAACTGCCAGTCGCCGACCACGATCCGGGCGGCCAGCGCCGCGATGAACGTGAGCGACAGGACCCAGGAGGAGGGGTGCCGCCAGAACTCCCGGCCGGCATCGACCAGGGTGAACCCACTACGTACCTGTGTCGTCATCGCTGTTCATCCAGACCGGACAGGGCGGTCAGCAGGCCGCGTGTGGCCGGCTCGAGCAGTTCGACCGCGGCGCTTCTCGCGCCGGCCGGGTCGCCGGCGGTGATCGCTTGCGCCACTCGCTGATACAGCTCGGGGTGACTGACCTCGGCTGCCATGACCGTGGCAAGGGCTTCGAGGGCCGGCTCGTAGGTGGCACGCAGGGTGTTGAACATCAGCCGGAAGACGATGGAGTCCGCGGCGTCGACGACGTGGTCCCAGAACCTCAGCGCCGCACGCTGACGTTCCACCGGGTCCTCTTGGGCGGCCAACGCGGCCACGGCGGCCTCGAGCACGTCGGCCGCCTGTGCGCCGCTGCGTTCGGCGGCCAGCTCGGCGACCTTGGGCCCGTTGTGCAGCCGGGCCTCCAAGATGCTGCGCACGACCGCCAGGTCCAGTTCGTCACCGCGGAGCAGCAAGCGGGGCAGTAGGTCCAGGCCGGCGTGGCGGCGGTAGTCCCGCACGGTGGTGGCGTCTCCGTGGCGGACTTCGATCAGGCCGGCGGCGTTGAGACGGGTGAGCGCTTCGCGGACCGCCGGCCGCGACACGCCCAGCACCTCGGCGAGCCTGCGCTCGTTGGGCAGCAGTTCGCCGGGCGCCATTTCGCCGCTGAGCACGTCGGACATGATTTGTTCGAAGACGTGGTCAGGTACCGATTGTCGAGTCACCTGTCGAAGAGCCATGCGCCCACCATGCCCGAAGACTGACCAGAGGTCAAGTGGTCAGACCAGTGCATGCGGGCGCACAGCGGGACCGTCGACACCCGCTCGGGGAACCGAACGGGAGATTTCACGCCGGTTGCAGTTGGGCAAAGATCCTGCCGCGTGCCCGCGGGGAGTGGTCCGACATCGACCGTGGGGCCTTAGTGTTCGCCGCTATGGCGGGACAGGTGAGCTACGTGCAGCACTGGCGCACAGCGCTGCACGCAATCGTGTCCGCGGTGATGGTCGTTGTCTTCGGACTCCTGACCGCTGCCGCAGCGCATGCGGCGGCGGCCACCGCGACACTGGTGGTGACGTCGACGTGGCAGACCGGTTTCATCGCGCGCTTCGCCATCACCAACCGGAGCGCGGTGCCGTTGACCGATTGGAAACTCGAATTCGACCTGCCGCCAGGAGAATTCATCTCGCACTCGTGGAATAGCAACTTTGTCCGGTCCGGTACGCACTATGTTCTGACGCCGGCGAACTGGAATCGCATCATCGCCCCCGGCGGCTCGGCCACCGGTGGTTTCCGAGGTGTGCTGAGCGGGCCGTACTCGCCACCGGTGAACTGCATGCTCAACAGGCAGGTGCTCTGCACGTAGAGGCCGCCTCGGTGACGCACGATCAGTGCGTGTGGGCGTGGTCGTCCAGCCGGCCCTCGTCGTGGGTGTGGGTGTGGGTGTGCACGGTCCCGTCGGCATGAGTGTGGGTGTGCGTGTGCTCGATCGAGCCCTGGTCGTGCGTGTGGCCGGGGTTGTCCTGGTCGCAGGTGGGGGTGTGTGACATGGGATCGCCTCCGTGGTTGCGCCGAGCCCTTCCCGGCCCACAATACCAGAATGTATGAAGAGGTCTTCATATATACCTGGATGGGTTAGGCTGTCGACCATGGGGCACGGGGTTGAGGGCCGGACCCGCTCGGCGGGCAAACTCGATGCCGAGTCGGCCACGCAGATCGCAACCACCTTGCAGGCGTTGGCCACCCCGAGTCGGCTGATGATCCTGAGCACGCTGCGGCAAAGCCCGCTGCCCGTGGCGGACCTGGCGAACGCGATCGGCATGGAACACTCCGCGGTGTCGCACCAGTTGCGATTGCTGCGCAACCTAGGCTTGGTCACCGGCGTGCGTAACGGACGCAGCATCGTCTACAACCTCTATGACAACCACGTCGCGCAGTTGCTCGACGAGGCCATCTACCACAGCGAGCATCTGCGCCTCGGCCGGACCGATCGCCCCCAGTCTGCCGGCTGAAACCCCGGGCCCGGTCAGCCTTAAGCGGGCTCGTCTTCGGCGGGGGAGTCGTAGCTTGCGGCCAGGTGGTGCAGGACTCGTTCGTTGAGGGTGGCGAGCATGTCGAGCTCGGCCGGGGAAAACAGCTCGATGAAGTTCCGGCGGACGTCCTCGACGTGCCCGGGTGCCACCTTCTCGATGGCGGCACGGCCCGCCTTGAGCAGGCAGACCATGGTGCTGCGCGCGTCGTCGGGATTGGGTTCGCGGCTGATCAGCCCGTCCTTCTGCATGCGCCGCAGCTGGTGGGAGAGACGGCTCTTCTCCCAGCTCAGCGCGTTGGACAGGTCGCGGGCGGCCATACGGTCCCCATCGTGCGCCGAGAGCACCGCGAGGATCTCGTAGTCAGCCCCGGACAGGCCGGATCCCTGCAGGCAGCGGTTCAGGTGCACGGCGAGCCGATGCGGCGCGTGCAGGAAGGCGCGCCAGGCGCGGTCCTCGCGAGAGTTCAGCCAGTTCGCTTCCATCGGCCTCTATGTTACCCCAATTGGTTGACGTATCACCCATTCTGTGCATATGGTTGACACATCAACATTATTGATTGTCAACCACGACGGGACATGTCATGAGCAGCATCAGCATCATCGGCCTGGGGAACATGGCGAGCGCTTTGGCGCACCGGGCGATCGCCGGCGGAAACGCAGTCGAGGTCATCGGCCGCGACCAGACCAAAGCCAAGGAGTTGGCCGCCGCGGTCGGCGGTGCCGCCGTGGGGACGCCCGGCCTCGCCCCCGTCGGGGAGATCGTCATCCTCGCCGTGCCGTACGCCAGCGCGGCGGCGGTGGTCAGCGAGTACCGAGATGCCCTGCACGGCAAGGTCATCATCGACATCACCAACCCGATGACCTCCGATTTCACCGGCCTCGTCACCCCCGAGGGCAGTTCCGCCGCAGAGGAGATCGCCAGGGTGGCCCCCGCGGGTGCGCACGTCGTCAAGGCGTTCAACACCCTGTTCGCCAACGTTCTCGCCGATAGTCCAGCCGATGTGTTCATCGCCGGAGACGACGCGGCGGTAAAGGGGCGGGTGTCGGCGTTCATCAAGAGCCTGGGACTGCGCCCGCTGGACACCGGGCAGCTGCCCATGGCACGGGCTTTGGAGAACGCGGCTCTACTGCAGATGGGCCTTCTTGCCCATTCCGTCCAGCACACCAACTTCTTCCTCGGGGTCAGCTTGCTCAGCTGAGCGCACCCGAACACCCAGTTCACCTATCCCAGAAGGGCAGTAGCTATGCGCGTTCTCGTTGTCGGCGGGACCGGCCATTCCGGTTCCCACATCATCCCCGAGCTCATCGCCGCCGGGCACGAGGTCACCGGCCTTGCCCGGTCGGACAAGGCCGCGGCGGCGTTGTCCGAGCTCGGCGCTACGGTGCGCCGCGGCGACATTCAGGATCTCGATGGGCTCAAAGAGGCGGCGGCGGACTCCGACGGCGTCATCCACGTCGCGCACCGGCAAGACCTACTTGCCTCCGGAGGGATCGACGCCGTGACCGCCGCAGAGCTCCCGGTCGTGCTCGCCTACGGTGAGGCGCTCGCGGGAACCGGAAAGCCACTGGTGGCCGCGGGCAGTATGGCCTCGCCCGGATACTTGGGCCGACCGGTCACCGAGGAAGACCCGGCGCTTTCAGTGGCGACGGGTATAAGGGCACCCTGCGGTTTCGTAACGCCGTGGAAATCGCGGTAATCGGCCTCGCCGAGCGGGGAGTGCGGTCGTCAGTCGTGCGCCTTCCCACCATCGCACACAGCACAACCGATCAAGCCGGCTTCCTCCCGGGGCTCATCGCGCTTGCGAAGGAAAAAAGCTTCGCCGGCTACCCCGGCGACGGCGAAAACCTCTGGGGCGCTGTGCATGTCCGCGATGCAGCCGCCGTGTTCCGCCTGGCACTGGAGAAGGGGCCGGCCGGCAGATGCTGGCACGCGATCGAGGACGGGGGCATCCGGTTTCGCGAGATCGCCGAGGCCATCGGCAGCCGCCTGGGTCTGCCCACCGTGAGCATTCCCGCGGACGTGATGATGCTGCCGGGGCACTTCGGGTTCTACGCGAACCTGGTCGCGCTGTCCCTGCCGGCCTCCAATCTCATCACGCGCCGGACCCTCGGCTGGGAACCCACTCGGCCCGGCCTGCTCGCCGATCTGGACAACGGCAATTATTTCTCCGGCCGGCTGACGGCCTGAGCCCTGACCAGAGCTGACCTGGCACAGGGAGTAGCGATGACCACCTTCGCCCCACGTCGCGACACCGTGGCCCTCACCCGTTTGCCCGACGACGACAGTTAACGGGGAAGCCCTCAGCGGTGGGACCAGCAGCGCCGCGTTTGCCAGGCTACGAATCGGAGGCGTCGCAGTCAACGGGTTCTTCTATGCCCGGCTCGATGCGGACGGGAGGTCGGCGAGATGTCCATAAGCTGGCGTCCGCTGCCGGCCTGGGTCGGGGGAGTGCCCTGGCGCGCCTGACCCAAGGCGGCTGGGAATGCCGCGCAGCACGGGGTTGTTGTCGCGGTCGTCGACTATGACCCGAACCCCAAAACGCGGAGAGATCATGAAGTCAAAGCAGCCATCACATCGCGGAGAGGTACTCGTCATCGGCGCCGGTGAACTCGGCGGCGCCGTTGTCGCCGCGCTGTCCCAACGGGACGACGCACCGCCGGTGACGGTGCTGCTGCGACCGGCGAACACGCCCCGGCATGCCCAGTTGCGCAATGAGATCATGGCCCGCGGTGCCGGAATCGCGGAAGCTGACGTGGCGACGGCGACGGTGGCCGAGCTGGCGACGGTGCTGGCGCAGTTCCACACAGTGGTGAGCTGCATCGGATTCGCGGCGGGTTCGGGAACCCAACGCAAAATCACCGAAGCCGCGCTGGCGGCCGGGGTTCCCCGCTACTTCCCGTGGCAGTTCGGCGCCGACTACGACGCGATCGGACGCGGCAGTCCCCAAGACCTGTTCGACGAGCAACTCGACGTTCGCGATATGCTACGCGCCCAGAGCGCCACCGAATGGGTGATCGTGTCCACCGGCATGTTTGTCAGCTTCCTCTTCGAACCCGACTTCGGTGTCGTCGACCTCACCACCAATACCGTTAACGCGCTGGGCAGTTGGGATACCGAAGTCACCGTTACCACTGCGGAGGACATCGGTGTACTGACCGCGGAGATCATCCAGGCCCAGCCACCTATCGCCAATCAGGTCGTCTATGTCGCCGGCGACACGATCACCTACCGCGAGCTCGCCGATATCGTCGAGCGGACCCGGGGAGCTCAGGTCATCCGTAATGAATGGACCGTCGCGCACCTACTCGATGAGCTTGAAAGAAACCCCGGTGACAGTCTGCGCAAATACCGGGCGGTATTCGCTCTGGGCAGGGGCGTCGCGTGGCCAAAAGCCGCTACGTTCAATGCCATCCGCGGCATCTCGACTACCACCGCCGAGGAGTGGGCGTCCAAATACCTCAGCGCAAGAGAATAGAGCTGGAGGTTCTGCCTCGTGGCGCCGCGAACAGGGGGAGAATTGCAGCATGTCGATCACGCTCTGGATCATCGCTGCCATGCTCGCTGCCGGGACGGTGGCCGGCGGGCTCTTGCGGATGCGGGCGTGGTTGCGGAGGCCGGTACCGCCTGAGGTGATCGAGGCCGCGCACCGCGACGACGACAAGGACGATTAGCCGGCGTGGAGACCTTGTAGCGAGCCGACAGTCGCTGGTTCGTGACCGCCCGCAATTACAACGCGGACGAGCAAGGGGTTAGCTGTGACCCGCCATACTCGATACGGGTGAATTGCGGCATTCGTTGGCACCGAAACAGTCGACACCGTTGGGGGAGCGAGTGCCACGAACTCCCCGATGGGAGGGGTCAAAGACGGCTGACAGGCTTAACTGGAGCGATTGACTTCGTCCTGTTGACGACGGTTGAAAGTCCGGCCAGTCGCGACGGGGTGGGTTCTAGTCAACGTCGCAACACCGACGGTTTCTGGGAGGCTAACAGGGCGGCGAATAGATCGGCGGGGCAACGGTCTTGAAGAACCATGCGAGGGCGGTGGTTGAGTTCGTGTTCGACGGCCCGCAGGTGCGCCGGCGGGTGATTGATGAGGGTCACGCCCTTGGGGAAGTAGTCGCGCAGCAGTCCGTTTGTGTTCTCGTTGCTGCCGCGTTGCCACGGTGATCGGGAGTCGCAGAAATAGACCGGTGCGCCGAGCTTCTCGGTGGTAGCCAGATGCCGTGCCATCTCGGTGCCCTGGTCCCAGGTGATCGATCGCATCAGCGCAGCTGGCAGATCCTTCATGCGGGCCACCAGGGCGGCGTGCAGCGAGTCAGAGTCTGCGCGGGGTAGATGCACTAACCGCACCATCCGGGTCTGACGCTCGACCAGCGTGCCGATCGCCGAGAGGTGATTGTCGCCGATGATGAGGTCACCCTCCCAGTGCCCGGCCTCGGACCGGTCGATAGCCGGGAAGGGCCGGTCGTGGATGGTCAGCATCGGCTGCTGGAAGCGGCCGTTCCGGCGCTGCTTGCGGTGGTGTGCTCGGCGGTGATCCCGACCGGTGCGTAGCGGTGAGCGTCGGTGCGGCGCCAAACGTGAGGGGCGTAGAAATCGCGAATTCGGTTGATATACAGCTTGATAGATACTTTCGTGACACAGCCACATCGATGGGTCGTCGAGGAATCGCAATCGGAGGTGACGGCTGATCTGTTGCGGGCTCCATCGCTGAGCGAGCAGCTCGCTGACCACGGCGCTAAGGTCGCTGTTGGTGTCGAGTCGACGCCGGTGCTGACGTGCCCTTCGGACGGTGGCCCGGCGATGAGCGTCGAACGGGCGATAGCCGCGGCCAGGGACGGTATTGCGGCGCAGTTCCCGCGAAATCGTCGACGGCGAGCGGCTCAACTTCTGTGCGATCGCCCGCAGGCTGAGCCCGGACCGGCGCAGATCGGCGATCTCAATGCGTTCGTCCTCAGACAGGTACCGGGTGCTGATCTGACGGACCGCCAGCCGGTCCAGCGGTGCGACGAACCCGATGACCACGCCATTGCGGTAGACCTTGTGACCGCGCGCCCAGTTCGTCCCAGAGGACCGCGACACACCCACTTCGCGGGCTGCCGCACGCACGCTCCACCCCCTTGACGGCGCTCATCGAAAATCCCCGGCGGTGCTCGTTGAAATTCCTCACCTGTGAGCGTGGGTCAGTGTAGTTGTTGGCGGGTTCCGGTGGTGGTTCTGCGTAGGGTTTCGGCGGCGGCGTGGTGGTCGCGTAATCGGTAGGACTCGCCGTCGAGGTTGATGACGACCGAGCGGTGCAGCAGGCGGTCGAGCATGGCGGCGGCCACGGTGGTGTCGCCGAGGATCTCTCCCCAGGCTCCCACGCCGCGGTTGGTGGTGATGACGATGCTGGTCTTCAAATACCGTTGGGAGACAACCTGAAACAATGCCGATGCGGCTTCGGCGGGCAACGGCAAGTACCCCAGCTCATCGATCACCAAGAGCGTCGGACCGGCATAGAACCGCATTGTCGTGGCCCAGCGTCCCTCGATTGCGGCGCGGTGACACCGTGCAGCCAGATCCGCGGCAGTGGTGAAGTAGGTGCGGTAGCCGGCATGTGCGGCAGCGCGTGCCAGTCCGACGGACAAGTGCGTTTTTCCGGTGCCTGGAGGCCCGATGAGCAGGATGTTGGTCGCCGATTCGAGGTAGCGGCAGGTGCCCAGTTCGTCGATGAGCTTGCGGTCGATCCCGGCGGCGGCATCGACATCGAAGTCGGCCAGGGTGGCCGGGGTTGGCAGGCAGGCGAAACGTAGCCGTCCGGCCAGCCGTCGGGCGGTGCTGGCCTCGACCTCGACGGCCAGCAGCCGCTCCAACGCAACGGTCAGCGACAACCCTTCGGCGGTGGCCTGGTCGAGCACCGCCGGCAGGGCTTCGGCGGCCGCGGCCAGTTTCAGCTCGGCCAGATGCGAGCGCAGCTGCTGATAACGGCTTGCCGCCGCCGTCGGCGATTCCTCGGCGGTCATGGTGGGGGTCTTGGCGGTGCGTGGGGTTGGGGTCATTGGATGGTCCTGTTCTGTGCCGCCCGCTCGTAGGCGGACAGGTCTGTGACGGTGGAATCGCTTGATGAAGTTGGTGTTTCAATGGCGCTGGTGGAGGTCTTCTTGAATTGCAGCAGTTGCGCGGCAGCGGCTTTGGCAGCCGAGCCCGGTGGGATGCGTTCCTTACGCCGGTGTGGGCGTCCGGTAGCCGCGGTGGCCATCGCGGCGGTGTCCAAGGCGATGACATGGCCGCTGTCACGCACCGCGACGCCGAGCCCGTCGGCGGCCATGCGGTGGCGGGCGATCACGATCCCGCTCGTGGTGGCGATGTCGCAGAACTCGGCCCCGACCGGATGTGACACCACGACCTGGGCGGCGGCCAGCTCCGGGGGCACCGAGTAGCGGTTACCGCGGTAGGACACCATTGCTTGGCGCGATGCACTACGGGTCTCGGAGATGATCACTGGATATGCCACCGACGGCACCGGTGCCAGAGGCTCCCTTTTAGCCACCACCGCAACCGAGGACCGGCCATCAGCGGTGGCCCGCAGCCGGGTATCACCGCGGATCGCAGCGAAGCGATCCAGACTCACCTGCGCCGCCTCGACGGTCATGTCGTCGGCCAGGGTGCGCCACCAGCGCTGAGCGGCAGTGTGGTTGACCTTTTCCACCACGCCCTTGCGGTTGCCGCGCCGGGGCGGGCAGATCGCCACCGACACCCCGCAGTGCTTGGCCACCCCGGCAAACGATGCGGTCACCCGGCCGCTGCCAGGGTCACAGACCGTGGCCATCCGGTCGAACCGCCACACCCGGCTACACCCGCCGAGTCCGCGGGTCACCCGGTCCAGGCCGGCGACCAGGTGCGGCTGATCTTCGCTCGGCGCCAGGAAGCCGCGCCACTTGCCCGAATGAGCCAGCGAGCCGACTAACAGGTGCGCGGTCTTGCCCCACCCCCACGATTCGGGTGGATCAGGCAATTCCACCCAGTCCCATTGGGTTTCATCACCCGGGGCATGTGGGATCACCGCATTCGGCCGCTGTGTGGCGGTCCGGCATGCTTCGCAGACGGGGCGCAGATTCCGGGTGCGGATGTTGCGGGTCAGGCTCTGATACGACAGCGGAAACCCCAGATCCTCGAGCTCGTCGAACAGCGTGCGGGCCCACAGGTGCGGGTCCTCGGTCAGCCTCGCGGTGACGTAGTCAATGAACGGGTCGAACGGATCCGGGTCGGGGCGGGCGCGCACCCCGGGTTTACCGTCGCCGGCCAGGTACTTGCGGACCGTCTTGCGGTCGAAGCCGGTGTGGCGGGCGATCGCCGAGATCGTCCAACCACGCTTGTGTAGGGCATGTACTTCCACGTCGTCCTCCCATGTGAGCATGAGAAAGCGGGCCTCCTTCGACTGGAACTGTTGGCGTCAGACACCAGCAGCATCGAGGGAGGCCCGCCCTTCTCGGCGGAGCCACACGGGTGGGGAATTTCGATGAGCGTCAGTGGGGAATTTCAGTGAGCGCGGTCACCCTCGCCCGTAGCTCCATGAACCGCTGACGCTTGGCCGACTGCGGGCGACGCCCCGGCCCCTTCTTCACCCGACGCGACGATGCCAACACAACCTCCAGAATCTACGGAAGTGTTGCGACCGTCCCTAGAAACCACCGAGCAATGATCAATACCTGTGGATGAGCCTCGGTGAGGCGGCGTAGGAAAGGGCGCACCTTCCCGAGGATGATCTGA
>NZ_MVHU01000026.1 GCF_002086285.1 Mycolicibacter kumamotonensis | reverse complement strand
TGCCCTCATGCGACGGCATCAACGGTTCAACAACCGCCCAGAACTCATCACTGATCACACCGGTTCGCAACACGCCAACGATCGTCGCCGGTCAACACCCCAAACTTTGGGAGACACGCCCTAGGCGCGGGTAGGGGTGGGGCGCCGCGAACTAGGCGCTGAGTCCGAGCTTGCCGGCCAGACGCTCCACGTAGGCCGCCACCTCGGACTCGGACTTGTCGGGCAACCCGAACAGCGTCTCGGTGACCCCGATCTCGGCCCAGTGCGCCAGCTTCTCGGGCACCGGCTTGAAGTCCAGCGCAACGATCTGCGGTGCCCCGTCGCGTCCGGCGGCCGCCCAGGTGTCGTGCAGCAGCTTGACCGGTTCATCGATGTCGAAGTCGCGCGGCGTGGTGATCCAGCCGTCGGCACTGCGGGCGATCCACTTGAAGTTCTTCTCGGTCCCGGCCGCACCGACCAGCACCGGAATGTGCGATTGCACCGGCTTGGGCCAGGCCCAGCTCGGCCCGAAGTTGACGAACTCGCCGTCGAAAGAGGCTTCCTCCTGCGTCCACAGCGCCCGCATCGCCTCCAGGTACTCGCGCAGCATGGTGCGCCGCCGGCCCGGCGGAACCCCGTGATCGGCAAGCTCGTCGGTGTTCCAGCCGAACCCGACACCGAGGCTGACCCGACCACCGGACAGGTGATCAAGCGTGGCGATCGATTTCGCCAGCGTGATCGGATCATGCTCGACCGGTAGCGCCACCGCGGTGGACAACCGCACCCGCGACGTCACCGCACACGCGGCCCCCAGACTCACCCACGGATCCAGGGTGCGCATATATCTGTCGTCGGGCAGCGACTCATCCCCGGTCGTCGGATGAGCGGCCTGACGCTTCACCGGAATGTGGGTGTGCTCGGGCACATAGAAAGTGGTGAAGCCATGATCATCGGCGAGTCTGGCCGCCGCCGCAGGAGTGATACCACGGTCACTGGTGAACAACACAAGCCCGTAATCCATATCCGTGATTAGAACGTGTTCCTGTTCGGTGGGCAAACGGGGGGTCCTCGTCGGCGCGGTGTTCACCCACCGGCTCACGCCGCGAGTGCGCTAGCGTGGATGATCGAACCCCGCCGCACCGCCCACCCGCACCTGCCCACGAGCACAGGAGAGGTCATGACCTACTCGCCCGGGAACCCCGGCTTCCAGCCTTCCCAACCACCAGGCTCCTACGGGCCGTCGACCCCGTCGTTCGCCAAGGCGGGCGGCGACGTCGAAAGCAAGTGGCCGCTGTACCTGCAGATCGCGGTGATGGTGCTGGGTTTCGGCGTCTACCTGGCGAACTTCGGTCCGATCGTGACCGTCACCGACGGCGAGTACCCGCTGATCCTCGGCGACGCCGGCCACACGGTTCCGCTCGCCTTGCTGGCGGGTCTGCTGGCCGGGGTGAGCCTGCTGCCCAAGGCCAAGGTCTACACCGCGGTGGTCGCCGTGATCGCCTCGTTGGGGGCGCTGCTGGCGATCGCGACCATCGCCGAGTCCGGCGACAACTACACGATCGGCTGGGGGTTGTGGCTGGTGCTGACCTTCAGCATCCTGCAGGCCGTCGCCGCGGTCGGGGCGTTGCTGTTGGAGGCCGGAGTCGTCACCGCCCCGGCCCCGCGCCCCAAGTACGACCCCTACGCGCAGTACGGCCTGCCCCCGGGCGGCAACTACTACGGTCAGCAGGGTCAGCAGGGCTACGGCCACCAAGGCTCGCAGCAGCAGTCGGGATACCCCTCGTACGGCGGTTACCCGTCGGCGCCGTCCAGTGGAGGCTTCGGCGCCCAGTCGGCCCCGTCGACCGGCGGCTTCAACTCCGGCTCCCAGCAGGCGCAGTCGGCGCAGCAGGGCCCGCCGACGCCGCCGACCGGCTTCCCCAGCTTCGGGCAGCCGCAGACCGGCGGTGCGGGTTCTTCCTCGACGAGCGGCCAGGGCGGATCCGGTCAGGGCCAGAGCTCGACCGGCGGCCAGCAGTCGCAGGGCGGCTCCGCCCCGTCGGGGCCGGCGCAGACCTAACCCGCGCCCGCGCGCCGAGTTGAACGTGCCCGCAGCGTGACACCGGTGACTGGCGGAAAACCGGGTTCGAACCCGACTCGTGACCTGGTGCGGGTCGCATTCGGCCCGTCCGTCGTGGCGTTGACGCTCATCGCAGCGGTGACGCTGCTGCAGTTGCTGATCGCCAACAGCGACATGACCGGGGCATCGGGTGCCATCGCCAGCATGTGGCTGGGGGTGCACCAGGTGCCGATCTCGATCGACGGCCGGGAGCTGGGGGTGCTGCCGCTGCTTCCGGTGCTGCTGATGGTGGCCGGAACCGCGCGGACCACCGCGCAGGCCACCTCGGCGGACACCTCCTGGTTCGTCGTCCGCTGGATCGTGGCCTCCGCGCTGGGCGGCCCGCTGTTGATCGCGGCGGTCTCGCTGGCGGTCATCCACGACGCCGCCTCGGTGATCACCGAACTGCAGACGCCGCACGCGCTGAGCGCCTTCGCCCATGTGGGTCTGGTGCATGCGATCGGCGCGGCGATCGGAGTCGGCTCGCGGATGGGCCGGCGGGTGCTGGCCGAGACGGCGCTGCCGGATTGGCTGCCAGACTCCCTGCGCGCCGCGGTCACCGGCATGCTGGCCCTGCTCGGGTTGGCCGGCGCGGCGACGGTCGTCTCCCTGGTCCTGCACTGGGGGACCATGCACGAGCTGTACGCGATCACCGATTCCTTGTGGGGCCAGCTCAGCCTGACGTTGCTGGCGGTGCTGTACGTGCCCAACGTTCTCGTCGGCGCCGCGGCGATGGCAGTCGGGTCGAGCGCGCACATCGGCCCGGCCTTGTTCAGCGCGTTCACCGTGCTCGGCGGCGACATCCCGGCGCTGCCGATCCTGGCCGCGGTGCCCACCCCGCCGCTGGGCCCGGTGTGGGTGGCCCTGCTGATCATCGGCGCCGCCTCCGGTGTGGCCGTCGGACAGCAGTGCGCGCGTCGGGTGCTGCCGCTGCTTCCAGCGCTGGCCAAGGTGCTGACCGCCGCGTTCACGGCGGCGGTGGCGATGGCGCTGCTCGGCTTCGCCGGCGGTGGGCGGCTGGGCAACTTCGGTGACGTCGGGGTGGATCAGCTCACCTTCGGCCCGGCGGTGTTCTGCTGGTTCGCCGCGATCGGTGCGCTGACGGTCGTGATGATCGGCGGCGTCACCCGGGGTGCCGTGCGGACGCGGCCGATGCTGCCGCCCGCTGCGCCCCGCGAGCCCGAACCGGCTCCGGCGCAGGCCGAGCTGGTCGACGTGCAGGAGCCCGGCCAGCTCTTCGAACCCGACGAGCTCTTCGAGCCCGACGAGGTCGTCGGGGCCGGCGAGCTGAGCTGGACGCCCGAAGCCGACCCGCCGCGGTCGTTCGAGCCGCCCCCACCGACCCAGCCGCCCGGGCCGCTGGAGGACCCCGAAGACCTGATGTTCACCGACGACGACGGATTCAATCGGCCCGGCTAGGCTGCGACCGTATGAATTGAGGACTTCAGTCCCTTATATTCCTCGCGTCGTCCTGGTCGCATTGGTGGCATGACTGTGGGCACGGACGTCGCCAGCGACAACGTCAGACCCCGCGCGCGAAATCTGCACCGGCTGGCGGGCATGCGTGTCGAGAAACTGGCCCAGCTGGTGCTGCCGCCCGGCCACGAGCCGATCCTTGACGTCATGGCGACCATCTGGGTGGACGGCGTCGTGGTCGGGCTTCAGATGGCCGGGGAGAAAACTCCGATCGGGCTGTCCAGCGCGCTGGACGAAGCGCTGTACGAGCGGCTGGAAAGCGCCGAGCTGTGCAGCGAATACGAGGAGTTCCCCGAGCTGGATGATCGCGACTTCCAGAATCTGGCGTGTGATCGAGTGGAGAAGATCAGCCGCGGCATCCATCCGGTCGGCCACCCCGACGTGATCTGGGACAAGGTCGAAATCTGGACAGACGGCGTGGCCGCAGCACTGCGAATCACCCAGGAATAAGCGCAGCAACAGGCCGGATAGCCCGGCCGTACCGGGCGGTAGGCTCTTGCTTCGTGCAACCGATCCACGTCGACCCCAGCGCCCCGGCCCGGCTGGTGGTACTGGCGTCGGGGACCGGATCGCTGCTCGAGTCCCTGCTGGCAGCGGCGGTGGGCGACTACCCCGCACGGGTGGTGGCCGTCGGCACCGATCGGGACTGCCGGGCGGTTCAGATCGCCGAATCGGCGGGCCTGCCGGTGTTCACCGTGCGGATGGCCGACTATCCCGACCGAGCGGCATGGGATCTGGCCCTGGCGGAGGCCACCGAGGCGCACGCCCCGGACCTGGTGGTCTCGGCCGGTTTCATGAAAATTCTGGGACCGGAGTTTCTCACCCGGTTTCTGGGACGCACCGTCAACACCCACCCGGCGCTGCTGCCGGCCTTCCCGGGCGCCCACGCGGTACCCGATGCGCTGGCCTACGGGGTGAAGGTCACCGGCTGCACCGTGCATCTGGTGGACGCCGGCACCGACACCGGCCCGGTGCTCGCCCAGGAACCGGTCGCCGTGCTCGACGACGACGACGAAGACACCCTGCATGAACGCATCAAGACAGTGGAGCGCAAGCTCCTGGTGGACGTGCTGGCCGCATTGGCGACCCGCGGCGTGACCTGGACCGGACGAAAGGCAACCATAGGATGACCGACGGCAAGCGACCGATTCGTCGGGCGTTGATCAGCGTCTACGACAAGACCGGCCTGGTCGATCTGGCCGCCGGCCTGCATGCCGCCGGCGTGGATATCGTCTCCACCGGATCCACCGCGAAAACGATAGCCGCCAAAGGCATTCCGGTGACACCGGTGGAGCAGTTGACCGGCTTCCCGGAGGTGCTCGACGGCCGGGTCAAGACCCTGCACCCGCGGGTGCACGCCGGCCTGCTGGCAGACCTGCGCAAATCCGAGCACGCCGCGGCGCTGGGCGAACTGGACATCGCGCCGTTCGAGCTGGTGGTGGTCAATCTGTACCCGTTCAGCGAGACCGTGGACTCCGGTGCCGGCATCGATGAATGCGTCGAGCAGATCGACATCGGTGGGCCGTCGATGATCCGGGCGGCCGCCAAGAACCATCCCAGTGTGGCCGTGGTGGTCGACCCGCTCGGATACGACGGCGTGCTGGCCGCGGTCAACGCCGGCGGGTTCACCCTCGATGAACGCAAACGCCTGGCGGCACTGGCATTTCGGCACACGGCCGAATACGACGTCGCGGTCGCCGGGTGGATGTCCTCGACGCTGGCGCCCTGCGAACGGGCCGGAGAGCCGCGCCAGGCGATGCCCGAGTGGTTCGGGCGCACCTACCGCCGGACGGCGCAGCTGCGGTACGGCGAGAACCCGCATCAGCAGGCCGCGCTCTACTGTGACAGCGGCGCCTGGCCGGGTTTGGCCCAGGCCGACCAGCTGCACGGAAAAGAGATGTCCTACAACAACTTCACCGATGCGGATGCCGCCTGGCGGGCGGCCTTCGATCACGATGGGATCTGCGTGGCGATCATCAAGCACGCCAACCCGTGTGGCATCGCGGTGTCGTCGACCTCGGTGGCCGACGCCCATCGCAAAGCCCACGAATGCGATCCGCTGAGCGCCTTCGGTGGGGTGATCGCGGCGAACACCGAGGTCAGCGTCGAGATGGCGGAGTTCGTCAGCACCATCTTCACCGAGGTCATCGTGGCGCCGGCCTACGAGCCGGGCGCCGTCGAGATCCTGGCGCGTAAGAAGAACATCCGGGTACTGGTGGCCTCCGAACCGCTGCGGGGCGGCACCGAGTGGCGTCAGGTCAGCGGCGGGCTGCTGATGCAGAGCCGCGACGGCCTCGATGCCGACGGCGACAACCCGGTGAACTGGACGCTGGCCACCGGGTCACCGGCCGATCCCGCCACGCTGGCCGACCTGGCCTTCGCCTGGCGATCCTGCCGCGCGGTGAAGTCGAACGCGATCGTCATCGCCGGCAACGGCGCCACCATCGGCGTGGGGATGGGCCAGGTCAACCGGGTCGATGCGGCCCGGTTGGCGGTCGAGCGCGGCGGTGAGCGGGTGGCCGGCGCGGTGGCGGCCTCCGATGCGTTCTTCCCGTTCCCCGACGGGCTGCAGACCCTGACCGCGGCGGGGGTGAAGGCGATCGTGCACCCGGGCGGCTCGGTCCGCGACGACGAGGTCACCGCGGCAGCCGCCGAGGCCGGGATCACGCTGTACCTGACCGGGGCGCGGCACTTCGCGCACTGACCCTTGACAAAAAGATTGCAGGCGCTCACTATCTAACTCAACCTCGGAGTTAGGAGTGCCGTCGTGACCTACGACCTGATCATCCGCAACGGCCTGTGGTTCGACGGCCTGGGCAACGCCCCCCAGGTCCGCACCCTGGGCATCCGCGACGGCGTCGTCGCCGACATCGTGTCGGGGGAGCTGGACGAGACGGACTGCCCGGACGTGATCGACGCGGCCGGGAAGTGGGTGGTCCCCGGCTTCATCGACGTGCACACCCACTACGACGCCGAAGTCCTGCTGGACCCGGGCCTGCGGGAGTCGGTGCGCCACGGCGTCACGACGGTGCTGCTCGGCAACTGCTCACTGTCGACGGTGTACGCCGACGCCGAGGACGCCGCGGACCTGTTCAGCCGGGTCGAGGCGGTGCCGCGCACGTTCGTGCTGGATGCGTTGCAGTCGCACAAGACCTGGTCGACCCCGGCCGAGTATGTACGGGCCCTCGAGGAGTTGCCGCTCGGGCCCAATATCGGCTCCATGCTGGGGCATTCGGACCTGCGCACGGCGGTGCTCGGGCTGGATCGCGCCACCACCGACGGCGTCATCCCGACCGATGCCGAACTGGAGAAGATGGCCGCGCTGCTCGACGAGGGCCTCGACGCCGGCCTGCTGGGCATGTCCGGGATGGACGCGGCCATCGACAAGCTCGACGGTGACCGGTTCCGTTCGCGGGCGCTGCCGTCGACGTTCGCCACCTGGCGGGAGCGGCGCCGGCTGATCAAGGTGTTGCGCAAGCGCGGACGCATGCTGCAGAGCGCGCCCAACGTCCGTAAACCGTTGACAGCCCTCAACTTCTTCCTGGCCAGCAGCAGCATGTTCGGCCGTCGGCGCGGAGTTCGGATGAGCCTGCTGGTCTCCGCGGACGCCAAGTCATCGCCCGGTGCGGTCCGGGTCTTCGGGCCCGGGGCCAGGCTGCTCAACGCCGTCCTGAACGCCAGCGTCCGGTTCCAGCACCTGCCGGTGCCGTTCGAATTGTATTCCGACGGAATCGATCTGCCGGTATTCGAAGAGTTCGGCGCAGGAACCGCCGCGCTGCACCTGCGGGACCAGTTGGAGCGCAACGCGTTGCTGGCCGACACCGAGTACCGCCGCCGGTTCCGGAAGTCCTTCGACCGCAAGAAGCTGGGTCCGACGTTGTGGCACCGCGACTTCCACGACGCTGTGATCGTCGAATGCCCGGATGCGAACCTGATCGGCAAGAGCTTCGGCCAGATCGCCGACGAACGCGGGCTGCACCCGCTGGACGCCTTCCTGGATGTGTTGGTGGACAACGGTGAACGCAACGTCCGCTGGACCACCATCGTCGCCAACCACCGGCCCAAGCAGCTGGACAAGTTGGCGAACGAGCCGGTAATCCACATGGGGTTCTCCGACGCCGGGGCGCACCTGCGCAACATGGCGTTCTACAACTTCTCGCTGCGGCTGCTCAAGCGGGTACGCGACGCCGAGGCGGCCGGTCGACCGTTCATGAGTGTGCAACGGGCCGTGTACCGGTTGACCTCCGAGGTCGCCGACTGGTTCGGCTTCGACGCCGGCACACTGCGTCCCGGCGACCGGGCGGACTTCGTGGTGATCGACCCGGCCGGCCTGAACGACTCCGTGGACGCCTATCACGAGGAGCAGGTCCCGTTCTACGGCGGGCTTTCCCGGATGGTCAACCGCAACGACGACGCGGTGGTGGCGACCGGGGTAGGCGGCGCCGTGGTGTACCGCAACGGCCGGTTCTGCGACGGCTTCGGCACCACGATGAAGTCCGGCCGGTTCCTGCGCGCCGGATCCCGTGAGCTGCAAGCGGTGTAGCGCATGGCCAGAACCCAGCAGGAGCGTCGTGAGACCACCGTCGCGCGCCTGCTCGACGCCAGCATCACCACCATCGCCGAGATCGGCTACGCCCGGGCGTCGGCCAAGGTGATCGCCGCGCGCGCCGGGGTCTCCGACGGGGCGTTGTTCCGCCACTTCGGCACCATGGGCGACTTCATGGCCGCCACCGCACGCGAAGTGCTGCGCCGCCAGCTGGAGCAGTTCGACAAGCAGGTCGCCGAGATCCCGGCGGAGGTGCCGGCGCTGGAAGCGGTGCTGACGGTGCTGCGCGACCTGACCGCCAACTCGACCAACGCGGTGGTCTATGAGCTGCTGATCGCCGCCCGCACCGACGACAAGCTGCGAGAGACGCTGCAAGAGGTGCTGGCCGAATACAGCACCAAGATCTGCGATGCCGCCCGGGTGCTGCCCGGGGCGGACGCGTTTCCGCAGGATCTCTTTCCGAACCTGGTCGCCCTGCTGACCAACACCTTCGACGGTGCGGCGATCGTGCGCGCCGTGCTGCCGCAGCCGGAGATCGAGGCGAACCGGATCCCGCTGCTGCTGACGCTACTGGATGGCCGTATCTGAGCGCGTCGAGTCGATACTCGGCGCGGCGGGCATCACGTAGTCGATGAAGTCCGCGATCTCGGCGATGGCGCGGCGCGCGTCGGGGTTGAAGTCGAAGCTGAGCTGGAACATGTGCAAGGCGCGGTCCCAGACCTGCACCCAGTTCGGCACCCCGGCCGCGGTGAGTTTGTCGGCCAGCACAAAGGTGTCGTTGCGCAGCATCTCGTTGTTGGCGACCTGCAGCAGGAATGGTCCCAGGTCGTGCAGCTCCGATTCGGGGGGCATCACCGGCAGCTCGCGGGTGCCGTTCACGGTGGCGAACACCCGGTAGATGAACATGAACGCCATGAACGGGAAGAACGGATCGCGGTGGGCCCGGGCGGCCTGCCGTTTGATCTCCATGTCCGATGACGTCAGCGCCGACATCAACACCTGACCGGCGGGCACCGGCAGCCCGGCGTCACGCGCCGTCAGCGCCGTGGTCACCGCCATCAGCCCACCGGCGGAATCACCCGCCATCACGATGCGATCCGCGCTGTACCCGGCGTCCAGCACATGCCGGTACGCGCACATGCCGTCGGCGATGGCCTCGTCGACGCCGGCCAGCGGCGCCAAGCGGTAACCGACATTGAACACCTTCGCGCCGGTGGCCTCCGAGAGCTTGCTGGCGAACCGACGGTGCGAATTGAGGCCCAACGTGACCAGCGCCGAACCGTGGAAGTAGACGATCACCCGGTCGGAGTCGCGGGCCGAGGGGGCCACCACCCACTCCGCCGGACAGTCGGTCAGCCGCTCGCGTGTCACCTCGGTGCCCGGCAGCGCCCGGATGTAGCGCATCGGTTGGTCGATGAGGTCCAGCCGCGCCCGCTGCAACGCCGCGGGCCAGAACCGGTTGACGACGATGCCGATGATCGTCAGCACCGCGATCGAGGTGCGCAAGAAAATCGCCGCTCCCAATGCCAACAGCCGAGCCTGCCAGGAGGCCGGGCCGAAATAGGTCTGAGCCGGTCGATCGCGCCATTCCGATGAGTTCACGGTACCCAGGGTATCGGGTATTTGGCGGCGGATGAAGTGGGACGCCGTGACGGACCACCGCGCCCGTCGTAGCTTGGAGTGGTGACCGCGCTGAACTCCCCGCCCGATCTGCCCACCACACTCGGCGAATTGCGAGCCGCCGGCCACCGCGAAAGGGGGGTCAAGCAGGAGATCGCCGAGAATCTGCTGGCCCGTCTCGCCGACGGCGAAGAACCGACAACCCTGTGGCCGGGGATCTTCGGTTTCGACGACACCGTGCTGCCGCAGTTGGAGCGGGCGCTGATCGCCGGGCACGACATCGTGCTGCTCGGCGAGCGCGGACAGGGCAAGACCCGGCTGCTGCGGGCGCTGACCGAGCTGCTCGACGAGTGGACCCCGGTGATCGCCGGTGCGGAACTCGGCGAGCACCCCTATTCGCCGATCACGCCGGAGTCGATTCGGCGGGCCGCCGAGCTCGGCGACGACCTGCCGGTGACCTGGCGGCACCGCAGCGAGCGCTACACCGAGAAACTCGCCACCCCGGACACCAGCGTGGCCGACCTGGTCGGCGACATCGACCCGATCAAGGTCGCCGAGGGCCGAAGTCTGGGTGACCCCGAGACCATCGCCTACGGCCTGATCCCGCGCGCGCACCGCGGCGTCGTCGCCGTCAACGAGCTGCCCGACCTGGCCGAGCGCATCCAGGTGGCGATGCTCAACGTGATGGAGGAGCGTGACATCCAGGTGCGCGGCTACACGCTGCGGCTGCCGCTGGACGTGCTCGTGGTGGCCAGCGCCAACCCCGAGGACTACACCAACCGGGGCCGCATCATCACCCCGCTCAAGGACCGCTTCGGCGCCGAGATCCGCACCCACTACCCGCTGGAGCTCGACGCCGAGGTCGGCGTGATCGCCCAGGAGGCCCACCTGAGCGCGCAGGTGCCGCACTATCTGCTGGCGGTGCTGGCCCGCTTCGCCCGCTACCTGCGTGAGTCCCGCTCGGTGGATCAGCGCTCGGGTGTCTCGGCGCGGTTCGCGATCGCCGCCGCGGAGACGGTGGCGGCCTCGGCGCGGCACCGCGGCGCGGTGCTGGGCGAAACCGACCCGGTCGCCCGGGTGGTGGACCTGAGCACGATCGTCGACGTGCTGCGCGGCAAGCTGGAATTCGAATCCGGTGAGGAGGGCCGCGAGCAGGCAGTGCTGGAGCACCTGCTGCGCCGGGCCACCGCCGACACCGCATCGCGGGCGCTGGGCGGGATCGACGTCGGACCGCTGGTGGCCGCGGTGGAGCAGGGTGCGGCGGTGACGACCGGGGAGCGGGTGTCGGCCAAGGCGGTGCTGGCGGCGCTGCCGGAACTGCCGGTCATCGACGCCGTCGCCCAGCGCCTCGGCGCCGAATCCGAGGGCGAACGAGCTGCCGCACTCGAATTGGCCTTGGAGGCACTGTATTTGGCCAAACGCATCGACAAGACCTCCGACGAAGGTGAAACCGTCTATGGCTAGAAGCCACGCGTCGCGGTATTCGGCCTACACCGGTGGGCCGGACCCGTTGGCGCCGCCGGTCGACCTGGCCGAGGCGCTGGAGGAGATCGGCCGCGACGTGATGGAGGGGACGTCGCCGCGACGGGCCCTGCAGGAGCTGCTGCGCCGCGGCACCAAGACCATGACCGGTGCCGACCGGCTGGCCGCCGAGGCGCAGCGGCGCCGCCGGGAACTGTTGCGGCGCAACAATTTGGACGGCACGCTGGCCGAGGTCAAGAAGCTGCTCGACGAGGCGGTGCTGGCCGAACGCAAAGAGCTGGCCCGCGCACTCGACGACGACGCCCGGTTCGCCGAGATGCAGATCGAGTCGTTGTCGCCGTCACCGGCCAAAGCGGTGCAGGAGCTCGCCGACTACAACTGGCGCAGCGCCGAAGCCCGGGAGTCCTACGAGAAGATCAAGGACCTGCTCGGCCGTGAGATGCTCGACCAGCGCTTCGCCGGCATGAAGCAGGCGCTGGAAGGCGCCACCGACGAAGACCGGCAACGGGTCACCGACATGCTCGACGACCTCAACGAGCTGCTGGACAAACACGCCCGGGGTGAAGACACGGCGGAGGATTTCCAGCAGTTCATGGACTCCCACGGCGAGTTCTTCCCGGAGAACCCGCAAAACGTCGAGGAGTTGCTCGACTCCCTGGCCAAGCGGGCCGCCGCCGCGCAGCGCTTCCGCAACAGCCTGAGTGCCGAACAGCGTGCCGAGCTGGATGCGTTGGCGGAGCAGGCATTCGGCTCGCCGTCGCTGCAGCAGGCGCTGGGCCGCCTGGACGCGCACCTGCAGGCGGCCCGGCCGGGGGAGGACTGGAGCGGCTCGTCGGAGTTCTCCGGCAACAACCCGCTGGGCATGGGGGAGGGCGCCCAGGCGTTGAGCGACATCGCCGAACTCGAGCAGTTGGCCGAACAACTGTCGCAGGCCTACCCCGGCGCCAGCATGGACGACGTCGACCTGGACGCGCTGGCCCGCCAGCTCGGCGATCAGGCCGCCATCGATGCGGCGACGCTGGCCGAGCTGGAACGTGCGCTGCTCAACCAGGGTTTTCTCGACCGCAGCTCCGACGGCCAATGGCGGCTGTCGCCCAAGGCGATGCGCCGGCTCGGCGAGACGGCGCTGCGCGATGTGGCACGCCAGCTCTCGGGGCGCCGCGGCGAACGAGACCACCGCCGCGCCGGGGCGGCCGGCGAGCTGACCGGGGCGACCCGGCCCTGGCAGTTCGGTGACACCGAGCCGTGGAACGTCACCCGCACCCTGACCAACTCGGTGCTGCGGCAAGTCGCCGAACCGGGCACCCCAGCCACCCGGGGTCGGCTGTCGATCAGCGTCGAGGACGTGGAGGTCTCCGAGACCGAGACTCGCACCCAGTCGGCGGTTGCGCTGCTGGTGGACACCTCCTTCTCGATGGTGATGGACAACCGGTGGCTGCCGATGAAGCGCACCGCCTTGGCGTTGAACCATCTGATCAGCACCAGGTTTCGCTCGGATGCGTTGCAGATCATCGCTTTCGGGCGTTACGCCCGTACCGTCACCGCCGCCGAGCTGACCGGTCTGGAGGGCGTCTACGAGCAGGGCACCAACCTGCACCACGCGCTGGCCCTGGCCTCGCGGCACCTGCGTCGGCACCCCAACGCCCAGCCGGTGGTGCTGGTGGTCACCGATGGGGAGCCGACGGCGCACCTGGAGGACTACAACGGCGGTGGCGCATCGGTCTTCTTCGATTACCCGCCGCACCCGCGGACGATCGCGCACACCGTCAAGGGCTTCGACGACGTCGCAAGGCTCGGCGCGCAGGTCACCATCTTCCGGCTCGGTGACGACCCCGGACTGGCCCGGTTCATCGACCAGGTGGCGCGGCGGGTTCAAGGTCGTGTCGTGGTGCCCGAACTCGACGGGCTGGGCGCCGCGGTGGTCGGCGACTACCTGCGGTCGCGGCGCCGCTGAATCAACGCGACAGCAGCCGCTGCTTCTGCTCGGCGAATTCGGCTTCGGTCAGGTAGCCGGCGTCGTGGAGCTGACCGAGTTCGCGGATTCCGGCCGCCAGTTCGATGACCGCGTTCGCCGCCGCGTGGCCTGGGGCCGCCGCGGGTTGCGAGGGCGCATCCGATGATTGCGCCGCCGCCGGCTTGGCCTCGGCGGCCGCGGTCACCTTGCCCTGCTGGCCGCGGTTCTGGTTGATGGCGCCGGCCAGTGCACTGCCCCCCATACCGGCCAGTGCCATCTGACCGAACGCCGTTCCCAGCCCGGCCGGCGAGGTCGCCGGTCCGGCGCTGAGCGGGGTCGCGAAGCTGGTGTGCTGGATCTCGGGGGCCACCTGAGCCCAATTCGGGGGCACCGACAGCGCGCCGAGCGGGAGCGCATGACCGACCTTCACCGACTCGTGGGGCACTCGAAGGTTCTCGGTCGACGGCACGTCCGCCGTCGCCCCCAACTGGCCCAGCGCATCCAAGATGTTCTTCTGGCCTCCGTACAGCAGATCCTGGGTGTCCAGGATCTCCTGCGAGTCCAGTTCGGCGTAATGCATGGCTGCACCCGCCAGCCACACACCGATGATCGACAGGGGCAGCGCGATACCGATACCCACCTCGTCGGCCGTAACGGCCAGCCAGTCGAAGAACCCGATCGGCACGTCGGCCGGCGCCGGCATGGGCGAGATCGGTGCCGCGACTTCCGCCGAGCCCGGCCCCGACAGCGTGGAGGCCAGCTGCGACGGCAGGCTCTGCGCCACGTTGCCCGCGGAGTTGGCGCCGGCCGCCTGTGCGGCACCCTGGCCCAGCGGCCCGGCCGGGTTGGCGGTCTGCGGCGGCGGCTGGAACGGCTCCAATTCGGTGGCGGTCGCCGACAGCGACGCGTAGCTGTACATGGCGGAGGCGTCCTGGGCCCACATCTCGGCGTACTGGGCTTCGTTGGCCGCGATCGCCGCGGCGTTCTGCCCCAGGATGTTGGTGGCCAACAGGGTCAGCAACGCGGCGCGGTTGGCTGCGATCACCGGCGGCGGCACCACCATGGCAAACGTCGCCTCGTAGGCGGCCACGGCCGCCTTGGCCTGGAGGCCGGTCCGCTCCGCCTGGGCGGAGGTGGCGTTCAACCACGACACGAACGGAGTGATCGAGGCCGCCATCGCCGCCGATGAGGGACCCAACCACGGCCCACTGGTCAGCTCGGAGACCACCGACGCATAGGCCGTGGCCGCCAGGTGCAGATCGGCGGCCAGCCCATCCCAGGCCGTGGCAGCGGCAATCATCGGACCCGGGCCCGCCCCGGCATACATCAGACCGGAGGTGATTTCCGGTGGTAACGCCGCGAAATCCATTTCTCAACCCCGGGCGGTCGACGGCGTCCGGACCACGCTGTTACCGGTGGCCAGTGGGTGCGCGCCGGTAGTGTGGTTCATCGCAGGTGCATCCCTCCGGTCTGGGTCATCTGGGTCACTGTCGGCCTGATCCTTCGATCACTCCGCCCACCGCGTGTCCCGTGCGCTGTACTCCCCGGGTTGGCAAATCGCGCCGTCGACGCCTGGACTTCTTTTCATTCTCCGAGCGGAAACCGGCCGGTCGCCATGGTGTTTGACACCCATTCGAGGGCTGCCGCGACCCGTATGGACAACCCGGTACCGGCAAGACGATGGTGGTGTCATGCACCGTTGGACAGCGGTCGTCGAGAGATTTCGGCGGCGAGCGCGTAGCCCCGCGCGTGGGCTGTTTCGCCGGGTCGTTCTGATAAACGGTCTGGTCTTCACCTTCGGCACCCTGGTGCTCGCCATGTCGCCGGCCCGGGTGTCCTCGCCCATCCAGATGGCCGAGATCCCGGTGCTCCTGGTCGGACTGGCGGTCGTGGTGGGCGCCAACGCACTGTTATTGCGATCGAGTCTGGCCCCCCTCGACCGGCTCGCCACGTCGATGCGCCGCGTCGACCCACCCCATCCCAGCGACCGGGTGGACGACCCGGGTGACGGGGATCTGCGGCACCTCATCGAATCCTTCAACGGCATGATGGACCGGCTCGAAACGGAGCGGGCCTCGGCGAGTGCATTGGCCCTGACCGTGCAGGAGAACGAGCGGCAGCGCATCGCCCGGGAGCTGCACGACCAGATCGGTCAAACCCTCACCGTCGCCCTGCTCACCCTCAAACGGGCCGTGGACGCCGCCCCCGCCGAGATCCGCGGTGACCTCGGCGATGCCCAGGAGATCGTGCGTGCCAGCCTCGACGAGGTCCGCAGCATCGCCCGCCGGCTGCGCCCGGACGCACTGGAAGACCTCGGCCTGCGCAGCGCGCTGCAGGCGCTGACCAACCAGTTCACCCAGGCGACCGGGATCGACGTCGTCAAACAGATCGCCCCCCAAGCCGACCAGCTGACCCCCGACGTCAGCCTGGTCTGCTATCGCATCGCCCAGGAGAGCCTGACCAACGTCGCCCGCCATTCCGGCGCGCAGAAGGTCTGGCTTGACCTGCACCTGAACGCCCAATCAGAGCTGACGCTGCGGATCGCCGACAACGGCAAGGGTGCGGTCAGTGTCGAAGGCGCCGGAATCACCGGAATGCGCGAACGCGCCCTGCTGGTACATGCCACCCTGACGATCACATCCCCGAGCAACGAGGGAACCGAAGTCAGGCTGGTAGTGCCGGCCCGGCCGAGCGCGGGAGGCCAGTGATGTCGATACAGCCGGCGCGCATCATGCTCGCCGACGACCACGCGCTGGTGCGCAGCGGACTGCGGATGATCCTGGACGCCGAGCCCGACCTGTGCGTGGTGGCGGAGGCGGCGGACGGATCCGAGGCGCTCGCGGCGTTGCAGAACACCCCCGTCGATCTGGCCATCCTCGACATCGCGATGCCGCGGATGACCGGACTGCAGGCCGCGCGTGAGATCAACCGCAGCCACCCCCACGTACGGGTGCTGATGCTGTCGATGCACGACAACGAGCAGTATTTCTTCGAAGCCCTCAAAGCGGGCGCGTCGGGCTATGTCCTGAAATCCGTGGCCGACCGCGACCTGCTCGAGGCATGCCGGGCGACGATGCGCGGCGAGCCGTTTCTGTATGCCGGCGCGGTGACCGCTCTGATCCGGGACTACCTGCACCGGAACCGGCAGGGCGACGACTTGCCGGACAACATCCTCACCCCGCGTGAAGAGGAAGTGTTGAAGCTCATAGCCGAGGGCCTGTCAGCGCGCGAGATCGCCAAGACACTCGGTATCAGCGCCAAGACCGTCGACCGCCATCGGACGAACACGCTGCAGAAACTCGGCCTTCGGGACCGCTTGGCGCTGACCCGTTACGCGATCCGAGCTGGCTTGATCGAGGCCTGATGGGGGTCCGCCACCCCGCCGAATGGGGGTTGCATTCCATGGCGCTCGACTGCTTTTCCACAGAAACTGGATTTAGTTGCGGTGGGAGATGCAGTGCACGTTTGAGCGAGGCTCGATGTGGCTGTCGTTGTCGCGACCGGATGTGGAGCTGCCCGGCGCCGCCCGCGTACCCGATGTGTTGTGCCGGAACTGATTCCATTTTTTGGATCAATTTGCCCTGTGGAGCGTGATGCTAGCGATACTGCTTGCCCATACCGTCGGCGCGGCCGTAGCACCCCTACTGGTGCGCAGATGGGGCCGAGCAGCGTTCTACCCGCTGGGGGCAATACCGCTGGTGTCGCTGGGGTGGGTGGCGGCGAACTGGCCGAGCGGCCCGGCCGACGACCGCCGGACGGTGGTGTCGTGGGTGCCGGGGTTGTCGATGGACATCGCGCTGCGCTTCGACACGCTGGCCGCGATCATGAGCGTGCTGGCGCTGGGTATCGGCGCGCTGGTGCTGTTCTACTGCGCCGGCTACTTCCGTCCGGTCGATCCGGACGCCGCCACCGACCCGCGGATGCCCGGATTCGCCGCGAAGATGGTCGGGTTCGCCGGCTCCATGTTCGGCCTGATGGTGGCCGACAACATGCTGGTCCTCTACGTGTTTTGGGAACTGACCACCGTGCTGTCGTTCCTGCTGGTGGGGCACTACGCCGAACGCTCGATCAACCGTCGCGCCGCCATCCAGGCGCTGGTGGTGACCACCGCCGGCGGGCTGGCGATGCTGGTGGGGTTCATCGCGCTGGGCAACGCCGCCGGCAGCTACCTGGTCTCGGATCTTGTCGCCGATCCGCCGTCGGGCACCGTGGTCACCGTTGCCCTGCTGCTGGTGCTGGTCGGCGCGCTGAGCAAGTCGGCGATCGTGCCGCTGCACTTCTGGTTGCCCGGCGCGATGGCGGCGCCCACACCGGTCAGCGCCTACCTGCACGCCGCGGCGATGGTCAAGGCCGGGATCTACCTGGTGGCGCGGTTGACCCCGGGCTTCGCCGACTCGCCGGGGTGGCGTCCGACGGTGGTGGTGCTGGGCCTGGCCACCGCCCTGTTGGCCGGGTGGCGCGCCGTCCGCGAATACGACCTGAAGCTGCTGCTGGCCTACAGCACCGTGAGCCAGCTGGGGCTGATGATCATGCTCGTCGGCGCCGGCAGCGGCGATCTGATGCTGGCCGGACTGACCGCCATGTGTGCGCACGCCGGGGCCAAGGCCACCCTGTTCATGGTGGTCGGCATCATCGACCACGCCACCGGCACCCGGGATCTGCGTGAGCTGGCCGGTCTGGGACGGCGCAGCCCGTGGCTGTTCGTGATCGCCGCCGCGGGCGCGGCCAGCATGGCCGGTGTGCCACCGTTCGTCGGCTTCATCGCCAAGGAAACGATCTTCGGCGCCGAGGCAAACGCACCGGTGCTGGGGGCCGCCGGCCCGTACGCGCTGGCGGCTGCGGTCCTGGCGTCGACCTTCACGGTGATCTACAGCGTCAGGTTCGTCTGGGGTGGTTTTGCGGCCAAGGGCAAAGCCGTGCCGAGCGCCGCGGTCGCCGGCATGCACCGGCCGAGCGCGGCGTTCATGGCGCCCCCGGCGGTGCTGGCCGGCATCAGCCTGCTCCTCGGGTTGTACGCCCTGGTGCTCGACACCGTGTTGCACGGCTACGCCGACACCATGCCCGACGGCACCGGGTATCACCTGGCGCTGTGGCACGGCATGGGGCTGCCGGTGTTCCTGTCGGCGTTGGTGCTGGCGGTGGGTACCGGGTTGTTCGTCGCGCGCGGCCCGCTGCAGCTGAGCCGGCTGCGCCGCCTGCCGCTGGGCAAGGCCGACCAGCTCTATGACACCTCCCTGCGCCTGCTCGACGTGGCGGCGGTGCGGCTGACCGGTTTCACCCAGCGCGGCTCGCTGCCGTTCAACCAGGCGATGATCTTCGCCACGCTGGTGCTGTTGCCGCTGGGGGCGCTGATGCTCGGTGCCCGCGACCGGGTGGATCTGCAGTTGTGGGACACCCCGCTGCAGCTGACCGTCGCGGTGTTGGTCGTCGCCGGCGGGGTCGGGGCCACCCTGGCGCGCAACAGGCTGTCGGCGGTGCTGCTGGTGGGGGTGACCGGTTACGGCTGCGCCGTGGCGTTCGCCTTCCACGGCGCGCCCGACCTGGCGCTGACCCAGTTGTTGGTGGAGACCGTGACCCTGGTGATCTTCGTGCTGGTGTTGCGCACGTTGCCGGCGGAGTCGGAACGGCCCACGATGGCGCTGAGCCGCGGGCCCCGTGCCCTGCTCGCGCTGGCGGTCGGCGCCAGCGTCGCGGTGCTGGCGGCCTTCGCGATGGCCGCCCGCAGTGGCCCGACGGTCTCCGAGGCGCTGCCGGAAGCCGCCTACGTGCGGGGACACGGCGCCAACATCGTCAACGTGATTCTGGTCGACGTCCGGGCCTGGGACACCCTCGGCGAGATCTCGGTGCTGCTGGTGGCGGCGACCGGGGTGGCTTCGATGGTGTTCCGCACCCGTCGGTACGGCCGGGCGCCGCGCATCGCCGATGCCGATGCCCAACGAAAGCCCCCGGGCCGAATATCCCCGGCCACCCCGTACAGTCCGGCGATCGGCTCCACCACCTGGCTGCGCGGCAGCGCGTACCACGATCCCAATCAGCGATCCCTGGTGTTGGAGGTCGCCACGCGCGGGATCTTCCCGGTGATCATGGTGGTCTCGGTGTACTTCCTGTTCGCCGGGCACAACAACCCCGGAGGCGGCTTCGCCGGTGGCCTGGCCGCCGGGCTCGGCCTGGCGTTGCGCTATATCGCCGGCGGGCGATACGAACTCGGTGAGACGCTCCCGCTGGACTCCGGCAAGATCCTCGGCGTCGGCCTGAGCCTGGTCGGCGGCACGGCACTGGGCTCGTTGCTGCTGGGGGCGCCGGTGCTGTCCTCGGCGATGATCTCGTTCAGCCTGCCGGTGCTGGGCCAGGTCCACCTGGTCACCGGGTTGTTCTTCGACTGCGGCGTGTACCTGGTGGTGGTCGGCATGGTGCTCGACGTCCTGCGCAGCCTGGGGGTGCGGTTGGATCAGGAACTGGAATCGCAGGCCGCCCAACCATTGGCGGGTGTGCCGTGACCGCGCATCTGATTCCGCTCCTTATGGCCGCCGGGCTCACCGCCTGCGGGGTGTACATGCTGCTGGAACGCAACCTCACCCGCTCGCTGTTGGGTCTGATGATGATCGGCAACGCCATCAATCTGCTGATCATCGACGTCTCCGGCCCGGGCGGCAGCCCACCGATCTACAACAGCACCGAGGGAATGGAGACCGATGCCGACCCGCTGGCGCAGGCCATGGTGCTGACCGCGATCGTCATCACCATGGGCGTCGGCGCCTTCGTGCTGGCCCTGACCTACCGCTCCCATCACCTGACCACCACCGACGACATCAGCGATGACACCGAGGCGACCCGGGTCTCGAAGCTGTCCGACGAGGAGATCATCGCCGCCGCCGTGCAGGATCCGGGGGTGCCGGTGGAGGCCGGTGAGCTTGACGCCGTGACCAGTGAGGAGCCGGTGTGAACCCCGCTGTCCTGATCCCGCTGCCGGTGCTGCTGCCCACCCTGGGTGCCGCGGTGACGCTGATCGTCGGCCGGCGTCCGCGGCTGCAGCGACCCATCACCATCGGGGTGCTGTGCGCGGTGGCCGCGGTCAGCGTCGCGTTGCTGTACCTGACCGACCGGGACGGCACGCTGGTGCTGCACGTCGGCGGCTGGGGCCCCACCCAGGACAACCTCGGCCCGCTGGGCATCACGTTGGTGGTCGACCGGCTGACGGCGCTGATGCTGGTGGTGTCGGCGATCGTGCTGCTGGCGGTGATGGTCTACGCGATCGGCCAGGGTGTCCGCGACGGTGATGACCGGCAGCCGGTGTCGATCTTTCTACCCACCTATCTGACCCTGGCCACCGGCGTCTCGCTGGCGTTCCTGGCGGGCGACCTGTTCAACCTGTTCGTCGGGTTCGAGATGCTGTTGGCGGCCAGCTTCGTGCTGCTGACCATCGGCGCCAGCGCTGAACGTATCCGGGCCGGGGTCGGCTACGTGATGGTCTCGATGGCGTCGTCGCTGATCTTCCTGCTCGGTATCGCCCTGGTCTACGGCGCCACCGGCACACTGAACCTGGCCGAGCTCGCCACCCGCACCGGTGGCCTGCCGGCCGGCACCCGCAGTGCGATATTCGCGGTGTTGCTGGTGGCGTTCGGCATCAAGGCCGCGGTGTTCCCGCTGTCGGCGTGGCTACCCGACGCCTATCCCACCGCGCCCGCGCCGATCACCGCGGTATTCGCCGGGATTCTGACCAAAGTCGGTGTGTACGCGATCATCCGGGCGCATTCGCTGCTGTTTCCCGACGGCGGGCTGGACTCGGTGCTGTTGGTGGCCGCGCTGCTGACCATGCTGGTCGGCATCTTCGGCGCCGTCGCGCAGAGTGACATCAAGCGGCTGTTGTCGTTCACCTTGGTCAGTCATATCGGCTTCATGGTGTTCGGGGTGGCGCTGTCCAGTCGGTTGGGCATGACCGGCGCCATCTTCTACGTCATGCACCACATCATCGTGATGACCACGTTGTTCCTGGCCGCCGGACTGATCGAACGCCAGGGCGGCGCGTCGTCGTTGCAGCGTCTCGGCGGTCTTGCCGCCAACCCGCTGCTCGCGTTCGTGTTCCTGGTCCCGGCGTTCAATCTCGGTGGTATCCCGCCGTTTTCGGGCTTCATCGGTAAGACGGCCGTGTTGCAGGCGGGCGCCAGCGACGGTTCGGTGCTGGCGTGGTGTCTGGTCGGCGGCGCGGTGGTGACCAGTCTGCTGACGCTGTACGCGCTGGCGCGGGTGTGGGCCAGGGCGTTCTGGCGCCGCCGGGTGGATGCCCCCGAAGGGGCGTTGGTGCGCGCCACGCCGCCGGTGCTGCTCGACGACGTCACCGATGTCGCCTACGAGGAGCGCGTCGACGTCGGCCGGATGCCGACCTGGATGCTGGTCCCCACCCTGGCGCTGATCGCGCTCGGCCTGGGCTTGACCGTGGCAGCCGGTCCGGTCTTCGCCTACAGCGAGCGCGCCGCCGCGGAGGTGCTCGACCGGGGCGAATACATCTCGGCGGTGCTGTCGGGAGGTGCCCCGTGAGAGTGATCGCGCTGCGGGTGTTCGCGGTGTCCGCCCTGGCGACCATCTGGGTGCTGCTGTGGGGCCGCGTCACCATCGCCAACATCGTCATGGGGGTGGTGGTGGCGTCGCTGCTGCTGGTGTTGCTGCCGTTGCCGCCGGTGCCGGTGCAGGGCCGGGTGCATCCGGTCGCGGTGCTGAAACTGTCGGGCCTGTTCGCCTGGTATCTGCTGGTCTCGAGTATTCAACTGATGTGGTTGGCGATCAAACCCGGGCCGACACCGCAGACCGGGGTGCTGCGGGTGCCGGTGAACCTCAAATCCGATCTGGTGCTGGTGTTGGCGTCCAGCATCACCACGCTGATCCCGGGTTCGATCGTTCTGGAGATCGACCAGGTGCGCCGGATTCTCTACTGCCACGTGATCGACGTCGGGTCCGCGCGCTCGGTCGAGCGGTTCTATCAACAGGTCGCCCAGGTGGAGCGACTGCTGGTGGCCGCCTTCGAACGCGACGATGAGTGGCTGCCCGCAGGGGAGAACGCATGAACGTGATCTGGGCGACCGCGGGCGCGCTGCTGGGCGTCGCCGCCGTCATCACCATGTACCGGCTACTGGCCGGCCCCAGCACCCTGGACCGGCTGGTGGCGCTGGACACCCTGGCCGCGATGACCATGTGTGGCATCGGCACCTGGGCCGCGGCCAGCCGGGACACCACCGCGACCTACAGCCTGGCGGCGCTGGCGCTGGTGGGCTTCATCGGATCGGTGAGCGTCGCCCGGTTCCGGGTGCCCGACGAACCCGCGGACCCGGGGAGGCAGCCATGATCGTGTTCGACGTGATCGCCGGGGTGCTGGTGTTGGCCGGGGCGGTGCTGGCGCTGACCGCGGCGATCGGGGTGGTGCGGTTCGGCGACACCTTGGCCCGGATGCATTCGGCCACCAAACCGCAGGTGTTGGGTTTGTTGCTGGTGCTCGTCGGTGCGTTGTTCCGGCTGCGCGGCAGTCACGACGCCGGCATGGTGACGGTGAGCATCATCTTCATGCTGCTCACCGCGCCGGTGGTCGCGCACCGGGTGGCCCGGTTGGCCTACCAGGAGCAGGACATGAGCGACGTGCTCGTCGTCGACGAACTGGGCGAACTGAGCCCGGAGGATCAGCTGCCGGGCTGAGCCGGGCGCAGCACGGCGACCAGGAAGTCGGAATCGTCGGTGAAGGGTCTCAGGTCCCAGGTGCCCAGCAGGAGATCGGTGGCGAAGCCGACGGCCGCAGCGTCCTGGAAAAACTGGTCGAACTCGTAGTCCCGGTCGGCGCCGAACCCGATCACCGTCCGTCCGTCGGCGGCGCAGTGGTTGCGCAGCCGACGCAGGATCTCGACACGGGTGCTCGGGGCGACGAACGTCATGACGTTGCCGGCCGACACGATCACGTCGAACGGTTCGGCGATGCCGCGGGCGGGCAGGTCGAGTTCGGCCAGGTCGGCGACGAGATAGCGCGGCCCGGGATGATCGTGCTCGGCCGCCTCGATCAGCTCCGGGTCCACGTCGACACCGACCACGTCGTGGCCGGCGGCTGCCAGCAGGCCGGCCACCCGGCCGGGGCCGCAGCCCGCGTCGAGGATGCGGGCACCACGCGAGGCCATCGCGTCGATGAAGCGCGCTTCACCACCCAAATCCTTACCGGCGCGGGCCATTTCGCGGAACCGTTCGATGTACCACTGCGAATGCCCGGGATCGGCGGCGACTTTCTGCATCCAGAGGCTCTGCTCGACCATGGGTGCATTGTTGCAGGGCACGTCACTTGGCTGGCAGGTGGACTTCCAGGCAAGCAAGGATGGCCGGGAGTCTGGTCGGCGGCTTCCGCGACCGGTCGCATCGGTGCGTCAAGAACGAGAACCAGGCCAGCGCCCGATCGGCCAGCGCTTGCGGACGAAGACGGCGCCGAAGCATAGGTAGGCGAAGAATGCCCCGCCAACGACTGCGCCGACCAGATCCGATGCCTCAGGATTCTTCACCGAGCCGTAGAGGGCGACGGCGAACAACGCGGCGCACACCGTCGGACCGATGACCCAAAACAGCCACTTCGACCTCGTGTCCTTGCGGGGGTCCACCGGGATTGCGATGGCAAGCGCGACCACAGCGGCGAGGAAGATAATGCGCTCTGCGTTGCTGATGGTGGTCGTTCTCCTTTGCCTGCCGCGTCTCAGCCCAACAGGCTGCGCCAAACACTGTGTGACACATCCGAAATCTCTTCGGGGCTACTGCAGGGCAGGACGGGTCACTGCCCGGTGCCGGGCCCGGTGATGTCTCGCAGCAGCTCGGCGTTGTGGTTGTCCATGCGCGTGAAAGCGGTGGCCGCGGTGCGCACGTTTTGGGCGATGCCGGTGAGGTTCTGGTGGTGGTTCCGCAGGGCATCGCGGTGACCGTCTTTGGCGGTGCCCAGCGCGGCGTGGAAACTGTGGGCGGCATCGAAGTCACCGAAAATGCCGGTGGTCACCCCGGCCAGCCCGAGTCGCTGCGCCCCGGTGTCGGCGTGCTGCCCGGCGTCATCGGAGACGTTGGCTCCGATGCGCAACACATGCGGATTGACGTGCATCACCGTTACCTTCCCTCGCCGGGTCGCGTTCAAAGACTACCCAGCGATGCGGATGGGTCAATTCACCTCGACGGCCGCTACACCAGCGGACGGCCGGAGCGAATGCGCCGCTCCAGATCCCACATGATCAGGTTGAACGGGAACGCGCGGAGGAACGGGGGCAGCAGGGTATTGACCCCGCGAAGCAGGCGCATCAACCGGTCGAACCGGCGTTGCCTGGCCGCGTCCCACGGCAGCTGCATCTCGTCGCGGAAGCGCTGCGGCAGGAAACCGGTGGTGATCAACAGGGCGAGCCGTTCGTTCGCCCGCTGCAGGGGTCCCGGCAGGGTCAGGCCGCGCAGCCGGCTGGCCGCGATCGGTTGCAGGTAGGCGCGGACGGCGTCGTCGATGTGCACCTTGTCCAGTTGCTCCTGCCAGTACCGGTCAAAGGCGGCCCGGTCCGCCGGCCACATGTCCTCGGGGACCTGGAGCATGGTGGCCATGGCCTTGCCTTCGTTGTGGTAGTGCCGGTCGGCGTGCTCGTCGTCCATCTCCCCGAGGAAGATGCGGTGGACATCGACATTGCCCTTGTACAGGCACGCGCCCACCCACAGCTGCAGATCGCGGTCGAAGGCGTTGTACTTCACCGGGCTGTCGGCCGTCGAGCGAACCTGCCGGTGGGCGCTGTTCACCGCCTCGCGAAACGCGGTCTTCTGTTCCTCGCTGCCCTGGGTCGCGACGACCAGGTAAGTGAACGTGGTGCGGGCCCGCTTGATCGGGTGCAGGTCGACGCGCCCACTTTCGACGCGGCTCTCCAGCACCCCGTAACCCACCTCGGGTCGCGCGAGCTGCATGATTACGTTGGCCGGACCGGCCAGCAGCGCCACGCCCATCATCATGTTGTCCTTGCAGGTGACCTGCGGCAGCCATGAACGCCGACGAGGTGCAGGTCGTGCGATCGCCGAATCGCTCACCGATCGCTCCACCAGGGGGATCGACTCGCTGACTGTCATGACTGCACCTCGCAATTGTGAGAACAACGGTTTCCTGATATTGCCGAGTCCTGGGCCCGGTGTCAACATGAGGGCATGACTGCCGCCGTGCCGGAGCGCCCCTACCGGGGGGTGCGGGCCGCAGACAGGCTGGCCGAACGCCGGGAACGGCTGCTGGGGGCCGGCCTCGACCTGCTCGGCGCTCAGGAGTTGACCGAGCTGACGGTTCGCGGAGTATGTAGCCGGGCCGGCGTGGCATCGCGCTATTTCTACGAGAGTTTCGCCGACAAGGACGAGTTCGTGGCCGCGGTATTCGACTGGGTCGTCGATGACCTGGCGGCCAGCACCCAGGCCGCCGTGGCCGCGGCGCCCTACGCCGAACAGACCCGCGCGGGAATGGCCCACCTTGTGGCGGCCATCGCCGGGGACGCCCGCGTCGGCAGGATCCTCTTCAGTCCCCGGCTGTCCAACGCACTGCTGGTGCGCAAACGGGCAGAATCCAGTGCGCTGTTCGCGATGCTGTCGGGACGCCACGTGCAGAACGTCCTGCGGGTGCCGGGCAATGACCGGATAAAGGCGGCCGCGCATTTCGTGGTCGGCGGGGTGGCCCAGACGATCGGCGCCTGGCTGGCCGGGGAGATCCGCCTGGAGCCCGGACAGCTCGTGGACCAGCTGACCGCATTACTGGGCCGACTCGACGACCCGGCACTGTACCGGGAGGGGTCGTGATCCCAGCCGTCAGCCGCGTGACTTGCGCGG
Organism: Mycolicibacter kumamotonensis; assembly: GCF_002086285.1. GTDB lineage: Bacteria > Actinomycetota > Actinomycetes > Mycobacteriales > Mycobacteriaceae > Mycobacterium > Mycobacterium kumamotonense. The sequence goes on along the minus strand of NZ_MVHU01000026.1, from coordinate 35,293 downwards.
CTTGCGCTTGATGCCCACCCCGCCCCACAGCGAGAAACCGCGGATCCGCACGGTCGGCGCGCCCGGGGTACCCCGGCCCTCGACATGCTGGTCGAAGCCGCCCATCACCCCGTGGCCGTGGATGTCGACGTTGACTTCCGGCGGCAGCAGGATGGTCTGCCCACCCATGATGGAGTAGGCGTTGATCACGACGTCGGGAGCGGTGAAGTCCGCGTAGCGCAGGTCGATGACGCCGCCGCCCCACAGCGAGAACGTGGTCAGTCGCTTGGGCACGTTCCACCGTCCGCGCCGCTCGAACGAGCTCAGGATCGCCAGCAGCAGCGTGGAGGGCGCCGGCTTACAGTCGCCACCGCGGTGCGGGCACACCGAGGAACCCGGAAGGTCGGCGCGCAGCCCGTCGAGCTCGTCGTAGGTCTGGGCGGCGTAGGCCTTGGCCAGCCGGTCCTCGTACTCACTCATCGGCAGCCGACCCTGCGCCGCGGCATCGCCGAGCAGCTGCGCCAACTGGATCCGGTCGGTGTCCGCGGCACGCGACGGCACGCCGTGGGTGTCGTGGCTTCGCCGGATTGAGTTTCTCATCGGCTACAGAGCCTACGACGAACCCACCAAGATGCAAGTACGGTTCACCAAAGTGGCTAAACGGCCCAGTTGGGAGGACGTTTTTGCAGGAAAGCCACCATCCCTTCACGAGCCTCCTCGGAAACGAACATCCGTGCCGAGGCCACGCTGAGCCGCTCTGCGTCGCGGTCGAACCCGTCCAGCACCGCAGCGGTCGTCAACGCCTTAGCGGCCGCCAACCCCTGCGGGGAACCGAGCCGCAGGTCGCGCACCAGACCGGCGACGGCCGTTTCGACATCGCCGGCCGAGTCCACGGCCAGCGTGATCAGCCCGATCGCCGCGGCTTCGGCCGCGCCGAACTTCTCCCCGGTCAGGAAGTAGCGGGCGGCCGCCCGGGGGGAAAGTTTGGGCAGCAGCGTCAGCGAGATGATCGACGGAGCCACGCCGATCCGGGCCTCGGTCAGGGCGAACGTGGCGGCCGGTCCGGCGACTGCGATATCGCACGCGCCGACCAGCCCCATGCCGCCGGCCCGCACGTGCCCGTCGACCGCCGCGATCACCGGGCGCGGTGACTCGACGATCGCCCGCAGCAGTGCCGCCATTTCGCGAGCCCGATCCGCGGCGAGCTCTCCGGGACTGGCATCTGGGTCGCCGGTGGCCTCACTCAGGTCCGCGCCGGCGCAGAACGTGTTGCCGGTATGGCCGAGCACGATCACCCGCACGTTCGGGTCGGCGGCCGCATCGCGCAGCCCCGCGTGCAGCTGCGCGACCAACCCGCTCGACAGCGCGTTGCGGTTATGCGGCGAGTCCAGGGTCAGCCGGGCCGAACCGTCGCCGGTGTCTTCCGGCCCGGCATAGGAGACCAGCGTGTTCATCAGTACGACCGGGGCAGGCCCAGCGACGTCTGCGCGACGAAGTTGAGCACCATCTCGCGGCTCACCGGTGCGATCCGGGCCAGCCGGGACGCGGTGACCGCCGCCGCGATGCCGTACTCCTTGGTCAGACCGTTACCGCCGAGCGACTGCACCGCCTGGTCGACCGCCCGGGTCGACGCCTCACCGGCGGCGTACTTGGCCATGTTGGCCGCCTCCGCGGCGCCGAAGTCGTCACCGGCGTCATACAGCGTCGCCGCCTTCTGCATCATCAGCTTGGCCAACTGGATCTCGATGTGGTTCTGAGCCAGCGGGTGCGACAGGCCCTGGTGCGCCCCGATCGGGGTCTTCCACACCTGGCGGGTGGTGACGTAGTCGACGGCCTTGCCGATCGCGAAGCGCCCCATGCCGACCGCGCTGGCCGCACCCATGATGCGCTCCGGGTTCAGGCCCGCGAACAACTGCGCGATGGCGGCTTCCTCGGAGCCCACCAGCGCATCGGCGGGCAGCCGGACGTCGTCGAGGAACACCTGGAACTGACGCTCCGGGCTGATCAGCTCCATCTCGATCGGCGTGTAGTTCAGTCCGGGCGTGTCGGTGGGCACCACGAACAGCGCGGGCCGCAGGTTGCCGGTCTTGGCGTCTTCGCTGCGGCCCACCACCAGCACGGCCTGCGCCTGATCGATGCCGGAGATGAAGGTCTTCTGCCCCTTGATGATCCAATCGGACCCGTCGCGGCGCGCGGTGGTGGTGATCTTGTGCGAGTTCGACCCGGCGTCGGGCTCGGTGATGGCGAACGCCATGGTCAGCGAGCCGTCGGCGATGCCGGGGATCCACCGCTTCTTCTGCTCGTCGGTGCCGAACTTGGAGATGATGGTGCCGTTGATGGCCGGTGAGACCACCATCATCAGCAGTGCGCAGCCGTTGGCGGACATCTCCTCCATGACCAGCGACAGCTCGTACATTCCCGCGCCGCCGCCGCCGTACTCCTCGGGCAGGTTGACGCCGATGAAGCCGAGCTTGCCTGCCTCGCTCCACAATTCGTCGGTGTGCTGACCGGCGCGGGCCTTTTCCAGGTAGTAGTTCTGGCCGTAGTTACGGGCCATCGCCGCGACCGCCTCACGCAGTGCGCGCCGTTCGTCGCTTTCGATGAAGCTGGTGTCGCTCTTGGAATCGGTCACAGTGGATCTCCTTCTGCTGAGGCTTCGGGCTTTTCGACACGGGCCAGCACGGCGCCGACCTCTACCTGATCGCCGGGTTTGACGTTGAGGTGGGTGAGTACCCCGTCGGCCGGGGCGCTGATGGTGTGCTCCATCTTCATGGCTTCCAGCCAGATCAGCGGTTGGCCGGCGCTCACCTGATCGCCGAGGGCGGCACCCAACCGGATCACGTTGCCGGGCATCGGCGCCAGCAGCGATCCCTGTGCGACGGCGGATTCGGGGTCGGGGAATCGCGGCGACGCCACCAGGTGCACGCCGCCGGCGGGGGAGTCGACGTAGATGTCCTGGAAAGCCGAGCCGTAACGGGCCACGGTAAAGGTGCGCGCCACCCCGGCCGCGTCGGCCAGCACCACTTCGTGCGGGGTGTACGAGACCAGGCTGACGTCATCGTTGACGGTCAATCCAGTTCGGGTGAAACGGTATTCGACGCGATGTTCTACACCGTCGTCGTCGACGTAAGTCTTGACCTGGAATCCCGACGCCAGGTTGCGCCAGCCGCCGGGAATGGAGCCGAACGCCTGCGCGGTGGCCCGGTTGTGCGCGGCGTCGGCCAGCGCGGCCGCGACCGCCGAGGTCCGGATGGTCGCCGCGTCGGTCACGGGTGCGGACAGCTCGGACAGGCCGTGGGTGTCGAAGAACGCCGTGTCGGTGTCGCCGTTCAGGAACGCCGGGTGCCGCAGCACGTTGACCAGCAGGTCACGGTTGGTGCGTGGCCCGTGCAGCCGGGCGCGGGTCAGCGCGGTGGCCAGCACGGCGGCCGCCTGTGCGCGGGTGGGCGCATAGCTGATCACCTTGGCCAGCATGGGGTCGTAATGGATCGACACCGTCGAGCCGTCTTCGATGCCGGAGTCCAGCCGGACCCCGGTATGCCGGCACAGGGTGCGGAACCGCGCGGCCACCCCCGGGACGTCGATGGCGTGCACCGGCCCGGCCTGCGGCTGCCAGCCCCGGGCCGGGTCCTCGGCGTACAGTCGCGCCTCGATGGAGTGTCCCTGTGCCGCAGGAGGTTCCGGACCAAGCCGCGCGCCGTCGGCGACGGCCAACTGCAGCTCGACCAGGTCGCAGCCGGTGGTCTCCTCGGTGACGGGGTGCTCGACCTGCAGCCGGGTGTTCATCTCCAGGAAGTAGAACGCGCCCTGCTCGTCGGCGAGGAACTCCACGGTGCCCGCGCCGGTGTAGCCGATGGCGTTCGCTGCCAGGCGCGCGGCCTCGAAGAGCTTGTCGCGCATCCCGGGAATGCGCTCCACCAGCGGCGAGGGGGCCTCTTCGATGACCTTCTGGTGGCGGCGCTGGATCGAGCATTCCCGTTCGCCGACCGCCCAGACCGTGCCGTGCGCATCGGCCATCACCTGAACCTCGATGTGGCGGCCGGTCGGCAGGTACCGCTCGCAGAACACCGTCGGGTCCCCGAACGCCGACTGGGCTTCGCGTTGGGCGGCCGCGACCTCATCGGCCAGCGCCGGCAGTTCGGTGACCACCCGCATACCCCGGCCACCGCCGCCGGCCGACGCCTTGACCAGCACCGGCAGCTGCGCGGCGGTGACGCCTGCCGGGTCGAGCTCTTCCAGGACCGGGACCCCGGCCGCGGCCATCAGCTTCTTGGCCTCGATCTTGGAGCCCATGGAGGTCACCGCGGCCACCGGCGGGCCGATCCAGGTCAACCCGGCGGCCTGGACGGCGGCTGCGAACTCGGCGTTCTCGGAGAGGAATCCGTAGCCGGGATGCACCGCATCGGCGCCGGCGGCGCGGGCCGCGGCGATGATCGCCTCGGCCGACAGGTACGACGTGGTCTCGGGCAGCCGGACCTTCGCATCGGCTTCGGCGACGTGCGGCATGCCGGCGTCGGGATCGGTGTAGACCGCGACCGTGCCCAGGCCCAGCCGGCGGCAGGTGGTGAAGACCCGCCGGGCGATCTCGCCGCGGTTGGCCACCAAAACGTTGCTGATCATGGGGTCCTCACATTCGGAAGACGCCGAAGTTCGACGTCCCCTCGACCGGGCCATTGGCGATGGCGGACAAGCACATTCCCAGCACGGTGCGGGTGTCGCGCGGGTCGATCACCCCGTCGTCGTAGATCCTGCCGGACAAGAACATCGGCAGTGATTCGGCTTCGATCTGGGCTTCGATCGCGGCCCGCAGCGCCGCGTCGGCGGCCTCGTCCACCTGCTGGCCGCGGGCCTCGGCGGCGGCGCGGCTCACGATCGAGATGACCCCGGCCAGCTGCGTCCCGCCCATCACCGCCGCTTTGGCAGACGGCCAGGCGAACAGGAACCGCGGATCGTAGGCCCGCCCGCACATGCCATAGTGCCCGGCGCCGTAGGAAGCGCCGATCAGCAGCGAGATGTGCGGCACCGTCGAGTTCGACACGGCGTTGATCATCATCGAGCCGTGCTTGATCATCCCGCCCTCTTCGTAGGCCTTACCGACCATGTACCCGGTGGTGTTGTGCAGGAACAGCAGTGGGGTATTCGAGCGGTTCGCCAGCTGGATGAACTGGGTGGCCTTCTGCGACTCCTCGCTGAACAGCACCCCGCGGGCGTTGGCCAGAATGCCCACCGGGTAGCCGTGCAGCCGGGCCCAGCCGGTGACCAGTGACGAGCCGTACAGCGCCTTGAACTCGTCGAACTCCGAACCATCGACGATCCGGGCTATCACCTCACGCGGGTCGAACGGGATCCGCAGGTCGGCCGGAACGATGCCGATCAGTTCCTCGGCGTCGTACTTCGGTTCCACCACGGCGATCGGCTTCGGGCCCTTCTTGACCCAGTTGAGCCGGGCCACGATCCGGCGGCCGATGCGCAGCGCATCCAGTTCGTCGTTCGCGAAGTAGTCGCCCAACCCGGAAGTGCGGGAGTGCATCTCGGCGCCACCGAGGGATTCGTCGTCGGATTCCTCGCCGGTGGCCATCTTCACCAGCGGCGGGCCGGCGAGAAACACCTTCGAGCGTTCCTTGATCATCACCACGTGGTCGGACATGCCGGGCACGTACGCCCCACCCGCGGTGGAGTTGCCGAACACCAGCGCGATGGTCGGAATACCCGCGGCCGACAGCCGGGTCAGGTCTCGGAACATCTGACCGCCGGGGATGAACACTTCCTTCTGAGTGGGCAGGTCGGCCCCGCCGGACTCCACCAGGGAGATCACCGGAAGCCGGTTCTCGAAGGCGATCTGGTTGGCCCGCAGGATCTTTCGCAGCGTCCACGGGTTGGAGGTACCGCCTTTGACCGTCGGGTCGTTGGCGACGATCATGCACTCCACGCCTTCGACCGCGCCGATCCCGACCACCGCGCTGGCGCCGACTTGGAATTCGCTGCCCCAGGCGGCCAGCGGACACAGTTCCAGGAACGGCGAGTCGGCGTCGATCAGCAGCTCGATGCGTTCCCGCGCGGTGAGCTTGCCCCGGGCGTGGTGGCGTTCGACGTACTTGGGGCCGCCACCGGCGAGCGCTTTGGCCAGCTCGGCGTCGAGTTCGGCGAGTTTGTCGGTCAGCGCCGCCGCTGCCTCGGTGAACGCGGGGGAGGTGGGGTCCAGGGTGGACTTCAGTGTTGTCACGCTTGGTATCCAAGGCTCTTGGCGGCCAGCGCGGTGAGGATTTCGGTGGTTCCGCCGCCGATCCCGATGATCCGCATGTCGCGGTACTGGCGTTCCACCTCGCATTCGGACATGTAGCCCATGCCGCCGAACAGCTGCACGGCCTGGTTGGCCACCCACTCACCGGCCTCCACCGCGGTGTTCTTGGCGAAGCACACCTCGGCGATCAGGTTGAACTCCCCGGCCAGCTGTCGCTCGACGACGTGGCGGGTGTAGACCCGGGCCACATCGATGCGGCGGGCCATTTCGGCCAGGGTGTTCTGCACCGCCTGCCGCGAGATCAGCGGCCGGCCGAACGTCTCCCGGTCCCGGCACCACGCCAGGGTCAGATCCAGGCAGCGCTGCGCGCTGGCGTAGGCCTGCGCGGCCAGGCCGACCCGCTCGGAGACGAAGGCCCCGGCGATCTGGGCGAAGCCGGTGTTCTCGCCGCCGACCAGGTTCGCGGCCGGGACCCGGGCGTCGACGTAGGACAGTTCGGCGGTGTCCGAGGAGCGCCAGCCCATCTTGTCCAGCTTGCGCGACACCTCGAACCCGGGTGTGTCCTTCTCGACCACCAGCAGCGACACCCCGGCCGCCCCCGGGCCGCCGGTGCGCACCGCGGTGACGACATAGTCGGCGCGCACTGCGGAGGTGATGAAGGTCTTGGAGCCGTTGACCACGTAGTGGTCGCCGTCCAGGCGCGCCGTGGTGCGCAGGTGCCCGACATCCGAGCCGCCGCCGGGCTCGGTGATGGCCAGTGAACCGATCTTCTCGCCGGCCAGCGTCGGGCGGACGAACTCCTCGATCAGCCGGGCATCGCCCGAGGCGATCATGTGCGGCACCGCGATCCCGCAGGTGAACAGCGAGGCGAACACCCCGCCGGGCGCTCCGGCCTGGTGCATCTCCTCGCAGACGATCACCGCGTCGGCGCCGTCGCCGCCACTGCCGCCGGCCTCCTCGGGAAAGCCCGCACCCAACAAGCCGACCTCGGCGGCCTTGCGGTGCAGCTCGCGCGGCAGCTCGCCGGTGCGCTCCCACTCCTCGACGTGCGGTGCGATCTCGCGTTCGACGAAGGCGCGCACCGTCTTGCGCAGCTCTTGGCGCTCGGCGGTAGTCCAGATACTCATGGCTTCCCTTCTGACAACAGCTGCTCGGGTATCTCGAGATGGCGGCTGCGCAGCCACTCGCCTAATCCCTTGGCCTGGGGGTCGAACCGGGCCTGATAGGCCACGCCCTGACCCAGGATGCCCTCGATGACGAAGTTGACCGCGCGCAGCTTCGGCAGCAGGTGCCGGGTGACCGGCAACTCGGCGGTCTCTGGCAGCAGTCGACGCAGGTTCTCCACCGTCAGTTCGTGGGCCAGCCAGCGCCACTGTTCATCGGTGCGCACCCAGACCCCGACATTGGCCGAGCCGCCCTTGTCACCGCTGCGGGCGCCCGCGATCAGCCCCAGCGGCGCCCGGCGGGTGGAGCCGGCCGGCAGCGCCTCGGGCAGCTCCGGCTCGGCGGCGGGAGCGAGTTCCAGGGTCTGGGCGGCAGGCGGAATGTCGACCCGGGTGCCGTCGGCGTGCACGGCGACGTGCGGTACCGCCGCGGCGTCGACATAACCGGGGGTGAACACGCCGTAGACCTGGCCGTCGCCGGGCGGGGCGGTGACGCAGAAGCCGGGGTAGCTGGCCAGTGCGAGCTCGATACCGGCCGCGGAGAACTTGCGGCCCACGTTGGCCGGATCGGGGTCGCGTACCACGCAGTGCAACAGGGCGCTGGCGGTTTCTTCGGTGTCGGCGTCGGGGTGGTCGGTGCGGGCCAGCGTCCACTGGAGCTCGGCCGGGCGGACCGTCATCGCGGCCTCCAGCTGGGTGCGCACCAGTTCGGCCTTGGCCTCGATGTCCAGGCCGGTCAGCACGAACGTGGTGGAGTTGCGGAACCCGCCGATGCTGTTCAGCGATACCTTGCAGGTGGGCGGCGGCGGCTCCCCGGTGACCCCGGAGATGCGCACCCGGTCCGGGCCGTCGGGCGACAGTTCGATGCTGTCCATCCGGGCGGTGACGTCGGGGTTGGCGTAGCGGGCCCCGGTGACTTCGTAGAGCAGCTGGGCGGTGACGGTGTCGACGCTGACCAGCCCGCCGGTGCCGGGATGCTTGGTGATCACCGACGACCCGTCGGCGTGGATCTCGGCGAGCGGGAAGCCGGGATGGAGCAGTTGCTCGGTGGGAATCTCGGTGAAGAAGGCGTAGTTGCCGCCGCTGGCCTGGACACCGCACTCGATGACGTGGCCGGCCACCACCGCGCCGGCGAGCCGGTCGTAGTCGGTGCGACCCCAGCCGAAGTGGGCGGCGGCGGGTCCGACGATCACCGAGGCGTCGGTGACCCGCCCGGTGATCACGACGTCGGCCCCGCCGGCCAGGCACTCGGCGATACCCCAGGCGCCCAGGTAGGCATTGGCGGTCAGCGGCGAACCCAGACCCAGCTCGGCCGCCCGGGGAAGCAGGTCGTCGCCCTCGACGTAGGCCACCCGGGCGGGAACCCCGAGTCGGTCGGCCAGCTCCCGCACCGCCTCGGCCAGGCCGGCCGGGTTGAGTCCGCCGGCGTTGGCCACGATGCGCACGCCCTTGTCCCGGGCGAGTCCCAGACACTGTTCGAGCTGGGTGAGAAAGGTCTTGGCGTAGCCGCGTTCCGGGTGCTTCATCCGGTCGCGCCCCAGGATCAGCATGGTCAGCTCGGCCAGATAGTCACCGGTGAGATAGTCCAGGTCACCGCCGGTGAGCATCTCGTACATCGCGGCGTGCCGGTCGCCGTAGAAGCCCGAGCAGTTGCCGATCCGAACCGGTGCTGTCATCTGCAATCCCATCATTCAACCAACCGGTAGGTTAGCCGTTACCGCTGGTGTCGCGTCAAGGTGGGCGACGCCCGAACTGAGCGGCGCGCTGCGTGAGCGGTCCCGGCTTCGCCGGGTTCGGGTTTGCCCTTTTGGAGCCGACGCTGGTCACCCGCTATCCTTTCAAAAGTCCCGCCACTGGCGTCTAGTGGCGATATATCAATTTGAGGAGAGGCTCGACCATGGCCGTGCCGAAGCGCAGGATGTCGCGCGCGAACACCCGTAGTCGCCGCGCGCAGTGGAAGGCCGAGGCAACTGGCCTGGTCAACGTGTCGGTCGCCGGCCGCGCCCACAAGGTGCCGCGTCGGTTGCTGAAGGCAGCACGCCTGGGTCTGATCGACCTCGACCGTCGGTAATAACGCTTCGACACGAGCGGTTCTTTACCCACCAGATCGCCCATCGATGATTGGATAGCAATTATGGCTACCCGGGTACTGGTTGTTGATGATGACCGCGCGGTGCGTGAGTCGCTGCGCAGATCCCTGTCGTTCAATGGCTACTCCGTCTCGTTGGCCACTGACGGCGTCGAGGCGCTCGAGGCGATCTCCAGCGACCGGCCGGACGCGATGATCCTCGATGTCATGATGCCGCGGCTGGACGGCCTGGAAGTCTGCCGGCAGCTGCGCAGCACCGGTGACGACCTGCCGATCCTGGTGCTCACGGCGCGTGACTCGGTCTCCGAGCGGGTGGCCGGCCTCGACGCCGGCGCCGACGACTACCTACCGAAGCCGTTCGCCCTGGAGGAACTGCTGGCGCGGATGCGCGCCCTGCTGCGCCGCACCACCGCCGAGGACCTGTCGGAGTCGGTGGCGATGACCTTCGAGGATCTGACGCTGGACCCGGTAACCCGCGAGGTCACCCGCGGTGACCGGCAGATCAGCCTGACCCGCACCGAATTCGCGTTGCTGGAGATGCTCATCGCCAACCCGCGCCGGGTGCTCACCCGCAGCCGCATCCTCGAGGAGGTGTGGGGCTTCGACTTCCCCACCTCGGGCAATGCGCTGGAGGTCTACATCGGGTATCTGCGTCGTAAGACCGAAGCCGAAGGGGAGCCGCGGCTGATCTACACCGTGCGCGGGGTGGGTTACGTGCTCCGCGAGACCCCGCCCTGATGCAATTTTTCCACCGGCGGCAGGACGGCGCTTCGGCGCAGAACACCTCCCTGTCGCTGCGCTGGCGGGTGATGCTGCTGGCGATGTCGATGGTCGCGCTGGTGGTGGTCTTGATGGCCGTCGCCGTCTATGCGGTGATCTCGGCGGCGCTCTACAACGACATCGACAATCAGCTGCAGAGCCGCACCGAGATGCTCATCGCCAGCGGTTCGCTGGCCGCCGATCCCCGCAAGGCGATCGAGGGCACCGCCTACTCCGACGTCAACGCCATGCTGGTCAATCCCGGCCGATCGATCTACACCGCCAATCAGCCCGGCCAGCGGCTGCCGGTCGGGCCGCAGGAGAAGGCCGTCATCCGTGGCGAACTGTTCTTGTCGCGGCGCACCGCCGCCGGGCAGCGGGTGCTGGCCGTACACCTGCCCAACGGCAGCACGTTGTTGATCTCCAAGAGCCTGGCGCCCACCCGGGCGGTGACCATGAAGCTGCGCTGGGTGCTGCTGGTCGTCGGCGGGGTCGGCGTGGTGGTGGCCGCCATCGCCGGCGGGATGGTCACCCGGACCGGCCTGCGGCCGGTGGGCCGGCTGACCGAGGCGGCCGAACGGGTGGCGCGCACCGATGACCTGCGCCCGATCCCGGTCTACGGCAGCGACGAGTTGGCCCGGCTCACCGAGGCGTTCAACGCGATGCTGCGGGCTCTGGCCGAGTCGCGGGAGCGGCAGGCACGGTTGGTCGCCGACGCCGGTCACGAACTGAAGACCCCGCTGACGTCGTTGCGTACCAACGTCGAGCTGCTGATGGCCTCCGCGGCGCCGGGCGCTCCGCAGCTGCCCGAGGAGGAGATGGCCGAACTGCGCGCCGATGCCATCGGCCAGATCGAGGAATTGTCCACGCTGGTCGGCGATTTGGTGGATCTGACCCGCGATGACCGGCGCGAGGCGGCGTTCGAGCAGGTCGATCTCACCGAGGTCGTGGACCGCAGCATGGAACGAGTCCGGCGGCGCCGCAACGACATCGAGTTCGATATCCAGGTGGTGCCCTGGAACGTCTACGGCGATGCCGCGGGCCTGTCGCGGGCGGTGCTGAACTTGCTCGACAACGCCGCCAAGTGGAGCCCGTCCGGCGGGATCGTCCGGCTGCGGATGCGTCAGATCGACCCGACGCATGTCGAGATGGTGGTGTCCGACATGGGGCCGGGAATCCCGGAGAACGAGCGCGAATTGGTGTTCGAACGCTTCTTCCGGTCCGATCAGGCCCGGGCGATGCCCGGGTCCGGTCTCGGCCTGGCGATCGTCAAACAGGTGGTGCTCAAGCACGGCGGGGCGATCACCATCGAAGACACCGTTCCCGGCGGTCAGCCGCCCGGGACGTCGTTCCGGATGGTGCTGCCCGGTGGGCCCCCGTCCGCCGGCGAGATACCGGCCACGTCGATCACAGGCGGTTCTCAGTCCACCTAGGCATGGTGGTGAGGCAACTTCGCGTCTCTAGGAGCAGGCAACGACATGATGAACCACCCGGGCTACCCTCCGCCGCGGCAGCAGCCGGAACAGTCCGATCAGACGGGTGCGTCTGCGGGGCAGCACCGTGGACCGGCCGGCTATCCCGGCCGGGCCGCGCAGGGTCCCTACTCGCAGTCGTACGACTGGCGCTATGCCCAACAGCCGGCCCAGCAGCCGGCCTACCGCTCCGCCTACGACGCGTCCTACGGCCGGTCGCCGGTCCCGGGTCCGGGCCTGCCCCCGAGGCGCTCGCGCACGGGCGCGCTGGTGCTCGGTGCGGCCGCCATCGCCGCACTGTCGGGGGTGACCGGTGGCGTGGTGGGCTCGACGCTGCACTCCGATCACAAAGCGGCCGCCGGTAGCAGCCACATGAGCGCTCAGGCGCCGGGTGTGCCCGCCGCGGTCGTACTGCCCGACGGTTCGGTCGAGAAGGTCGCGGCGAAGGTGGTGCCCAGCGTCGTCATGTTGGAGACCGATCTGGGCCGCCAGTCCGAAGAAGGCTCGGGCATCATCTTGTCGGCCGACGGGATGATCCTGACCAACAACCACGTGGTGGCCGCAGCCGCCAAGGCGGACGCGACCTCCAAGGCGCCGTTGAAGACCACGGTGACCTTCGCCGACGGGCGCACCGCGCCCTTCAGCGTGGTGGGAGCCGACCCGGCCAGCGACATCGCCGTGGTGCGGGTGCAGGGGGTCTCCGATCTGACCCCGATCACGCTCGGCTCCTCGGCGGACCTGCGGGTGGGCCAGCACGTGGTGGCGGTCGGGTCGCCGCTGGGCCTGGAGGGCACCGTGACGACCGGCATCGTCAGCGCGCTCAACCGGCCCGTGTCCACCACCGGTGAAGCCGGCAACCAGAACACCGTGCTGGACGCGATCCAGACCGATGCCGCCATCAACCCGGGCAACTCCGGCGGGGCGCTGGTCAACATGAACGGTGACCTGGTGGGCATCAACTCGGCGATCGCGACGATGGGCGGGGACTCTGCCGAGGCTCAGAGCGGCTCCATCGGCCTGGGCTTCGCGATTCCGGTCGACCAGGCCAAGCGGATCGCCGACGAGCTCATCAACTCTCCGGACCACACCGCATCGCACGCCTCGCTGGGGGTGCGGGTCACCAGTGACCGCAGCCTGCACGGCGCGAAGGTGGTCGAGGTGGTGCCGGGGGAGGCGGCTGCGAAAGGCGGCTTGCCGGAAGGCGTGACGGTGACCGCCTTCGACAAGCGCCCGATCGGCAGTGCCGACGCCCTGGTGGCCGCGGTGCGGTCCAAGGCGCCCGGCGACCAGGTGACGCTGACCTACCTGGACGCCAGCGGGGCCTCCAAGTCGGTACAGGTCACCTTGGGCAAAGCCCCGCAGTAACGGATGCGGCGGGCCCAGCTTCGCCTCTCCTTCGTCGAGCCTCGCTGACCCGCTCGGTTGATGCGGCGGGCCCAGCTTCGCCTCTCCTTCGTCGAGCCTCGCTGACCCGCCGGGTCGCTGCGATATACGGTTGGATCCATGGAACAGACCTCAGAACTCGCCGGCCGCGCGCTCGTCGTCGTCGTCGACGACCGCACCGCGCACGGCGATGAGGACCACAGCGGTCCGTTGGTCACCGAACTGCTGGCCGAGGGCGGGTTCATGGTCGACGGCGTGGTCGCCGTCGCCGCCGATGAGGTCGAGATCCGCAACGCGCTGAACACGGCGGTGATCGGCGGAGTCGACCTGGTCGTGTCGGTCGGCGGCACCGGTGTCACCCCGCGTGACGTCGCCCCGGAGGCCACCCGCGACATCCTGGACCGCGAGATCCTGGGTATCTCCGAGGCGCTGCGCGCCTCCGGCCTGGCCGCCGGTATTCACGACGCCGGGTTGTCGCGGGGCCTGGCCGGAGTATCGGGCAGCACCCTGGTGGTCAACCTGGCCGGTTCCCGGGCCGCGGTCCGCGACGGGATGGCGACGTTGAACCCGCTGGCGGCCACGATCATCGGCCAGCTGTCCAGCCTGGAGATCTAGGGTGTCCACGCCCGGCCTCGGCGAGCACCAGGAGTCCTCCGACGAGCGCGATCCGGACGACGCCCGGGAGGTCGAGGAGCGCGAGCGCTGGCTGCGGGACAACGTCCCGCCGCATCACGGTTGAGATTCGACTTCGCGCAATCACCCGCGCCGACGCTCCGACGGCCATTACGGTGCGCTTGGGTAGCGCAGGGCTGCCCGCAGGGTTCCGGGCGAAAGGGGTGCACCGGTGTTCAAAGGATTCAAGAATTTTCTGATGCGCGACGACGTCATCACCGTCGCCATCGGTCTGGTGGTGGCGCTGGCGTTTTCCAACCTGGTCAAGGCCTTCACCGACAGCGTGATCAACCCGCTGGTCGCGGCCGCGCAGCCGGACACCGCCGGGCTGGGGCTGGGCTACCAACTCGGGGCGGAGGGCAACGAGGCGACCTTTGTCGACCTGGGCGCATTCATCTCGGCGATCATCTACTTCATCGTGTTCATGGCGACCATATATTTCTTTATCGTGTTGCCTTACAAGCACATTCAGAAGCGGCGCGGGAAGGCGGTGTTCGGCGACGCGCCGCCCACCAAGACCTGCCCGGAATGCGCGTCCGAAATCGCCGCCGAAGCGACAAAGTGCAAGTTCTGCGCCAGCCCGCAGCCGGCTGCCGCGGCTTGACGGTTCAGCGCAGCGTCAGGGTCACCGCCTGAGCCAGGGTGGTGCCGGCCACCGCGACGGCGGCGGTGGCCGGCAATGCCACCAGCACCACCCGATCGTCGTGATTCTGCTTGTCCGACACCAGCACCACGATCCCGCCGGACGCTACCACCCGGGGCCCGCCCGGCGGGTCTGCTGCGTCATCGGCCGTCACGACGTCGACGACGTCGCCGGGCCGGACCAGGTCGACCAGGGCGGCGTCGGCCGGGTGCAGGCCCACGATGCGGGCGTCCGGCCCGGCGGCGGCCTCGGTGAGTCGGCTGCCCAGTAGGCGGACATCGGTGAGTACCTCGCCGCGGCGTGCCGGGCCGGCAAGCGTGGTGGCCAACACCGACGACACATCGGTGAGGGCACCGGCGGGAACCGTTCGCGCGAAACGGTATTCGACGGAGATGTCGTCGGCGGTCAACGCCGTTCCGGGGGCCAGGTCGCGGCTGGCCACCACGACCTCGACCCGCTCGCCCTGCGGATCGGAGCGGATCGCCGCGGCCCCGGCCAGCAGGACCAGGACCCCGGCGGCCACCCGCCGTGCGCGCACCGTACGAGTCCAGTCCGGGCGCAGCGCCTGCGAGGCGCGGGAGATCAAGGTCGGATTGAGCGACTCGCCCATGGCGCAACGGTAAGCGACCGGCCCGCCCGGGGGCGCCGACCCGGGTGCCGGCCTGTGGATAACGGGTTACGCCGAGGCGGCAGCCGCGGTGGATGCGGCGGCCTTGGGCTTGTCGGCGGACTTGGTGCCGCCATCCGCAGAGGACTTGCCGGCCGATTTGGTGCCGCCATCGCTAGAGCCGCCCGACCCGGAATCCGATGCCGCGGCCTTGGGGGAGCCGCCGCCGTTCGAGGACGTCTTACCCGCATCCCGGCTGTCGGTGCGGTAGAAACCGCTGCCCTTGAACACGACGCCGACCTTGCCGAAGATCTTGCGGAGGCGACCGTTGCACTCCTCGCAGGTGGTCAACGCGTCGTCGGTAAAGGCCTGGACCACATCGAAGCGGTGGCTGCACTCGGTGCAGGCGTAGCTGTAGGTGGGCACGCGTACCTCCGTGAATCGAACAATCGGGTTAGCACTCTACCGTGCTAAGTGCTAGAACCGCCATCTGGTCTTGAGCATTCCGGGCCGGGGCGAAGCCATCGCGGCTTCAGGCCAGCGCCACCAGGCCGCGTCCGGGAGTCAGCGCATGGGTCATCGGCACATCATGCGGCTCGGCCGGCAACGCATCGAGCAGCTCGTCGTCGCGGACCACCGCCACCAGCGGAATGTGCGGCCGGCGCAGCGGCAGGGAGCGATCGTAGAAGCCGGCTCCGCGGCCCAGCCGCACCCCCCGGCGGTCGACCGCCAGCGCCGGCACCAGCACGGCGTCCGCCTCGGCCAGGGCTTCGGCGGGCAGCCACGGCGGCGCCGGCTCCCGTAGGCCGAACCGGGCCGAAACCAGCGCGTCGGGCCGGTATTCACCCCACCTCAGCGCGGCCCCGTCGGCAGCCACCACCGGCAGCAGCACCCGAATACCGCGGCGGGCCAGCGCGTCGAGCATGGCTGCCGAGCCGGGTTCGGTGCCCACCGGCACATAACCGCAGACCGTGGCGGCGTCACCGGCCAGCTGCTCGAGGTGGCCGGCCAGCGCGTGGGCTTCGGCGACGTGCAGGTCCGGCGGTATGGCGCGGCGGGCTTCGAGTATCCGGGCGCGCAACGCGGACTTGGCGGCTACCACCGCGTTGTCGGTCACGCCTTTCAGCCTGTCAGCACCGGCTCGCCCACCGCCAGGGAGGAGGTGGAGTTGATTGCGGTTATCGTGTGAACAATGCCCACGTCGAAGGTTCCGATTCCGCGTACCGCTATCGTGCCCGCGGCCGGTTTGGGTACCCGGTTCTTGCCGGCGACCAAGACGGTGCCCAAGGAGTTGCTGCCCGTCGTCGACACCCCGGGGATCGAACTGGTGGCCGCCGAGGCGGCCGAGGCCGGTGCCGAGCGGTTGGTGATCATCACCTCCGAGGGCAAGGACGGGGTGGTCGCGCACTTCGTCGAAGACCTGGTGCTGGAAGGCACGCTGGAGGCCCGCGGCAAGAAGGCCATGCTGGCCAAGGTGCGCCGGGCCCCGCAGTTGATCAAGGTGGAGTCGGTGGTGCAGGCCGAGCCGCTCGGGCTGGGCCATGCCATCAGCTGCGTCGAACCCACCCTGTCGGCCGACGAAGACGCCGTCGCCGTCCTGCTCCCCGACGACCTGGTGCTGCCCACCGGGGTGTTGGAGACGATGTCGGCGGTGCGGGCCCGGCACGGCGGCACCGTGCTGTGCGCGATCGAGGTCAGCCCCGAAGAAGTCAGCGCCTACGGCGTTTTCGACGTCGAACCCGTTCCCGGCGGTGACAACCCCGACGTGCTGCGGGTCAAGGGGATGGTCGAGAAGCCCAAGGCCGCCGACGCACCGTCGATGTATGCCGCGGCGGGCCGCTACGTGCTGGATCGGGCGGTGTTCGATGCGTTGCGGCGCATCGACCGCGGCGCCGGCGGCGAGGTGCAGCTCACCGATGCCATCGCCCTGATGATCGCCGAGGGTCACCCCGTCCACGTGGTCGTGCACCGCGGATCGCGACACGACCTGGGAAATCCGGGCGGCTACCTCAAAGCTGCGGTTGACTTTGCCTTGGATCGTGATGACTACGGTCCGGATCTGCGCCGGTGGCTGGTGGCGCGGCTGGGTTTGGCGGAGACCTGAGCAGACGCCGGCCCGGAATCGGACCCAGGCTTTGAGAAAGGCGCATCGTGCGTTCGGTTGAGGAGCAGCAGGCCCGGGTTTCGGCTGCCGCGGTGGCTCCGCGCCCGGTCCGGGTGGCGATCGCCGAGGCGCAGGGCTTGATGTGTGCCGAAGAGGTCATCGCCGAGCGGCCGATGCCCGCCTTCGATCAGGCGGCCATCGACGGGTACGCGGTACGGAGCGTCGACGTCTTCGGTGCCGATGCCATCGGTGACAGCTCCGAGGCGGCCGATCGCGACGCCGCCGCGGTCACCCTTCCGGTGCTGGGCACCATCGAAGCCGGGGCGCGCACACCCACCCGACTGCAGCCCAAACTGGCCACCCGGATCCAGACCGGCGCTCCGATGCCCACTTTGGCCGATGCGGTGCTGCCGTTGCGCTGGACCGACGGTGGCAATTCCCGGGTCCGGGTGCTGCGCGGCGTGCGCCCGGGCGACTACGTGCGCCGCGTCGGCGACGACGTGCAGCCCGGCGACGTCGCGGTACGCGCCGGCACGGTCGTCGGCGCCGCCCAGGTCGGGCTGCTGGCCGCCGTCGGCCGCGACCGGGTACTGGTCCACCCGCGTCCCCGGCTGTCGGTGATGGCGGTGGGAGGAGAGCTGGTCGACGTCACCCGCACACCCGGTAACGGTCAGGTCTACGACGTGGACTCCTACGCGCTGGCCGCCGCCGGCCGGGACGCGGGGGCCGAGGTGAACCGCGTCGGCATCGTCAGCAGCGAACCCAAGAAACTGCGCGAAGTGGTCGAGGGACAGCTCAACCGCGCCGAGATCGTGGTGATCGCCGGAGGGGTGGGCGGTGCGGCGGCCGAGGAAGTGCGGGCGGCGCTGTCGGACCTCGGCGAGATGGAGGTCGCCCGGATCGCGATGCACCCCGGTTCGGTCCAGGGCTTCGGGCAGCTGGGGCCGGAAGGGGTTCCGACGTTCCTGTTGCCGACCAACCCGGTCAGTGCGCTGGTGGTGTTCGAGGTGATGATCCGTCCGCTGATCCGGCTGTCGCTGGGCAAGCGCGAGCCGATGCGCCGGATGGTGCGGGCCCGCGCCCTGGGGCCGATCAGTTCGATGCCCGGGCGCAAAGGCTATCTGCGGGGCCAGCTGATGCGCGACCAGGAGACCGACGAGTACCTGGTGCAGGTGCTCGGGGCGTCCGGTGGCACCTCGTCGCACCTGCTGGCGACCCTGGCCGAGGCGAACTGCCTGGTGGTGGTTCCCGAGGAGGTCGAGCAGATCGCCACCGGCGAGCTGGTGGACGTCGCCTTTCTGGCGCAACGGGGCTGAGTCCGGGTAGATGCTGGTCAATCTGTGGCCCTTCAAGGCCGTCCAGCACCCCGGCTGGCCGACGGTGCTCGGGCCGTTGCGGGTTCCGGCGGGGGTGCTGCGGTTGCGCCCGGTGCGGATGCGCGACGGCGTGGCCTGGAGCCGGATCCGGTTGGCCGACCGGGCCCACCTGGAGCCGTGGGAGCCCAGCGTCGAGGCGGACTGGGCCACCCGGCACAGTTCGGCCGCGTGGCCGCCGGTGTGTTCGAGCCTGCGGACCGAGGCCCGTTACGGCCGGATGTTGCCGTTCGTGATCGAGCTCGACGGCCGGTTCTGCGGTCAGCTGACGGTCGGCAACATCGCCCACGGTGCGCTCCGGTCGGCCTGGATCGGCTACTGGGTGTCCAGTTCGGTGGCCGGCGGGGGCGTGGCGACCGCAGCGGTGGCGCTCGGCCTCGACCACTGCTTCGGGCCGGTGGGGCTGCATCGGGTGGAGGCCACCGTCCGGCCGGAGAACGGGGCCAGCCGGGCGGTCTTGGCCAAGGTCGGCTTTCGGCAGGAGGGTCTGCTGCAGCGCTACCTCGACGTCGACGGAGCGTGGCGGGACCACATCCTGGTGGCGATGACGGTCGAGGAGGTGACCGGGTCGGTGACCGCGACCCTGGTCCGGTCGGGTCGGGCCGCGTGGACCTGAACGAATTAAGCCCTCGTGTTGCCCGTGTGATAGTTGTGACTATCGAGGTCAGCGAGTAAATTACAACTGTGTAATTGGCTCGGCGCGCCAACCGGGGCCGTGTGGGTCAGGAGACCTAGCCTTGGCTGGGAAAGGAGCAGGCCACCATGCCCAGCATCCCGCAATCGTTGCTCTGGATCTCACTGGTCGTCCTCTGGCTGTTCGTACTGGTGCCGATGCTGGTCAGCAAACGAGACGCGGTGCGGCGCACCAGTGACGTGGCATTGGCGACCCGTGTGCTGACCAGCGGCGCCAGCGCCCGTCTGCTCAAGCGCGCCGGCCCGGCCGCCGGTCACCGCAGCGACCCCGACTGGCAGCGCAGCGCTGCCGACGCCGAACTCGACGACATCGAGGACTCCGACGACGACGCGCCCGCCGAACCGGCCGGCAGCGGATCACGGGTGTTCGCCGCCACCGTCGGCGAGCAGGGCGAACTCGACTACCTCGACGTCCTGGACGTCGAAGTCGTCGCCGAGGACCCCGACGTGTTGCCGTTGTCGGAAGCGGGTCTGGCTGCCGAGGCCGAAGCCCAGGCACGCGCTCAGGCCGAAGCTCGGGCGCAAGCCGAGGCCGAGGCTCAAGCTCAAGCCGAAGCCGAGGCTCAAGCTCAAGCCGAGGCCGAAGCTCGGGCGCAAGCCGAGGCCGAAGCGGAAGCCGAAGCCCAAGGCCAGGCCGAGCCGGAAGATGTCGCCGAGGCCGAGGGCTACGAGTACGAATACGTCGAGGACAGTTCGGGTTTGGAGGCCGAGGCCGACATCCCGACGCCTGCGGCGGCGCGGCCGCGCCGTTACGACACCAAGACGGCCGCCGCTGTCAGCGCCCGCAAGTACGAGTTCCGCAAGCGGGTGCTGATGTCGCTGGCGGTGGTGCTGGTGTTCTCGGCGCTGATGGCGTTCACCGTGGCGCCGAGCGCGTGGTGGGTCTGCGGCGGTGCGGCCGGGGCGACCGTGCTCTACCTGGCCTACCTGCGCCGGCAGACCCGCATCGAGCAGCAGGTGCGCGCGCGGCGGGCACGGCGAGCGGAGCGGCCACGGGCGCAGCGCGAGAACGTTCACCCGGAGGCGTTCGAGGTGGTGCCGTCGCGGCTGCGGCGGCCCGGCGTAGCGGTGCTGGAGATCGACGACGAGGACCCCGTCTTCGAGCACCTTGAGTACACCGCGTCCGCCCGCGAGTACGACTGGCGCGGCGACCTGCCCCGGGCATCGGGTCAATAGCGTCTCGGTTTCAGGAGACCGGCCGGGGGCTGGTAGCCTGCTAGCGGTCAGGGGCTATGGCGCAGTTGGTAGCGCGACTCGTTCGCATCGAGTAGGTCAGGGGTTCGATTCCCCTTAGCTCCACAGAGTTTGATCGGGTCACGACGGCGCCGCGCCGTCAACCTTGCAAGGCCCGGTCCGCATCGTAGGGCGGGCCGAGGAATCGCCGTACCGCAGCCTTTTCCGCGTCGCCGTCCTTGAGCGGCCAGTACCAGAGCGCCAGGAACACGCGGATGAGCCACTGCGCGGCCAGCGGGTCGGGATTGTCAGCGCCGACCATTTCACCGGCGAAGCGGGCGATGACGGGCGAATCGGTCAGCCACCCGGTACCGGGCGGGCCGGTCATGGAGCCCATGATCTTGGCTAGCGGATCGGCCCGCATGCGCTGCAAGGCGACGGTGGTGGCGGTGACGATGCGCTCCGAGCCGGTCAGCCCGGTGATGGCGTCGCGCACCGAGTCGAGGATGCGTTCGGCATGCCTGCTCAGCACCGCGTCCCGGAGCGCGGCCTTGCCGCCGACATGGCGGTAGATCGTCGCCGGCGAACAGTGAACCCTGGCCGCCAGCGCGTCGATGGAGAAGCCGTCGTAGCCCTGCCGTGACATCAAATCGGCTGCCGCGGCGTAGATCCGTTCCGCACCCGCGCTGCGCCGATCCCGGCCGATCAGCCAGTCGTTCGCCACCGCGATCACCCACTTTCCCGCGGCGAAATCATGACATGATTTTCTCACAATGAGAAAAATCTCGAGTGAATTCTCAGTGCCGGTGCTGGTCGGCGCGGCGGGCTGAGAACGACGATCCGCACCGAACCCGCACCGGTTTGCAAGTTCGGCCCACAACGTTGACGCAGGTCACGGGGCCATTCAGCCTTAGGGTATGCGTGCAGTGGTGGACCCCAACGACTTCTTCGGCACCGCCATCCAGGACCCCTACCCGCTCTATGAGGCCATGCGCAGCCGCGGCGGGGTGAATCGGATCGGCGACTCGGTGTTCTACGCGGTCTGCGGCTGGGACGCCCTGGTGGAAGCCGTCGAGCGCGTCGAGGACTTCTCGTCGAACCTGACCGCGACCATGGTCTACCACGACGACGGGACCGTCACACCGTTCGAGATGGGCCAGCTCGGTGGGCCGATGCAAGTGCTGGCCACCGCCGACGATCCGTTGCACGCGCAGCATCGGAAGTTGCTGCTGCCGCATCTTTCCGCGAAGCGGGTGCGCGTGATCGAGGAGTTCGCCGAGGCCACCGCGAAGCGGCTGTGGGCCGAGGCCAGCGGTGACGGGCGCATCGAATGGATGAGCGCGATGGCCAACCGGCTGCCCATGATGGTGGTCGCGCGCCTGCTCGGGCTCCCCGACGACGACGTCGACGAGCTGATCCGGCTGGGATATGCGACCACCACGCTGCTCGACGGAATCGTCAGCGAGGATCAGCTCTCAGCCGCCGGCGTGGCGGCCATGGAGTTGTCCGCCTATGTGCTCGAGCACTTCGAGAAGGCCATCGAGAACCCCCAGCCGGGCCTGATCGGTGATCTTGCCGCGCGGACCAAATCCGGTGAGCTGGAACAGCTTCCGGCGCTGGCCGTCATGATCACGTTGTTCAGCGCCGCCGGTGAGTCCACCGCTTCGTTGCTCGGCAGCGCCGCCTGGATTCTGGCTGAGCGCCCCGCCGTGCAGGAGCAACTGCGGGCCCATCCCGAACTGCTGGGGGCGTTCATCGAGGAGACCCTGCGATTCGAGTCGCCGTTTCGCGGCCATTACCGCCATGTGGTCAAAGACACCACCCTGGCCGGTGTCGAGTTGCCCGCTGATTCGCGCCTGCTGTTGGTGTGGGGCGCCGCCAATCGCGATCCCGAGCACTTCGACACCCCCGAGGAGTTCCGGCTCGACCGCAGCGCGTTGAAGGGGCACGTGGCCTTCGGCAAGGGGGCGCACTTCTGCGTCGGCACCCCGCTGGCCCGCCTGGAGGCTCGGGTCGTCCTGCAAACGCTGCTCGAACAGACCACCTGGATCGAGGCGGCCGAGGTCGGCCGGTGGTTGCCCAGCATCTTGGTGCGCCGCCTCGAACGGCTGGAGCTGGACCTGCGCTGACGGCGCTCAGGGGTGCGCGGTGAGATAGGTCGGATTGTCCAGCCCGGCTGTCAGTTCCGTCACGTCGAACGCCCGGTCCAGTCGCGAAGCCAGGGCCTTCGGGTCGATCAGCAGGCTGATCTCAGCGGTCTGCCGGGCGATCAGGCGCCCGATCAACGGGTAGAGCCGGCGCATGATCGCCCGCTCGACCGAGGTGCAACGCGACGCGCAGTAGCCGACATGGCCGATCTCATCGGTGAGGATCTCGCTGTAGAGCAACGTGATTCGCTGCGCGACGTCGGGTTCGTCGGCGAACAACTCGACGCCGACACGGCGTAGCTCGTCGAACATGATGCAGCCCGCCATCTCTGCGGCCCCGACGAACATGAAGCCCAGCCGTTCGGGGAGAAACACGCTGGTTTTGACGAACTGGCGCATCACGAACGGCGGGGGGACGACCTGGAAGGGCAGGCCGAATACGTCGAGCGCGTAGGCCAGCAGCCGGGTGTGATAGTGCTCTTCCAGCTCGAGGTAGACGTTCTCGGGCGGCAGGCTCTCGTCGCTGTTGCGCCCGTAGGTCTCACCGAGTCCGACACCGAACCGCTCCGCCTGGTTGAGTTTGGCCGTCGCCAGCAGGAACAGCATCTTCGGGTCCAGGCCCGGTTCGGGCCGTCGGCGCCGCAGGTTGCGAAGAAAGGTCGGGCGGTCGGCGGGGTGAGCCGAACGGACGGGATTGGCCTCAAGCTCGTCGAAGAATGTTTCCCGGTTGGACAACCGCCGGTTGAGTAGGTCCGCTTCGCCATCACGTTCGGCCAAGTAGTCCCGGTAGCCCTCGATACCACTGTGATTCATCGGATCTCCATTCCCTTGACGATCGTCGTGACGTAACGGTCCAGCTGCGCAGCATCGTGCGCACCGGTGGCCAGCAGGGCGAACAGCCCGGTCAAAAAGAAGGTTCCGAGTTCCGCCGCATCGAGGTCCGGGGAGACTTGCCCCGACTTCTGCGCGCGGCTGATCAGGCCCACCAGAAACTCCGCGAGGGGGTGTTGCGCCAACTCGTCATCGACGGGGCGGGCGGAGGAGAAGTGCAGGCCGAGCATGTCCCGGAAGACCACGGCTCCCAACCGGCGTTTGGCTTCCAGGGCGTGCTGGACCAGTTGCGAAAGCACGGAAGCCAAATCGCCGTCGGCCGCGCCGAGTTCGCTGACGATTCGGGTCTCCGCATTGCGCTCGACCTCGATCAGGACGTGCTCCTTGGTGGGGAAGTGGAAGTAGAACGTTCCCCGGACCACACCCGCTGCCGCGGCGATGGCGCTGACGTCGGCACCGGCCAGCCCGTGGTGGGCGATCTCGGCCAGCGCGGCATCGAAGAGGCGTGCGCGGGTCTCGAGTCGCCGCGCCTCGCGGGCACCCCCGGTTACCGATGACGGCGCGCTCAGCTCACCCGGTGCCTGCATGCCCGCACCGTACGCCGATTGCTGACGACCGTCAATGACAGGCGTCAGTGTATTGAGGCCGCAGGCCGGGCCGGCTCACACCGCGTGGGTGAGCGCGGAAATCAGCAGCCCGATCAATTCTTCGGACCACACGCCGAACCCGTCGACCGTCATAGTGCCGTCGATGAGGTCTTTGGTGTGCTCGAAAAAGGAAGTCGGATCTCCGAGGAATTGGAGAGTGACAAGGCTGTGGAGATCGTCGTTGAGCTGCGTTTCGATCGGCTCCTGATCGAGCCCGACCATTCCGTAGTAGCCGTACATCGTGAAGTCCCAAGCGGTCGCAAGTCCCCAGCTGAGTACCCCGCCCGTGATCGGATCGTCGGTCATTGCGTGGAAGAACGTGCCGATGTCTCTGACCAGCGGGTAGAAGATGCCCAAGTGGTCTGCGGCCTCCGAGTACATCTGGTGGCCGCTCTGCCCGATCTCGTCTCCCAGGTCGGGTAGGGGCACCGAGTCGTTCGGGTTAGGCAGGTGAGCGTTCGGAATGAAATCCACCCAACGCACGAAATAGGAATGGTAGTAACTGAAAACGGCCGTCGGTGAATAGTCGTGCAGCTCCAGGAGTATGTTCTGCGGCCCGCCGGTGGTGAGGATGTTATACATCTGGTCTGTCGTGTAGCCAAAGTTGTAGCCGTCCAACGCTATTGCTTCGGCGAGTTGGTGCGTATCCGCCAGCGTGGTTCCCGGGTAGCCCGCGTCGATGTAGATCCAGTGCAGTGATTTGGCGATACCGTCGATAGCGCTCGCGACTTCGGTGGCGTCCGGCAGCGCGGTGAGGTTGACCGGGGCGCTGAAGAAAAGCGGTGCGCCCGCTGACGTCGAGGCCGCGCCGGCTGGTGGCGCCACGATCGCCGCGGCGAGCGCGGCCGCGGTGGCGGCCCGCGTCCACCGCCGCGCATTCCCAACTGCGGCCCACGCTCCACGTTCGCTGATGTTTGTGCAGTTCCCCACGTCCCCCGCCCTTCAAAGTAGACATATTTCTATTATTGGGTAGCACGCTACTGAGCGGCAGGCAAGGATTCCTCAGCTGAAACTTTGTGAAAAATAGGTTGGATGGAGAG
This sequence comes from Mycolicibacter kumamotonensis, assembly GCF_002086285.1. GTDB lineage: Bacteria > Actinomycetota > Actinomycetes > Mycobacteriales > Mycobacteriaceae > Mycobacterium > Mycobacterium kumamotonense. The sequence continues at coordinate 10,277 of NZ_MVHU01000026.1, read as the reverse complement.
GCTTGATTCGGGCCTCCTGCCGGTCGCCGGGCCGACGTTCACGACGGCGTTCCCTGGGCCTGCGTCGGTAGGCTTTCAATTCGTGGCCACCAAGCCGGGCATGTCCGAGTACGAGCGCAAGGCCTGGGAAGCGCTGCTGGATGCGGCCACCGGCGCCGAGCGATCCGGCCGGTTCGCAACCCTGAGCCAGGGCATCAGGCGACGCGCCCAGCAGGTAGCCGCTCAGGCCCGCTCGACCGTCGAGCAAGTCCCGGGCGCCACCGCCGTCATCGGCACGCTCGACAATCTGATGACCAAGGCGATGGAGACCCTGCACACCGTGCTGGTGGAGCGGGGACTCAATTCGGTCAAGCCGGACAACGTGTTTGCGATGTTCGCCGACCAGGGTGTCGTGGTGGCGTCCTACGGCCAGGTCCGGCAACTCGACCTGCAGCAGTGCGACCGCTCGGTTCCGCGGCGCAAGGAGCGCTACCTCGCGCTGGCGGTGGCCGGAGGTGCCGCGTCGTCGCTGGCGGTGACGGGTTCGGTGCTGTCGAGCGCGGTCACCGGCGGTACCAGCATGACGGTCGCGGCGTCGGCGGTCGTCGCCGACGTCACCGCCGTGATGGTCGGGATGGGCCGCATCGTGGCTTTGGTTGCGGCGCATTACGGTTACGACGTCCGCGAGCCGGACGAGCAGGCCTTCGCCTCCGGCGTGATCGCCTATTCGGCCGCCGGTGACTCCGCGGAGAAGGCCGCGGCGCTGGCGTCGCTGTCACGGTTGACCCAGCAGATGATGCGTCGAACGTCATGGCGCCATCTCAAGCCGGAGCAAGCGGACAACGTGATCCAGCAGGTCTCGGTGGCGCTGGGATTCCGGATGGCCAAACACAAACTGGCGCAGGCGGTCCCGGTCTTGGGTGCGGCCGTCAACGGCGGGCTCAACGCCCGCATTGCGCACACCACGTTCGAACGCGCTCAGCAGGCCTACAGGCTGCGCTTCCTCACCGAGAAGCACGACCTGGACGCGGGTCGATGGGCGCCGGTCGTTTCCGGCAACGATGTCATCGACCTCCCGCTGGTCGACGAGGTGCTGGACGCCTCAGCCGGTCGCCGGCAATCCGGCGATGAAGACGCCCAGCAGCCGTAAGAGGGTCGCCTCGAAGTCGGTGATCATCGGCTGAATCGAATCCGGGTTCCTCCAGGCCCACGCCGTGCCGGTGAACGCGTGCACGGCCGCCGTCAAGGCACCGAGCTGTTCGTCGGACAGCGGTAGCCAAGGCCGCAGCGCATCGCCCAGCCGCAGCTGGGCGTCGTCGGCCTGGGCCACCAGCGCTCGTATCTCGTCGGGGTCAAGCCGGGCGATCAGTGCCGGCGACCTCGATGGTCACAGTGGGCGCGCCGCTGATCCCGTATTCGACGTGGGAGAACCCCGGTCCGGCCGGCGGCACGGCTACACCATGCTCGTCGACGGCCCGATCCGCGACTACCAGGCCGAGGTGTCCTTCACCGAGGACGCCGACGGAACGTGCATGACCTGGTCCGGGCGTTACGAAACCCGTTGGCGCGCAACTGGTGTAGCCTACTGGCTGGTCCTGCGGGTCGTGATCGGGATGCTGACCCGCAAGCTCGTCGCCGCCGCCGAACGTAGCGCCGGCTAGGCCGGCGAAGGCGAATCAGGTCAGGGTTTCAGGGCACAGTTCGTGTTGGGCGATGTCGATCACCGGCCGCAGATTCACGGTGAGGTCATCGACCATGGACGGCCCCCCGAACGACGGCCGGCGCGGGAACGTCGCGATGATCTGGTCGACCGTGGCGCCGCTGCGCAACTGGTTGCAGAACCGGTGCCCCGCCGACAGTCGCGCATTGGGCGGACCGGACCGGAAGACCCCGTTGGCATCCAGGGCTGCGATGTAGCTGGCGTCGTCGGCATGGGCCGACGCGCTGCCGAGCAGTGCCATGGCGGCGGCGCCGACGGACACGACGGTGCGCAGAATCCAACTCATTCGGCGATGCTACGTCGAAACGACGTTGACTCTGCAGCTACCGGGCAAAGTGCGAGGGCACCGTCCGGTAGCCGCAGAGTCAACAGGGGTTAAATCAGGCCGAGCGCGGTCATCGCGTCGGCGACCTGGATGAAGCCGGCGATGTTGGCGCCGACCACGTAGTTGCCGGGTGCGCCGTACTCATCGGCGGTCACCAGGCAGCGGTGGTGGATGCTCTGCATGATCGCGGCGAGGCGCTGCTCGGTGTACTCGAAGCTCCACGAATCCCGCGAGGCGTTCTGCTGCATCTCCAGCGCGCTGGTGGCCACCCCACCGGCGTTGGCCGCCTTGCCCGGGGCCACCGTCACACCGGCCTCGGTGAACAGCTTGACGGCCTCCGGGGTGCAGGGCATGTTGGCGCCCTCGGCGACGATCTTGCAGCCGTTCTGGGCCAGGGTCGCGGCGTGGCTGCCGTCGAGCTCGTTCTGGGTGGCCGAAGGCACCGCGATCTGGCAGGGCACGTCCCAGATGGAGCCGCCGTTGACGAACTGCGTCGTGCCGCCACGGGTGGTGGCGTAGGCCTCGATGCGCTCGCGCTTGACCTCCTTGATCTCCTTGAGCAGCTCCAGGTCGATGCCCTTCTCGTCGACGATGTAGCCGCTGGAGTCCGAGCAGGCCACCACGGTGCCGCCCAGCTGGTGGATCTTCTCGATGGCGTAGATCGCCACGTTGCCCGAACCCGAGACCACGGCCCGCTTGCCCTCGAAGGAGTCTTTGGCGGTCTTGAGGATCTCGTCGGCGAAGAACACCGCACCGTAACCGGTCGCCTCGGTGCGCACCTGCGAACCGCCCCAGGTCAGGCCCTTGCCGGTCAGCACCCCGGACTCGTAGCGGTTGGTGATCCGCTTGTACTGGCCGAACAGGTAGCCGATTTCGCGGCCACCGACGCCGATGTCACCGGCCGGGACGTCGGTGTACTCGCCCAGGTGGCGGTAGAGCTCGGTCATGAACGACTGGCAGAACCGCATGATCTCGTTGTCCGAGCGGCCCTTGGGGTCGAAGTCCGACCCGCCCTTGCCGCCGCCGATCGGCAGGCCGGTCAGCGAGTTCTTGAAGATCTGCTCGAAGCCGAGGAACTTGATGATCCCCAGGTAGACCGACGGGTGGAACCGCAGGCCGCCCTTGTACGGGCCCAGAGCCGAGTTGAACTCCACCCGGAAACCCCGGTTGATCTGCACGTTGCCGTTGTCGTCGAGCCAGGGAACGCGGAAGATGATCTGACGTTCCGGTTCGCACATCCGGCGGATGACGGCGCTGTCGACGTACTGCGGGTGCTTCGACACCACCGGTCCGAGGCTGCTGAGCACCTCGAAGACGGCCTGGTGGAACTCGGCCTCACCAGGGTTGCGTCGCAGCACCTCGTCATAGATGTCGTGCAGCTTCGGATTCAATTCGCTCATGTCTTGTGATCTCTTCCTCGCGTGTCGCAGTCAGCGGGCACAGGCTAGCCGCCTTCGTCCTGAATGCCGAAGCCGGTCTGTTACGTCGCTGTAAAATCATTACCGGTCCCGGTGCACCCGTTAGCCTTGATTGGCAAACAAAGGCGGAGCAGTCCATGGCGATATCGCGGCGAGAACGGGTGGCTGCGCCGCTGCCGACCACCGAACTCGCGGCGATCGAGATCTTTGCCGGATGCACCGACGCCGACCTGAGACCGCTTGCCGCTACTCTACAGCCGCTGCAGGCCAAGGCCGGTACCGACCTGATGCGACAAGGCGAGCGGGCGCTGTCATTCCTGCTGATCTCCTCGGGTTCTGCCCAGGTCACACACCTCGGAGACGACGGTGCGGTGGTCGTCAACGAGGTCTCGGCCGGGATGGTGGTCGGCGAGATCGCCCTGCTGCGCAAAGGCCGGCGGACCGCGACGGTCACCGCCTCGACGCAGTTGACCGGCTGGATCGGTGACGCACACGCCTTCGACGAGATGATGCAGATCCCGGGGGTGATGGACCGGCTGGTGCGCACCGCGCGCCAACGGCTGGCCGCCTATATCGAGGCCGTGCCGATCGCGGCCCGTGACGGCACGTCGTTGTTGCTGCGCCCGGTGTTGCCCGGCGACAGTGCGCGCACTGCCCAGGCCCATGTCTCCAGCGAGACGCTCTACCGCCGCTTCATGTCCACCCGCACCCCGAACCCGGCGCTCATGCACTACCTGTTCGAAGTCGACTACGTCGATCACTTCGTCTGGGTGGTCACCGAGCTGGACGGCGCGTTCGTCGCCGACGCGCGATTCGTCCGGGATACCGAGAACCCGACCGTTGCCGAGATCGCGTTCATCGTCAGCGACAGCTATCAGGGCCGGGGGATCGGTACCTACCTGATGGGGGCGCTGGCGGTGATCGCCCGGCTGGAGGGCATCGAGAAGTTCACCGCGCGGGTGCTGTCCGAGAACGCGCCGATGCGCGGCATCCTGGATCGCCTGGGCGCTTACTGGGAGCGCGACGATCCGGGCATCGTCACCACCGTTATCGACGTACCCGGTGAGAAGCAGTTGCCATTCGGCAGGGATATCGCCGATCAGATCAAAGAGGTTGGCCGCCAAGCGATCCAGGCGGTGGGGTGACCGCGGCCAGGCATATCCGTCGCTGTTGGGTAGATTGTCTGCGATGGTGAACCTTCGCGCGGTGCCGGCAATCGGCTGTGTCGTATTGCTCGCCGCCTGCAGCTCGGAACCCGGTGAGGTGACTGCCGACATCGGCAAGGTGACCGAGATCAAGTCCTCGTTCGGTCCGGAATTTCAGGTCAAGAGCATCGAGCAGACCGGACTTGACCCAAAGTTGCTGGCGGCCAACACATTGCCCTCGGGCCTGAAGTTCGAACCCGCCGACTGCTCGAGGTTCGCGGTCAGCCAGCAGCTGCCGCAGGGCGTGCAGGGCAACATGGCCGCCGTGGCCGCCGAAGGCAACGGCAACCGCTTCATCACCATCGCCCTGGAGACCTCCGAGCCGGTCACGTTCACCGAGCCGGGACGATCCTGCCGGCGGATCGGCTTCGCCGGGGACCGGATGCGCGGCCTGGTCGAAACGGTCGAGGCGCCGCACATCGACGGGGTGCAGACCCTGGGGGTGCACCGGGTGGTCGAGACGGTCGCCGGCGGCGCGAGTCGCATCGGGGAGCTCTACAACTACTCGGCGTATTTCGGTCCGTACCAGGTGCTTGTCACCGCCAACCCGCTGGTGGCGCCGGACAAGCCCGTCGTCCCCGTCGACACCGAGCGCGCCCGCGACCTGCTGGTGGCCGCGGTCGCCGCGGTGCGCGGCTAGGGGTGCGGACCGGCGCGAACTAGCGCACCCCGCGCGGGCGGAACTGGATGCTGATCCGCGGGCCGGTCGGTGTGGCCGTCTTCGGGATGGAATGCTCCCAGGTCCGCTGGCACGAGCCGCCCATCACCAGCAGGTCGCCGTGGCGCTGGGGCAACCGCAGCGCGACGCCGCCTCCGCGGGGGCGCAGCGCAAACGTGCGGGTGGCGCCGACACTGACGATCGCGACCATGGTGTCGTGCTTGGCGCCGCGGCCGAGGGTATCGCCGTGCCAGGCCACGCTGTCGCCGCCGTCGCGGTACAGGCACAGCCCCACCGTGGTGAACGGCTCGCCGAGTTCCCCGGCGTAGATGTCGTTGAGCCGGCGGCGCAGCCGGGCGATAGCGGGATGGGGCGCCTCGCCGGCGGCCAGGTCGTGGAAGCTGACCAGCCGGGGGACATCCAGTACCCGGTCATACATTCGGCGGCGCTCCGCCCGCCAGGGGATGGCGGACTGCAGCTCGCCGACCAGCTCCGCGCCGTCGGTCAGCCAGTTGGAACGAACGTCGAGCCAGGCGCCGTCGCCCAGCTGTCGGCGTTCGCTCAGGTCGAACAGCGACTCCTGTACCGGTATCGCCACGGCTCGCAGTTTATCGCACACCAGTTCGATACGCTACGACCAGCTGGGCAGCCAGATCTCCATGTTCCAGGTGGCCGGCGAGATGGGCACCCCGGTCAAGATCGGGTACAGCCAGGCGAAGTTCGTCAGCACTAACGCGACGTAACAACACACCGCGAGCAGCCCGAGGGTCTGGCGCTCCTGGCCGCGGTCGCGCCCGTGATCGATGATGTCGATGCAGATCAACGCGAGCAGCACGACCAAGAACGGCGCCATCGGCACGGCGTAGAAGAAATACATCTGCCGGTCGATATCGGCGAACCACGGCAGCCAGCCCGCGCAGTAACCGACCAGCGCTGCGGCGTAGCGCCAGTCATGGCGCACCACCGTTCGCCACAACGCGTAGCCCAGCACCGGCACGGCCAGCCACCACATCGCCGGCGTGCCCACCAGCATCACCGCCTTGACGCAGGACTGGGCGCCGCAGCCGGGAACGTCGTGCTGGTCGATCGCATAGAGCACCGGGCGCAGCGACATCGGCCAGGCCCACGGCTTGGACTCCCACGGGTGGTGGTTGCCGGCGGCGTTCGTCAGGCCGGAGTGGAAGTGATAGGCCTGATAGGTGTAGTGCCACAGTGAGCGCAGCGCATCGGGCACCGGGAACCGGCTCTCCAGCCCGATCGACTGACCTTCCTCGTGGCGATCCACCCCGGTCTCGGAGGCGAACCACGCCGCATACGACGCCAGGTACACCCCGAACGGGATGAGCGCCATGGCATAGCCGGTGGGGACGACGTCACGGCGCAGCGTTCCCAGCCACGGTCGGCGCACCCGGTACTGCCGGCGAGCGGCGACGTCGAACGCCAGCGACATGGCGGCGAAGAACACCACGAAATACAGCCCGGACCATTTGGTGGCGCACGCCAATCCGAGCAGCACCCCGGCGCCGAAGCGCCACCAGCGCACCCCCAGCCGCGGGCCCCACGGCGTTGTCCCGCAACGGCCGTCGGTCAGCACGGTGTGCATCCGCATCCGCACCTGATCGCGGTCGACGAGCAGCGCCCCGAACGCCGCCACCACGAAGAAGGTCAGGAAGCCGTCCAGCAGCGCGGTGCGCGCGGCGACGAAGCTGACTCCGTCGCCGACCAGCAACAGCCCGGCGATCCCGCCGGCCAGCGTCGAGCGGGTCATCCGGCGCACGATCCGCACCAGCAGCGCGATCGCGAGCACGCCGAGCAGCGCGCTGGTGAACCGCCAGCCCAGCCCGTTGTAGCCGAACAGGGCTTCGCCGATCGCGATCAGCTGCTTGCCGACCGGAGGGTGGACCACCAGGCCGTAGCCGGGGTTGTCCTCCACCCCGTGGTTGTGCAGCATCTGCCAGGCCTGCGGCGCATAGTGCTTCTCGTCGAAGATCGGCGTGCCCGCGTCGGTCGGTGTGTACAGGTTCGAGAACCGGGTCACCGCCGCCAGCGTCGTGACCGCCGCGGTCACCGCCCAGCCGCGGGCGCGGTCGGTCGGCCCGAAATCGGCCACCGGCACCAGCAGTCCCGGGCTGATCACGGGAGCGGTGCGCTCCGGCACGGCCGCGGGCACGGTAGCGGTCGGCGCGCTCATCTGGTCGATCGTAGGCTGTGCGCCATGGCCGAGGGTCGATTGCTGCTGGGGGCCACCCCGCTGGGGCAGCCCGCCGACGCGTCGCCTCGGCTGGCCGCGGCGCTGGGCACCGCCGACGTGGTGGCCGCCGAGGACACCCGCCGGGTGCGGACGCTGGCCAAGGCGCTTGAGGTGCAGATCACCGGCAAGGTGGTCAGCCTGTTCGACGCCAACGAGGCGGCCCGGGTGCCCGCGCTGGTGGCCGACATCGAGGCCGGTGCCACCGTGCTGGTGGTCAGTGACGCCGGGATGCCGCTGATCAGCGACCCGGGTTACCGCCTGGTGGTGGCCTGCGCCGAGGCGGGCCTGCCGGTGAGCTGCCTGCCGGGCCCATCGGCGGTCACGACCGCGCTGGCGGTCTCGGGGCTGGCCTCGGACAGGTTCTGTTTCGAGGGTTTCGCGCCGCGCAAGGCCACGGCGCGCCGGGCCTGGCTGGCGACGTTGGCCGAGGAACGGCGCACGTGCGTGTTCTTCGAATCGCCGCGGCGGCTGGCCGAGTGCCTGCGTGACGCGGTTGACGAGCTCGGCGCGGACCGGCGGGCCGTGGTGTGCCGGGAGCTGACCAAGACCCACGAGGAGGTGCTGCGCGGCACCCTGGCCGAGCTGGCCGGCTGGGCTGCCGAGGGCGTGCTGGGGGAGATCACCGTGGTGCTGGCCGGGGCGGCCCCGCGCGCCGACCTGCCGGCGTTGGTGGCCGAGGTCGACCGGCTGACCGGCGAGGGCATGCGGGTCAAAGACGCTTGCGCACAGGCGATCGCGAACCTGCCCGGTGCGGTGTCGCGGCGCGAGCTTTATGACGCCGTGCTGCGCTCCCGGCAGTGACACCGCTCAGGGTCTGAGGCTTCGCGCCGGCTCACCCGAACGGGCATGCACCAACGCGGTGCTCGGGGACCGAAAACGTGTCGAGTCCGTAGCGCTCGTAGAAGCCGGCGAGCCAGGAGTTCTGCTGCTGCAGGCGTTTGGCCGCGCGGTCGTAGCGGGCCTGGGCGCGAGCGGTGCCATCGAGGCGTTCCCGCAGCGCGTCCAGACGTATCCGGTTGTAGTGGATGGGTTCGAGCAGCAGCCGGTCGGGAAGCAGGTGCCAGGCCAGCTGAAGCAGCCGCGAGTAGACGGCGAATTCCCAGTGGTGGCGACGCTTGAGTTCGAATCCGATCAGCGCCAGCACATCCGGGTGCATGGTCTTGGCGGAGCAGACCTGAACGACGTGCCCCAGCAGCGGCCGCACCACCAGCCACGGCGGGGTGAGCACGGGGCGGAGCCACCGCGGCAGCAGCAGGGTGGGCAGCGGCAGCCGGGTCAGCGTGGTGAACTGGTCGCGGAGAAAACCGTTGGCGGCCAAGCCCGTTGCAACGGTGTCCTCGTAGTAGGTGTTGAACGCCTCGAAGGTCTCCGGCAGCCGGCCGCGCTTGCTGGGCAGTTCCAGGTCGCCGAACAGGTGGCGAAGGTATTGATAGCCGGCCTCAACCTCCGCGGGCCGCAACGTGGTTCCGCTGCACACCGGATACGACACGATGATCGCGTGCAGCGCGCTGGCGATGATCCATAGCCACAGGTCGGGGTCAAGCGCGCTGTAGCGGACGCCGTCGTACTCACCGACTCCCGTGCCGCGCACGCTGCGGTGCTGGTCGATCAGCCATTGGGCGTGCTTTTTGCGCTGCTCGGCGCCGGCGAGTATCGCCTGCCCGCTGAAGGCGCTGCGCAGGCCGCGGTCGGTGAAGTTGTCGCGGAATCGGCCGGTGCGATCCACGGAGGCCGCGATCGGCAGCATCGCCACCTCGTCGAAAAGGACCCCGCCGAACACCCCGTTCAACACGCTGCCCAGATGCTTGCGGAAATCCGCCATGACCCGGGGACGCAGCCCCTCACCGCGCAGCAGGGAAAGACCGTCATCGTCTGTCGGACCGGTCGTTTCGGCCGCGGGCATCGGTCGATCGGCGGGGGACAGCAATTCCGTCACGACAACCTCCAGATGTTAGTGAGTTATTAAAACGCTAACATCATCACGCCGGGAGGGGAAGCGTCACTGTGGAAAGATCGGCTCATGCCTGTCGACCGGACCGGCGAGCGCATTCTGGACGCTGCCCTGCAGGCGATCCTCGATTTCGGTGTACGCCGGGCCTCCGTCGAGGAGATCGCCCGCCGAGCGGGCGTGTCGCACATGACCGTGTACCGGCGCTGGCCGACCAAGAAGGATCTGCTGGCCGCGGTGTTCAGCCGGGTGGCCGATTCGATCTTCGCTGCCGTCGACGCGGAGGTGGCGGCGCTGGACGGCTACGAAGACCGCTTCGTGGCCGGCTTCGCCGGAATCTACTGGCGGGTCTGCACTCACCCGATGCTGAGCCGCACCCTGGAAACCGACCCCGAAGCCGTGCTGCCCGCGCTGACCACCGGCGCGGGGCCGGCATTGGAACTGGCGACCCGCTATCTCGCCGGGCACATCGCCGACACCGCCCGGCGTGGCGGGGTCACCGTCGACGACCCCGAGGGACTCGCGGAGATCTTCGTGCGCCTGACCCACTCCTTGGTGCTCACCCAGCGCGTCGGTGAGCCGCTCAAGACTCGCGCCGACACCGAACGCTATGCCCGCCAACACCTGTTGCCGCTGGCCCTGGCCGCGGTCCGCCCGGTGAACACCGACGCCAGGTGACGCCGACCGTGCGGGGCGCTAGTGTCCTGAGTCATTAATTTTGGTGCAGTAGTTTCCGATGCTGGTCAGGATTTGGTCGGCGGTTTTGGTCCAGA
>NZ_MVHU01000025.1 GCF_002086285.1 Mycolicibacter kumamotonensis | reverse complement strand
AGCCTCACCCGACCCACCCGGGTCGCAGCACAACGTAACAACACGAAGTAACTGCAACTACGAACTTAAGGAACCGCACGACGATGCCCACTCTGCTGAGCATGGCGCTGGGCGCGGCACCGATCTTCGGTGGCGCTCTGCTGACCGCGGCGGCCGGACAGCTCAAGGGCCCGGATCTGCGCGGCCTGATCAAACAGGATCTCGACCTGCTCGATCGGGTGCCGACCGAGCAGACGAAGCGGCGGGCCGAGCTGCAACGCACCATCGACGAGCGGATCGACGACCTGATCGCCGCATCCGACCGGAGCAGGGCGTTGCGCGCCGCGGCGATGTCCTACCAGGGTAATTGGCGCGACGTGGTGCTGTTCTTCTGCTCGGTGCTGTTCACCTACGTCTGGTGGCACATCAACCACGAGCGCGGCAATTGGTTGCCGATGTTCATCGTGCTGGTCGTCGCATGCGTCACCACCGCGGTCTATGCGGTGCGCGGAACGCTGCGCAGCCTGGCACACGGCCGGAAGGGCGGGTCATGACGACCATCGTTGAGATTCCACGGCGGCACAACCCTTTTCCGGCGACCGGGGTGGTTCGCGACCACAACGGTATCCCGCACTACGAAGGGCTGCCGGCCACCCTGCTCGAGCTGCTGGCCGAGCAGGCCGAGCGCCGTCCGGACAGTGAGGCCGTGGTGGAGCTGGGCGCCGGGGCGCTGACCTACCGGCAGCTCTGGCAGCGGGCGGCGCGGGTGGCCGGCGGCCTGCGCACCGGCGGGCTGGAGCGCGGTGACCGGGTGGCGGTGCGCTATCCGGCCGGGCTGAACTGGGTGCTGGCGTTCTGGGGGGCCCTGATGGCCGGTGGCATACCGGTGGCCGTCAACACCCGATCGGCCGCACCGGAGATCGACTTCGTGCTCACCGACGCCGGGGTGCGGGTGGACCTCGCGCCAGGCACCGCACTGCCCGACGACCGACCGTACGTGGTGGTCGGGCTCGAACAGAGCGACACCGCGGCGCTGTTCTACACCTCCGGCACCACCGGGCGTCCCAAAGGAGTGCCCACCACCCACGAGGCGTTCCTGACCAACGCCGAGAACATGGTGCGCGTCTTGGGACAGTCCCGGCAGCTGGGTGAGGAGTTGCGCACCCTGATCTCGGTCCCGCTGTTCCACGTGACCGGCTGCAATTCGCAGCTGCTGGCCGCCGCCTACACCGGGGGTGCGGCGGTGATCATGCCAGCGCTGAGCCTTCCCGAGTTGCTCACCACGATTCCGGCGCAACGGATCTCCTCGCTTGTCACCGTTCCCGCGGTCTACGCTCTACTGCTGCGGCACCCCGACTTCGCGGGCGTCGACGTGAGCGGGGTGCGCTGGGTCGGCTACGGCGGCGCCCCGACCGCGCCGGCCCTGGTGCGCTCGCTGCGCGAGGCGTTCGACCCGGCGACGGTGTTCAACGGCTACGGCATGACCGAGACGGCCTCGCTGATGACGGTGCTGCCGGACTCCGACGCGGTGGCCCACGCCGACTCGGTCGGGTACGTGATTCCGTCGGGAGACATCGGCATAGCGCCGCTCGGGGACGATCCGACCACCGGCGAACTGGTGGTGCGCGGTGCGAATGTGATGGGCGGGTACTGGAATCGGCCTGAAGCCACCGCCGCCACCATCATCGACGGGTGGTTGCACACCGGGGATGTCGTCCGCGTCGACGACGCCGGGAGGGTGCACATCATCGACCGGCTCAAGGACATCATCATCCGCGGAGGCGAGAACGTCTCCAGCGTCGAGGTGGAAGCGGCGCTGCTGTCGGCGCCCGGGGTAGCCGACGCCTGCGTGCTGGCGGTGCCCGACGACGTGATGGGCGAGAAGGTCGGCGCCGTGTTGCTCGGAGACGACATCGACGTGGCCGCGGTGCTCGACCACTGCCGCGGTGAGCTGGCGGACTTCAAGGTGCCGCAGTACATCACCGTGGTCGCTGAGGAGCTGCCGCGCACCGCCAGCGGCAAACTGCTCAAGGGGCAACTGCGCCAGCAGGTGCAGTGGGGCGACCCGCTGCGGTGATACTCGCCGACGCTGTGCCGACGACGGTGCTGATCGCCAACCGCGGTGAGATAGCGCTGCGAATACTGCGTACCGCAACCGAATTGGGTTATCGTACCGTTGCCGTCTATGCCTCAGACGACGCGGACAGCCCGCATGTGCACGTCGCCGACGGCGCCATCGGATTGCCCGGCGCAGGTCCGTCGGCCTACCTGGATCAGGCCGCCATCCTGGCGGCCGCGCAGAAGTCCGGCGCTGCGCTGATCCATCCCGGCTACGGATTCCTCTCGGAGAATGCGGGATTCGCCCGCGGTGCCGCGGCGGTGGGGCATACCTTCGTCGGGCCCGTTCCCGAGCTGCTTGATCTGTTCGGCGACAAGTCCGCGGCTCGCGGCGCAGCGATCAGCGCCGGGCTGCCGGTTCCGGCCGCCACCGACGGGGCCGCAGGACTGGAGCAGATCCGTGACTTCTTGCGCGCCCATCCCGGCGGAATCATGGTGAAAGCGCTGGCCGGGGGCGGAGGCCGGGGGATACGCGTGGTCCGCTCCGCCGACCGGCTCGACGACGCCTACCGGTGGTGTGCGGGTGAGGCCCGACTCGGATTCGGCGCCGCGGCGGTGTTCGCCGAGGAACTCATCGAGGACGCACGCCACATCGAAGTGCAGATCGTCGCCGACGGCGTGCGGGCCCTGGCGATCGGCGATCGCGACTGCAGCATTCAGCGCCGCTATCAGAAGTTGATCGAGGTCGCGCCCGCACCCGGGGTCTCCGCCGAATTGCGGACCGCGCTGCACCGGGCCGCCGCCCGACTGTGTGCCAGGTTCGGGTACCGGGGCCTGGCGACCGTGGAATTCCTCGTCACCGGAGACGATTTCGTCTTCCTCGAGGTGAACCCGCGCCTTCAGGTGGAACACCCGGTCACCGAGATGGTGACGGGGCTGGATCTGGTGGCCCTGCAGCTGCGGATCGCCGACGGTGCCGCACTGGGCGATCTGGATCTGCCGGCCGGGGTGGTGGTGGCCGCCGAGGGCCGGGAGGCCGGGCAGGCCGCGCACGCGCACGGGATCGCCGTCGAATGCCGGGTCAACACCGAGACGGTCGCCGCCGACGGTACGGTGCAACCCTGCGTCGGCACCGTGTCGGTGTTCACCCCGCCGAGTGGGCCGGGGATCCGGGTCGACACCTACGCGCGACCGGGCCTGACCATCGGCCCCCGCTACGACTCACTGCTGGCCAAGGTGATCACCCATGTCCACGGCACCTCGTTCGTCGCTGCGGTGCGCAAGGCGCGAACTGCTTTGGCGGAATTGGCCATCACCGGCATCGGCACCAATATCGGGCTGCTGGACGCAGTGCTGTGCGACGAGGGGCTGGGTACCGGCGTCGTGACGACCGGATGGCTGGACCGCCGACTGCCCACCCTGGTCGCGGCGTCGGCGCCGACCCGCGACGAACGCCGCACCCTCACAACAGATCTGGGCCCAGGCGAACAGGTGTTGTACGCCCCGATGGCCGGAACCGTCGCCGAGGTGGAACCCGAGGTCGTGCTCGAGGCGATGAAGATGCAGCATGTGCTGGCTGCTCCCGGCGCCGTGGTGCGCACCCTTGTCGACCCGGGGCAGGTCGTCAACGCCGGAGACCCGGTGCTGGTCTTCGTCTCCGCCGGGGACGGGAGCACCGCCGGGCCCGACGTCGGCCCGGAGCCGGATTCCCCGCGCGCCGACCTCGACGAGGTCGTCGACCGGCACCGGCTCGCCCGCGACGAAGGCCGCCCCGAGGTCGTCGCCAAACGGCATCGGCAGGGCCGTCGCACCGCCCGGGAGAACATCGCCGATCTGGTCGACCCCGGCAGTTTCGTCGAATACGGGGCGCTGGCGGTGGCGGCGCAGCGCAGCCGGCGCTCGGAGCAGGACCTGATCACCAACACGCCTGCCGACGGCCTGGTCGCCGGGTTGGCGACCATCGGTGCGACGCAGGTGGCGGTGGCCTCCTACGACTACACCGTGCTGGCCGGCACCCAGGGCATGCGCAACCACGCCAAGACCGACCGGCTCTTCGAGGTGGCCGCCCGCCGCAGGCTTCCGGTGGTGCTGTTCGCCGAGGGGGGCGGCGGCCGACCCGGTGACACCGATGTCGCGGGCATGGCCGGACTGGATCTCATGACGTTTCGTGCACTGGCCGCCTTGAACGGCCAGGTGCCGTTGGTGGCGATCGTGTCCGGCCGCTGCTTCGCCGGCAACGCGGCGTTGGCCGGGGTGTGCGACGTGATCATCGCGACCCCGGACGCCAACATCGGTATGGGCGGCCCGGCGATGATCGAAGGCGGCGGGCTGGGCGTGTACCGGCCGGAGGAGATCGGGCCGATCGAGGTGCAGCGCCGCAACGGGGTGGTTGCGCTGGCGGCACGCGATGAGGCGGAGGCGGTGGCGCTGGCCAAGCGCTACCTGTCCTACTTCCGCGGCGAGGTGACCGACTGGGCCGAACCCGATCCGCGGCTGGCCCGGCACGTGGTGCCGCAGAATCGGTTACGGGCCTACGATGTGCGCCGAGCGATCGACGCGGTGGCCGACGTCGATTCGGTGCTGGAGCTGCGACCCGATTACGGGGTCGGGATAGTGACCGCCCTGGTGCGCGTGCACGGCGTTGCCCACGGGTTGTTGGCCAACAACAGCCACCACCTCGGCGGAGCGATCGACGCCGAGGCGGCCGACAAGACGGCCGACTTCTTCGAGCTCTGCGAGTCGTTCCGGCTGCCGGTGGTGACACTGTGCGACACACCGGGATTCATGGTCGGCCCGGACGCTGAGCGGGAGGCCACCGTGCGGCGGTTCAGCCGGATGTTCATCGCCGGAGCCCGGCTGACGGTGCCGATGGGGATGATCGTGCTGCGCAAAGGCTATGGGCTGGGGGCGATGGCGATGGCGGGCGGTTCGTTTCACGCCCCGCAGTTCACCGTCGCCTGGCCTACCGGCGAGATCGGCGGGATGGGGCTGGAAGGGGCGGTGCGGCTCGGGTTCCGCAAGGAACTTGCCGATGCCGCCGATCCCGAACAGCGTCAACAGCTCTTCGATCAGCTGGTGGAGGCGGCCTACCGGCGTGGGCGGGCATTGAGCGCTGCGACCACCTTCGAACTCGACGATGTGATCGACCCGGCACAGTCGCGCACCTGGATCGCGAGCCTGTCCGACCGTTAGTTGTCGGTGCCCGGCGCTACCGTGCGGCTATGGACACGGCACTGTTGATCCTCCTCACCTCGCTTGCGTTGCTGGCGGTGATCCTCCATGTCCTCGCGCTGCTGCGTCCCGGTGGCCGGGTGATCTCACCGGAGCAGCTCGCCGCGCTGCGCGGCGACAGTGAACGCGTGGAGCGAACGCTGCGCGAAGAGCAGCATGCCGGGCGGGCCGAACTCGCCCAGGCCTTCCACCACTGGCAGGCGACGCTGCACCGGTTCGGATCGACCCAGCAGGACATGCTGGAGAAACTGGGCTCCACGCTGGACCGGCAGCTGGGCAACCTGCAGACCGAGAACACCGCGCAGCTGGAGAAGATGCGCGCAACCGTCGATGAGAAGCTGCAGGCGACGCTGGAAACCCGGCTGGCCCAATCGTTCACCCAGATCTCTGAGCGCCTGGAGGCCGTGCAGCGGGGCCTCGGCGAGATGCAGACGCTGGCCACCGGGGTGGGCGATTTGAAGCGCGTGCTGACCAACGTCAAGACCCGCGGCATCTTCGGCGAGGCGCAACTGGCCGCGTTGCTGGCCGAGACGCTGACCCCGGAGCAGTACGCGACCAATGTCAGCACCGTGCCGGGATCGACTGCGCGAGTGGAGTTCGCGATCCGGCTGCCCGGTGCGTCCGGAGCCGGTGAGGTGCTGCTGCCGATCGACGCCAAGTTTCCGCGCGAGGACTTCGAGCGACTGCTCGACGCGCAGGACAACGCCGACGCGGCGGGGGAGGCGGCCGCGCGGCAGGCATTGGTCCGGCGGATCGAAGCCGAAGCCGGAGACATCTGTGACAAATACCTCGCGCCGCCGCACACCACGGATTTCGCGATCCTGTTCCTGGCCACCGAGAGTCTCTATGCCGAGGTGCTGCGCCAGCCGGGGCTGTTCGAGCAGATCCAGGCCAAGTACAACGTCACCTTGGCCGGGCCCACGACGCTGGCCGCACTGCTCAACAGCCTGCGGATGGGCTTTCGGACCCTGGCGATCGAGCAGCGCAGCAGTGAGGTGTGGCAGGTGCTCGGCGCCGTCAAGACCGAGTTCGGCAAGTTCGCGGCCGTACTGGAGAAGACGCGCAAGCAACTCGACACCGCCCGCAACACCATTGACACCGCGGGCGTGCGTACCCGGGCCATCGAACGCAGGCTGCGCGGGGTGGAATCACTGCCCGAACGCGCGGCCGAAGCCATGCTGGGCGAATTAACCGACGGCGACCGGGCAATCGACGAACTTGACGTCGGATTCAGTTAGACTGCCCGGGTGGATGCCGTCCCGGTCGCCGTGGCCCGCCAGCTGCCGGCCACGGTGCGCGGAGCACGGACCCGCGCCGGGCTGGTCGCGGCGGCCCGCAAGGTATTCGAGCGCGACGGCTATCTCGACGCCAAGCTGACCGACATCACCAAGGCGGCCGGATGCGCGACCGGGTCGTTCTACACCTACTTCGCGAACAAGGAAGAGATCTTCGCCGCCGTCCTCGAGCAGGCGCAGCAGGACATGATGCATCCGGGCATGGGCCGGGTGAGCCGAACCGACAATCCGTACGCGGTGCTCGAGGCGAGCAATCGTGCCTATCTGGAAGCGTATCGGCGCAATGCGAGATTGATGGGGCTGCTCGAGCAGGTGGCCCAGATCGATCCGAAGTTCCGCGCCTTCCGGTCGCAGCGTGCCGATGCGTTCATTCAGCGCAATGCCGCCGGAATCGCCGATCTTCAGGAGCGCGGGATCGCCGCCGCCGACGTCGATCCGCTGTTGGCATCGCGGGCGCTGTCGGGGATGGTCAGCCGGCTGGCATACAACATTTTCGTGCTCGAGGAGGCCACCGGCACCTCCGGTGCGGACTTCGAGGCGCTGGTCACCACCGTCACCCGGCTCTGGGCGAACGCCCTGCAGTTCCGTCCGAACGGTAATTGAACATGATGCCGGATTCAATTAGGGTCACTGTCGCTGCGAACTCCAAGAGCAAGGACTGCCCATGAAGGTTGCGGAACGGGTCGCCATCGTCACCGGCGGTGGAGGCGGAATCGGGGGCGCCCTGGCCGTGGCGCTCTCCGCGGCCGGGGCCCGGGTGGTGGTGGCCGACCTGGATGCCGACGCCGCCACGGCGGTGGCCGACGCGATCAACGCCGACCGGCCGGACGTGGCGGTCGGGTGCGGCGGCGACGTCTCCGACACCGAAGTCATCCGCGGGCTGATCGCAACGGCCGAGCGCCGATACGGACCGGTCGACATGTACTTCGCCAACGCCGGCATCACCGGCGCCCCCGGCCTGGATGCCGGCGACGCCGACTGGGACCAGGCCATCGACGTCAACCTGCGGGCCCACATCCGCGCCGCCCAACTGCTGATTCCCGGCTGGGTGCACCGCGGCGAGGGGTATTTCGTATCGACCGCGTCGGCCGCGGGTCTGCTCACCCAACTGGGCGGGGCCGCCTACACGGTCACCAAGCACGCCGCCGTCGGATTCGCCGAATGGCTCAACATCACCTACGGGGACCAGGGGGTGCGGGTCAGCTGCCTGTGCCCGATGGGCGTCAACACCAAGCTGCTCTACTCCGGTGAACAGTCCGGCGACCCGCTGGGTGATCTCGCCACCCGGGCGGTCACCGCGGCCGGTGAGGTGCTCGAGCCGGCCGCCGTGGCCGACGAGGTGCTGGCGGCCATCGACGACGAACGCTTCCTGATCCTGCCGCATCCGGCGGTGCTCGAGATGTACCGGTTCAAGGGAGCCGATTACGACCGTTGGCTGCGCGGAATGCGCCGCTATCAGCGTGGCCTGCTCAGTCCCGATGTTTCCTAGGTGAGGAGCCTGCATGTCCCTGTTCGATATCTCCGAGCGCGCCGCGAAATATCAGTCCGATCTGCTGGAGTTCATGGACGAGTGCGTCTATCCGGCCGAGGCGGTCTACGAGACGCAGATGGCCGAAGCCGGCAACCCGCACTTCCAGCCTCCGATCCTGGAGGAGCTGAAAGCCCAGGCCCGGGAGCGCGGATTGTGGAATCTGTTTCATCCCCACCCGGAATGGGGCCCGGGCCTGACCAACCTCGAATACGCGCCGCTGGCCGAGATCATGGGCCGCAGTCCGCATCTGGCCCCGGAAGCCTGCAACTGCAGCGCTCCCGACACCGGCAACATGGAGGTATTCACGCTGTTCGGCAGCGACGAGCACAAGGAGAAATACCTCAAGCCGCTGCTGGAGGGCACCATCCGGTCGGCGTTCGCGATGACCGAGCCGCAGGTGGCCAGCTCGGATGCCACCAACGTGCAGTTGTCGATGGTCAAAGACGGGGCCACCGGGGACTATCTCCTCAATGGACGTAAGTGGTTCGCCTCCAACGCATTGCATCAGAACTGCAAGGTGATGATCGTGATGGGCAAGACCGATCCGAACACCGCCACCCACCGCCAGCAGTCGATGATGGTGGTCCCCATCGATGCCCCGGGCGTCACCATCATGCGCGGCCTGCCGGTCTTCGGCTACCAGGACCGCGAGGGTCACGCCGAGATCGACTTCAAAGACGTTCGGGTGCCGGCCAAAGACGTGCTCAAGGGTGAAGGCGAGGGGTTCGCGATCGCCCAGGCCCGGCTCGGGCCGGGCCGCATCCACCACTGCATGCGCGCCATCGGCATGGCCGAGCGGGCACTGGAGTTGCTGTGCAAGCGCGCCCAGTCCCGGGTAACGTTCGGCAGGCCGGTATCCGACAACGCCAACATCCGAGACTGGATCGCCGAGGCGCGCATCGATATCGAGATGATCCGCCTGCTCACCCTCAAGACCGCCCACCTGATGGACACCGTCGGCAACAAGGCGGCGCAGGTCGAGATCGCGGCGATCAAGGTCGCCGCACCCAACATCGCGCTCAAGATCGTCGACCGGGCCATCCAGGTGCACGGCGCCGGAGGCGTCACCGACGACTTCCCGCTGGCGGGGTTCTGGGCGCACCTGCGCACCCTGCGACTCGCCGACGGCCCCGATGAGGTGCACAAGCGCGCCATCGCCCGCCAGGAACTGGGCAAGTACTCCAAGGACACACGATGACGACACAGGATCTGCAGGGGCGCACCGCGATCATCACCGGCGGATCCCGGGGCATCGGGCTGGCGATCGGCCAGCGCCTGGCCGAGGCGGGCGCCAACGTGGTTCTCACCTCACGCAAGCAGGAAAACGCCGACGCCGCGGCGGCCCAGGTCGACGGCAACGTCCTCGGGGTGGCAGCGCACGTGGCCGAAGACGATGCCGCGCAGCAGTGCATCGATCTGGCCCTGGAGCGGTTCGGCAGCGTCGACATCCTGGTCAACAACGCCGGCACCAATCCCGCGTTCGGTCCCCTGATCGACCAGGATCACGCCCAGTTCGCCAAGATCTTCGACATCAACCTGTGGGGGCCGCTGCTGTGGACGTCGTGCGCGGTCAAGTCGTGGATGGGTGAGCACGGCGGCACCGTGATCAACACCGCGTCTATAGGCGGGATGAGTTTCGGGCCGCTGATGGGAATGTACAACGCCACCAAGGCTGCGCTGATCCACGTCACCAAGCAACTGGCGTTGGAACTCTCGCCCGGCGTGCGGGTCAACGCTATCTGCCCGGGCGTGGTGCGCACCAAGATGGCCGAGGTGCTCTGGAAGGAACATGAGCAGGCGCTGTCGACGACGACACCGCTGGGCCGGATCGGCGAGCCGGTCGACGTGGCCGGCGCCGTCGCGTTCCTGGTGTCGGATGCCGCGAGCTGGATCACCGGGCAGACCCTGGTGATCGACGGCGGTCAAATCCTCGGCGACGCAACGGGATACAGGGCGGGCTTCGGTGGCTGACGTTGTCGGTGTCGATTCGGCGATGGTGGCGCGCTGGATCGCGCAGCTGGGTATTCCGGTCGCCCGCCCACTGACATTCGAGCGGATCGGGATCGGGCAGTCGAATCTGACCTACCTGGTTTCCGACGCGGCCGATCACCGCTGGGTGCTGCGCCGCCCGCCGCTGGGAAAGTTGCTGGCCTCCGCCCACGACATCGCCCGCGAGGCCCGCATTCTTACCGCCCTGGAGGACACCGAGGTGCCCACCCCGCGGGTGTACGGGCTGACTCACGACCCCGACGGCACCCCGCTGCTGCTGATGGAGTTCATCGACGGGGTGGTGCTGGACCGGATGCCGGTGGCGGAATCGTTGAGTCTGGAGCGGCGCCGGCAGATCGGGCTGTCAATGCCCAAGACACTGGCCAAGATTCACGCCGTCGACATCAAGGCCGTGGGCCTCGATGACCTGGCCAGTCACAAGCCGTACGCCCAGCGTCAGCTCAAACGCTGGGCCGGTCAGTGGGAGAAGTCCAAGACGCGGGAGCTGCCGGCACTCGACGACCTGACCCGGCGGCTGGTTGCAGCGGCTCCACCGCAGCAGGAACTCACCCTGGTGCACGGCGACTTTCACCTGCGCAACGTGATCACTTCGCCGCGCAGCGGTGACGTGGTCGCCGTGCTGGACTGGGAGCTGTCCACTCTCGGCGACCCGCTGGCCGACATGGGCAGCCTATTGGGCTACTGGCCGCGGCCGGGCGAGGAGGACATCGCCGGAGAGTTCGTCATCAGCACGCTCGACGGCTTCCCGGAGCGCGACGAGTTGGCCCGGGTCTACCTGGAAGAGACCGGCCGCGACGCCGCGAGTCTGCAGTACTGGCATGCTCTGGGGCTGTGGAAGCTCGCGATCATCGCCGAGGGGATCGTCCGGCGGGTGCTGGAGAATCCGGCGAACAAGGCCGCCGCCGGCACCCCGATCACCGCATGGATCGACGCGATCGTCAACCGGGCCCGCGAGGTGGCCGAGGAAGCGGGCATCTGAGACCGGAGCCCGACCTCGTCGACGGGGTACCGCGCAGGCGGATAGTGGTGGCGTCGCTGATCGGCACCACCATCGAGTTCTACGACTTCTACGTCTATGCGGCCGCGGCGGTCACCGTGTTCCCGCACCTGTTCTTCCCGCCGGGGAACGCGAGCGCGGCGCTGCTGGCGTCGCTGGCAACGTTCGGCCTGGCGTTTGTGGCCAGACCCGTGGGGTCGATCCTGTTCGGCCACTTCGGCGATCGGCTGGGCCGCAAGACCACGCTGGTGGCCTCGTTGCTGGTCATGGGTGTTGCGACGTTCTTGATCGGGCTGCTGCCGACCTACCACCACATCGGCGTCGCGGCACCGGTGTTGCTGGCGGTCCTGCGGTTCAGCCAGGGTTTGGCCCTCGGCGGCGAATGGAGCGGAGCGGCCTTGCTGGCCACCGAGACCGCCAAGCCCGGCAGGCGGGCCTCGGCGGGAATCTGGCCTCAGTTGGGGGCGCCGTTGGGTTTTCTGCTCGCCACCGCGATCTTCCTCTTCTTGCTGCGATGGCCGGGGCAGTTCCTCACCTGGGGCTGGCGGATTCCGTTCCTGCTGAGCGCGGTGATGGTGGCCGTTGGACTCTATGTCCGGGTACGGCTTACCGAGACACCGGTCTTCGCGCAGGCGATCGAGAGCGGCCAGCGCGTCCACGCGCCGATCGCGAGCGTGATCCGGGGCAGTTGGCGCCAGTTGATCATCGGGACCCTGGTGATGGTGGCGACGTACACGCTGTTCTACACCGTGACCACCTGGACGCTGAGCTACGGCACCGCCAAGCGCCCGCCCGAGGGCGCCGGGCTGGGGTACAGCTACGCCGAATTCCTGGGCCTGCAACTGGTGGCGGTGGCCTTCTTCGTGGTCGTGCTGCCGGTGTCGGGAGCGTTGGCCGACCGATTCGGCCGGCGCCCGGTGCTGCTGGTGTTCACCGCCGGAATCATGGGGTACGGAACGACCTTCGGTGCCTTCTTAGACCCGAACGGATCCACCGGCGCGATACTGGCCTTTCTGGTCATCGGGATGACGTTGATGGGCTTGGCATTCGGCCCGATGAGCGCCGTCCTGCCCGAGCTGTTCCCGACCAACGTCCGCTACACCGGCTCCGGCGTCTCCTACAACGCGGCGAGCATCTTGGGGGCGGCGGTGGCGCCGTTCATCGCCACCTGGCTCGCCGCCGAGCACGGGGTGCGCTGGGTGGGCGGCTATTTGTCGGCTGCGGCCGCGCTGTCCTTCGCAGCGCTGCTGGTGATGCGCGAGACCCGCGACACCGCGCTGGAAACGGTCACCATCGCCGACCACCTCGGCGATGCCCTGCACCCCGGCTGACCGGGCCACCGAGGCGCAGACGCCTAGCCCAGCGCGCTGCCGAACACCTGCCGCATCGCCGCCCAGTGCCGGGCCGCGGCGTCGGCGTCATAGGGCGGGTTGTCCGGGACGGCGAAGCCGTGCTGGGCCGGATAGAACTCGACGGTGTGCTCGACACCTGCCGCGGACAGCGCCTCGTCCAGGATTGCGGCCTGTTTCTTGGTGAACGAACCGTCGTTCTCTGCGCCGGCCACGTAGATCGTGGCGCGTATCTTCTCGGCCAGCAGGTGTGGGCTGTCGGGTGCGTCGGTGACCAGGCCGCCGCCGTGGAAGGACGCCGCCGCCGCCACCCGATCGGGAAGGCGCCCGGCCACCACCACCGAGGTGCGCCCACCCATGCAGTAGCCGCAGACGCCGAACTTCGCACCGCGCACTTCGGGCCGGCCGGCCAGATAGTCGAAGAACGCCGCCGCGTCGGTCGCCATCCGGTCGAAGGTGACGCTGCCCAGCATCGACATGAGCCGGCCCCGCTCCTTGGTGTCGCTGAACGCTGTGGCCATGTCGAACGGCGCCCACTGGCCGTGCCGGTAGTACATATCCGGCAGCAGCACCGCGTAGCCGGAAGCGGCGAGCTCGGCGGCCATCTCGGCGAACGTCTGCCGAACCCCGCCGGCGTCGGGATACATCACCACCCCGGGCCAGGGGCCGGGGCCCTCCGGAGTGAACAGCTGCACCGGGCAGCTGCCGTCGGGCGTGGTGATGAGGTCGGTTGTTGCGGGCATGGCTTCCGTTGTACTCCGTCGCCGCGGCGCTAGGCTGGGCGGCGTGCCGATCGCCACACCCTATGAGGATCTCCTGGCCCTGGTGCTCGAGCGTGGGACCGCGAAGGCCGACCGCACCGGCACCGGCACCCGCAGCCTGTTCGGCCACCAGCTGCGCTACGACCTGTCGGCGGGATTCCCGCTGATCACCACCAAGAAGGTGCACGTCCGCTCGGTGGTCTACGAGCTGCTGTGGTTTCTGCGCGGCGACTCCAACATCGCCTGGTTGCAGGAACACGGCGTCACGATCTGGGACGAATGGGCTTCGGCGACCGGCGATCTCGGTCCGGTGTACGGAGTGCAGTGGCGCTCCTGGCCGGCCCCGACCGGGGAGCACATCGACCAGATCGCGCGCGCGGTGGAGTTGCTGCGCACCGATCCGGATTCGCGCCGCATCATCGTCTCGGCATGGAACGTCGGTGAACTGGACAAGATGGCGCTGGCGCCGTGCCACGCCCTGTTCCAGTTCTACGTCGCCGACGGGCGGCTGTCCTGCCAGCTCTACCAGCGCAGCGCCGACCTGTTTCTCGGGGTACCGTTCAACATCGCCAGCTATGCGCTGCTCACCCACATGATGGCCGCGCAGGCCGGGCTGGGCATCGGGGAGCTCGTCTGGACCGGTGGGGACTGCCACATCTACGACAACCACGTCGAACAGGTGCGCCAGCAGCTGTCCCGAGAACCGCGCCCCTACCCGAAACTGCTCTTGACGCAACGGGATTCGATCTTCGACTACACCTTCGACGACATTGCGATCGTCGACTATGATCCGCACCCGGCGATCAAGGCGCCCGTGGCGGTATGAGCGCGCTCGCGTTGATCTGGGCCCAATCGGTGTCCGGGGTCATCGGGCGCGCCGGCGGCATCCCGTGGCGGTTGCCCGAGGACCAAGCGCGATTCAAGGAACTCACGCTGGGGCATCGGGTGGTGATGGGCCGGCTGACCTGGGAATCCCTGCCGGCCGCCGTGCGGCCACTGCCGGGACGCACCAATGTGGTGGTGACCCGCGACCCGGACTACCGCGCCGACGGTGCCGGGGTGGTTTCGACGCTGGACGCGGCGCTGACCGACGCCGAGACCTGGGTGATCGGTGGCGCGCAGATCTACGCGCTGGCGCTGCCGCTGGCCACCCGCTGCGAGGTGACCGAGGTCGAGATCGACCTGCCCCGTCAAGACGCGGACGCGGTCGCGCCGGTGCTCGACGAGTCCTGGAAAGGCACCTCGGGGCCCTGGCTCACCAGCGAGGGCGGCTTACGGTACCGGTTCCACAGCTACCGCCGCTGATGGTGACGCTGAGCGCGGCGCAGGCGCGCCGGATCGCCGTTGCTGCACAGGGATTCGGAGCGCCAAAACCAACCGCTGCGGTGAACCGGGCGCATCTGAAGCGCCTGATATCCCGCATCCAAGTGCTGCAACTGGACTCGGTGTCGGTGGCCGTGCGTGCCCACTACGCCCCGGTGTTCAGCCGGTTGGGGCCCTATGACCGCACCGTGCTGGATCGCGCCGCGTGGAGTCACAGCGATCGCTCGCCGCGGCTGCTGGTCGAGTACTGGGCGCACGAGGCGGCCCTGATGGCGGTCGATGACTGGCCGCTGATGCGCTGGCGGATGCGGCAGTACACCCACGGTCGGTGGGGCAACGTGCCGCCCAACCCGCGACTGGCCGACGGCATCGTCGCCGCGGTCGCCGAACTCGGGCCGGCAACAGCCGGGCAGATCGAGGCGCACCTTGCGGCCGGGCCCAAGCGCGGTAAGGGAACCTGGTGGAATCGCAGCGACACCAAATGGGTGGCTGAGGCGCTGTTCGCCGCCGGAGTGCTGACCACCGCCACCCGGGTCGGGTTCGCCCGGCACTACGACCTGGTGCACAACGTGCTGCCGCCGAACGTGCTGGGCCGCCAGGTCGACGACGCCGAGGCGGTGCAGGAACTGGTACTGCGGGCCGCCGGCGCCCTGGGGGTCGGCACCGAGGCCGACCTGCGCGACTATTTCCGGCTGTCGTCGCGGCAGGCAAAACCGGCGATCGCAATGCTGGTCGCCGCCGGCGAACTGGAACCGGTAGCGGTGGCCGGCTGGGACGCGCCGGCCTATCTACGTGCCGGGCAAGCGATTCCGCGGACCGATCGGGGGACTGCGCTGCTGTGCCCGTTCGACCCGCTGATCTTTTTCCGGCCCCGCACGCAGCGACTGTTCGACTTCCACTACCGGCTCGAGATCTACACCCCGGCGGCCCAGCGCAAGCACGGCTACTACGTGTGGCCGTTCCTGCTGGACGGACGGCTCGTGGGCCGGGTGGACCTCAAGGCCGACCGGGGCGCCGATGCCCTGCACGTCATCGCCGCGTTCGCCGAAGAGGGCGCCTCACCCCCACAGGTGGCGACCGCACTGCTCGCCGAGCTGGAGTCGATGGCCTCCTGGCTGGGTCTGGGCCAGGTGAGCGTGGGGGAACGGGGGAATCTGGTGAGGCAGCTGCGCCGGGCCGGGCTACGGCGATGAACCGTGCCCCGGCGGTCGTGCCCGGCTCATCGGTGCAGGTGCCGGCGGGCGTTGTGGGCGAATGCGGTGGCGCTTTCGCGGGCCGCGTGCGCCAGCTCGGTTCCGCGGTCCGCGGCGACCTCGGCCAGATGCGCTCCCCGCTCATCGGCCACCTCGAGTAACGGCCCGGCCTTCTCACTCACCCTCTCGGCGAGCTCGCGGCCGTGTTCGGCGCCGGCCTGCAGGCCCGCGCTCACCTTGTCGCCGACCGTGTCGAGCACCGCATCACCGGAGCTGGTGGGCAACGCCGTGGCCGCGCGTCGATAAGCGTGCCGGGCGGCGCGGCGAGCCCGCCAGCCCAGCGAGGGCTTTCCTGCGGTGTCGAAGGCCGCGATCATCAGCCCGCCGATCAGGCTGATGTCGGTCAGCAACGCCTGGCGCTGTTCGGCCCTGCGCTGCGCGTCAGGCTCCGTCCAGAACAGGTGGCCCCCGGCGCTGCCCGGAATGACGGTGCCCGCCAGCACCGCAGCGGCAACCCGCGGCAGCCTGCCGCTGGCCAGCAAGAGGCCACCGCCGATCTGGACCAGCGCGTTGGCTTTGGCGAACGTTTCGACGTCAGACGGCACCTTGGCCGCGATCTCGTCGGGCATCCCTTTGAGTCCCTCGAACGCCGGGCGCGCCGTCCGGCCGGCTTCCTGCGGCCGGCGCAACGCCTCGACACCCTGACCGATGAACGCCGCCGCGAGCAGCGGACGGGCAATTCTGCGCATCAACACGGGGCCTCCTGGAGATAGGGTGTCTTTCGGCGGCTATGGCACGGTGCCGGCGAGTCGGAACTCGCCGGCACCGCAACGCCGGTCGGCTTACTGTTCGGCACGCTCGCGGGCCTCATCCGCAGCGGCCTTGGCCCGGGCCTTTTCGGCCTCTGCCTCCTTGGCGGCCACCTCGCGCTGGGCCTCGGCCTTGTCCTGCTGCGCCTGGCCTTCTCGCTTGAGCGAGTCGTTTCCGGTCACGGTGCCGACGGCCTCCTTGGCCTTGCCCTTGACGTCTTCCACGACGCCTTTGATGCCGGCTTCGGGCCCGCTGTCCTGGTCACTCATGTGTGCCTCTCCTGTTCGACCAACCTGGGCCGACGCCTGGCGACGTGCCGGCTGTCCACCCAGCAGCGACCGGGGTGGCCGCCGATACGCCCGAATACCCGCCGGGCTTACAACGTAAACCTCGCACCGCCTGCAACCCGTTGCCCGGGAACCCAAAAGCGTTCGACCTCAACGGTGTTGGGGCAGAACACGGCGGTCGCGGCGGCACTTTCCAGATTTCGTTAACCTTGGCGATAACTGATCGGTGCCGCCCTCGACTGGCGTGCCGGTGCATAATCTGGTCGGAAACACGGGATGTGATCGCGTGCGGGGTTCGGTTTCGTTGGGTGTCGTCGTTGTGGGCTGCGTACTGGCCGCCGGTTGCGGCAACAGCGGGGGTACGGCAAAACCCAGCGCCGGTGCGCCCACACCGACCACCACGACCGCTACCATCGCGCCGGTCGCCGAAGACGGCCTGCGGGCCGTGCTGCTCACCCCCGACGAGATCAACCCGATCATGGGCGTGAGCGACATGAAGGCACACGCGCCCCACGATGTGCTGCCCGACGACAGCGCCACCATGCAGCCCGCCGAGTGCCTGGCCGTCGACGGAGTCGCGCAGGAACAGGTGTATGCGCGCAGCGGATTCAGCGCGGTGCGCGAGCAGAGTGTCAGCGACGGCGAAGACAACGCCCACTATGTCGATCAGGCGGCGGTGCTGTTCCCGACCGCCAAGCAAGCCCAGGCGTTCTTCGAGGCCTCCGCCAAGCAGTGGCCGCAGTGCCACGACTACACCCACACCCAGAGCGGCTCGGAGTGGACCGCCGGGGCGATATCGAACGTCGAGGGCGTGCTGAGCACCGTCGCGACCCAGCAGAACGCCGGTGAGTCGGCCTGGCAGGCCTGCGGGCGGGCGCTAACCGTGGCCAACAACGTCGTCGTCGACGTCAACACCTGCAGCACCGACCCGAAGGACTCCGCAATCCTCATAGCCCGGCAAATCGCCGCGAAAGTCCCGAACGGCTGACGCCGGGCCGGCACACCTTAAGGTGAGTGCCGTGGCCGAGACGGCGCCGCTGCGCGTGCAACTGATTGCCAAGACGGAGTTCACCCCGCCGCCGGACGTGGCGTGGAGCACCGACGCCGACGGCGGGCCGGCGCTGGTCGAGTTCGCCGGGCGCGCCTGCTACCAGAGCTGGTCCAAGCCCAACCCGCGAACCGCCACCAACGCCGGCTACCTGCGGCACATCATCGATGTCGGGCACTTCTCGGTGCTCGAGCACGCCGTCGTGAGCTTTTACATCACCGGAATCTCGCGGTCGGCCACCCACGAGCTGATCCGGCACCGGCACTTCTCCTTCTCCCAGCTGTCACAGCGCTACGTCCCCGAACCCGACTCGCGGATCGTGGTGCCCCCCGGCATGGAGGACGACCCCGAGCTGCGGCAGATCTTGACCGAGGCCGCTGACGCCAGCCGGGCCGCCTACACGCAGCTGCTGGCCCGGCTGGAAGCCAAATTCGCTGATCAGCCCAGTGCTGTCCTGCGGCGTAAACAGGCCCGCCAAGCCGCCCGCGCCGTGCTGCCCAACGCCACCGAGACCCGCATCGTGGTGACCGGCAACTATCGGGCGTGGCGGCACTTCATCGCGATGCGCGCCAGCGAACACGCCGACGTGGAGATTCGCCGGTTGGCCGTCGAGTGCCTGCGACAGCTCACCGATGTGGCCCCGGCGGCATTCGGGGACTTCCAGATCAGTGCCCTGGCCGACGGCACCGAAGTCGCGACCAGTCCGCTCGCCACCGAAGTCTGAGCAGCTTTGCGGCGCCAGGTAATCTTAGGGCCGTGAGCAGCAGCGGATTCGATGCCAGGGCGCAGCTGGGCACCGTGCTGACCGCCATGGTGACCCCCTTCGGCGCGGACGGTTCGGTGGACACCGACGCCGCGGTACGGCTGGCCAACCGCCTCGTCGACGCCGGCTGCGACGGCCTGGTGGTCTCCGGGACCACCGGCGAGTCGCCCACCACCGCCGACTACGAGAAGTTGACCCTGCTGCGTGCCGTGGTCGAGGCGGTCGGTGACCGGGCTCGCGTCATCGCCGGTGCCGGCAGCAACGACACCGAACACAGCGTCCGGCTCGCCGAAGCCTGTGCCGGGGTCGGCGCGCACGGCCTGCTGGTGGTGACGCCGTACTACTCGCGTCCGTCGCAGGCCGGACTGCTGGCGCACTTCACCGCCGTCGCCGACGCCAGCCCGCTGCCGGTGATGCTCTACGACATCCCGGCCCGCTCGGTGGTGCCGATCGCCCCGGACACCATATTCGAACTGGCGGAGCACCCGAACATCGTGGCGATCAAGGACGCCAAGGGCGACCTGCACGCCGCGGCGCAGATCATGGCCGAGACCGGGCTTGCCTACTACTCCGGTGACGATGCCCTGAACCTGCCGTGGCTGGCGATGGGCGCCACCGGGTTCGTCAGCGTCATCTCGCACTTCGTGGCCGGTCAGCTGCGCGACATGCTGGCCGCCTACGCCGCCGGCGACGTCGAGACCGCCCGCAAGATCAACGTCGCGATCGCTCCGCTGTCCAACGCGATGGCCCGGACCGGCGGGGTGACCTTCGTCAAGGCCGGTCTGCGGCTGCAGGGCTTCGACGCCGGCGACCCTCGGCTGCCGATGGTGCCCGCGACCGCGGCCGAGATCGACGAACTGGCCCTCGACATGCGCACCGCGTCGGTGCTCGGGTGAGCACGGGTGAATGAGGACCTCACACCGCCGGGACCGCTGACCGCCGGCGGACTGCGCGTCACCGCGCTCGGCGGCATCAACGAGATCGGTCGCAACATGACCGTGTTCGAGCACCTCGGCCGGTTGCTGATCATCGACTGCGGCGTGTTGTTCCCGGGCCACGACGAGCCCGGCGTCGACCTGATCCTGCCGGACCTGCGTCACATCGCCGAGCGGCTCGACGACGTCGAGGCGCTGGTGCTGACACACGCCCACGAGGACCACATCGGGGCCATTCCGTTCCTGCTCAAACTGCGGCCCGACATCCCGGTGGTCGGATCGAAGTTCACTTTGGCCCTGGTCGCCGCCAAATGCCGCGAACACCGCCTCAAGCCGGTGTTCGTTCAGGTCGCCGAGGGCCAGCGCAGCACCCACGGGGTGTTCGAGTGCGAATACTTCGCGGTGAACCACTCCATCCCGGATGCGCTGGCGATCGCGGTGCATACCGGCGCGGGCACGGTGCTGCACACCGGCGACATCAAACTCGATCAGCTGCCGCCGGACGGGCGCCCCACCGACCTGCCAGGCATGTCGCGCCTGGGCGACAAGGGGGTGGACCTGTTCCTGTGCGACTCGACCAACGCCGAGATTCCCGGTGTCGGGCCGAGCGAGAGCGAGGTGGGTCCCACCCTGCATCGGCTGATCCGTGGCGCCGAGGGCCGGGTGATCGTGGCGTGCTTCGCCTCGAATGTGGATCGGGTGCAACAGATCGTCGATGCAGCGGTCGCGCTGGGCCGCCGGGTGGCGTTCGTGGGCCGCTCGATGGTCCGCAACATGGGCATCGCCAAGGAGCTGGGCTTTCTGCGGGTGGCCGACACGGACCTGGTGGACATCGGGGCCGCCGAGATGATGGCGCCGGAGAAGGTGGTGCTGGTCACCACCGGAACCCAGGGCGAGCCGCTGTCGGCGCTGTCACGGATGTCGCGGGGCGAGCACCGCTCCATCACGTTGACCGCCGGTGATCTGGTGGTGCTGTCGTCGTCGCTGATCCCCGGCAACGAGGAGGCCGTCTACGGCGTGATGGATGCGCTGGCCAAGATCGGCGCCCGGGTGATCACCAACGCCGCGGCGCGGGTGCACGTCTCCGGGCACGCCTACGCCGGCGAACTGTTGTTCCTTTACAACGGGATCCGGCCCCGCAACGTGATGCCGGTGCACGGCACCTGGCGGATGCTGCGCGCCAATGCCGCACTGGCCGAACGCACCGGGGTGCCGCGCGAGTCGATCCTGTTGGCCGAGAACGGTGTCAGCGTCGACCTGGTCGGCGGGCAGGCGAGCATCGCCGGCGCAGTCCCGGTCGGCAAGATGTTCGTCGACGGGCTGGTGGACGGCGACGTCGGGGACGCGACGCTGGGGGAGCGGCTGATCCTGTCCAGCGGGTTCGTCGCGATAACCGTGGTGGTGCGTCGCGGGACCGGCAAGGCCGTGGCGCCGCCACATCTGCATTCGCGAGGCTTCTCCGAGGACCCCAAGGCGCTGGAACCGGCGGCACGAAGGGTGGAGGCGGAGCTGGAATCCCTTGCCGCCGAACGTGTTACCGATCCAACGCGGATCGCCCAGGCGGTCCGCCGGACGGTGG
Source organism: Mycolicibacter kumamotonensis (assembly GCF_002086285.1). Classification (GTDB taxonomy): domain Bacteria; phylum Actinomycetota; class Actinomycetes; order Mycobacteriales; family Mycobacteriaceae; genus Mycobacterium; species Mycobacterium kumamotonense. Next base: position 43,148 of record NZ_MVHU01000025.1, on the reverse strand, counting down.
GCAAATGGGTCGGCGAGGTCTACCGTCGCCAGCCGATGATCGTGCCGACGGTCATCGAGATCTAACCGGTCAGCGCTTGTTGACGAATCCGGCGTCGACCGGTAGGGCGATACCGGTGATGTAGCGGGCGGCATCCGACACCAGCCAGGCCACCGCGTTGGCGATGTCGTCGGGTTGCAGCACCTGCACCGGCAACGCATTGCCCATGTCCGGCGGCGCCCCGGTGCGGGCCGTGAGGTCGGCGAGCCACTCTCGAGTGTGCTCGTTGTTGATCATCGGCGTGTCGACACCGGCCGGGTGCACCGAGTTGACCCGAATGTTCTGTGGCGCCAGCAGGTTCGCATAGACCCGCATCAGCCCGACGAGCCCGTGCTTGGCTGCGGTGTAGCCGATGGCTCCGGCGTCGTGGCTGCCGATGCCGGCGAGGCCGGCGACCGAACTGATCAGCACGATCGACCCGCCGTCATGGTGTGCGTTCAGGGCCGGGATCGCGGCCTCGATGGTGTGATACACGCCGGTGAGGTTGACGTCGATGACATCGCGCCAGCCGTCGGCGGCTGCCATCGGGGCGATTCCGGCGTTGGCCACCACGATGTCCAGCCGGCCGAATGCGTCGATACCGCCCTGCAGCGCCGCCGTGAGCGTGCTCTGGTCGCGGACGTCCGCCGTGGCGGCGACGATGCGCGCACCGGTGTCCTCGACCAGCTTGACGGTGGCGGCCAGATCCTCGTGGGTCGCCATCGGATAGGGCACGCTGGCGATCTGGTCGCACAGGTCGACCGCAATGATGTCGGCGCCGTCGGCGGCCAGGCGCAGGGCGTGGGCCCGGCCCTGGCCGCGTGCGGCACCGGTGATGAAGGCGACTTTGCCGTCCAGTGAACCCATCACTCGGCTCGTAGTTGGCCTTTGGCCGGGTCGCCGGCCGGCAGCGGCTGCAGCATCTTGATGTCGGGCGCCCCGGCCAGATGCTCCTTGAGGTTGCCGAACAGCTCGGCGACCGTCGGGGCCTGCGAGTGCGCCTGCAGCGCGTCGGCGTCCGCCCACTGCTCGATGAAGACGAAGGAGCCGTCGGTTTCGTGCACCGAGTAGAGCTGGCAGCCCGGCTCCTCGTGCACCTGTCCGACCGCTTTGGTGCAGATCTCTCGGGCGATGTCGACCGATTCGGGCTTGACGGCGAAGGTGGCGACGACGACTACCGGCATGAAGGTCTCCTTCTCAGGGCTTGCTGGGGCTCGGTGGCCGGGCCGGCCACGGCGGCTCTGTCACCGTACGCAGCACGTTGTGACCCGTGCCACGCGGGGGACCGCCCGGAAGCTGCTGCCGTGACCAGTGTGGCAGATGGTGCGAATGAGGGTATTGCGGTTAGGCTTGCGGCTATGGCTAGTAGGACGGCTAGTAAGGCCGGGTCGCGATCGGCTCCGCGAACTAGCAGGTCAAAGGCTGGTTCCCGCGCCAATTCCCGGCCGGGCCGCGCAGCGGCGGCGCGCCGCAAGCCCGCGCCGCGCCGGCAGCATTCGGGGTTGGCGGGGGCGGGCATGGCCTGTGGCCGGGCCGCCAGGGCCGCGTGGCTGATGGCCGCCAAGGCGGCCGGCGGCACCGCCCGGTCGGTGGGCCGCGCCCACGACATCGATCCCGGTCATCGGCGCGACGGCATCGCCCTGGCCCTGCTGGGCCTGGCGGTGGTGACGGCCGCCAGTTGCTGGCTGGACGCCGCGAGACCGGTCGGAGCCTGGATCGACACCGGCCTGCGCGCGGTGATCGGCGGGGCGGTGATACTGCTTCCGGTCCTTGCCGGCGTCGGCGCGGTCGCGCTGATGCGCACCGAGCCCGACCCGGAGAACCGGCCCCGGCTGATCCTCGGTGCGGCCATGGTGTCGCTGCCCATCCTGGGTCTGTGGCATCTGTGGGCCGGCTCGCCGCAGACACCCGACGGTCGTCTGCACGGCGCGGGTTTCGTCGGGTTCGCGATCGGCGGCCCGCTCGCCGACGGACTGACCGCCTGGATCGCCGCACCGCTGCTGTGCATCGGCGCGCTGTTCGGGGTGCTGCTGCTGACCGGGACGACGCTGCGTGAAGCGCCCGAGGCATTACGCGACCTGTTCACCACCCGCGGGTATGAGGACGACTACTACTACGACGACGATTACGACGACGGTTATGACGACGACTACGAGGGTGACGCCGTCGATGACGACCCCGCCGCCGGCGCCGGCGACGCGCCGGATTGGCAGTCGCGCACACCACTGGACAACTACCCGCTCGACGAGCCGGCCGCCGAGGCGCCGCCGGCGGCCAAGCCGGCCCGCCGCAAGCCCAAGCCCAAGGCGGCCAAACCGACCGACACCACGGTCGTATTGGACCGGGTGGTGGAGGGCCCCTACACGCTGCCGCCGCTGAGCCTGCTGGTGGCCGGCGACCCGCCGAAGACCCGTACCGCGGCCAACGACGCGATGACTGACGCGATCACCTCGGTACTCGAGCAGTTCAAGGTCGACGCCGCGGTCACCGGCTGCACCCGCGGCCCCACCGTCACCCGCTACGAGGTGGAGCTGGGCCCCGGGGTCAAGGTCGAGAAGATCACCGCCCTGCAACGCAACATCGCCTACGCGGTGGCCACCGAAAGCGTGCGGATGCTCGCACCGATCCCGGGCAAGTCCGCCGTCGGCATCGAGGTGCCCAACACCGACCGGGAGATGGTGCGGCTGGCCGATGTGCTCACCGCGCCGTCCACCCGCCGCGACCATCATCCGCTGGTGATCGGGCTGGGCAAGGACATCGAGGGCGACTTCATCAGCGCCAACCTGGCCAAGATGCCGCACCTTTTGGTGGCGGGCTCCACCGGCTCGGGCAAATCCAGCTTCGTCAACTCGATGCTGGTGTCGCTGCTGGCGCGGGCCACCCCGGAAGAGGTCAGGATGATCCTGATCGACCCGAAGATGGTGGAACTCACGCCGTATGAAGGCATTCCGCACCTGATCACCCCGATCATCACCTCACCGAAGAAGGCGGCGGCCGCGCTGGCCTGGCTGGTCGAGGAGATGGAGCAGCGTTACCAGGACATGCAGGCCTCCCGGGTGCGTCATATCGACGTCTTCAACGAGAAGGTGCGATCAGGGGAGATCACCGCGCCCTTGGGCAGCGAACGGGTGTACCGGCCCTATCCCTACATCCTGGCGATCGTCGACGAGCTCGCCGACCTGATGATGACCGCGCCGCGCGACGTCGAGGACGCGATCGTGCGGATCACCCAGAAGGCGCGGGCTGCCGGCATCCACCTGGTGCTGGCCACCCAGCGGCCGTCGGTCGACGTCGTCACCGGTCTGATCAAGACCAACGTGCCGTCTCGGCTGGCGTTCGCCACCTCGTCGCTGACCGACTCCCGGGTGATCCTGGACCAGGCCGGCGCGGAGAAGCTGATCGGGATGGGCGACGGGCTGTTCCTGCCGATGGGCGCCAACAAGCCGATCCGGCTGCAGGGCGCGTTCATCACCGACGAAGAGATCCACGCCGTCGTCACCGCCTGCAAGGACCAGGCCGAGCCCGAATACACCGAGGGCGTCACCGCCGCCAAGCCGACCGGTGAGCGCACCGACGTCGACCCCGACATCGGTGACGACATGGAAGTCTTCCTGCAGGCCGTCGAGCTGGTGGTGTCCAGCCAGTTCGGCTCCACCTCGATGCTGCAGCGCAAACTGCGGGTCGGCTTCGCCAAGGCGGGCCGGCTGATGGACCTGATGGAGACCCGCAGCATCGTCGGGCCGTCCGAGGGCTCCAAGGCCCGCCAGGTACTGGTCAAGCCCGACGAGCTGGCGGCCACCCTGATGGCCATCCGCGGCGGCGGCGAACCGGATACCGACGATGACGGCGATGACGGCGACTAGTTGTTGACCACCAGCGACAGGCCGTGCCGATCCCGGACCGGCCCGGCCTGCCGCGGCCGCCTGCTGCGGGCCAACAGGCGGTGCACGGCCGCCTCGATGCCGCGCGCGAGTTCGTCGGCGTGCGCGACGGCGCCGTAGTCGGCGAGGATGCCGAAGAACAGGCTGTCGCCGTAGCGCAGAATCGCCGCGCCGGTGCGCAACTGCAGCGCGACCGGCGGGATCGGATATACCGCCGAGACGTGGCGGCCCATGATCTGCAGCGGCCGGTCCGGCCCGGCCGCGGTGGCTGCCAGCGCCACCACGCTGCGTTGCGGCAACCGGGACAGCACGTTGGCCGCCCACGCGGTCACCGGGGCAGGGATCGCGCGGGCCACCGCCATCCACGCGTTACCGCGCTTGGCGGCCATCGTGGCCTCGGCCAGCCGGGCGTGGACCATCCGCAGACGCACCACCGGATGGTCCTCGTCGACCGGCAGGCGAGGCAGCAGCACCGCCTGGGGAATCGGCACCATGGTTCGCAGCGAATCGGCCCGCGGCCATTCGCCGCGGCGGAGCAAGATGTTGCGGTAACTCTCGGTGATCGCCGCCAGGGCGACATCGTCGACGGTGACCTGGAATGCCCGGCAGATCTGCTCGACCTCTCCGGCGCTGACCCGAGCACCGGTGTAACGGCGCCGACTCGTCAGCGGGCCGTTGAGCGGGGTGATCGGGCGCACCAGTCCGGTCGCGAATCGGGCAACACCGCGCAGGGTCTGCTCGGCCTGCATGGCCCCGATCATCGCGTCGACGGCGACCGAGGCCCCGGCCCGCAGCGCGCCGCGCCACCCGGTGTGCTCCCGGGACGGCTCGGGGCCACCCCCGCCGCCGTGAGTTATGCCCTCGTCGGAGAGCCCGGCCAGGATGTGGACGGTGGCGACCGCGTCGGCAATGCACGGGTGGACCTTGACCAGCAACGCCCAGCGGCCGCCGGACAGGCCGTCGATCACCCAGATCTCCCACAGCGGCCGGTCCCTGTCCAACCGCCATGACATCACCTCGGCCACCACGCTGAACAACTCGGCATCGGTACCGGGTCCTGGAACCGCGATGCGGCAGACATGGTTGGCGAGCTTGAAGTTGTGGTCGGCGACCCACTCGGCGGTCCGCAGGTCCAACACCCGGCGGCGCAGGCGCTGGGAGAAGCGGGGGCACGCGGCGATCCGCTCGCCCAGCACCGACACCAGCGCCTGGTGGTCGGGGATCGGCCCGTCCAGCACCGCCAGGGCGCCGATGCCCAGATGCGTGTGCCGGTCGGCGTCCTCCACGTGCAGCAAACTCGTGTCCAGGGGTGTCAGGTGCTCGGCCACGGCTACCTCCAGTTATCTGCAACTGTCAGTACCACTATCTCGTGTGCACGATGCCGGCGGCAGGGCCGGAAGTCCCTGGTTCTGCGCCCCCGGCCTCACCAGACACGCCCCGGACACGGACCGGACACGGACCAGACACCGGAGTTTTTTCGCAACCGGCGGGGGCGTAATCTCGCCACGTGGACTGGGCACGGCTATTCGCTTTCGACACACCGCCTTCGGAGATCATCGTCCGCGGCACCGTTATCTACATAGCGATTTACGCGTTGCTGCGGGTGGTGTTGAAACGTGAGGCGGGCACCAACGGCATCACCGATCTGATCGTCGTGGTGCTGATCGCCGATGCGGCGCAGAACGGGATGGCAGGCGGTTACCGGTCGGTCAGCGACGGCATCCTGTTGGTCGGGGTGATCATCGGCTGGTCCTACCTGCTGAACTGGATGGGGCATCGGTGGCCCGGCGTGGCCCGGGTACTGCGCCCGGGGCCGCTGCTGGTGATTCATGACGGTGTGCTGCTGCACGAGAACATGCGCAAGGAGATGATCACCGAGGCGCAGGTCCGCGAGCAGGCCCGCAAACAGGGGATTGCCGACCTCGCCGTCGTCCGCGAGGGCCGAATGGAATCCGACGGGCAGTTCAGCTTCCTGATCGGCGCGCCGCGCCGGGCCGCCGGTGTGAGCATCGATTAAAGGATCAGCAGCATCCGGGTGTTGCCCAGCGTGTTCGGCTTGACGTAGCTCAGGTCGAGGAATTCCGCCACCCCGACGTCGTAGGAGCGTTGCATCTCCGCGAACACCTCGGCGGTGACCGGAGTTCCATCGATCTCGGTGAAGCCATGCCGGGCGAAGAAGGCGGTCTCGAAGGTCAGCACGAACAATCGCTGCAACTGCAAGTCGCGGGCGACCTGAAGCAGGCGCTCGACGAGGGCATGCCCGATACCGCGGCCGGTCAGGTTGGGATCCACCGCGATGGTGCGCACCTCACCGAGGTCCGACCACAGCACGTGCAGGGCGCCGCAGCCCACCACGCGCTGCTCGGAGTCCTCGGCGACCCAGAACTCCTGGACCGCCTCATACAGCGTCACCAGGTTCTTCTCCAGCAGGATCTTGCCGGCGTAGATGTCGACCAGCTTCTTGATCGCCGGGACGTCGGAGGTCCGCGCGCGCCGAATCAGGGGCCGGTGGGCCGGTGGATCAGCCGCGAGGTGCACAGATGCACAGTATCGGTTTCTCGTTTTGGGCTGGGTAACGGATATTCTGTCTGCCGTGTCGGGGCAACCTCAAACCGGTCCGGCGGTGACGCGCGTCCCGGTGATCAACCTCGCGAACGCGCTGACCACCATGCGGCTGCTGTTGGTCCCGGTGTTTCTGCTGGCGCTGTTCGCCGATGACGGCCATGACGCCAAGACCCGCATCGCGGCGTTCGTCATCTTCGCGGTGGCCATCGTCACCGACCGGCTCGACGGTGCCCTGGCCCGCAACTACGGGATGGTGACCGAATTCGGCACCCTGGCCGACCCGATCGCCGACAAGGCACTGATCGGGGCCGCGTTGATCGGTCTGTCGATGCTCGGCGACCTGTGGTGGTGGGTGACGGTGCTGGTGCTGGCCCGAGAGATCGGGATCACGGTGCTGCGGTTCGCGGTGCTGCACCGCGGGGTGATCCCGGCCAGTCGGGGCGGAAAACTCAAGACGCTGGTGCAGGCGGTCGGGATCGGGCTGCTCGTTCTGCCGCTGACCGGCCCCTGGCTGGTGGCGGCCTGGGTGGTGATGACCGCCGCCGTGGTGCTGACGGTGGTGACCGGCGTGGATTACGTGATGTCGGCCGTCGCCGACCTCCGCGGGCCCGACCGCAGCTGACCGGCGCCGGGACCGGATAACACCGCCCCGGGAACCCGAACGGGCGTCGCGGGCGTTGACCTTGGTGAGTCTGTTTTCCCGGTTGACCCGATTTAAGGAGTGCACGATGACGACATTGCTGCGGGAATCGGTCGGCGAGGTGTTGCGTCAGGCCCGCACGGCACAGGGGCGCACGCTGCGTGAGGTCTCGGATTCTGCGCGGGTCAGCCTGGGTTATCTCTCGGAGGTCGAGCGGGGACGCAAGGAAGCGTCCAGCGAGTTGCTCAACGCGATCTGCGCGGCATTGCGGATCCCGTTGTCGGCGGTGCTCTTCGATGCGGGCAATCGGTTGGTGCGGGCCGAGCGGGCCGAGCGCAACACCGGGGTAACCCACATCGACGCCAGCACCAAGGTCGTCATCCCGCCGATCCGGGAGATGGCTTCGGCGTGACGGGCCCGATGGGTGCGACCGCCCCGAAGCCCGCGTGAACCCCCTCCCGATCACCGCTGACCCGATAAATTGATCAGCGGTAGGGGGCAGACGACAAACATCCGAACAACCAGACGGAGCTGACTGATGGCCAACCCGTTCGTCAAGGCGTGGAAGTACGTGATGGCGCTGTTCAACGCCAAGATCGACGAGCACGCCGATCCGAAGGTGCAGATCCAGCAGGCGATCGAGGAGGCGCAGCGCCAGCACCAGGCTCTCACCCAGCAGGCCGCGCAGGTGATCGGCAACCAGCGGCAGCTGGAGATGCGGCTCAACCGCCAGCTGGCCGACATCGAGAAGCTTCAGGTCAATGTGCGCCAGGCGCTGACGCTGGCCGACCAGGCCACCGCGTCGGGGGACAGCGCCAAGGCCACCGAATACACCAACGCCGCCGAGGCGTTCGCGGCCCAGCTGGTCACCGCCGAACAGAGCGTGGAAGACCTCAAAACCCTGCATGACCAGGCGCTGTCGGCGGCGATGCAGGCCAAGAAGGCCGTCGAACAGAACGCGATGGTGTTGCAGCAGAAGATCGCCGAGCGCACCAAGCTGCTCAGTCAGCTCGAACAGGCCAAGATGCAGGAGCAGGTCAGCGCGTCGCTGCGCTCGATGAGCGAGATCGCCGCGCCTGGTACCACCCCCAGCCTCGATGAGGTGCGCGACAAGATCGAACGCCGCTACGCCAATGCGGTCGGCGCCGCCGAGCTGGCACAGGGCTCGGTGCAGGGCCGGATGCTGGAGGTGGAACAGGCCGGCATCCAGATGGCCGGCCACTCCCGATTGGAACAGATCCGCGCGTCGATGCGCGGTGAGGCGCTGCCGGCCGGCGGCACCGCCGCGCCGAGTCAGCCCACGCCAGCGGCTCCGCAGTCAGGCGCCACCCCCACACACGAGAATCCGCTAGACCGGTAGTCGATGGCCGTGCGAGCCGGAGGCCTCAGAGGTCGTGGTCGGGGAGCCCTGATCCAGCGCGCCGTCGACCGTGCCAGCGAGGCCGCCGACCTCCTCGCCGACAAGCTGGGGGCGATGGCCGACCCGCGGGCCCGATTGCTGCGCAAGCGACGGTGGGCGCTGCGACTGGGGCTGTTCTTCGGCGCCGCATGCGGCTTCTGGATGCTGGTGACCGCCCTGCTGGCGTCGTGGGCCACGCCGGTGTGGGTCTTGTTGATCACCGGGCTGATCGCCGCCGGTGCCGCCGCCCCGGCCACGCTGCTGTTGCTGCGCTATCGCTGGCTGCGTTCGGTTCCGCTGCCGCCGGTGCGCACCGTGACCGCCCGCCGCCTGCCGCCGCCCGGATCGGCGGCGCGACCGGCGATATACGCACTGGGCGCCTCCGAACGCGGCATGGTGTCGCTGCTGGGCGTACTGGAACGCGGCCGGCTGTTGCCGGCCGATGAGATCGCCGGGCTGACCGCGGCTGTCAACGGGGCCGCGTCGACGATGGCGGCCACCGCCGCCCAGGTGGTGTCGATGGAGCGTGCCGTGCAGCACAGCGCGCAGTCGGGGGAGTACCTGGTGCCGACGATCAACGCGTTCACAGCACAGTTGAGTGCCGGCGTTCGTCAATACAACGAAATGGTCACCGCCGCAGCGCAATTGGTGGCGGCAGCAAATGACCGGTCGTCAACGACTTCTGGGGAACCGATGAATTCGCCGATGTCGCAACAGCGTTACCGCGAGGAGCTGACCAGCGCGACCGACCGCATGCTGGGCTGGGCTCAGGCGTTCGACGAACTCGCCGAGCTGCCGCGGGTCTAGATGTCGTCGGTTCGCTGATCCGCGGATTCGGGCCGCGGGCCGAAGCGTTCGATGTAAGACCGGTGGATGTGGGCGTCGCGCTCGCGCTTGCGTGCGTCGGCGAGTTCCGGGTCGAGGCCGTGCATCCGCAGCATGTGCCTGCGCCACACCTTGTTCAGCGCATGCGAGAACAGGATCGCCATGAACCAGATCGGAAACGTCATGCTCATGTGCGTCAGGAAGTCCGTCGGCAACAGCCAGAACGGGATCAGGATCAGCGTCGTCGGTACGGCGGTGCGCATGATCATGCGAACGGTGGCACCGGGTCCGGCCAGGTCGTTGCGGACCCAGTCGCGCAACTCCGGCGGCAGGGGACGCCCGTAGCAATACCGGAGGTATTGGATCGCATTGGGCCGCCGGGGCGCAGCCGCTCGGGTGTTCAACACGGTCTACATCGTAGGGCGCAGCGCGGGGAACACGGTCGCCGCGACCGCCCGCAGCGCTGCCTTGAACATATCGAAGAAGTCGAAGTAGTCGCGCCACAACGTGATTCGCCCATTGTGCACCTCGAACACCCCGCACACCCAGAACTGCAGCCGCAGCGGGCCCAGGGTCAGCGCGTCGGTGCGCTCGGTGAGCACCGCCGCGCCGTCGGCGGCGATACGGTGGATTTTCACGTCGAAGGACGCCCGGCCCGCCATCCGGCGGAACACCCCGATGGTGGCGCTGCGGCCGTAGATGGTCGGCAACCCGACGTTCTGGTACACCACGTCCTCGGCCAGGGCCGCGGCCGCGGTGTCGAGGTCATCGTCGGCGAGGGCGTCCAGGAACGTCTCCACCAGGCGGATGTTGTCGTCCGTCACGGTCTGCTGGCCAGTCGGTTCGGTCATGCCACCCAGCCTAGGCCCGACGGCCTGTGGCACGGTAGGCCGATGCGCATCGTGGTTGTCGCCGGGCCCGACCCCGGCCACGCATTTCCGGCGATCGCGTTGTGCCGGCGCTTCGTTGCCGCCGGGGACGCGCCGACGCTGCTGACCGGGGTGCACTGGCTCGACACCGCCCGCGCCGCCGGGGTGGACGCCGCGGAGCTGCTGGGCCTGGATGCCACGGCCGCCGACGACGATGCCGACGACGGGGCCAAACTCCATCAGCGGGCGGCCCGCATGGCCCAGCAGAACCGCGAGCAGCTGCGGGCGGTGGCGCCGGATCTGGTGGTCTCCGACGTCATCACCGCCTGCGGGGGAATGGCCGCCGAACTGCTCGGGATCCCCTGGGTCGAACTCAGCCCGCACCCGCTGTACCTGCCGTCCAGGGGGCTGCCGCCGATCGGCAGCGGGCTGGCGCCCGGCCGCGGGGTGCGCGGCCGGTTACGGGACACGGTGATGCGGTCGCTGACCGCCCGGTCGGTGCGATCCGGACTGCGGCAGCGCGCCGAGGCCCGGGCGGGTATCGGTCTGCCCGACCGCGACCCCGGGCCGCTGCGGCGACTGATCGCCACGCTGCCGGCCCTGGAGGTGCCCCGGCCGGACTGGCCCGCGGAGGCGGTCGTGGTCGGGCCGCTGCATTTCGAGCCCACCGAAGCGCTGCTCGCCGTCCCGCCGGGCGCCGGCCCGCTGGTGGTGGTGGCGCCCTCCACCGCGTCGACCGGGGCCGCCGGGCTGGCCGAACTGGCGTTGGAGCACTTGGTGCCCGGCGAGACGCTGCCGTCGGGCGCCCGGATCGCGGTGTCGCGGCTGACCGGCCCCGAGGTGACCCTGCCGCCCTGGGCCGTCGCCGGGCTGGGGCGCCAGGACGAACTGCTGACCCGCGCCGACCTGGTCATCTGCGGCGGCGGGCACGGCATGGTGGCCAAGTCCCTGCTGGCCGGGCTGCCACTGGTGGTGGTGCCGGGCGGGGGCGACCAATGGGAGATCGCCAACCGCGTGGTGCGCCAGGGCAGCGGCCGGCTGATCCGGCCCCTGAGTCCGGCGGCGCTGATCGAGGAGGTGGGCGCCGTGCTGGCGTCCCCGAGCTACCGCGACGCCGCGCGACGCGCCGCCGAGGGGGCCGCCGACGTCGCCGACCCGGTGCGGGTGTGCCACGAGGCGCTGTCGCGCGCTGGGTAGGTTGGGACGCGTGCGCCTGACCGAATTCCACGAGCGGGTCACGCTGCGCTTCGGTGCGGCTTACGGCGCCACGGTGCTGACCGATCACGTGCTGGGCGCGGTGGGCGGACGGACCGCCGCTCAGGCGATCGAGGACGGGGTGGAGCCCCGCGATGTGTGGTGGGCGCTGTGCGCGGACTTCGACGTGCCGCGCGATCAGTGGTGAGAGTGATCCTGCGGGCTCGTGATGCTGCGGACCAGGGCGACGGCCAGATCCGAGCAGAGCGCCGCCAGTTCGGTGGTGGATTCGACGGGGTTGGCCAGCCAGGCCTCGATGATCTGATTGACGCCGCCGACGATGAACAGGGCGCCGCGGCGTAACTCCGCGGGCGGCGGAACCTCGCCGTCGAGGACGCCGGGAGCGTGCTCGACGACCGAGTCGGTGATCAGGTCGAGGATGCGTGCGCGGTGCTCGTTGAGTCCGGGTACGGCAGACAGGTCGCTGGTGGCGATGCGGTGGATGTAGGGGTCGGCGGCGATGAGGTCGAGGAAGGCCGTCAGCGCGGAGCGCAGTTTGTCCGAGAGCGTGCCGGGATCACCGACGCCGGCGGTGACCATCGCTTCGAGCAGTTGGTCGCGGACGTCGTCGGAGACCGCGAACAGCAGCGCATCCCGGTTGGGGAACTGCTCGTAGAAGTAGCGGGGGATCAGCCCCGCGGCGGTACAGACACCGCGGACGGTGACCTCGCCGATCCCGGATTCACCCCAGATCCGGCGGCCGGCGGCGAGCAGCTTGGCGCGGCGTTCGGCACGGCGGTCGACCGCGCTGATGCCGCCGTAGTCGCGCACTACCCCCGGGCGTTTCATTGACATCACCCTACCTGCGACCTATGTTTGGAACACAGGTGTTATCCAAATAGCGTTGGAGGCTTATCTGATGAACTCGCCGGTGGTTGATGTCCCGACCCGCCATCCGGACACGCCCGGCTCGATTCCGGCCAGCATTCGGGTGCTGGCCGCGGCGTTGGGGATCGGCAAGCCCTCACCGGAGCGGTGGCGCCAGATCGGTGCGGACCTGACCGCCGGCGACGAGCCGATGCGGCGGCTGGTGCAGTGGATGTCGGAGACCGGGTCCAGCGAGACGCGGCCGATGTTCGACCGGATCCTCGCCCACGGCCTGGCCTCGATGCCCGACGCCCCGGAACCGCTGCGCGAGTTCTTCTCCGAGTTCGAGCCGATCCCGGACTGGGTCGACATGGACCGGGTCCGCCGCGGTCAGCGGGCGCTGCGCCGAGGCGGCGCTGACGGCACCTACATCGCCCGGGACGTGTCCTTCCTGGGCGGCTATCAGTTCTCCTCGTTCAACAAGACCCTGCTGCGCACCGGTGTGCTGGAAAAGGGCTCCAACAAGCGGTTCGCCGAGACGCTGCAGTGGGCGATGGATGTCACCGGCGCGGGAGGGCTCGAACCGCTCGGCGCCGGCTATCAGGCCACCATCCGGGTCCGGCTGATCCACGAGTACGTGCGCCGGCACGTGGCCGCCCTGCCGGACTGGCGCAGCGACGAATGGGGCCTGCCGGTCAACCAGACCGACATGGCCGCCACCCTGGTGGGGGCGCTGATCGCGCCGCCGGCTGCCGGGCTGGGGCTGGGCATCGTGCTGTCGCCGGGTGAACTCGAGGACATCGCGCATCTGACGCGCTACGTCGGCTGGCTGATGGGTGTTCGCGACGACTGGCTGCCGGGCAGCTTCCGCGACGGCGTCCGCATCCTCTACCAGACCTTGGGTGCGCTCTCCGAGCCCGACGAGTCGACCAAGCAACTGGCGGTCCCGATGGCAGACGACCCGCTGGAGTGGCACTTCGGTGCCATGGCCGGTGTGCGGCGTCGGATAGCGCGGTCGGCGCACCTGTCGGTGACCGGCAGCTTCCTGGGGCCGCGCACGATGCGCAAGCTGGGCCTGCCCGCCTTCGTGCTGCCGTGGTACCCGCTGGTGCGGATGCCGGTGAACCTCGTCCGCAGCGCCGCGGCGCTGCTGCTGCCCGGCGGGCTGGACCGGGCGGCCCAGCGCGGGCGCCGTGAGCAGGAGGAGTTCATGCGCATCATGATGGGCGACGAGGACACCGCCATCGGGGCGTCGGCGCACGTCATGCGGGTGGCCTAGCCGGGGGCGCAGGCACCGCCGAAAGTCCGACACGCCGACACGCCGCGTGTCGTACTTGATTCGAACATCCGTTCGCCTACTGTGGGGAGAGTTCGCCGGGCTGTCGGACCCTGTCGTTAGCGTCACGGCCAACCGACCGAGAACCGGTCAACCGAACACCGAACCACAGGGAGAGGCATCATGGCGCAAGCGCCCGATCGCGAAAAAGCACTCGAGCTGGCGATGGCCCAGATCGACAAGAACTTCGGCAAAGGCTCGGTGATGCGCCTCGGCGACGAGGTGCGTCAACCGATCTCGGTCATCCCGACCGGCTCGATCGCCCTGGATGTGGCGCTGGGCATCGGCGGTCTGCCCCGGGGCCGGGTCGTCGAGATCTACGGCCCGGAGTCCTCCGGTAAGACCACCGTGGCACTGCACGCGGTGGCCAACGCCCAGGCCGCCGGCGGGATCGCAGCGTTCATCGACGCCGAGCACGCGCTGGACCCCGAGTACGCCAAGAAACTCGGCGTGGACACCGATTCGCTGCTGGTGTCTCAGCCCGACACCGGTGAGCAGGCGCTGGAGATCGCCGACACGCTGATCCGCTCCGGCGCGCTGGACATTCTGGTCATCGACTCGGTGGCGGCCCTGGTTCCGCGCGCGGAGATCGAAGGCGAGATGGGGGACAGCCACGTCGGTCTGCAGGCCCGGCTGATGAGCCAGGCACTGCGGAAAATGACTGGCGCGCTGAATAATTCGGGCACCACCGCGATCTTCATCAACCAGCTGCGGGAAAAAATCGGAGTGATGTTCGGGTGCATGAACTATTCCACCCGGGTGACCCTTGCCGACGGCAGTACCGAGAAGATCGGCAAGATCGTCAACAACAAGATGGACGTGGAGGTGTTGTCCTACGACCCCATCGCCGACCAGTTGGTGCCGCGCAAGGTCGTGAACTGGTTCGACAACGGGCCTGCCGAGAAGTTCCTGCAGTTCACCGTCGAGAAGTCCGGCGGTAACGGCAAATCGCAGTTCGCCGCGACGCCCAACCACCTGATCCGCACCCCGGGCGGCTGGACCGAGGCCGGCGAACTGATCGCCGGCGACCGGGTCCTGGCTGCTGAACCGCACCTGCTCAGCGACCAGCAATTCCAGGTCGTCCTCGGTTCACTGATGGGTGATGGAAACCTCTCACCCAATCGGCGTGACCGAAACGGCGTCCGGTTCCGGTTGGGACACGGCGCCAAGCAGCTGGAATACCTGCAGTGGAAGACCGCGCTGATGGGCAACATCGGTCACTCAAAGCGGGAGAACGCTGCGGGTTCGCACTTCGTCGATTTCACTCCGCTTCCCGAACTGGGCGAACTGCAGCGCGCGGTGTACCTCGGGGATGGCAAGAAGTTCTTCTCCGAGGACTACCTCAAGGCGCTCACCCCGTTGGCGCTGGCCATCTGGTACATGGATGATGGCTCATTCTCGCTGCGCTCCAAGGGATTGCAGGAACGTACCACCGGTGGTAGCGGACGGATCGAAATCTGCGTGGAGGCCATGTCGGAAGGCACCCGAACCCGGCTGTGCGACTACCTGCGCGACACTCACGGGCTGGATGTGCGGCTGCGGTTGTCCGGATCGGCCGGCAAGGCGGTGTTGGTGTTCTCCACCGCCGCCACGGCCAAGTTCCAGGAATTGGTGGCGCCCTACATGGCACCGTCGATGGAGTACAAGCTGTTGCCGCGGTTCCGCGGTCAAGGCGCGTTGACGCCGCAGTTCGCCGAACCTACCCAGCATTTGGTGCCGGCTCGGGTGCTCGATGTCCATGTCAAGCCGCCGACTCGATCGATGCACCGTTTCGACATCGAGGTGGAAGGCAACCACAACTACTTCGTCGACGGAGTGATGGTACACAATTCTCCCGAAACGACCACGGGCGGAAAGGCTTTGAAGTTCTACGCGTCGGTTCGCCTGGACGTCCGGAGGATTGAGACGCTCAAGGACGGCACCGACGCGGTCGGTAACCGTACCCGGGTCAAGGTGGTCAAGAACAAAGTCAGCCCACCGTTCAAGCAGGCTGAGTTCGACATCCTGTATGGCCGGGGCATCAGCCGCGAGGGCTCGTTGATCGACATGGGCGTGGACCAGGGCTTCATCCGCAAGTCCGGTTCCTGGTTCACCTACGACGGTGAACAGCTCGGGCAGGGCAAGGAGAATGCCCGCAACTACCTGCTGGAGAACGTCGACGTGGCCAACGAGATCGAGAAGAAGATCAAAGAGAAGCTCGGCATCGGCGCCGTGCTGACCGATGGTTTGGCCGATGACGTCCTGCCCGCTCCCGTCGACTTCTGAGCCGGCCGAACCCAAGCGTGAGGAGCAGGCGAAGTCACTGTGCCTTCGCCTGCTCACCGCGCGGGCGCGTACCCGCGCCGAGCTCGCCGGTCAGCTGAGCAAACGGGGCTACCCCGACGACGTCAGCACCCGGGTGCTCGACCGGCTGGCCAAAGCGGGCCTGATCGACGACGCTGACTTCGCCGAGCAGTGGGTGCGCTCCCGGCGCGAACACGCGGGCAAGGGCCGCAAAGTGATCGCCGCCGAACTGCGCACCAAGGGCGTCGCCGACGACGTCATAGCCGAAGCGCTGGCCGGCATCGACGCCTGCGCCGAGCGGATGCGGGCCGAAGAGCTGGTGCGGATCAAACTCCGGCGGGAAACCCTCGGGGAGGACGACACCCGGGTGACCCGGCGACTGGTGGCGATGCTGGCCCGCCGCGGCTACAGCCCGTCGATGGCCTTTGACGTGGTCCGTGACGAGCTGGCCGCCGAACGGGAGCGCCGGCGGGTCTGAAACTCAGACCTCGTCGACCTCGTCTGCTTCGTCGCTGTCGGTGAAGACCTCCTTGGTCCGCTCGACGGCGTGCGTGGCGATCTCCACCGAATCCTGGACGATCGCGCTGACGCCGCCGGAGATATCCCCGCGGATGATGTCGCCGGCGTCCTCGACGATGTCGGAGGCCTTCTCGACGGCGTGGGCGGCGATGTCGCGGGCGGCGTTGAACGCGTCCTTGGGGGTGATAGCCATCAGAGTCTCCTGTCGTCGGCTGTTGCGTCCGACTCTAGACGCCGGATCACCGCCGCGCAGTGCCTAAACCACCTCGGCTCCCGGGGTGCCCTCCGGCTCGATGGTGGCCGCCTCCAACGGGTTGTGCCGCGAACGGCGCAGCCGGCGCTCCAGGCCGATCGCGCCCGCGGACAGCGCCAGATTTCCGGTGATCATCAGCGCCGCGATCACCAGCAGCGCGGGAAGGTAATTGCTGTACTGCGAGCCGACCACCGTGCCCTGACGCACCATCTCCACGAACGTGATCTGGTAGCCGATGGCGGTGTCCTTGAGCGCCACCACCAGTTGCGACACCAGCACCGGCAGCATGGCGGTGACGGCCTGGGGCAGCAGCACCAGGCGCATCGAGCCGGCCCAGTTCAATCCCAGGGCGGCCGCCGCCTCGGACTGCCCGCCGGGCAGGGCATGGACTCCGGCCCGCACGATCTCGGCGATGACGGCGCCGTTGTAGAGCGTCAGCCCGGTGACCACCCCGGCCAGGGCGATCTGCTGGGGCGGGAACGCGTCGAGCACGCCGTAGATGAAGTAGGCGAAGATCATCATGATCAGGACCGGGATCGCCCGGAAGAACTCCACCACCACCGCGCAGCTCAAGCGGACCGCCCTGACCCCCGACAATCGGCCGACACCCAGGCCGACACCCAGCACCAGCGCCAGCCCGATCGCCCAGGCCGCTGCGGTCAGTGTGCCCGCCACTCCGGGCAGCACGTAGGTCCGCCATAGGTCGGCGGTCAGAAACGGTGCCCACTTCTCGGCGGTCAGCTGGCCCTTGGCGGACAGCCGGTCATACACCACCCAGCCCAGCAGCGCCGCGGCCAGCACCGTCGCCGCCGACATGGCGCGGTGGCGGGCTCGGGCCCGCGGTCCGGGCGCGTCGAAGAGCACCGTCGCCCGCGACGCCGGCTTCATCGCGTCACCGCCCAGCGCCGGCCCAGGTATCCGAACAGCAGGCCCAGCGGCAGAGTCAGCACGACGAAACCGGCGGCGAAGATCGCGCCCACCGCGATCAGCGCCGCGGTGTTCTCCGTCATCGTCTTCATCAGCAGCGCCGCTTCGGCCACCCCGATCGCTGAGGCCAGCGTGGTGTTCTTCGTCAACGCGATCAGCACCGAGCCCAGCGGGATGATCACCGCCCGAAAAGCTTGGGGCAACAATATGATCCGCAGGTTCTGGCCGAAGCTGAACCCGAGTGACCGGGCGGCCTCGGCCTGTCCGATCCCGACGGTGTTGACCCCGGATCGCAGCGCCTCACACACGAACGACGCCGTGTAGACACCCAATCCGAGCACCGCGAGCCGAAAATTGCTGTCGTCGATCGACGTCGGCGACCGTGGGTCGGTCAGCGTCACCCCGAGTGTCTGGGCCAGACCGAACGAGCACAGCAGCAACAGCAGCGTCAGCGGGGTGTTGCGCACCAGGTGCACGTAGCCGGCGCCGAGCCAGCGCAGCACCGGAACCGGAGCCAACCGCATCGCCGCCAGTCCGGTGCCCAAGATCAGCGCCAAGGCCCCGGACAGCGCCGCCAATTCGACCGTGACGGTGAAAGCCTGCAGGATCTGACCGAGATACTCGGCGAACATCATCGCTCGATCGGCGGCGGGTCGGGCACCGCGAACTCGGCAGCGCCGAAGTTGTCGATGAACGCCGCCCGCCAGGAGCCGTCGTGTTCCATCTGCTCGATCGCGTCGTTGATCCGCCGCCGGAGGCTCTCGTTGCCCTTCTGCACGCCGATCCCGTACTTCTCTTCCGAAAACCGGTCGCCGACAAGCTTGAACGCCCCGGGGCTCTGCGCGGCATACCCGGCCAGGATCACGTCATCGGTGGTCACCGCATCGATCGCATTGTTGCGCAGGGCCTCCACGCACGCGGAGTAGGTGTCGTAGCGCTGCAGCTGCACGCCGGGATAGCGGTCTTTGATCCGTTGCGCGGGAGTGGATCCCGACACCGAACACAGCCTCTTGTGGCGTTGCAGCGATGCCGTGCCGGTGATATCGGTGTCGTCGGCCCGCACCAGCAAAGACTGTCCGGCCAGCAGGTAGGGGCCGGAGAAATCGACCTTTTGCCGCCGGGAATCGGTGATCGAATAGGTGGCGACCACGTAGTCGACCTGCCCGTTGCGCAGCAGCATCTCGCGTTGGCCGGACGGGGCTTCGATCCAGGCGATGCGTTCGGGCGGATATCCCAGCCGTCCCGCGACGTAGCGGGCCACGTCGACGTCGAACCCGCCGAGCGTGCCGTCGGGTCTTTTGACGCTCAACCCGGGTTGGTCGAACTTCACGCCGACGGTGATCTTGCCGGGGTCATGGGCGGTGCAGGCGACCGATAGGCCCGATCCCGCCGCCAGCACGACGCAGAGCCGTGCCAGCATCTGCAACCGCCGCGGCAGCAACATCAGTGGTCGAGGATCCGGGCGAGAAAGTCTTTGGCCCGGGCGGACTTGGGCTCGCCGAAGAACTCCGCCGGCGGGGCGTCCTCGACGACGGCGCCATCGGCCATGAACACCACCCGATCGGCGGCGCGGCGCGCGAAGCCCATCTCATGGGTCACGACCACCATGGTCATCCCGTCGTCGGCCAGCGAACTCATCACCGCCAGCACCTCGCTGATCATCTCCGGGTCCAGCGCACTGGTCGGCTCGTCGAACAACATCACCTTGGGGTTCATCGCCAGCGAGCGCGCGATCGCCACCCGCTGCTGCTGCCCGCCGGACAATTGGGCGGGGTGCTTGCCGGCCTGATCGGCCACCCCGACCCGTTCCAGCAGCGCCATCGCCTGGCGCTGCGCCTCGACCCTCGGGGTCTTGTGCACCTTCATCGGTGCCAGTGTGACGTTGTCGAGGATCGTCTTGTGCGGAAACAGGTTGAACGCCTGGAACACCATCCCGACCTGCGCCCGCAACCGCGCCAGCGACGCGCCCTCGGCCGGCAGCGGCTGGCCGTCGATGGCGATGGTGCCCGAATCCACGGTCTCGAGCCGGTTGATGGTGCGGCACAGGGTGGACTTGCCGGAGCCCGACGGGCCCAAAATCGCCACCACCTCGCCCCGGGCGACGTCGAGATTGACGTCCTTGAGCACGTGCAGGCCGCCGAAGTACTTGTTGACGTCCCGGATGGCGATCATCGGCACCGGATCCGGCCCGCCGCTGGTCATGGCATCCGACCCTACCGATGACGGGACCGCCGCCATATCCGGTCTTCGCAATCCGATCGGTCCGCGCCGCACCGGCCGCCGTAGCATAGTCCGGGTGAGTTCGCCGGTGATTTCCGAACAGGTGCGCACCTACGAGGTGCGCACCTACGGCTGTCAGATGAATGTTCACGACTCCGAACGCATCGCCGGCATGTTGGAGCAGGCCGGTTATCGCCGCGCCGCCGCGGGCGCCGACGCCGACGTGGTGGTGTTCAACACCTGCGCGGTGCGCGAGAACGCCGACAACAAGCTCTACGGCAACCTGAGTCACCTGGCGCCGCACAAGCGCAGCAACCCGGACATGCAGATCGCCGTCGGCGGCTGCCTGGCCCAGAAGGACAAGGACGGCGTGCTGAGCCGGGCGCCGTGGGTCGACGTGGTGTTCGGCACCCACAACCTGGGCTCGCTGCCGGTGTTGCTGGAGCGGGCCCGGCACAACCGGCAAGCCCAGGTCGAGATCGTCGAATCGCTGCGGGAGTTCCCGTCGTCGTTGCCGGCCGCGCGGGAATCGGCTTACGCGGCCTGGGTTTCCATCTCCGTCGGCTGCAACAACAGCTGCACCTTCTGCATCGTGCCGTCGCTGCGGGGCCGCGAGGTGGACCGCAGCCCGCAGGACATTCTCGCCGAAGTCGCCGCGCTGGCCGAGCAGGGCGTCATCGAGGTGACGCTGCTGGGGCAGAACGTCAACGCCTACGGGGTCTCGTTCGCCGACCCGGCGCTGCCGCGCGACCGCGGCGCATTCGCATCACTGCTGCGGGCCTGCGGGGACATCGAGGGTCTGGAACGGGTCCGCTTCACCTCCCCGCACCCGGCCGAGTTCACCGACGACGTCATCGAGGCGATGGCCCAGACCCCCAACGTCTGTCCCACACTGCACATGCCGCTGCAGTCCGGCTCGGACACCGTCCTGCGGGCGATGCGCCGCTCCTACCGGGCCGAGCGCTACCTGGGCATTCTCGACCGGGTGCGGGCGGCGATCCCGGACGCGGCGATCACCACCGACTTGATCGTCGGGTTCCCGGGCGAGACCGAACGCGACTTCGCCGACACCCTCGAGGTGGTACGGGCCGCGCGGTTCTCGGCCGCGTTCACCTTCCAGTACTCCAAGCGTCCCGGCACCCCCGCCGCCGAGCTGCCCGACCAGCTGCCCAAAGAGGTGGTCCAGCAACGCTACGAACGTCTGGTGGAGCTTCAGGAGGAGATCTCGCTGCAGGAGAACCGGGCGCAGATCGGCCGCACCGTCGAGGTGCTCGTCGCGGTCGGGGAGGGGCGCAAAGACGCGCAGACGGCGCGGATGAGCGGCCGCGCCCGCGACGGCCGGTTGGTGCACTTCACCCCGGGCGAGGCGCAGGTGCGTCCCGGCGACGTGGTGACCACGACGGTGACCGGCGCGGCGCCGCACCACCTGCTGGCCGACGGGCCGCTGCACAGTCACCGCCGCACCAGGGCCGGCGACATCGCGGCCGGACCCCCGCCCGGTGTCGGGCTGGGCATGCCGAAGATGCCGGGGGCGGCGCGGTGAGCGACCAGCCCGACAACGCCGGGCACTACAGTGACTTCGAGGCCTACCGGGCCGATATCGAAGCCGCGGAGCGCCGCGTTGCCAGCGAAATCGACCCCGGGGGTAGGGGTTTGGTCGTCGCGATCTGCGTGTTCGTGCTGCTGGCGTCGTTCCTGGCGCCACACACCGGGGCGGTGCGCGGCTGGGATGTGCTGTTCGCCGCCAACGGAGCCGACGACGCCCTGGTGGGTCTGCCGTCGCGGCTGTTCATGTGGCTGGCGCTGTTGTTCGGTGTCGGGTTCTCGATGCTGGCGCTGCTACTCCGGCGCTGGGCGGTGGCCTGGGTGGCCCTGGCCGGTTCGGCGGTGGGCAGCGTGGCGGGGCTGCTGGCCGTGTGGTCGCGCCAGACCGTCGCGGCCGGCCATCCCGGACCGGGGTTCGGCCTGATCCTGGCCTGGATCACCCTGATCGTGCTGACTTTTCACTGGGCCCGGCTGGTGTGGTCACGCACCGCGGTGCAGCTGGCCGCCGAGGAGCAGCGCCGCCGCAGCACCGCACAGCGTCAGGTGCTGGGCCTGCTGGACGAGCTCAGGCCTCCCGAGGACCGACCGCCGGGCGAGTAGCCGCCGGCGCGCTTCTGCCCTCGCGGCTGCCCCGGTAGGCCCGGGCGCGTAGTCCCGCGAGCCATCGGGGACGCAGGTGCACATCCGGAGGCGTGTTCACGACCGGGTCGAACGACACGTCATGGCCCTGATCGAGGCCCGTGAGCACCAGGTGGGCCAGCGGGCGAAACCCCGCGGTGCCGTGGGCCTGGTCGAGTTCGAAGCAGACCTCGTCTCGCTCGATCCGGTTGCCGATGCTGCCCAGCGCCAATCCGTAGCCGGGGATCGGTGTGGTCAGCCGCGCTCGCAGCCACCACACGTCGCCCTGATAGTCCAGCGGCATGAGCGTGGTCATCGTCAGCCCGGCCCACGACGCGACGGGGCGCAGTCCCACGGCCCGGCCGAGCGGCCCGGAACCCGCCGACACCAGCAGGATGTCCCAGGGCCCGTGCGGGGCCGGCACCCGCAGGGCCAGGCCGATCGCGTCGGGCAGCGCCCCCGGGGTTCCCGCGCCCTTGGAGATCCGGGCGGCCACCGCCGAGGATTCCACCGGCAGGCCCTCCGCAGTGGGTGCGACCCGCTCCAGGAAGCCGATCGCCAGCACACCGGCGGGATGGAAGAACCGGCGGTACAGGGCCGCGGCGCCCCAGCGGAACAGCTGTGCGGCCGGGTCCATCAGCGCCGCGGCACGTCGCCGCGCCACCCGCCGGTCTCCGCGGGCTGGCTCTCGATGAAGTCCTTGAACCGCTCGAGGTCGGCGTGCACACGGTGGTCGAGCAGGTTCAGCTTGTCGGCGACGTTCTCCAGGACCCCCTCCGGGTCGATGTCCATCTGGGTGGTCACCCGGGTGGTGTTCTCGTCGATCTTGTGGAACGTGACCACGCCGCCGTGACGGGGACCGTTCTCCGACCGCCAGGCCACCCGCTCCTCGGGGTGCTGTTCGGTGATGGTCGCGTCGAACTCGCGGGTCGCGGGCCCCACCTTGATCGTCCAGTGCAGGTGCGTGTCGTCGCGCTGCTCGATGCGCTCAACGCCGTCCATGAACTGCGGGAACGACTCGAACTGGGTCCATTGGTTGTAGACCGTCCGGATCGGACGCTTGACGTCGAGTGCCGCGGTGATATTGCTGGCCATACCTACCCCCCGTGAGATTGGTCGTTGTCACGGAGGGGTTAACCCGACATGCCCGGCCGCCAAACATCGGCCGGGTCAGCGCCGGTTGAGCGCCTGTTCGGCGGCCTGGGCCCATTGCCGCCACTGCTCGGCGCTGGCGGTGGCCTCCGCGGCCTCCTTCTCCCGCCCCGCGGCCTGGGCCTTGCGTGCTTGACGTTCGAATTGCTCAGCGCGGGTACGGAACTGGGCGGCGCGGGCTTCGGCCTCCGGATCCACCCCGGAGGCGTCCGCGGCGGCGCCGGCGTCCCGCACCTTCTTCTCCACCGCCCGCAGTCGCCGCTCCAGTTCGGCGGAGCGCTCCCGGGGCACCTTGCCGATCGCGTCCCATTTGGTGACGATCGAGCGCAGCGCGGCGCGCGCGGCATGCTGGTTGGCCGGGTCGATCCGCTCCGCCTCGGCCAGCAGCGCCTCCTTCGCCGTGGCATTGGTGACCAGTTCGGCGTCGCGTTCGGCGTTGGCGGCGTTGCGCGCCGTGAAGAAGGTGTCCTGCGCGGCCTTGAACCGCTGCCACAGCGCCTCGTCGACGTCCCGGCTGGCCCGCCCGGCCGCCTTCCAGGTGTTGAGCAACTCCCGGAACGCGGCACTGGTGGCCGCCCAGTCGGTCGAGCCCGCCAGCTCCTCCGCGCGCCGGCACAATCGTTCTTTCTCCTCGCGCGCCCCGGCCCGCCCCCGGTCGAGTTCGGCGAAGTGCGACCCGCGACGCCGGTTGAAGGTGTCCCGGGCCGCCGCGTACCGCTTCCACAGGGCGTCGTCGGTCTTACGGTCCAGACCGGTGATCGTGCGCCACTCCTCGAGGATGGTTCGCAGCCGGTCACCGGCGGCTTTCCACTGCGTGGAATTGGCGGCCAGCTCCTCTGCCTCGGCGGCCAGCGCCTCCTTGCGGGCCGTCGCCGCGGCCCGCTGCTCGTCGCGCTGGGCCCGGTTGGCGGCGGCGATGGCGTCGGCGTGCTCACTGACCGCGGCGATGCGTGCCGCCAGCGCGTCGACGTCACCGAGGACGCTGGCCGTGGGCAGTGACTCGGCCAGCGCCGTCGCGGACGCCTTGATCTTGCGAGCGTCGCCGCTTCCGGAGGCCAGCCGCTCCTCGAGCAGGGTGACCTCGGTGCTCAGGTCGTCGAATCGCCGGCCGAAGTGCGCGAACGCGGCCTCGCGGTCGCCGGCCTGCCAGGAGCCGATCTGCCGCTCACCGGCCGAGGTGACCAGCCATACGGTGCCGTCGTCGTCGACCCGGCCGAATCGGTGCGGATCGCCGGTCGGGGGAGCGGCGATCACCGGGCCGGGCCGAGCACCCGGTTTGGGGCCGGGACGGGGCCCCGGGCGTGGCCCCGGGCGTGGAGCGGGGGCGGACGAACCGCTGTCGATGGTCATCGCTGTCGTCACCTAACCCTTCGCGGGTAGACCCGCGCATCTGCCGCGCACCGCGGCGCCTTCGATCTGCCTAGAAACATTCAAGAGTATTCAAGCAGTTACCCGCCGTCCTGCGCGGCCATCTCGCCAGCAGCCGGGCCGACCCGGCTCCGGCCTGTATTCTTGCGCCGGTTGAGGGAGGCTCATGTCGACAGGCAATGTCATCGCGGCGCTGCTCGCTCTGTGCGCCGCGCTGGCGTCCGCGATCGGCGACGTGATTCGCCAGCGGTCCGCCCAGGAGATCACCGACCGGCAGGTCGGTCACCTGCAGTTGTTCTGGTTGTCGCTGCGCGACCCGCGCTGGTGGGGCGGCGGCGCCGCGGCGGTGGCCAACTACGCGCTGCAGGCGGTGGCACTGGCGGTGGGCTCGGTGATGCTGGTGACCGGGCTGCAGGTGACCGCGCTGCTGTTCGCGCTGCCGATGTACGCCTGGCTGACTCATCGCCGGGTCAGCAACTGGGAGTGGATGTGGGCCGTGGTGCTGGCCGCGGCGCTGGCGGTGGTGGTGGTCGTGGGTGACCCGACCGAGGGCAAGCAGCACGCGCCGGCGAGCACCTGGATCGCGGTGTCGGTGGTGGTGGTGACGTTGTTGCTGGCCTGCGTGGTGGGTGCCCGCAGGCTGCGGGGCCGGCCGGCCGCCGCGGTGCTGCTGGCGGTGGTGGCCGGTACTTCGCTGGCGGTGTTCGCGTTGCTGACGAAAGTGCTCGTGGAGCTGATCAAGGCCGAAGGCCTGGAAGACGCGCTGGAGTCGCCCGTGGTGGTGCCGTGGCTGGTGGCGACGCTGGCCGGCATGATCTTCCAGCAGTCGGCGTTTCGGGCCGGCGCGCTGACCGCCTCGATGCCGACGATGATCGTGGCCAAACCGCTGGTGGCCAGTGCGCTGGGCGTGCTGCTGCTCAACGAGCACATTCAGGCCGGCGGGGTCGAGGATGCCGCGGTGATCATCGGGGTGGTGCTGATCGTCATCGCGACGGCGGCGCTGGCGCGCGGTGAGGCCGCCACCATCGTCGCCGAGGCCGGCGGCGCCGACCGGGCTGACCCGGTGCCCTCGCCGACGAGCAGCTAATTTGGTTTCGTGCTGGGCCCGATAGCGATCATGCCTTCGGCGCCGGTGCTGGTGCCCGAACTGGCCGGTGCCGCCACGGAGGCGGCCGAGCTGCGGGCCGCGGCGCTGGCCGCCGCGGGATCCCTGCCGCCACGCTGGCTGGCCCTCGGTGCCGGCGACACCGCGGTGCACGGCCCTGACAGTGCGGGCACCTTCGCGGGATTCGGCGCCGACGTGACCGTGCGCCTCTCACCGGGCGCCGACCGGACGGCCGACCTGCCGCTGTGCGCCTTGGTCGCCGGGTGGGTGCGCGGACGGATCGGGCCGGATGCCTCGGTGGTGGTGCACGCCCACAGCGAGCCGGCCGCCGCGGTGGCCGCCGGGCGGCGACTGCGCGCCGAGATCGACCGGTCACCGGAGCCGATCGGGGTGCTGGTGGTGGCCGACGGTGCCACCACCTTGACCGCGGCCGCACCGGGCGGGCATCACCCGGCCGACATCGACCGCCAGCGCGCCCTCGACGACGCCCTGGCCGCCGGCGACGCCGCCGCCCTGGCCGCATTGCCGCCGCAGATCGTCGGGCGGGCGGGTTTCGCGGCGCTGGCCGGACTGGCCGGGACCACACCCCGCAGCGCCACCCAGCTCTACCGTGACGCCCCCTACGGAGTCGGCTACTTCGTCGGAGTCTGGGAGCCGTGAGACCGATCGCCGTGGTCGGTCCCACCGGCACCGGCAAGTCGCAGCTCGCCCTGGAGCTCGCCGAAGCTCTGGGGGAATCGGGGACATCGGCGGAGATCGTCAACGCCGACGCCATGCAGCTCTACCGCGGCATGGACATCGGCACCGCCAAGCTGTCGCCGCAGGAGCGATGCGGCATCGCGCATCACCAACTCGACGTCCTCGACGTCACCGAGACCGCGACCGTCGCCCGCTACCAGCAGGCCGCCGCCGCCGATGTCGAGGCGATCGCCGGCCGCGGTGCGGTCCCGATCATCGTCGGCGGGTCGATGCTGTATCTGCAGGCACTGCTCGACGACTGGTCGTTTCCGGCCACGGATCCGGCGGTGCGGGCCCGCTACGAGCGACGGCTGTCCCAGGTCGGGGTGGCGGCGTTGCACGCCGAGCTGGCCGTTGCCGACCCGGCCGCCGCGGCGGCGATCCTGCCCACCGACGGCAGACGGATCGTGCGGGCGCTGGAGGTGGTCGAGCTGACCGGCCAGCCGTTCGCCGCGTCCGCGCCCACCATCGGCGCGCCCCGCTGGGGCACGGTGATCATCGGCCTGGACTGCGACACCACCCTGCTCGACGAACGACTGGCCGCCCGCACCGAGACGATGTTCGCCCGCGGACTGGTCTCAGAAGTTCAGACGCTGCTGGCGGCCGGGCTGCGCGACGGGGTCACCGCCGCCCGCGCGCTGGGCTACGCCCAGGTGATCGCCGCACTCGATGCCGGCGGCGGGGACCGCGAGCTGGCCGCGGCGCGCGAGCAGACCTTCATCGGCACCCGCCGCTATGTGCGCCGCCAACGTTCCTGGTTTCGCCGCGACCACCGCATCACCTGGTTGGACGGTGCCGCCGACGGTCTGCTCGACGCAGCGCTGACCGCGTGGCGGCAAGTATCCTGAGCGCATGCTCTTCGCCAAGGGACACGGCACCCAGAACGACTTCGTCGTCTTGCCGGATCTGGGCGTGGAACTGGACCTGACCCCCGCGGCGGTGGCCGCCCTGTGCGACCGGCACCGCGGCTTGGGCGCCGACGGGTTGTTGCGGGTGACCACCGCCGGTGCCGCGGCCGCCGCCGGAGTGCTCGGCCGGCTGCCCGAAGGGGTCTCCGCCGAGGACTGGTTCATGGACTACCGCAACGCCGACGGGTCGGTGGCCGAGATGTGCGGCAACGGGGTCCGGGTCTTCGCCCACTACCTGCGGGCCACCGGTCTGGAATCCCGCGACGAGTTCGTCATCGGCTCGCTGGCCGGGCCGCGCCCGGTGACCGTGCACCACGCCGACGAGGTGCGTGCCGAGGTCACCGTCGACATGGGTAAACCGAACCGGCTCGGCAGCGGAGGCCCGGCTTTCGAAGCCCTGGTCGGCGGGCGGCGATTCGCCGGGCTCGGGGTCGACGTCGGCAATCCGCACCTGGCGTGCGTGGATCCGGGGCTGTCGATCGCCGAGCTAGCGGCCCTGGATGTGGCCGCACCGGTCTCGTTCGACCGGGCCCAGTTTCCCGACGGGGTGAACGTGGAGATCCTGACCGCTGTCCACGACGGCGCGGTCGCGATGCGAGTGCACGAGCGCGGGGTCGGCGAGACCCGGTCCTGCGGCACCGGCACGGTGGCCGCGGCGGTGGCCGCGCTGGCCCACTCCGGTGCCTCGACCGGCACACTGCGCGTCGACATCCCGGGCGGGCAGGTCAGCGTCACCGTCACCGAGGCGACCAGCTACCTTCGCGGTCCGTCGGAACTGGTGGCGCGCGGGGACATCGCCTCGGGGTGGTGGGCGGCGCAGTGAGCTATCCCGAGTCCGGGCCACCACCGCCGAGCACCGGTGAGCTCGCCCTCGACGACCGCTCGGCGCTGCGCCGGGTCGCGGGGCTGTCCACCGAACTCGCCGACGTCTCCGAGGTCGAGTACCGCCAGCTGCGGCTGGAGCGGGTGGTGTTGGTCGGGGTGTGGACCGAGGGCAGCGCCGCCGAGGCCGACGCCAGCATGGTGGAGCTGGCGGCGCTGGCCGAAACCGCCGGCTCCGAGGTGCTCGAAGGGCTGATCCAGCGCCGGGATCGGCCCGACCCGTCGACCTACATCGGCTCCGGGAAAGCCGTCGAGCTGCGTGAGGTGGTGCTGGCGACCGGCGCCGACACCGTCATCTGCGACGGAGAGCTGTCTCCGGCGCAGCTGACCGCGCTGGAGAAGGCGGTCAAGGTCAAGGTGATCGACCGCACCGCGCTGATCCTGGACATCTTCGCCCAGCACGCCACCAGCGCCGAGGGCAAAGCGCAGGTGGCGCTGGCCCAGATGCAGTACATGCTGCCGCGGCTGCGCGGCTGGGGCGAGTCGATGTCGCGGCAGGCCGGTGGCCGGGCCGGCGGCAGCGGCGGCGGGGTGGGGTTGCGCGGCCCCGGTGAGACCAAGATCGAAACCGACCGGCGCCGCATCCGGGAGCGGATGGCCAAGCTGCGCCGTGAGATCAAGGCGATGAAACAGGTGCGCGACACCCAGCGCAGCCGCCGCCTGACCAGCGACGTGCCGTCGGTGGCGATCGTGGGCTACACCAACGCCGGCAAGTCCAGTCTGCTCAATGCACTCACCGGGGCCGGCGTGCTGGTCCAAGACGCGCTGTTCGCCACGCTGGAACCCACCACGCGCCGTGGACAATTCGATGACGAACGGCCCTTCGTGCTGACCGACACGGTCGGTTTCGTGCGCCATCTGCCCACCCAGTTGGTGGAGGCGTTCCGGTCCACACTGGAGGAGGTCGCCGACGCCGACCTGCTGGTGCATGTGGTCGACGGTTCCGACCCCGCACCGCTGGCCCAGATCAGCGCGGTGCGTCAGGTGATCTCCGAGGTGATCGCCGAGCGGGATGGCAAACCGGCGCCGGAACTGTTGGTGGTCAACAAGATTGACGCCGCCGGAGATCTGACGTTAGCTCAGCTGCGCCGTGCGCTGCCCGACGCGGTGTTCGTTTCGGCGCGCACCGGCGACGGTATCGACGCGCTGCGCCGCCGAATGGGACAACTGGTGGCGCCGGTCGACACCGCCGTGGACGTCGTCATCCCTTACGGCCGCGGCGATTTGGTGGCCCGAGTGCATGACCAGGGCAGGGTGCAGCACACCGAGCACGGCGAGGGCGGTACCCGGATCCGCGCCCGGGTCCCGGCCGCACTGGCGGCCAGCCTGCGCGAATTCGACCGCTGCTAGCCCGTTCGGCGTGTGATCGGTCACACGGTTTCGGGGTGTGCGCACGGGTGCGCTAGGCTGGAACCCAACACTGGTGTGAAGGAAGTGACGCCAGTACGTCGTGGAACGCTTACTCACCGCCGACCTCTGTGGTGAGAGGTGCGATCCAGCACAAGCTCTTCTCGCGGCGATCGATATTGCTCACCGGCAATCTCGCCACTTTGCGCTCAACCGATAGACCCCGTCGTCACGGCAGCCTGCGCAACCGATGCCTGAAAGGCACCGCATTCATGAACCCATCCTTTGCCTCCCTCGGCGTGCCCGCACCACTTGTGGCGGCGCTGAACGACAGCACAATCACCGAACCCTTCCCGATTCAGATCCGGACCCTGCCCGACACTCTGGCCGGTCGCGACGTGCTGGGCCGTGGCAAGACCGGCAGCGGTAAGACGCTGGCGTTCGCAATTCCGTTGGTAGCCAGGCTGGCCGGCGCCAAACGACGCCCGAACCGGCCGTCGGGCCTGGTGCTCGCGCCCACCCGGGAGCTGGCCACCCAGATCACCGCGACCGTCAAACCCCTTGCGGCGGCGTACGGCCTGCAGGTCACCACCATCTTCGGCGGAGTGGCGCAGAGCCGGCAGGAGACCGCACTGCGCGGCGGCGCCGACATCGTGGTGGCCTGCCCCGGGCGCCTCGAAGACTTGATGAAGCAGCGACTGATCAGCCTGGACGCGGTGCAGGTCACCGTGCTCGACGAAGCCGACCACATGGCCGACCTCGGCTTCCTGCCGGGTGTCACCCGGATTCTGGCCGCCACGCCCGCCGCCGGCCAGCGGCTGTTGTTCTCGGCCACCCTGGACAACGGGGTGGACAAGCTGGTGCGGCGTTTCCTGCATGACCCGGTCTCGCATTCGGTCGATGACATTGCCGCGCCGCCGCCGGCCATGACCCATCACGTGTTCCACGTCGCCGGGGCGCAGGACAAGAAGGATCTGGTGCACCGGCTGGCGTCTGGCACCGGCCGCCGAATCCTGTTCATGCGCACCAAACATCAGGCCCGCAAGCTCGCCCGGCAGCTGACTGAGGCCGGGATCCCGTCGGTCGACCTGCACGGCAACCTGTCTCAGCCCGCGCGGGACCGCAACCTGGCCGCGTTCAGCACCGGAGCCGCCCGGGTGCTGGTGGCCACCGACATCGCCGCGCGCGGCGTGCACGTCGATGAGGTGCAGCTGGTGGTCCACGTCGACCCGCCGGCCGAACACAAGGCCTACCTGCACCGCTCGGGCCGCACCGCACGCGCCGGCAGCGCCGGCGACGTGGTCACCGTGGTGCTGCCCGACCAGCGCAAGGACACCCAGGTGTTGCTGCGCCGGGCCGGGATCACCGTCGCTCCGCAACAGGTCAGCGCCGACTCCGTGCCGGTGCAGGCGCTGGTCGGCGACGTCGCACCGTTGCAGATGCCGAAGCCCAAGGTGGCCCCACCGGCGCGTTCGGCGTCGCCGCAGGCGCCGGGCCGGGCAGCGGGCGGCGGCGGGCGGCGCCGGCGTGGCGCGTCTCAGCGTCCCGCGCGGCGGGGCGGGCCGCGGCGTGCCGGGGCGGACGCGCGGTAGGTCCACACCGGCTCGGGCGCGTCAACCCGGACCGCAGGGCCTACCAACCATCCGGTTGGTCTATTGTCGTCGGAAAGAATCCGTCGATCCCGGAGGTCAGGCGATGAGCGCCGCAATCAAGTACCAGCGAACCCTGTTCGAGCCTGAGCACGAATTGTTCCGGGAGGCCTACCGGGCGTTTCTGGACCGCCACGTCGCGCCGCACCACGAGGAGTGGGAGAAGGCCAAGATCGTCGACCGCGGTGTCTGGCTCGAAGCCGGCAAGCAGGGCTTCTTGGGTATGGCGGTGCCCGAGGAGTACGGCGGCGGCGGCAACCCGGACTTCCGGTACAACACGATCCTCACCGAGGAGACCACCGCCGGGCGCTACAGCGGTATCGGGTTCAGCCTGCACAACGATGTCTGCGCGCCGTACCTGCTGGAACTGTGCAACGAGGAGCAGAAGCAGCGCTGGCTGCCCAAGTTCTGCACCGGTGAACTGATCACCGCGATCGCGATGACCGAACCCGGAACGGGCAGCGACCTGCAGGGCATCAAGACCCGGGCGGTCAAACAGGGCGACCACTACGTGCTCAACGGTTCCAAGACGTTCATCACCAACGGTATCCACTCCGACCTGGTGATCGTGGTCGCCCAAACCGACCCGGAGAAGGGCGCCCAGGGATTCAGCCTGTTGGTGGTGGAACGCGGCATGGAGGGCTTCGAGCGCGGACGCCACCTGGACAAGGTGGGGCTGGACGCCCAGGACACCGCCGAGCTGTCGTTCACCGACGTGCACGTGCCGGTCGAGAACCTGCTCGGCCAGGAGGGCATGGGCTTCATCTACCTGATGCAGAACCTGCCGCAGGAACGGATCTCGATCGCGATCATGGCCGCTGCGGCGATGCAGGCCACGCTCGAGCAGACCATCAGCTACACCAAGGAGCGCAAGGCGTTCGGCAAGCCGATCGGCAGCTTCCAGAACAGCCGGTTCCTGCTGGCCGAGCTGGCCACCGAGGCCACCGTGGTGCGGATGATGGTCGACGAGTTCATCCGGCTGCATCTGGATAAGCAGCTGACGGCGGAGCAGGCCGCGATGGCCAAGTGGTACAGCACCGAGAAGCAGGTCCACCTCATCGACCGTTGCCTGCAGCTGCACGGCGGCTACGGCTACATGCGCGAATACCCGATCGCCCGGGCCTACCTGGATGCGCGCGTGCAGACGATCTACGGCGGCACCACCGAGATCATGAAGGAGATCATCGGCCGCAGCCTGGGCGTCTAGTCCCGGGGAGATCGAGGCGCTGAGCTGCTCATTCAGCGGCCTCGGGTGCTCGTCTGCGGCAGCTGACTTGGGCATCGATTCGGCATCGGCTGGGTATCTGTTTCCGCAATATCGATGACTTCGCTTCGCAATACGGGTCGATTGCGGGAAAGTCTATGCCGGAAACGTTTGTGTCGATTGCGGTGCCTGGGAGGGCTGGTGACTAGTCGGAAAGATCGGTTCGGCAAGACGGCGGTGCGCATGGCGCTCAGCCTCGCGGCGACGGTCACCGTGCTCTTGTCGGTACAGACCGCGGCGGCGACGCCCGACAGCGACGCCCACGACGCCATCACCGCGGCATGGCAGGCGGCCGGCGGCGATGGTTCACCACTAGGTCCGCCCAAGGGCGACGTGCACCCGGCCGGCGTCGGATTCGCCCAGGACTTCACCGGTGGGACGATTTTCTTCACCCCGGAGACCGGCGCCAGGGCGCTCTTCGGCGCCATTCTCGACAAGTACGAGTCGATGGGCGGGGCAGCGACCAGCGACCTCGGTTTTCCCAACATCGACGAGGTGCCGGGGCTGGTCCCGGGCAGCCGCGTTGCGATCTTCTCCGGCCCCGACAACCCGGTGATCTTCTGGACACCAGACCACGGTGCCCATGTGGTGCGCGGCCCGATCAACGCCGGCTGGGACAAACTGGGCAGCTCCACCGGCCCGCTCGGCGTGCCGGTCGAGGACGAGAACTACGACGGTGCGGTGGTGACCCAGAAGTTCAGCGCCGGCACACTGTCGTTCGACGGTGCGACCAGGACGTTCACCACGGTGCCGCCGGAGCTGGCGGCGCAGCTGGCCGATCTGCAAGTTCAGCTCGACCCGACCGCGGCCATCGACCAGGCCTGGCGCACCGCCGGCGGCCCCTCGGGTTCGCTGGGGGCCAAGCAGGGCGACGAGTATGTGATCGGCACCGACGGGGTGGGCCAGGATTTCGCCCGCGGCAAGGTGTACTTCTCGCCGACCACCGGCGCTAACGCGCTCGAAGGCGACGTGTTGGCCAAGTACGAGTCCCTCGGCGGGCCGGCCGGCAGCGATCTGGGCTTCCCCCTCACCAGTACGGCCGACGGTGCCATTCCCGGCAGCAAGTTCAATTCCTTTGCCGCCGACGATGATCCGGTGATCTTCTTCAGTCCGGACAATGGCGCCTTCGTGGTGCGCAGCGCGATGAAGGCCGCCTGGGACAAACTCGACGGCGCGTCTGGAAAGCTGGGCGCCCCGGTGGGCGACCAGACCGTCGACGGGGACGTGGTCTCGCAGAAGTTCACCGGCGGCACGGTGTCTTGGAACCAGGCCACCAACGCCTTCAGCACCGAACCGGCCGACCTGGCGCAGGACCTGTCGGGCTTGCAGATTCCCGGGATGAACCTGCCCAGCCCCAGCACTTCCACCTCGCCGGGAGTAGCGAAGGAGACGCACTGGAACTGGCTGTGGGTGCTCATCCCGGTTGCCGTGCTGGTGGTGCTGGGGGCGCTGGCGGCCGCGGCGATGTGGTGGCAGCGGCGCCGGCCGGCTCCGGCCGCCGGGAGCGCGCCGGTCGCCATGCCCGCCCCGGTCAGTGACGACTACGACGACGATGACGAGCAGTGGGCCCACCACGAACCAGACCATGAGGGCACGGTCCGGCTGCCGAGTCGCTACGGCAGTTCGCCCTACGGGGCCGGCGAGGCGGAGGCTCCGGGTCAGTCGATTCCGGACGCGCCCTGGCTGCACTACGGCGAGTCCGACGCCGGCCTGCACGACGAAGCCGAACCCGACGACGATGACGACGCGGACACCGCGCCGACCCGGGTGGTCACCGAGGACGATCTGGGTACCGGCCGGCACGCGGTGGGTCACGGTGTTTCCGGCGCGGAATCGGGTGCTTTCGGGTCCGGGGCCTTCGGCGCCGGCCAGCGTCGCCGCGGGGGTGAAGAGTCGGCGCATCCGGTGATGCACCTACCGCTGGATGACCCCTACCAGCAGCCGGACGGTTACCCGATCAAGGCGAACATCGGTTCCGGGCTGTACTACACGCCGCAGAACGCCCTCTACGACGACACGCTCGCCGAGATCTGGTTCGCTACCGAGGACGCGGCCCGACTCAACGGATTCACCAGGGCCGGCTGATCACCACAGCGGCAGGGTATTTCGCTCGCCGTCCGGGCGCGGCCCGAAGATCCGCCGCTGATCTTCGGTGATCGCGACGTCGTCGATGCTGGACTCGCGGCGCCTCATCAAACCGTCGTCGGCGAACTCCCACAGTTCGTTGCCGTAGCTGCGCCACCACTGGCCGTCGGCGTCGCGGCTTTCGTACTGGTAGCGCACCGCGATCCGATTGCCGTGGTAGCACCACAGCTCCTTGCGCAGTGCGTAGTCGCGCTCACGTGCCCACTTGCGTCGCAAGAACGCCGCGATCTGGGCGCGACCGGTGATGTGCTCATCGCGGTTCCGCCATACCGAGTCCTCGGTGTAGGCCTGAGCCACCTGGTCGGGATCCCTTGTGTTCCAGGCGTCCTCGGCGGCTTGAACTTTGCGTAGCGCAGAGTCTTCGTCGAACGGCGGGCACGGAGGAAACATGCTGACCTACCTCGCTACGGGGTCAACCGGGCCAGGGCTTCGGCCGCGGAAACGATGTCATGGATGCGGTGGATGGTCTCGCCGGCGTAGAGCGCCGACCGTTCCACCATGGCCGCATCCATTCCGGCCAGCGGCAGCGCCGGGGTGTAGAACGGTAGCGCCGGCCGCTGCAGGGCCAGCAGCGTGTCCTGGGCGCCCACCGGCAGCAGCCGACCCAGCGGCGCGGTGATCCGATTCAGTGCGCGCACCGGCCGCGGCCCGAGTTCGTTTCGGGCGCACCATCGTTCGGTGAGTGCGTTCGGAACCACCCGGTGTGCCAGCGGCCAGCCCATCCCGAACAACATGGTGCGGATGGTCCGCTGGGCGCCCAGCACCTTGCGCTTGTAGGCGGGGTGGGCACCGGACTCCTCGGTGAGCAGAAAGCGGGTACCGGCGATCGCCCCTTGGGCCCCGGCGGCCAGCAGTGCCCGGACATCGTCGGCGCTGGCGACTCCGCCGGCTGCCAGCACCGGTGCAGCTCCCGCCGCCTCGAGCACCTCGGGCAGCGTCACCTCCAGCGGCCGCTCCGCCACCAGGTGGCCGCCCGCTTCGACGCCCTGCGCCACCAGTCCGTCGGCGCCGGCGGACAGCGCCTGGCGAGCCTGGGCGGTATCACCGGCGGTGCACAGCACCGGGATTCGCGCGTTGCGCAGCGCCGCGATCCACCGCGCCGGAGCGCCGTCGTGCAACACCACCAGGGCGGCACCGGCCGCGATGCACGCGTCGATGTGGGCGCGGCGGGTGAGCGGCACCAGCAGATTGGCTGCCACCGGCCGGCCACCGGCGAGTGCCACGGCACGGCGCAGCTCCTCGCCGAAGCTGCGCGGATCGCTCAGCCCGACGGTGCCCAGCCCGCCGGCCGCTGAAACCGCACCGGCCAACTCCGCCCCGGCCACGCCGCCGCCCATGCCGGCCTGCATGACCGGGACGCTCAGTCCCAGCGACTCCATCAGGCTCATCGTTGCCGACCTCGGTATCGACGGGCCCGGACCGTGACGCAGCAGCGCCGCTCGCACGGCGTCAGCGCCGCGCGCTGGGGCGGCTCGCCGGCCCCTTCCAGCATGCCCTGGATCAGGTCCAGGTTGAGCCCGCACACCGCCTCGGTGTATTGGCGGGCAAGCTGTTCGAAGGGACAGTTGCGCAGCTCGATGTCCCCGGCCGCGTTCACCACCGGCTCGTAGCCGAAGTCTTCGAGCGTGCTCACGATGCCCCGCTGAGCCGGGACGTCCCGACCGGCCCGGCGGGCCGCCGCCGAGATCGCCGAGCGCACGGTACCGGCGTCATCGGCGGCCATGGCGGTGACCAACAGATCGGCCAGCAACCGGTAGTTCCGCGGTGGCACGCTCACCGAAAGCTCGTCCCGGGTGCGCGCGTAACGCTTGGCGGGGCGTCCGGCGCCGGGCCCGGAACGGCCGGCCGGCCGGGCATAACTCACCGACAAGATCCCTGCCTTGGCCAGTTTGTCGAGGTGGTAGGCCGCCAGAGTGCGACTGATACCCGCGGCGGCCGCTGCGTCCTCGCGGGCCACCGGTTCGTCGGACGACGCGATGTACTGATAGAGCCGTTGCCGTACCGGATCATCTAAAGCGCTCAACCCGGCTAACGGATCCAGGCCACAGGGAGAGGTGCTCATTGCCCCAATGTAACACCAAAACATGTTGACAAATAGGATTGGATGCCGCCAATCTAAACGCAACGCTTGAGAATTCGATGGGGGAGAGTGAGATGTCGGTAGCCGCCTACGCCGACCTGCGGGTGGTAGATCGGCCGGTCCCGGACCTGGCCGCCGCCGAGCAGGCCGCCGCGGCATTCCTGCAGGCGCTGGGCATCTCCACCGACGACGAGAGCCTGCAGGACACGCCGCGCCGGATGGCGCGGGCCTACGCCGAGATGTTCACCCCGAAGCCGTTCGAAGCCACCACATTTCCCAACGACGAGGGCTACGACGAACTGGTCCTGGTCCGTGACATCCCGCTCCGGTCGGTCTGCGAGCACCACCTGTTGCCGTTCACCGGAACCGCCTGTGTGGGTTACCTTCCCGGCGATCGCATCCTCGGCCTGTCCAAGCTGGCCCGGGTCGTGGACTACTTCGCGTGCCGGCCGCAGGTGCAGGAACGACTCACCAAGCAGGTGGCCGACTGGCTCACCGACCACCTGCAGCCGCGTGCCGTGGGAGTCGTGATCCGCGCCGAGCACACCTGCATGACCTTGCGCGGGGTACACGCCACCGGTTCGACCACGGTGACCTCAACTCTGCTGGGCACGTTGCGAACCGACGCGCGCTCGCGTCAGGAGTTCTTCTCCCTGATTGGTATCGGCGGCGTCACCGGGTAGCCGCCGGATAAACCGTCAGACCTTGCGGATGACGGTGACGACCTTGCCCAGCACGACCGCGTCGTTGCCGGGGATGGGGTCGAAAACGGGATTGTGCGGCATCAGCCAGACCTGCCCGCCAGCCCGTTTGAAGGTCTTGACGGTGGCCTCACCGTCGATCATCGCGGCCACGATGTCACCGTTGTCGGCGACGTTCTGCTGGCGCACCACCACCCAGTCGCCATCGCAGATCGCGGCGTCCACCATCGACTCACCGACCACCTTGAGCAGGAACAGTTCTCCTTCGCCCACCAGTTCGCGGGGGAGCGGGAAGACATCCTCGACCGCCTCCTCGGCCAGAATCGGACCTCCGGCCGCGATCCGGCCCAGCACCGGAACGAAGGTGGGTTCGGGCAGCGCATCGGATCCGGCGAAGTCGGTGCGTGGCGCCGCCTCGGCGGCCTGGGCCGATTCCTCTGGTCCCCGGACGTCGACGGCGCGGGGCCGATTGGGGTCGCGGCGCAGATAGCCCTTGCGCTCCAGCGTGCGCAACTGATGCGCGACCGAGGAGGTCGAGGTCAGCCCGACGGCATCGCCGATCTCCCGGATGCTCGGCGGATAGCCCCGTTCGTTCACCGAGGCCCGGATGACGTTGAGGATGGTGCGCTGCCGGGCGGTAAGCGGTGAATCCGGTGCAGGTACAGGTGCAGGTCCGGGGGCCGCCGTCTTGCTGCTATCGCTCATAGCGGCGAATGTAGTCCCCTGCTCGCGATTAATCAAACATGTGTTCGAGGTGTGTCGCGCGGACGTTCGAAGCGCGCCCGGACTTGTCGGTGGTGTTCGCTAACGTATTCGACAACGAATCGATCACATGTTCGGACATCGAACATACAATCGATTAGTATTCGAACAGCCGAGCGAACAGCTCGCCGACGCCGAGTGAGGGAGAACCGCACATGATGCTCATCGACACGATCGCTCCGACGTTCGACCAGGCCGGGGCCGGACAGCGCCGGCCACGTCGGGATCCCGGCACGTCGGGGCGGGCGTGCGCGGTGCACACCCGCCCGGCACGGCTGGTGCGGACCCGGCCGGCCGGCGCACCGCTCGCGCATCGAGGCAGCGCCGTGCCGATGTCGCGGACGGCGCATCGCCGCCCGCAGCCCGTCAAACCCATCACCCCGGCGACCACGGTGGTGCTGGCGCTGATCGCCGCGGGGATCACGGTGTGGCTCGGGCTGATCGCCCAGTTCGGTGCGGTGATGGCCGGCGGCGGCGCACCCGCCGTGCCGGAACAACTGGGTGTGGTGCGGGTGCAGAGCGGCGAGAACCTGCAACACCTGGCGGCGCGGGTCGCGCCGGACGCACCGACCGCCCAGGTCGTCGACCGCATCCGGGAGCTCAACAGCCTGGAATCGGTGGCCTTGGACGCCGGCCAGACGCTGATCACACCGATCGGCTGACCGCCGGTGTCCGGTCGGCCCTGGCCGGCGTCGACTGCGGCGCGCCGCCCGGCACCCCCGCAGGTACGCT
Organism: Mycolicibacter kumamotonensis; assembly: GCF_002086285.1. Lineage (GTDB taxonomy): Bacteria > Actinomycetota > Actinomycetes > Mycobacteriales > Mycobacteriaceae > Mycobacterium > Mycobacterium kumamotonense. The sequence goes on along the minus strand of NZ_MVHU01000025.1, from coordinate 4,356 downwards.
CACACTTGTCCCAGCGGTCCGGGTCGCCTCAGCGCGTGCAGGTGTCCGGCTCTCGGCACGGCGAAGGAGCGGCCATGCATTGCCCGTTTTGTCGCCATCCAGACTCCCGGGTGGTGGATTCCCGCGAAACCGACGAAGGCCAGGCGATTCGCCGCCGGCGCTCCTGCCCGGAATGTGGCCGCCGCTTCTCCACCGTGGAGACCGCGGTGCTGGCCGTAGTGAAACGCAGCGGTGTCACCGAGCCGTTTAGCCGGGAGAAGGTCATCAGCGGGGTGCGCCGGGCCTGTCAGGGCCGCGATGTCGACGATGATGCCCTGAACCTCTTGGCCCAACAAGTGGAGGACGCGGTGCGCGCGGCGGGCTCACCGGAGATACCCAGCCACGAGGTGGGTTTGGCGATTCTGGGTCCGCTGCGCGAACTCGACGAAGTGGCCTACCTACGGTTCGCCTCGGTGTATCGCTCGTTCTCGTCGGCGGCCGATTTCGAGCGCGAGATAGAGGCGTTGCGCGAACACCGCGAGATGCCCAGCACCGGTTGAGACTCGTGCGCCGTGGCGCGCACTACGCTGGCCCCATGGCACCCGACCTACACCCGAATCTTGTGGAGCTGGCACCGCTGTTGGGCACCTGGTCCGGCCGGGGCTCCGGGGTTTACCCCACGATCACGTCATTCGACTACCTCGAAGAGGTGGTGTTCTCCCATGTCGGCAAGCCGTTTCTGGTCTACGGCCAGAAGACCAAGTCGGCCGCCGACGGTCTGCCGCTGCACGCCGAGGCCGGGTACCTGCGAGTGCCGGAACCGGGCCGGATCGAGTGGGTGCTGGCCCACCCGAGCGGTATCACCGAGATCGAGGTGGGCAGCTACCGGCTGACCGCCGACGGCATCGAACTCGAGATGTCCGCCCCGACGATCGGTCTGGCGCCCACCGCCAAAGAGGTGACGGCACTGCGCCGTCACTACCGCCTCGCCGGCGACGAGTTGTCCTACACGTTGGACATGGGCGCCGTCGGGCAGCCGGCGCAGAACCATCTCACCGCCGCGCTGCGGCGAGCAGGCTAGGCCCGCCGCCACACCGCGGCCCGGTCACACCGTGTCGCCGTCGTCGCGGCGATCCTTCTTGGCCTCCTGGGCCAGGAACCGTTCGAACTCGGCGCCGAGTTCGTCGGCGCTGGGCAGATCCTCGTCGCGCGCCAGCAACGAGCGGTTCTCCTGGGCGGCGATGAACGCGTCGTACTGGCGTTCCAGTGCCGCCACCACCTGAGCCACCTCGGTGCTCGCCTGGACCTGTTCGTCGATCTTGGCCCGGATGTCGGCCGCGGCCTGGCTGAGTTCGGCGAGCGGCAACTGCAACGAGCCGCTCTGTGCCGCCTGCCGCAGCAGTGCCTCGGCCGCTTCGGGGTAATCGGTCTGGGACACATAGTGCGGCACATGCACGGTGAACCCGACCACTTCGTGGCCGTGCTGGGCCATCCGGTACTCCAACAGATTTGACGCGCTGCCCGGCACCTGGACCTCGGCGATCCACGGGGTGAAATCGCTGATCAGCTCCCGGTTGTTGGAGTGCGCGGTCAGCGTCACCGGCCGGGTGTGCGGGACGGCCATCGGGATGGTGCCCAACCCGATGGTCCGCCGGACCCCGAGCCGCTCGGCCAACAGCCGCACCGCGGTGATGAACCGCTCCCACTTGAGGTCCGGCTCCATGCCCGCCAGCAGAAGGAACGGCGTCCCCGCGGTGTCGCGCAGCGCATACAGGCTGAGCTCGGGCTCGGCGTAGTGGGTGAAATGGTCGGTCTTGAACGTCATGACCGGCCGGCGCGACCGGTAGTCGAGCAGGTCGTCGATGGCGAACGACGCCACCAGTTCACTGTCGAGGGTGGTCTTGAGGTGGCTGGCGGCCAGGCGGATCGCATGCCCGGCGTCGGAGAAGCCCTCCAGCGCGTGGATCAGCACCGGACCCGCGCCGTCCGGCGATGTCAGCTGCGGAGCCGGAACCTCCAGCTCGTACATACCGCCCTGCTCGGCCTGGTAGTGCCGGCCCCGGTCGGGACCGGTGTCCGGGTGGTCGGCCATTGCCTCGCCTCCTCCGTGTGCAGACGCACTGCACTGCCTAGTTTCCCCCACGTCGGGCCGCACCGAAAAACGATGCGCGTATGTGATCGAAAACGCGCGGGTGCGACGACCGCATTCCCTCATAGGATTCCCGTTCGGTCAGCGATGAAATCCCCGAGTCGGTGCCGCAGCTGCGCAACCGTTGCGGCTTCCCATTTTATTCGGCCCGTTCCGGGCCGTTGGCTCACAGTTGCCGGTTCATCCACAAAGTGGCCGGATACCCGACTCGGGCGCGCCCCGATGACGGTGGGCGTCGTCAACGTTGCTGCCATGACGACCAAGCAACCGGAATTCACCCTGAATCGTCCCGGAGCGCTGATTGCGGCGCTGCCGGCCATCCTCGGCTTCGTGCCGGAGAAGTCTTTGATTCTGGTCTCGGTAGACGGCGGCGACCTGGGCTCGGTGCTGCGGGTCGACCTCTCCGAGGAGCTCGCCGACAGCGTCGGCCACCTCGCCGACGTCGCCGCGGCGGCCGCCCCGGCGGCGGCGATCGCGGTGATCGTCGATGCCGGTGGGGCGCGCTGCCCGCTCTGCAACGACCAGCATCGCCGGCTGGTCGACGCCCTGTCGTCGGAGTTGTCGCGCAATGACATCGTGCTGCTCAGCGCGCACGTCGTAGACCGGGTGGCGCGCGGGGGCCGGTGGCACTGCGTCGACGGCTGCGGTGCGGGCGGCCCGGTCGAAGACCCGGAAGCGTCCCCGCTGGCCGCTGCCGCGGTGCTCGAGGGTCGGCGACTCTATCCTCGCCGCGCGGACCTGCAGGCGGTGATCGCCCCCGGCGACGCGGCGAGCAGTGCCGCGGTGGCAACGGTGATCGACGATTATGCGGCTGACCGCGCGGCCGCCGTAACCTCCGAGGGGTCCGACCGGGCCCGCCGTGATGTCGAAGCGATGCTGCAGGCCGTGGCCGCCCTGGGCGCCGGCCGGCAGCCGACCGAGCCGGAGCTGGCGCGGCTGGGGTGCTCGCTGACCGACGTGCTGGTCCGAGACACCCTGTGCGCGTTGGCAATCGGTGAACTCGCCGATGATGCTGAGATGTTGTGGTCGGTCCTGGCTCGTGTCTTGCCCGCGCCGTGGCGGTCTGAGGCGCTGGTCTTGCTGGCGTTCAGCGCCTACGCGCGCGGAGACGGGCCGCTGGCCGGGGTGTCGCTGGAGGCCGCATTGCGCTGTGTGCCCGGGCACCGAATGGCGGGCCTGCTCGACACTGCGCTGCAGTCGGGCTTGCGGCCGGACCGGATCCGGGGGTTGGCAGACACCGGATTCCGGCTGGCGTCACAGCTGGGGGTGCGGCTCCCGCCACGGCAGGAATTCGGTCAGCGGGCCGGTTGAAACGCCGGTCAGACCTTCTGGACCTTCACGGCGTGCGCCATCTCGTAGGGCAGGCTGACGTCGGTGTGGCCGGGCATCACGATGGTCACACCGTCGTCGGCGTCGGCCTCGACCGTCACCCGCGCGTTGGGGACCACACCGGCCTCCTTCAGCCGGGTGATCAAGTCGATGTCGCCTTGCACATGTTCGGTGAGCTGACGCACCACCACCGCCACCGGTGAGCCGGCCGGCAGTTCGGTCAGCCGCACCAGGTCGGCGTCCCAGGACCCGGAGTCCGCGCCGATACCGAGATCCAACAGACCGGGGATCGGGTTGCCGAACGGTGAGGTGGTGGGGTTGTCGAGCACCTGGACCAGGCGTCGCTCGACATCCTCGCTCATCACGTGCTCCCAACGGCAGGCCTCGGCGTGCACCTCTTCGAGCGGCAGTCCGATGATGTCGACGAGCAACCGCTCGGCCAGCCGGTGTTTGCGCATCACCGAGACGGCCAGGGCGCGGCCCTTCTCGGTGAGTTCGAGGTGACGGTCTCCGGCCACCCTCAGCAGGCCGTCGCGCTCCATCCGGGACACAGTCTGGCTGACGGTCGGCCCGCTTTGTTCGAGCCGCTCGGCAATCCGCGCACGCAGGGGGGTGACACCCTCTTCCTCAAGGTCGTAGATCGTCCTGAGGTACATCTCCGTGGTATCAACCAACTCATTCATTCCGCACCTTCCGTCGCAGCTGAGTCTACTTGGCAGGCCCGCGCGCGGTTAGCGACCAACGCCGAGTCGACCCGCACGACAGATGCGTCCGCCGGGGCCCCCCCCCCCGGGGGGGGGGCCGGGGGGGGGGGGGGGGGGGGGGGGGGGGGGGGGGGGCCCGGGGGGGGGGGGGCCCGGGGGGGGGCCGGGGGGGGGGGCGGGGGGGCGGGGGGGGGG